>LXQI01000016.1:18567-30088 GCA_001683845.1 Erythrobacter sp. ANT-B3C2 | reverse complement strand
CCGGCCTACAGTATGATCATGACCTAAGCCTGTATCCATGTGGCGGACGTGCACGATCGCATGCCGGTGATCCTGCAACGGCAGGACTGGGCGGATTGGCTCGACGGCGCGCCTGATGCGGCAGGGCTACTGTGTCGACCCTATCCCGAGTTGATGGTGGTCGAGCGTACAGCCGAGCTTTGGGTGGTGCGTCGTCGAGAAGGCATCTCAAAAACGCTCCGACTGCCCGCTCCCGCGATGTCGGCGCTGCTACCTACCAGTGTTTATCTCGACGCGCGGCGCCACGTTCAAGGGCAGCAACGCGCAATCACCATCGCGCTGGACGACGGACTTCGACCCCCGTTCTCTATACGTGTTCCCTACTGAGGGCTTTGGGTTCTCCTAAGTCCTGGAAAAGATGGTGCTGCTAGGGAGGATTGAACTCCCGACCTCACCCTTACCAAGGGTGCGCTCTACCACTGAGCTACAGCAGCCGGCCATCCGTCGGCCTGCGGCACCAAGGGGCGCTCGCGGCAGGCGCGCGCCATTGACCCGCACCACCCCTCTTGTCAAGCACGCGCCGCCGCGGCAGGCGGACACGATGAGCGAAACCAGCGGCAAGGCTCCCCCGGCGAAAGCAGGGCGCGAGGAACGGCTGGCGGCCCGCTTGCGCGAGAACCTGCGCCGCCGCAAGGCGCAGGCCCGCGCGCTAGGAACCGTGAGCGAAACGCAGGAACATGGCCCCAGGCCCTCGTTCGGCAGCGCGGACGACACCCTTCCCAAGCCGCCCGCGGAACGCTAACGCGCACGGCTCCCGAAGCACCGCCTGGAGCGCCGCGCCCGTGCCAACGCTGATCCTCGTCCGCCACGGCCAGAGCCAGTGGAACCTGGAAAACCGCTTCACCGGCTGGTGGGATGTGGATCTGACCGAACTGGGCGTGGAGGAGGCCAAGGCCGCCGGCGCGCTGCTCGCCGAGAAGGATCTGCTGCCCGCCATCGCCTTCACCTCGCTCCAGCGGCGGGCGATCCGCACGCTGCATCTCGCGCTGGAAGTGTGCGGCAGGCTGTGGATCCCAGAAACCAAGGACTGGCGCCTGAACGAGCGGCATTATGGCGGCCTCACCGGGCTCAATAAGGCGGAGACCGCCAAAATCCACGGCGAGGAGCAGGTCAATCTGTGGCGCCGCAGCTTCGACATTCCGCCACCCGATATGGAGCCCGGCCACGCCTACGATATGGCCGGCGATGCGCGCTATGCCGGCATTCCGATCCCCGCCACGGAGAGCCTGAAACTCACCATCGAGCGCGTGCTGCCCTACTGGCAGGCGGCGATCTTGCCGGCGCTGGCGAGCGGCGAGACGGTGATCGTCTCGGCCCACGGCAATTCGCTGCGCGCGCTGGTCAAGCACCTCTCGAACATTTCCGACGAGGAGATCGCCGAGCTGGAGATTCCCACCGGCCAGCCGCTGGTCTACGAGTTCGATGCCGACATGCGCCCGGGCGAGCGGCACTATATGAAGGATCGCTGATGGCGACCGGCACCGGTGCCACGCCGCTGGTGGCCATCGTGATGGGCAGCCAGTCCGACTGGCCGACCATGCGCCATGCCGCCGAGGTGCTGGACGAGTTGGGCCTCGCTCACGAGGCGCGGATCGTCTCGGCCCACCGCACGCCCGACCGGCTGCACGAATTCGGCAAAAGCGCGCACCAGCAGGGCTTCCGCGTCATCATCGCCGGCGCCGGCGGCGCGGCGCATCTGCCCGGGATGCTGGCGGCGCTCACCCATTTGCCGGTGCTCGGCGTACCAGTGCGCTCCAAGGCGCTGAGCGGGCTCGATAGCCTGCTCTCCATTGTCCAGATGCCCGCGGGCGTCCCCACCGGCACGCTGGCGATCGGCGAGGCGGGCGCAATCAACGCCGGCCTGCTCGCCGCCTCGATCCTCGCCATCGCTGACGAGGGATTGTCCACCCGGCTGCAGGCCTGGCGCGCCGAGCGCAGCGCGGCGGTGGCCGAGCGCCCGACCGACGGCTGAGACCCCTCCTTCAATGGCACTGCGATGATCCTCCCCGGCGAGACGATCGGCATCCTGGGCGGCGGCCAGCTCGGGCGGATGCTGGCGATGGCGGCCGCGCAGCTGGGCTATCGCTGCCACATCTTCGCTCCTGAGCGGGAGAGCGTCGCGGCCGAGGTGGCGGCGGCGTTCACCTGCGCCGAATGGCACGACGCGGCGGCGATGGCGCGCTTCGCCGATCAATGCGCGGTGATCACCTTTGAGTTCGAGAACGTGCCCGTCGCCCCGCTGCTGGCGCTGCCGAAAGGCCGGCTGGCCCCCAACACGAGCGGGCTGGAAGTGGCGCAGGACCGCCTCGCCGAAAAGCGCTTCGTCGAGGATCTCGGCGGCCGCCCCGCGCCCTACGCCCCGGTCGACACCACCGCCGAGTTGCAGGCCGCCATCGCCGCAATCGGCGCGCCGGGCATCCTCAAGACCCGGCGCGAGGGGTATGACGGCAAGGGCCAGTGGCGCATCGCCGCCGCCGAGGTGGCGCCCGCGAGCGAAGAGGGCGGGCTGATCTACGAGGGGCTGGTGCGCTTCGCCGCCGAGTTCTCTGTCATCCTCGCGCGCGATCCGGCCGGCGCGGTGCGCTTCTGGGATTCGCCTCAGAACGTGCACGAGGGCGGCATTCTCGCAAGCTCCACCCTGCCGCCGCCGCCCGCCGTGGCCGAGCAGGTCGAGCCAGCCCGCCGGCTGGCCCGCGCGGTGGCCGAGGCGCTGGACCATGTCGGCGTGCTGACGCTGGAATTCTTCGCCACGCAGGATGGCCCCGTGTTCAACGAAATGGCCCCCCGGGTGCACAATTCGGGTCACTGGACGATCGAGGGCGCGGTCACCAGCCAGTTCGCCAACCACATCCGCGCGATCTGCGGCCTTCCGCTGGGGGAGACCGCCACCCTCGCCACCCCGCTGACGATGCGCAATCTGCTGGGGCAGGACGTGGCCGATCCCGCCGCGCTGTTCGCCGATCCGGCTGCGCAGGTGCACCTCTATGGCAAGGCCGATATCCGCAAGGGCCGCAAGATGGGGCACGTGACGCGGCTCGGCTGAGCGGCGGACGGGGAGCATGGCAGGGCGGGAGGTTCTTTTCGTGGTCGCGCGGGCACTCGATGGCACCATCGCCAAGGCAGGCGAAGTGCCGTGGCGCATCCGCGAGGACCTGCAACGCTTTCGCCAGCTCACCACCGGCAAGCCCATGGTGATGGGGCGCAAGACCTTCGAGAGCCTGCCCGGCCTGCTGCCCGGCCGCCGCCACATCGTGCTCACCCGCCAGCCCGGCTGGAGCGCGCCCGGCGCCGAGGTCGCGCATGATGTGCCCGCCGCCATGGCGCTGTCCGGCGCGGGCGACATCGCGGTGATCGGCGGGGCCGAGATCTACCGCGAGTTCGAGCCGTTCGCCACGCGGCTGGAGATCACCGAGGTGCACGAGCGCACCGGCGGCGAGGTGCGGATGGAACCGCCCGGCGCCGAGTGGCAGGAGATTGCCCGCGAGGAGCGCCCCGCCGCCGATGGCTGGCCGCCTTACGCCTTCGTCAGCTACGAGCGCCGCAGCGGCCCACCGGCATGATCCGCCTCCATCACCGCGACCGGGTCCCCGAACCCTTGCGCGGCGCGGTGATCGCGCTCGGCAATTTCGATGGCTTCCACCTGGGCCACCAGCGCGTGGTCGCCGAAGCGGTGGAATGGGCGAAAGCCGAAGGCCGCCCAGCAATCGTCGCCACCTTCGATCCGCATCCGGTGCGCCATTTCGCGCCCCATCTGCCGCCCTTCCGCCTCACCACGCTGGAGCAGCGGCAGGCGCTGTTCGCCGAGGCCGGGGCCCATGCGATGCTGGTGTTCGCCTTCGACGGCGCATTGGCCTCAATGACAGCAGAAGCGTTCATCTACGAGCTGCTGGGCGAGCGGATCGGCGCAGCGGGCGTGGTAACAGGGGCGGATTTCACCTTCGGCAAGGGCCGCAGCGGCAGCGCCGCGCTGCTGGCGGCGGAGGGCGCCAAGGCCGGCATCGCCGCGCGCGCGCTCGGCCCGGTGCTGGAGGGCGGGCTGCCGGTCTCCTCCAGCCGCATCCGCGATGCGCTGAAGGCCGGCGAGTGCGAAATCGCCACCCGCCTGCTCACCCGCCCCTTTGCCATCCGCGGCACGGTGGTGCACGGAGACAAGCGCGGCCGCACCATCGGCTACCCCACCGCCAACATCGAAATGGCCCAGTACCTGCGCCCGCGCTACGGCATCTACGCCGTCACGGCGCGCGATCCCGCCAGCGGGCGAATGCTTCAGGGCGCGGCCAATCTCGGAATCCGCCCCAGCTTCGATCCGCCCCGGGAGCTGCTCGAACCCCACTTCTTCGATTTTTCCGGCGATCTCTACGGGCAGGAGCTGGAGGTGGCGCTGCACGCCTTCCTGCGGCCCGAGGCGAAGTTCGACGCGCTGGAAGCGCTTACCGCCCGGATGGAGCGGGATTGCGAGGAGGCGAGGATCATCCTAAGCGCGCGGCCCTGATGCCAAACCCTTCCCAACCTGCCCGCGACTGGCGGGACACGGTGTTCCTGCCGAAAACCGACTTCCCCATGAAGGCCGGCCTGCCGCAGAAGGAGCCGCAGATCCTCGCGCGCTGGCAGGCGGAAGATTTGCACGGCCGCCTGCGGGCCGCGCGCGCGGGGCGCGAACAGTTCATCCTCCACGATGGCCCGCCCTACGCCAATGGCGACATGCATATCGGCCACGCGCTCAACCATGTGCTGAAGGACATGGTGGTGCGCACCCAGACGCTGCTGGGCAAGGATGCGCCTTACGTGCCCGGCTGGGATTGCCACGGCCTGCCGATCGAATGGAAGGTGGAAGAGCAGTACCGCAAGAAGAAGCTCGACAAGGATCAGGTCCCCCCGGCCGAGTTCCGCGCCGAATGCCGCGCCTATGCTGCCCATTGGGTGGACGTGCAGCGCGAACAGCTGAAGCGCCTCGGCGGCATGGGCGAGTGGGACCGGCCCTATCTGACGATGGATTTCGCGGCCGAGGCGACCATCGTTAACGAACTGATGAAGTTCGCCACCAGCGGCCAGCTCTATCGCGGCGCCAAGCCGGTGATGTGGAGCCCGGTCGAAAAGACCGCGCTGGCCGAGGCGGAAGTCGAATACGAGAACATCACCTCCACCCAGATCGACGTGGCGTTCGAGATCGTTGAAAGCCCGAAAGTGCCCGAGTTGAAGGGTGCCCACGCGGTGATCTGGACGACCACGCCGTGGACCATCCCGGTGAACCAGGCTTTGGCTTACGGGCCGGAGGTCGAGTATGTTCTTGTCGCCCCCGTGCCTCACTCGGTGTCTGGCTGGGGCGATCACGACGTTGTGGTCTACCACAAGATTTTCGAAGCTTTTCAGCGGCCGTTCTTGGTTGCGCGCAACCTCATGCAGCGTTTTGCGGACGCGGTGTCGCAGGACTTCAACAAGCAAGTTAAGGACGCCGGGCTTGAGGCCATGGCGAGGATCGGGTTTAGAGAACTCCAAACTCTCCTTGGCGCAGACCTCGCCGGCACCCTTTGCCGCCACCCGATGCACCATCTCGGCGGCTTCTTCGCCAAACCCCGCCCGATGCTGCCCGGCGACTTCGTCACCACCGACACCGGCACCGGCCTCGTCCACATGGCGCCCGATCATGGCGAGGACGATTTCGAGCTGTGCCGCGCCCACGGCCTCGAACCCAAATTCGTCGTCGAGGACGATGGCCGCTACCGCGCCGACTGGGAATGGCTGGGTGGTCAGGCGAGCGTCATCAACCCCAAGTTCAACGCGCCGGACGGGCCGATCTGCTCCGATCTGCGCGCGGCCGGCGCCCTGCTGAGCGCCAGCCACGATTACCGCCATTCGTACCCGCACTCCTGGCGCTCCAAGGCCAAGGTGATCTTCCGCTGCACGCCGCAATGGTTCGTGCCGATGGACTTGGCCGTAGAGCCGTTCAACTTCGACGTCGCCCCGCTCGGCGGAATCGGCGGCGCGGTGGCGCTCGGCACCACCGCCCGGCCCACCGCGACTTTGCGCGAAACCGCCATGCAGGCCATCGGCGAAACCCGCTGGGTGCCCGAAAAAGGCCGCAACCGGATCGGCTCGATGGTCGAGGGGCGGCCCGATTGGGTGCTTTCCCGCCAACGCGCCTGGGGCGTGCCGATCACCCTGTTCGTCGAGCGGTCCACCGGCGACTACCTCGCCGATCCGATCGTCAACCGCCGCATCGTCGGGGCCGTGCGCGAGCGCGGCGTGGACGCCTGGTACGATACGCCCGCGCAAGACCTGCTCGGCACCGATTACAATCCGGCCGATTACGAGAAGGTCACCGACATTCTCGACGTGTGGTTCGATTCGGGCTCCACCCACGCCTTCGTGCTCGAAAGCGGCCGTTGGCCCTCGCTCAGCCGCCCCGCCGACCACGGCGGCCCCCCGGCCGATCTCTACCTCGAAGGCTCGGACCAGCATCGCGGCTGGTTCCAGTCCTCGCTGCTCGAAAGCTGCGCCACCCGCGGCCGCGCCCCCTACAAGACGGTGCTGACCCATGGCTTCACCATGGATGGCAAGGGCGAGAAGATGTCCAAGTCGAAGGGCAACACGATCAGCCCGCTCGATCTGATGCGCGATTACGGCGCCGATATCATCCGCCTGTGGGCGCTCAGCGTCGATTACACCGAGGATCACCGCATCGGCGACGAGATCCTCAAGGGCGTCGCCGACCAGTACCGCAAGCTGCGCAACACCTTCCGCTACCTGCTCGGCGCGCTCGACGGCTTCAACGACGCCGAGCGGATCGCGCATGAGGCAATGCCCGAGTTGGAGCGCTACCTGCTCGCCCTGCTGGGCGAGCTGGACACCACCCTGCGCCGGGCGGTCGAGGATTATGATTTCAACGCTTACACCCGCGCCTTGCAGGAATTCTGCAACGAGGATCTCTCGGCCTTCTTCTTCGATATCCGCAAGGATTCGCTCTATTGCGATGCGCCGGATGATCCCCGCCGCCGCGCCTGCCGCACCGTGCTGGACATCCTCTACCATGCACTGGTGCGCTACGCCGCCCCGGTGCTGGTGTTCACCGCCGAGGAGGTGTGGGCCAGCCGCTACCCGGAGGCTGACAGCGTGCACCTGCTCGAATGGCCCGAACTGCCGCAGGTCAGCGCCGATGCCGATTGCTGGACGATGCTCCGCTCCCTGCGCGAACGCGTGCAGGAGGCGATCGAGCCGCTGCGGCGCGAAAAGCTCGTCCGCTCCAGCCTGGAGGCCGAGGTCACCGTCCCCGCCGCCGCCGTGCCGCCGGGCGTCACCGACGAGGAGCTGGCCGAACTGTTCATCACCGGCACCGTCTCGCGCCACGAGGGAGACGGCATAATGGTCCGCAAGGCCAAGGACGCCAAATGCGGCCGCTGCTGGCGCCTGCTGCCCGAGGTGCCCGAGGACGGCGCCCTGTGCACCCGCTGCGAAGATGCCGTCACCACACTGGAGTCCGGGCTGGAAATGGGGCTGGAGCCCGCACCATGAGCACCACCCACCGCAACCGCGCAATCGGCCTCGCATTGGCGCTCATCATCTTCCTGCTCGATCAGGCGATCAAGGCGCTGGTCACCGGCCCGCTCCGGCTGGACGAGGTCGGCCACATTCCGCTGCTCCCCTTTTTCGACCTGACCTGGACGGAGAACCGCGGCGTCTCGCTCGGCCTGTTCAGCGCGCAATCGCGCGAGGGCCAGCTGGTGCTGGTCGGCCTCACCAGCCTGATCGCAGCTGTTGTCACCGTGTGGATGCTGCGCGAACGGCTGCTGGGCGACATCACCGCGCTGGCGCTGATCCTCGGCGGGGCGATCGGCAATATTCGCGACCGCTATCTTTATGGCTATGTCATCGACTATGCCGATCTGCATATCGGCGGCGTCCGGCCGTTCCTGATCTTCAACGTGGCCGATGCGGCGATCAGCATCGGCGTGGTGATCATCCTTGTCCGCTCGCTGTTCATGAGCGAGAAACCGGCCGAGACCCAAGCAAACCGCAAGGCGGATGATTCCGCGGAGATTTCGTGATGTTGATGCGCAAGGCCCTGTCCACCCTTTCCCTCGCGGCTGGCGCGGTGCTGCTTTCCGCCTGCGGCAGCGGCGGCCTGCTCGATCGCGAGCGGCCCGATGAATTCGCCGTGCAGCGCCAGGCGCCGCTGGTCATACCGCCCGATTTCGCGCTGGTCCCGCCCAGCCCCGGCGCCCCGCGCCCGGCCGAAGGCACCGCCAGCCAGCAGGCGCTCGAGGCGCTGTTCGGCGGCCCGGCCGCGCGCAGCGCAGTCGAGACCAGCACCGTCACCCGCGCGGGTGATGCCGCCCCAGGCATCCGCTCGTCGGTCGGCGATACCGAGACCTTCACCGTCGACAAGGGCGCCACCACCCGCGCGATCATCGCCGCGCCCGAGGGTGACGGCATGGATGCGCGCGCCGCCATCCCCGAGCAGGCCGCCAGCGCCACGCCGGAGTAATCCGGCCACCGGCGCCCGCTGCGCTACACCGCCCAGCCGCGCTCCAAAAAGCGGAGCGCGCAGCCGGCGAGTAGCGCCGCGCCGCGCGGCAGGGCGCTCTCGTCCACCACCATCCGGCTCGAATGGATGCCCGGGCAGCCCGACGCCTCGGCATCCTGCGGCGCCACGCCCAGGAAGGCCATCGCCCCGGGCACCTTCTCGAGCACGTAGGAGAAGTCCTCCGCCCCCATGATCGGGTGCGGCAGGGTGGCGAAAGTACCGCCGGGCAGCGTGCCCGCGCAGGCCTCCACCAGCGCCGCCGCGCGCGGATCGTTGATCGTGGGCGGAAAGCCATCGGTGATTGTCACCGCGGCGGTGCACTCATGCGCCAGCGCGATGTGTTCGACCAGCTGCACCAGCGCGGCGCGCACCGCCTGCCGCCGCTCGGGCGAGAGCGTGCGGATCGTGCCCTTCAGCACCGCGCGATCGGCAATCACATTGTGCGCGCTACCCGCGTCAATCTGGCTGATGGTCACCACCAGCGCCTCGGCCGCATCGAACCGGCGGGTAACGAGCGCCTGGATCGCGCCCACGATGGCGCAGGCCACCGGCACCGGGTCGCGTGTCTGGTGCGGCATCGAGGCGTGGCCGCCGCGCCCGGTCACCACGATCTCCAGCTGGTCGGCCGCGGCCAGCATCGTGCCTGCGCGGCACACCACCAGCCCGTGCGGCTGGTTGGGCATGATATGCAGCGCGAAGGCGGCATCGGGCAGCGGGTCGAGCAACCCGTCCTCGATCATGTGCCGCGCGCCGTGGAACCCCTCCTCGCCCGGCTGGAACATGAACCGCACCTCGCCCGCAAACTCATCCACCCGGGCGGCGAGCAGCCGCGCGGCACCGGCCAGCATCGCGGTGTGCGTATCGTGCCCGCAGGCATGCATCCGGCCAGGAAGCGTGGAGGCGAACGGCAGGCCGGTCTCCTCCGCCATCGGCAGCGCGTCCATGTCGCCGCGCAGCAGCACCGCGCGGTCAGACTCGACTTCGGAAGCCGCCCCCTGCAGCACCGCCACTGCGCCGGTGGCCGAATGCCCCTCGCGCCAGCGCAGCGGCAAATCGGCCAGCTCGGCACGCACCTTGGCGAGGGTGAGCGGGGTCTCGAGCCCCAACTCGGGCTCGGCATGGATTGCGCGCCGCAGCGCCGTGATCCGCGGAGCGATGCCGGTGGCGGCGGCGAGCAGGTCTTCGGTCAGCACGGCCGCGAGGCTAGCGCGGACACGCCGCCAATGCCAGCGCCCGCGCCGCTCGCCTTTCGAGCGCCCTGAAGGCAGCCCGGCGCCGTTTCCGTTGCGAAAAAATCGGCCCGGGCGGCTTGTCGGCTGGTCCTGTGCTGTTATGCCGGTCACACCGCCGCCATGCGCAGCCCGCTGATCTCTCCTTCCATCCTGTCGGCCGATTTTGCCCGGCTGGGGGAGGAGGTGCGCGCCGTCGACGCGGCCAGGGCCGACTGGATCCACCTCGACGTGATGGACGGGCACTACGTCCCCAACCTCACCTTCGGCCCCGCACTGGTCAAGGCGCTCCGGCCGCACAGCGCCAAGCTGTTCGACGTGCACCTGATGTGCTCGCCGGTGGATCGCTGGATTGAGCCTTTTGCAAAGGCCGGCGCCGATATCCTCACCATTCACCCCGAAGCCGGCCCGCATATCCACGGCAGCGTGCAAGCGATCAAGGCGGCGGGCAAGCTGGCCGGCATCTCGCTCAACCCCGGCACCCCGGCCAAGATGCTCGATTATCTGATCGACGAAATCGACCTCGTGCTGGTGATGAGCGTGAACCCCGGCTTCGGCGGGCAGAGCTTCATCGCCACGCAGCTCAAGAAGATCGAGGCGGTGCGAAAGCTGATCGACAAAGCCGGGCGGGACATCCGGCTGGAGGTCGATGGCGGCGTCAATCCCGAAACTGCGCGGCAATGCGTGGAAGCGGGCGCCGACGTGCTGGTGGCCGGTTCGGCCGTGTTCACCGGCGGGGCGGGAGCCTACGCCGCCAACATCGCCGCCCTGCGAGAGGGCGCATGAACCAGGTGCCCGGCCGCAACCGCTTCCTTCCCGCCAACGACCCACCCGATCCGGCCGAAGGGCTCCTGCCGCTCGAACTCGGGCCAACCCTACCCCCGCCGCCCGAAGAGCCCGGGCCCGAACCGCACCAGCCCGGCAACGAGGCGCCGGCGGCCCCGCCCGCGGGCGTGGTCGATCGGCTGGTGCGCTGGGCCTACCGTATGGGCGTGCCCGGCCATACGCTGGCCCGCCCGTTCGGCAGCCCGGCGAAACCCCGGCTGCTGGCGACGGTGGAAAGCCCGCTGCCCGGCAATCGGGTCGCCGGAATGGCGCTGCGCGCCGGGCACTTCCTGGTCTACGGGGTCAAGGCGCCGATCGCACAGATGGATTTCGCCTCCGCCGCGCATCTCACCCCGCCGTTCGAACACAATGTACACGGCTTTGCCTGGCTGCGCGATCTGTCCGCCTGCGCGCCGCCGGCACAATGCGCCGCCACTGCCGAGCGCGTGCTGGCCGGCTGGCTGGCGGCCAATCCGCATCCCGGCACCGGTGCTGCGTGGAAGGTCGGCCATGCCGGCCACCGCCTGCTCGCCTGGCTGGTGCATGCGCCGCTGGTGCTTTCGGGCGGCGACAAGGCGCTGCGGGCGCGCACCATGGAGGCGATCGAGGAGACCGCCCGCTGGCTCGACCGCGGCGCCGCCCGCGCCGACGACCGGCTGGATGCGCTTGCCGGCTGGGTCGCGGTCACGGCTGCGGGCGTGCTGCTGCCCGATGGCCGCGCTCGCCGCCTCCATGGCGAGGCGGGGCTGGCGCAGGCGCTGGCCGAGCTGGTCGGGCCCGATGGCGGCGTGCTCTCGCGCAGCCCGCTGGCGCAGGTGGAGGCGATCGAGCTGCTGGTCGATCTTTCCGCCTGCTACCGCGCGCTGCGCCGCCCGCCACCGCGCGAGATCGGCGCTGCGCTGCAATT
>LXQI01000016.1:0-18500 GCA_001683845.1 Erythrobacter sp. ANT-B3C2 | reverse complement strand
CCGCTGCTGGCGGTGAGCCATGCCGATGGCGGGCTGGCCGGCTGGCAGGGCGCGCCGGCGGTCGCTGGCGAGCGGATCGAGGCGCTGATCGCCGCCACTGGCGCGCGCGCGCGCCCGCTCGCCGATGCGCCGCACTGGGGCTACCAGCGCGCCGCCGCTGGCGGCACCGTGCTGCTGGTCGATGCGGCGCCGCCGCCGGTCGCCCGCCACGCCCGCTGCGGCTGCGCCTCCACCCTGGCAATGGAGCTTTCGCACGGGCGTCACCGGCTGGTCGTCAGCTGCGGCGGCGCGGCCACCGCCGGCGGGCTGGTCCCCGCGCGAATCGAGCAGGGCCTGCGCGCCAGCGCCGCTCATTCGGCGCTGGTGCTGGGCGATGCCAATTCCACCGCGGTGCAGATCAACGGCAAGCTTGGCAGCGGCGTCGGCGAGGTCGAGGTCGATCGCCGGCGCGGTGAGGCGGGCGGCATGGGTGCGGCGATCATCGAAGCGAGCCACAATGGCTACGCCTCGCGCTTCGGCCTCCTCCACCGCCGCATCCTCACGCTGACCGATGATGGCCGCAGCTTGTCGGGCGAAGACCGGCTGGAGCCGGCGGGCCGCAAGGGCGGGCGCGGAATGGTGCCGTTTGCATTGCGCTTTCACCTGGGTTTCGGGGTCGAAGCGACGCTGGACGAAGCGGCTTCAACCGCCATGCTCGACCTGCCCGATGGCGGTGCATGGGCCTTTTCGATCGAGAACGGCACGCTCGAATTGGACGAGAGCCTGTGGGTCGATGGCGAGGGCTGCCCCCATGGCACCACCCAGCTGGTGATCCAGGGCATGGCCTCTCGCCGCGGCGAGAACTTCGCCTGGCGATTCGAGCAGGTGCAGGAGGGCATGGAATGAACCCCGCGCCCGATCATGTCCCACTCAGGCGCGCGCTGCTCTCGGTGTCGGACAAGAGCGGCGTGGTCGAACTCGCCTCGCGCCTCGCCAAAGGCGGGGTCGCGCTGGTCTCCACCGGCGGCACCGCCCGCGCCTTGCGCGACGCCGGGCTGACGGTGCAGGACGTCGCCGACATGACTGGCTTTCCCGAAATGATGGACGGCCGGGTCAAGACGCTGCACCCGCTGGTCCACGGCGGCCTGCTGGCGGTGCGCGACGATCCCGCGCACGCCGCCGCGATGGACGCGCACGAAATCGGCGGGATCGACCTGCTCGTCTGCAACCTCTACCCGTTCGAGGAGACCGTCGTCCGCGGTTCGGCGCGCGAGGAGATCATCGAGAACATCGATATTGGCGGCCCGGCGATGATCCGCTCCGGGGCCAAGAACCACGCCTACGTCACAGTGGTCACCGATCCGGCCGATTATCCCGCGCTGCTGGAGGAACTGGCCGGCCACGATGGCGCGACCACGCTCACCTTCCGCAAGCGCATGGCCGCCAAGGCCTTTTCCGCCACCGCCGCTTACGATTCGATGATCAGCCAGTGGTTCGCCCATGCCGACCAGGGCCTCGCTTTTCCGCCGATGCTGGCGATGACCGGGCGGCATGCGGCCAGCCTGCGCTACGGCGAGAACCCGCACCAGCAGGCGGCGCTGTACATTCCGCTCGGCCTCTCGACGCACGGAGTGGCGCAGGCGGAGCAGGTGCAGGGCAAGGCGCTCAGCTACAACAATTACAACGATGCCGATGCCGCGCTGGAGCTGGTGGCGGAGTTCGCCGGCCAGCAACCCACAGTGGTCATCGTAAAGCACGCCAACCCCTGCGGCGTGGCCCAGGCGCGCAGCATGGTGGAGGCATGGGAGGCGGCGCTGGCGGGCGACAGCGTCTCGGCCTTCGGCGGCATCGTGGCGGTCAATTGCCCGCTCGACGGGGCGACGGCGCAGGCGATCTGCCGCATCTTCACCGAAGTGGTGGTTGCCCCCGGAGCCGACGAGGAAGCGCGCGGCGCCTTCGCCGCCAAGCCCAACCTGCGCCTGCTGCTGGTGGACGATCTGCCCGATCCGCGGCGCCCCGGCCTCACCGTCAAGCCGATCGCCGGCGGCCTGCTGGCACAGACCCGCGACGCCGGTGCGGTGGAGGCGGCGGCACTCGAGACTGTCACAAGTCGCTCGCCCACCGAGCGCGAACTGGCCGATTGCCTGTTCGCCTGGACCGTCGCCCGCCACGTGAAATCCAACGCCATCGTGTTCGCGAAGGACGGCGCCACCGCCGGCATCGGCGCGGGTCAAATGAACCGGCGGGACAGCGCGCGCATCGCCGCCAGCCGCGCGCGCGAGGCGGCCGAAACCGCCGGCTGGCATGCCCCGCGCACGCTCGGCAGCGCAATGGCGTCGGACGCCTTCCTGCCCTTCGCCGACGGGCTCGACGCGGCGATCGAGGCCGGCGCCACCGCCATCATCCAGCCCGGCGGGGCGATGCGCGATGCGGAGGTGATCGCCGCCGCCGACGCCGCCGGCCTGGCGATGGTGTTCACCGGCATGCGCCACTTCCGCCACTAGCCAAGGCCTGCGCCGTGGCGCGGCTGAACGCGCCTGAACCGTGCAGTTCACCATCGGGTAAGCCGCAAGCAGGCAAGCACCGAGACCGAACCAAAGCACCGAAAGCGAATTGTCCATGCGCCTGCTCAGCAACGAGGCCGTCCTCTCCTTCCTCGCCGGCTTCGGCGTCACCGCCGCGGCCTTTGCCAGCCAGATCGCCCGGGGAGTCGGCCTCGCGTGAAGGGTTTGCGCGCCCTGCTCGCCGCTGGCACCCTGGCCCTTGCCGCCTGCGCGCCTGCCAATGCCAGCGGAGCCACCTTCGCCGCACCGGCTGCCGAGCGCGTTGCCGAGGAGGCAAGCGGGCTCAGGACCGCCTATTTTGCCGGCGGCTGCTTCTGGGGCGTGGAGGCGGTGTTCAGCCATGTGAAGGGCGTGAAGAGCGCCGTTTCCGGCTATCATGGCGGCAATGCGGCCACCGCAAATTATGCGCAGGTCTCCGCCGGCTTCAGCCAGCATGCCGAGACCGTCAAGATCGTCTATGATCCCAAGCTGGTCCGCTATGACCAGCTGCTGCGGCTCTTCTTCTCGGTCATCGCTGATCCCACGTTGAAGGACCGCCAGGGCCCGGACGTCGGCGCGCATTACCGCGCCGCGCTGATCCCGGTCAGCGCGGAACAGCGGGCAGTCGCCACGGCCTATCTGGCGCAGATGAAGGCCAGCGGTGTGTGGCAGCGGCCGATCGTCACCGGGATCGAGCCCGCCCGGCGGTTCTACCCGGCCGAGGAGTACCACCAGGATTTTGCGCTCAAGAACCCGCAGCACGGCTACATCCGCCGGTGGGATGCTCCCAAGGTGGCCGCGCTCAAGGCAATGTACCCCGCACTCTATAGTGAGCGCTTCCAGCCGGGCTGACCTGCAGGGCTTGACCCCCGTTTGATTGAACCGTACCGATTGAGCCGCCGCGCGCCTGCGCCTATAGCGGCCCGCATGACAAGCCACAGGCATGACGAACATTCGGGCGGCGCGCTGCTGGACGCGGCGCGCAGCGTGCTCACCGGCGCGGGCGAACAATGGACCGCCATGCGCGAGGACGTGTTCGCCGCGCTCTCCGCGCAGGGCCGCCCGGCCAGCGCCTACGACATTGCCGAACAGGTGGGGCAGCAGCGCGGCAAGCGGGTGGCGGCCAACAGCGTCTACCGCATTCTCGACCTGTTCGTGCGCACCAACCTCGCCAATCGGATCGAGAGCGCCAACGCCTATCTTGCCAACGCCCACCCGGGCTGCCGCCACGATTGCATCTTCCTGATCTGCGACCATTGCGGCACGGCCACCCATTTCGACGACGACCGGCTCACCGGCGCGCTGCGTCGGGCCGGTCGCGATGCGGGTTTTGCCGAGGTGCGCCCGGTGGTGGAACTGCGCGGCCTGTGCGATGCCTGCGCAAAAGCGGCCCGGTGAACAGACCTTTGCGGCTTCATCGACAGGCGCGGATCAGCGGTGTAAGCCTCTGCGGATGACCGCGCCGAAAACCCCGCTGCTCGACAATGTGCAATATCCGAAGGAGCTCCGCAGGCTCGAACCGCGCCAGCTGCGCCAGCTGGCCGACGAGCTGCGCGCCGAGATGATCGATGCCGTCGGCTCCACCGGCGGCCACCTCGGTTCCGGCCTCGGCGTCGTCGAACTCACCGTGGCGATCCACTATGTGTTCGACACGCCCACCGACCGGCTGATCTGGGATGTCGGGCATCAGGCCTATCCGCACAAGATCATTACCGGGCGGCGCGACCGGATCCGCACGCTGCGCCAGGGCGGCGGGCTTTCCGGCTTCACGCGGCGTAGCGAGAGCGAATACGATCCGTTCGGCGCCGCCCATTCCTCCACCTCGATTTCGGCTGGGCTGGGATTCGCGATTGCCAACAAGCTGGCGAACACGCCGGGCAAGGCGATTGCGGTGATCGGCGATGGCGCGATGAGCGCCGGCATGGCCTACGAGGCGATGAACAACGCCGAAGCCGCCGGCAACCGGCTGGTGGTGATCCTCAACGATAACGACATGTCGATTGCGCCTCCGGTGGGCGGCCTCTCGGGCTATCTTGCCCGGCTGGTCACCGGCGGCAAGTTCCTGGGCCTGCGCGAACTGGCCAAGAAGCTGGCGCGCAAGCTGCCCGATCCGCTGCACCGCGCTGCGCGGCTGACCGATGAATATGCCCGCGGCATGGCGATGGGCGGCACCTTGTTCGAGGAGCTGGGCTTCTATTACGTCGGCCCGATCGACGGGCACGATCTCGACCAGCTGGTGCCAGTGCTGCAGAACGTGCGCGACGCGGCCGAGGGGCCTTGCCTGGTCCATGTCGTGACTCAGAAGGGCAAGGGCTATGCCCCGGCCGAGAAGAGCGCCGATAAATATCACGGCGTGCAAAAGTTCGATGTGATCACCGGCCTGCAGAGCAAGAGCGCCCCGGGCGCCCCGGCCTACCAGAACGTGTTCGGCGAGGCGCTGACCCGCCTTGCCGAAACGGACAGGCGCATCTGCGCGATCACCGCGGCCATGCCGGGCGGCACCGGGGTGGACAAGTTCACCGCCCGCCACCCGGAGCGTGCCTTCGACGTGGGCATTGCCGAACAGCATGCGGTCACCTTCGCCGCCGGCCTCGCGGCGCAAGGAATGCGACCCTTTTGCGCCATCTATTCGACCTTTCTGCAACGCGCTTTCGACCAGGTTGTGCACGATGTGGCGATCCAGAACCTGCCGGTGCGCTTCGCCATCGACCGGGCCGGGCTGGTGGGCGCGGATGGCGCCACCCATGCGGGCAGTTTCGACGTCACCTATCTCGCCACCCTGCCCAATTTCGTGATCATGGCCCCGGCCGACGAGGCCGAACTGGTGCACATGGTCTACACCGCCGCCGAGCATGACAGCGGGCCGATCGCCTTTCGCTATCCGCGCGGCAACGGCACCGGCGTGGCCCTGCCGGACACCCCCGAGAAGCTGGAGATCGGCAAGGGGCGGCTGGTGCGCGGGCATCTGCGGGGCGGCAGCAAGATCGCGTTGCTGTCGCTCGGCACGCGGCTGGGCGAGGCGCTGAAGGCGGCCGACCAGCTGGAGGCCAAGGGCCTTTCCACCACTGTGACCGATCTGCGCTTCGCCAAGCCGCTCGATAATGCGCTGATCCGCCAGCTGATGGCGACCCACGAAGTGGTGGTGACCGTCGAGGAGGGCAGCATCGGCGGCCTGGGCGCCCATGTGCTCACCCTGGCCAGCGACGAGGGGCTGCTCGATGCCGGGCTCAAGATCCGCACCATGCGCCTGCCCGACCAGTTCCAGGACCACGATTCGCCCGACCGGCAATATGACACCGCGCGGCTGAACGCGCCGCACATCGTGGAAACGGTGCTCGCCGCCCTGCGCCACAACAGCGCCAGAGTGGAGGAAGCGCGGGCCTGATTGGGTTGGCCATGCGCCGGATCGTGCGCGTGACATTCTCCATCCTCGGGACCGTCCTGCTTGCCTATCTGGCGCTGGTCGCGATGGCCTACGCTTTCCAGGGCCGGCTGATTTACCCTGTCCCGCCAACCAACCGAGAGGTGCCCCCAGGCTACGAAGCCGTGCGTTACAACACGGCGGACGGGCTCGAGATCGCCGCGGGATACCGGCCGGCGAGCGCCGGAATGCCGACTTTGCTATTCTTTCACGGCAATGGTGCGGATTGGCAATCCACCGCCTGGGTCACCGATGCGCTGGCAGCAGAGGGTTACGGCGTGCTGGCGGCCGAATATCGCGGCTATGGCGGCAATACCGGCTCGCCTTCCGAACTGGGGCTTTACGAAGACGCCCGCGGGGCTTGGCGCTTTCTGCGCGCCCGCGGCGTTGCGGAGGGCGACATCGTGCTGGTCGGCAATTCGATCGGGTCTGGTGTGGCGACCCATCTGGCGACGGAGGTGGGGGCTCGCGCGCTGGTGCTGATTTCGCCGTTCGACAGCCTTGAGGAAACCGCGGCGCGATTGATGCGCTGGTTGCCAGTGCGTTTGCTGCTGCGAGATCGCTACGCCAACGCGGAAAAGCTTCCCACGATCGACGTGCCGATCTTGATCCTACACGGCGAGGAGGACACGCTCATCGGGCTCGATCAGGCGCGCGCGCTGGCGGCCGCGAACGACCAGACCAAGATCATCACCTACTCCGGCTGGGGGCACGACCTCATCGTGCATGAGCCCATTCAGGAGCACATCGCACGCTTTCTCGAGACCTTCTAACGGGCAAGCTCAGAACCAGCGCCACAGGCCAGCCGGAATGCCGCCGATGGGCATATGCGCGAAGGTGACCATCAGCCACAGCGCCAGCGCGCCCAGCCACAACTTCCACCCAGCGCCGCCCAAACGGCTCCAGTGCGGCCAGTAGCTGGTCTTCGCCGCCCATCCAGTCCAGCGCTCGCCCAGCAGCCGCTCCTTCTTGCGGTCTTGTAAATGCGCGCCGAGCAGCGCGAGGAGCAGGATGGCGGTGGCAACGATCGTCGTGCGCCAGCTCCACAACAAGATGAGATGTGACACCGCCCACAGCGCGATGCCCCACATCATCGGGTGCCGGGTAACGGCGAACACACCGCGAAGCTCGGCCGGAATTTTCGGCTGGAGCGTGGGATCTGGCATCGCTGGGTTGCCCCGCAGCGAACCCAGCAGCAGCACCAGCGCGACGATCGTCAGCAGGCTCGCCAGCGCCCAGCCGGCCTCCCCGCTGCCCGGCAGATCGGGCGCAGGGGCAGCGCGGAAGGTGTGCGCCATCCACCACAGCGTGGCCAGCGCCACCAACGAATAGAGCCCGAGGAACGGCCCCTCGCTGGTTGCCTTCACGATCGGCGCGCGCAACGGGTGCGAGAGCAGAAAATGCGTGCCGACGAAGGCAGCGCTCGCGACGATCAGCGTCAGCAGGGCAGGGTCCACGGTCGGCACTCCTCCGGGGGAGGGGGGGGGTCCTCTCCCGCTACCCGCTGCCACCATTCTGCCGCATCCCGCCGCGCCGGAAAAGGGCCGCGCGTCAGCTTACCATTCGTAAGCCTTGGGCAACGCGCCTTCCTGCGGCGTCCGGTAGCGCTCGCGCAGGCGGGTCTGGTGGTTTTGGAGCGGCTGGTCGATCCCATCGATGAACACCTGCACCGGGGTGGAGCCCAGCTCCAGCGGGTCGCCATCCCAGATCACCACGTCACCCAGGGCGCCCGGCGCCAGCACGCCGGCCAGGGCGCCGTTGGCGCCGGCCATGCCGCTGATCTCGGCCGGGATCGAGGTGATCGCGGCCAGCGCCTCGCCCCAGGTCAGCCCGCTCGCGCCCGGCACCCGGCCCAGCGCCACGAGGTTGCCCGCCTGCTGCGGTGCATAGCGCGGCTGGTTGTCGCCCGAGAAGCCGCCGATCGCCACCTTCACCCCTGCATCGACCATTCGCCCCATGTTCGATTGCGTCGCGCCGAGCTGCTCGAAGCGGGAGGGCAGATCTACCAGCGGCTCGGTGATCACCGGCACGCCCGAGGCGGCGATCTCCTGCGCAACCAGCCAGCCCTCGGCCGCCCCGACCAGCACCAACCGCAGGTTCGGGAATTCCTCGCGCAGCGCCAGCACCGAGAGGATGTCGGACGCGCGGTCGACCCCGACATAGAGCGGCTGTCGGCCGCTCACCACCGGCACCAGCGCAGCGGCATCGAACCGGGTCAGCAGCACGTCCTGTCCGCGGCTGCGCTCGTTATCGACCAAGCGCGGATCGAGCGGGATATCGTCGCCAAGTTCGATCTCGGCCTCTCGGGTGTTGGCCGTGAGCGGCGCACCCTCGCCCTCGTCGCCGAAGCTGAGCGCCTCGCGCAGCGCATTGCGGAACAGCGCGTGGGCCGCCACCCGGCTGCCGCCGGCGATTCGCCCGCCGTTCTCTCCGAGCACGACATATTGGAACGCGCGACGGCGCTGCACCGCATCGTTGTCCGCGCCCAGATCGATCAGCGCGCCCTGCCCGGCGAAGATCGAGCCGCCCGGCTGGCCGGTGACGCTCGCGCGGGTCACCCCGCCCGCCCGGCTGATCTGGATGTGCTGCGAGGCGGGGTTGATCGCCGGCGATACGTCGAGCGCCGCGCCGAAGGGTGAGGAATTGGAGGCGGTGTCGTTGCTTTCGCCCACCGCCTCGACATCCCACAGGCCGAGATCGGTTAGTGCGGAGAACAGGCCCGGCGTCACCCACCGTCCCTGACCGTCGATCGACTGGACGCCGGCGGGCACCGCCACCCCGGCGCCGGCCGCGGCGATTCGCCCGCCGCGCACCACCACGGTGCCGCCCGGGATCGGCTCGCTGCCATCACCCAGCGCCACGGTGGCGTTCGTGATGGCGAAATCCTGCGCCTGTGCGGGGTGACCGACGAGCGTTGCGGCGAATGCGGCCGCTGCGCCGCGAAGGGCAAGGCGGCGCAGGCGGTGCTGGTGGGCGCGGGCACTCATTTCACGTCTCCCTCGCCGGGCTGGCCCAGCTCGAAATCGCTCACCGGCCGGCGCGTGCGGTCCATCGCATCGTAGAGCAGCGCCCCGTCGATCCAGACCTTTTCGGGCCGCGAGTAGACCGACAGCGGGTCGCCGTTCCACAGCACCACATCGGCCATCTTGCCCGCCTGCAGGCTGCCGGTCCGCTCGGCAATGCCCATCGCGCGGGCGGCGTTGAGCGTGATCCAGCCGATCACCTCAGCGTCCGGAATGTCGAAGCCCATGCGCAGCCCGTCGGCCTGGGCCTTGGCCGCCTCCTGGTTGAGCCGCTGGATGCCGTTCGCATCGTCGGAATGGATCACCACGCAGGCGCCGGCATTGTGGATCAGCGCGGCATTCTCGGGGATGCCGTCATAGGCTTCCATCTTGAAGCCGTACCAATCGGCCCATACCGCCGAGCAGACGTCCGCCTCGCGCAGCAGGTCGGCAATCTTGTAGCTTTCCACCGCATGGTGAAAGGCGGTGACCTTGTAGCCCATCTCGCGCGCCATATCGAGCACCAGCGCCATCTCGTCCGCGCGGTAGCAATGGTGCTGGATCAGGATATCGCCATCGAGCACGCCGGCCAGCGTCTCGTTGGCGAGATCGCGCTCGTCGCGATCGCCATCGGCATATTCGCGCGCCTTGAACCAAGTTTCGCGCCACACGGCGAAATTGCCCATGCGGGTGGAGGGCATCCGGCCCTTGCCGCCATAGACCCGCTTGGGGTTCTCGCCGCAGGCCATCTTGAGCGAGTAGGGCGCGCCGGGAAACTTCATCGCCTGCACGGTGCGCGCGGGCACGTTCTTCACCGTCACCGAGCGGCCGCCCATCAGATTGGCCGAGCCGGGCAGGATCATCAGGCTGGTCACCCCGCCATTGGCCAGGGCCCGGCTAAAGCCCGGGTCCTGCGGCCAGACCGAATGTTCGGCCCAGACCTCGGGCGTGGTGGGATCGGTCGCCTCATTGCCGTCCGCATGCGCCTGCACAGAGGGCGAAGGGTAATCGCCAAGATGCGAATGGATGTCGATGATTCCCGGGGTGACGAACTTGCCCGCGCCTTCGATCCTAGTGAAGCCGGCCGGCACCGCCAGCTCGGGCCCGCCGATCGCGGACAGCGCGCCGTTCTCGAACAGCACGGTGCCATTCTCGATCCGGCCGCCCGCCCCGTCATAGACAGTGGCGCCCACCAGCGCGGTCGGCACGCCGGGATAGGCGCGGTAAGTCGAGGCGTAGGGCTCGCCGGTGGCGGGCGCGCGGCTGCTGCTCGCGCGCTCCGTTCCTTCTGTGGCGCAGGCGCTGAGGGCCAGCGCCAGCACAGAGGCCAGCATGATCGGGGGTAAACGCTTCAAGGGGTTCGCTCCTTGCGGGATCATCAGGGCTGCGGGCGGGTGGAGGGGTGCATGCCGGCTTCCTGCGGTTCGAGCCCCGCCGCGGACTGGCCTTCGAGATCATCGCCCACATTGTCGTCGCGCAACGTATCGAGGTGCATCAGCCGCTTGATCAGCGGGCTGATCACCATCACGCCCACGCCCACGCCCACCGCCGCCCAGCCGACGGTAGAATAGACCTCCAGCACCTGCAGCTTGCCCGCCGTTTCGCCTCCCAGCCCGTCGGCCCCGGTCGCCGCAGCGATCAGCCCGGCCGCGAAATTGCCGGCCGCCGAGGCGAAGAACCAGGTGCCCATGATGAGGCTCGCCATATGCGAGGGCGCCAGCCGGTTCATCGCCGAAAGCCCGACCGGAGAGAGGCACAGCTCGCCGGTGGTGTGCAGCAGGTAGATCAGGAAGATGAAGATCACCGGCGTGGGCACGTCGATGCCGACCGAGCTCGCGCCCCACACCAGCACCAGGAAGCCCAGGCCCACCTGCACCACGGCAAGACCGAATTTAAGCGGGGTGCTCGGTTCCGCCCGGTTTCGCCCCAACACAGTCCACAGGGCGGCGAACACCGGTGCCAGCAGGATGATGTAGATCGCATTGACCGATTGGAACATCGAAGCCGGCACGTCTCCGCCCAGCATGGAGCGATCGACATGCCGATCGGTGAACAGGTTGAGGCTGGAGCCCGCCTGCTCGAACAGCGCCCAGAAGATGATCGAGGCGAGGATCAGGAACATGGCCGCGAAGATCCGGTCACGCTCCTGCGCCGGCAGCTTGGCCACCGCGATGTAGAGCACATAGAGCACCAGAGCCCCGCCGAAGCCGCCGAGCACATAGCCGACCAGCGCCTGGTACTGCACCGCCGCCCAGCACAGCGCCACCAGGCCAAGGCCAACGGCGTAGATCCACCATTCGAGCCGAAGGCCGGCGACAGTGCTGGCCAGCTTCACCGGATCCTTCGCCTCTCCCCGGCCGCGCAGCAGCGGCTTGCCGAGCACGAAAAAGATTAGCCCGATCAGCATGCCGATGCCGGCGAGGCCGAAGCCATATTGCCAGCCATAGGTCTGCCCGAGATAGCCGCAGATGATCGAGGCCGTGGCCGCGCCCACGTTGATGCCCATGTAGAAGATCGTGTAGGCTGGGTCCCGCCGCGGATCGGTGCGCGGATAGAGCTGCCCGACGATCACCGAGATATTGGCCTTCAGAAAGCCCGATCCCACGATGATCAGCGCCAGCGCCAGCCAGAAGACGTTGATGACCGGATCGCCCTGCCCACCATCGCCTTCGAAGGCCATGAAGAAGTGCCCGAAGGTGAGCAGGACGGCGCCGAACAGCACCGCCTTGCGCTGGCCGAGATATTTGTCCGCCAGATAGCCGCCCACCACCGGAGTGATATAAACCAGCGCGGTATAGGCGCCGTAGACCACGCTTGCCTCGGAATCCGAGAACATCCAGTGCTGGACCAGGTAGAAGATCAGCAGCGCCCGCATGCCGTAGTAGGAGAAACGCTCCCACATCTCGGCCAGGAACAGCACGTACAGGCCCTTGGGATGCCCGGCGAACTCCTCGCCCTTGCTGACGGTGGTGATCGCCACCCCGCCCAGCAGGAAGGCGGCAAGCACCATCACTGCGCCCCAGAAAAGCACCAGTTCGAAGCTCATGGAAATCCCTTTGCGGTCGTTAGACAAGCCCGCAGCGGGCCGGAGCGGCAGAGTAGCGGCGAAAAACCGTATGTGAAGCTATTGTTGCAAGCGAAACCGCCTGCCGGCAGGCGCGGCTAGCTTGCCTGCCGCGCTGTATTATGGCACTGAAGCACCCGATGCCGGACAACCGCCCCGTCTACCTTCGGCTGCGCGAGCAGATCGCCGCCGCGATCATCGAAGGGCGCTATGGCGAAGGTGCGATGCTCCCGTCGGTCCGCGCCTTCGCTGCCGAGCAGGGTGCCAATCCGCTGACCGTCGCCAAGGCCTATCAGCAGTTCCAGGCCGATGATCTCATCCGCGTCCAGCGCGGTGTCGGCATGTTCGTGCGCGAAGGGGCGGCCGAGCGGCTGCGCGCGGCCGAGCGCGCCGCTTTCCTCGCCCAGGAATGGCCGCCGATCCGCGAACGCCTGGTCAGGCTGGGCATTGCGCCGGCCGAACTGTTCGACCGCGCCTGAACACCGGGCTTTCCCAAGGCGAAACTTCATCTTTGTTGAACGGCCGATTGCACCTGCGCCGCTGCTCTGGCATTATGACTTTGCGCGAGGCGAGCGGCGCCCCGGGATTGCTTCCGTTACCCAGGCATGAGCGCTAGGGCTCGCCTGGATCAGAAGGATGGGATCGATGATCAGGTCTGAGCTTTTGCAGGCGCTCGGCGACCGCAATCCCGACCTGCGACCCGAGGAAATCGAGCAGATCGTCGACATCTTCTTCGACGAGATCGCAGCCCGGCTGGCCGAGGGCGGCCGGGTCGAACTACGCGGCTTCGGGACCTTCTCCACCCGCCAGCGGGAAGCCCGCACCGGCCGCAATCCGCGCACCGGGGCGGCGGTCCCGGTCCCAGCCAAGCGTGTGCCTTACTTCAAACCCGGTAAGGAAATGCGCGAGCGGCTGAATACCGACTAGTTCCGCGGCTGGTTTTCGCGCGCTCGGCCGGCTAGGACCGGAGCGGGAGCGGGCGTGGCGGAATGGTAGACGCCGGGGACTTAAAAACTGTTTTCTTAGGGCGTGAGCAAGATAGTTTGGCGACCAGTCTTGGCATATTATTCAGTGGTTTATCATTGATCCGCTCTCTACCCCACGCCACCTCGATCGAGAGCCAGGGGCCAACCAGGAGCCAAGCGAATCATCGTCGTCGTTTATTCGCTATCGCGCGAGCGGAAGCGCTGTGGCACGAGGGATCACAATGCGGACGTGGCGAAATCGGTAGACGCAGCAGACTTAAAATCCCAGGCTACCCATTCTTAGTGGTGGAAAAGCCTTTCTTTTCCGCCATTTTCCCTCCAGAGTGCCTTCGCTGAATGGTAACGCATAGCTAGCGCATTTAGCTCATTTTTGGAGGCTATGGCGGTGACAGCGATCCATCAGGTTTTTGGCGGAAAAGTGCAGGTTTTCCGCCGCCCCAACAGCCGGTTCTGGCAGTGCTCCGCGAGCGTTGGCGGCAAGCAGCGGCGCGGGAGCACCAAGCAGGAAGGCTTGGCACAGGCCAAGGACGTTGCCGAAGACTGGTACCTAACCCTCAAGGGAAAGGCTCAGGCCGGGGAACTGAAGGCTGGCAAAACGTTCAAGCAGGCGGCGATGCGATTCATCGATGAGTTCGAGATCATCACCCATGGCGAGCGCAGCCCCCAATATGTCGCGAATCACAAGCGACGGATCGAGAACCACCTCATTCCGTTTTTTGGATCGAAGGTGCTCTCGGAGGTTACGTCCGGCCTCATCCAGGAATATCGCATTCACCGGATGAAGACCGCTCCAGGCGGTAAGCCCCCTGCCCGCAACACGCTTCATCAGGAAATGGTCTGCCTTCGCCAAACCCTCAAAACCGCGAACCGGCACGGCTGGCTCGAACACATGCCCGACATGACGTCGCCCTATCGCGGGTCGAGCAAAATCTCTCATCGCGCCTGGTTTTCGCCGGAGGAATATAAGCACCTCTACACAGCGACCGGCGCTCGCGCCCGCAATCCAATCAAGGAACGCTGGCGCGGAGCGTGCGAAGACCTTCACGACTATGTGCTGTTCATGGTCAATTCCGGCCTGCGGCCGGACGAGGCACGCCACACCCAGGTCCGCGACATCGAAATCGCGCAGGACGGCCCCAAGCGCGAGAAAATCCTGCACATCGCCGTTCGAGGCAAGCGCGGGGTGGGCTATGCCAAGACCATGCCGGGCGCGGTTCTGCCATTCACGCGCATGGTCGAGCGGCACAAGCTCGGTCCGTCGGACCTGATCTTCCCAACGATCCAGCGCGAGCTGTTCAACACCATTCTCGGCGAGCTCGACCTGAAGCGCGACCGCGAGGGCAATCCGCGGACGACCTACAGCCTCCGCCACACCTATATCTGCATGCGTTTGATCGAGGGCGCGGACATTTATCAGATCGCGAAAAACTGCCGGACGAGTGTCGAGATGATCGAAAAATACTATGCCTCGCATATCAAGAACATGCTCGACGCATCCGCGATCAACGTCATGCGTGCGAAACGCAGTCGCTGACTGGCGCACCCCCCTTCCCTTCTCCGCCCTTTGCGGCGCGCGAGGTTTGACCTATAGCCGCCTCGGCATTGCGGGCGTGGCGGAACCGGTAGACGCAACGGACTTAGGCCAGATTGAGTGCTCACGGGGAAACCCGCGATGTAGAACTGCTCAAATTCGGGGAACCCTGTCAGATGGCGATCCCGAGCCAAGCCACGGTGCGAAAGCGCTGAGGAAGGTGTAGAGACTAGACGGGCGGCACCTACCCTTCGGTTCGACCGAAGCACGGTGAAGGGATAGTCCAGACCACAAACGCCCTTAGGGGCGGCGGCGAAAGCCGCAGCTGGTATGAAAATTCGTTGGGCTTTAGCCCGTGTGGGTTCGATTCCCACCGCCCGCACCAGCTATCGAGTAGGCTCCGACAAGCCCATCGCACGATGGCAGGAGCCTGCTCCAGCGGATTGCGTTAGGCCGAACGGCCCGCACTCGGCTGCGCGAAATGACAACCGAACGGTATCATCATGTTGGCCATTGCCACCCCAACCGGGGTGCGGCCATCGCTACAAATAATGCTGCGAAGCATCTCAACCTTGCTGCGTCAGGACTGACGATAAACAGCCATCGGCTGACCGACAGGTTTCGGGAACGTTGACGCAATCGCTGCCGTTTTGCCCTCTGGCTCCACCCTAGCGGCTCTCTAAGGCTCAAGGCCCTGTTCGCGCTTAAGCGCGAAATAGGTCATGAACGTGTGGTGCCAGACCTCTGCTGCCAGCAGGCGTAACACTCGCTCGCGCTCTGACAGACCCGCCGCCTCGTCCGCTTTGAAGGCAATGGTTAGCTGCCTCACGCCATCAAGCTGGCTGAACAAGTCGTTTGCCGCCCCTGGTGCCGCACAAAGCCTGAGCGCGTCGCTGATCGGAGCGGCCGAGAGGGGTTCGCATAAGAGCAGAACGGCGGCGGCCCGACGCAGTGCGCCAAGCATGAGGTCGAAGTTGACGGGAGTGCTTTCGATGTAACGGTGCCGCCCGATTTGCTCGACGACCGGGGTTATGGTGGCGAGTCCTTGCGCCGGGTCGGATTCGGCATCGCGCAGCAGCGCATAGATCCGAGTATAGCGCTCGGCATTGCTGATGAGCTTCTCGCTTAGCTGTGCCTCGTCGGACAGGGCCATACCGACGAGCAGTGTCGCAATGCAGAGCTGAAAAATCGTCCGACCCGATAGCATGAGCGAACCGAACCGCTCGGCGTCGGCGGACTTCTGCTTCGCCGCCGGACGGTAATACAGCTCGCGCGCGGCGCCCTCGTGCGCGACCCGCGATCGCGCAGCGTAGAACTGCGTCGCCCAATCCTGAATTCGTTCCGCCCGACCGAGGATGAGCGAGATCGAATCGGCCAGCCGGTCGCTCTTTGCATTGTCGGGAAGGTTGAACAGCGCTTCGAAAGCGACCGCGAGGTTGAGAAGCGCGCGATCCGCACCGGCCTGCGACTCATTGGCGTGGTTGTACCATTTGAGCGCAGTGAAGATCCTGGCACGCGACGGATGGTCCGGTCGATTGAGCAGGCGGAGGAGTTCCTCCGTCCCGGTGCGGCCGCTGAAAGGACCTGAAAGATCGCCAACCATGTCCTGTTGAATATTGAGCGTCGCCTGCGGCCTCGGTGGATAGAGGCGCGAGCCGGATGCCACCCACAACGGTTCGGCGAAATTGTAGAACCCCTCATACCCTTGGATCATGTCACGATCATCCGCCAGAACGCGACGCTCGATCGATCCCTCCGCGGGAGTGACGTGGTTGTCCGGGTAGACGAGGAATTTGCTCACCTCCGCAGGCGACACCACGATGAGGCTCACTTCCTCGGGCGTCAGCAGGATGTCGTCGAACGTTTCGTGCGGCGACGAATAGGCGTAGGCAACGACTGCGCGAATATCGGCCAAAAGATTGATCTGAGCGGTGCGGCGGTTGACGTCGACGGAATCCACGATCGCGAAGCTGGACGACACGATCCGCAAATCGTCTTTCAGGAACAGCATGTCAGCTATGTCCCGCACGGCCTTCCGCTGCTCCTCGGGAAGACCGTCGACATCGTCGGTCGAACGAAAATCGAGCCCGCCCAGGCGAAGCCGGCCGGAGGTCTTGAGACAGGGAAAGACGGCAATACCGAATGACATTTCTGGATTTATCTCCTTGGACCCTCATCCTAATTGATCGATGTTCCAACGACCACGAAGTTCGATCCGGTCGCGCTGCTCGAACGGCTCGACTGAAGCATATGAGTACGCAGCCGCCCCGGAGGTTGCGACAAACATGACTTGCCTCGTTTGCGGTGATCCCGCGACCGTCAAATCGCACCTGACACCACGGGCCTTTACCCTCGACATCCGCGGGGCCGACACGCGCGCCTATGAGGGGAGCTTAGCGCTTGAGGGTACGCGCTACACGCAGGCTGGAACCTTCGACAGAACCATCTTGTGCGATGTCCATGAACAGGCGCTCAGGGAGTGCGACGATTATGCGATCGACTGGGTACGGCGGGTATCGACCGAGGCGCGCGCGTCGCACGAAGGCATGCTGCTCCACATGCCGAACCCGCGGCCCGATCTCCTGCTCAGATTTGTGTGCTCACACATTTGGCGGCATGCGGTTTCGCCGCAGAATCGCGCTTTCGACATGGATCTCAGCGCTTGGGAATGGCAGCTTCGCCAGCTCATTTTCGGCAGCGGCAGCCGCTATAATCCGACCTTCCACATCTTTCGCCAGCGCTGGACGAGCGAAGGGGCCGAACTCAAGGAACTCCTCGTTGCGCCGCACCGCCTCCCCGGCCAAGGACGCCGGCGTTGGGAATTTGATCTCGGTGGCCTGCTCTGGGTGCTGCGGCTTAACGAACGCCACGTCGATCACGGGCTTGAATCGCTCAAGGCCAATGGTGCCGACCCAGTGCGTATCCTGGTTCTCGACGACCGCGAACTCACCGATAGACCTGGCGTGCTCGACATCGCCGTGAACATGTTCCGCGAGCGTTACCTGCGCGAGCAACGCGAGGCGGGCGGCGCATGAGTGTCCGCCGCTTTTTCCTCGACGAGAGCGGCCACACTGGCGATCTTGTCCGTCGGCGCGCCGCGCTTGCGTTTGGCGGACAGCCGATCTTCGCCCTGGCATGCGTCGGCGTGGGCGACGAGCCAGCACTGCTCGCGGAACTCGACCGGCTGCGCCGCGTCCACCACGTCGGCACCAGCGAGCTGAAATCCAAGCTGCTCAAAGGAAAGTTGCCGAGGTTCGGAGGGGAACTCTCTCGTTTCCTCATCGCGCAGGACTGGCCGATCTTTATCGAGATCGTCGACAAGCGCTTCTTCCTCGCCGTTCACATCGTGAACCATCTTCTCTGTGGCGAAATGGGCACCGATCAGGTCGACTTCCCGAGCCGGAGCCTCATGGCCGAGTTCATCAGCGACACAGCGACCGAGCCGGTGCTCGAAACCTATGTCGCCGCGTGCGAGACGCTCGCGATCGAAAAGGTCCGCGCCGCGACCGACGCGCTATGGACATGGATCGATACTGAGGATGATGAAACCGCGCGGCTCGTTCAGGTCATGGCCCTCCATGCCCGCGATCGGGCGCGGGAGGCGAACGCGCAGGCCACGGCATTCCTGCCGCTTGCAGATGCCGGACCGGGCGGAAAACCCATTTGGATGCTGCCGAACCTGCAATGCCTCACCAACATCTATGCTCGAATGAACCTGTGTCTGGGTGACGGGATCGCTGGTGCCGAGTTAGTGCATGACGAGCAGCTGCAATATGGTCAGGTATTGGACGACGCCAAGGCGCTGATGGAGAGATTGGCGGCCGGGGCGGCGCTCCCTTTCACGCCCTTTGCCGACTATCTGCTCCGCGGTATCGCAGGCCTCTCGTTCGTCGGTTCCACTGCTGAGCCTGTCCGTCGTCAGAACATTCGGCACAACTCGCGGCGTAGATTAGCGGAGTGCGGACCTCGTCTGG
>LXQI01000015.1:81171-92632 GCA_001683845.1 Erythrobacter sp. ANT-B3C2 | reverse complement strand
GGGCGGTCTTCCAGCGCCTCGGGACCGCCGGTCTGGTATTGGTCATACCAGCGATAGAAGGTCGCGCGGGAAACGCCGATCTGCTCCAGCGTCCTGCGGACAGGAAGGCTCGATTGCTCGACAAGGCGGATGATCTCGATCTTCTCAGGTGCGGGGTACCTCATTCTCCGTCTCCCCCATCCGCGATCATGCTTTTTTTGAGCAGCCGCAGCTCCAGCGCCTGTTCGGCGACGACCTCCTTCAGGGCCGTGGCCTCCCGACGCAGATCCTTCACCTCGTCCGTGGTCGCAGCCCGGGCCGTATCGCCCGCCAGGCGGCGCTTGCCCGCCTCGAGAAATTCCTTCGACCACACGTAGTAGAGGCTCTGGGCGATCCCTTCCTTGCGGCAGAGTTCGGCGATGCTGTCCTCGCCGCGCAGGCCATCCAGCACGATCCTAATCTTGTCTTCTGCGGAAAAATGGCGCCGCGTCGCGCGCCGAATATCCTTCACCACCCGCTCACCGGGGGTCGTCTTCGAGGGCAAGGGTTTTGGTCTCATCTTCGTTCCTACGTCACTGCGATGAGACCAAAACCCTCCGCTAGCAGGAACCCCCAATCTGTCTCATTGGTGCTGACGGCGGACAATCGCGGTAAGTTCCGCGCGCCGACCGACCTGATCGAAAAGCTCGAAAGCGCCGAAATCAATCGCTCGGGCATGAAGTTCGCGGTCGAACGCGGTCTCGCCTGGCAGCCCACCGCGAGCGGCGATCATGTGTCGGGAAAGCTCGTTGGACAGGCCCAGCTCGCCAGCGGGCGGTTCGCGATGATCGACAATGGCTTGGGATTCCAGCTCGTGCCGTGGAGCGACACGCTCGCCAAACGCCTCGGCCAGCAGGTTGACGGTATCCCCGTGCCCGGCGGCGGCATCGACTGGACGCTTGGCCGAAGCCGGGGATTGGGGCTGTAAGTGGCGAGACGGATCAACCTTTTGAGGTCTGTCGCAGCCAATCGATCGCACCGGGAACCAGCCGCCAAACCTCATGTCCCTGTTCGGCATAGGCTTGGGCCTCCTCGCGCGACGCATAAGCCACGCTCTCTCCCTCGAAGGGCTTTGGAGCACAGCGGGCCAACAAGGGTCCCGACACATGCGTATTGATCGCCATCGCCGCCGTGAGCAGGTCGGTGGCCTTTGGGTCGCTGCGCCGCCGCACATCCAAAGCGAGAGCGAAGGCGGTCTCTGTTCGCTGTTCCTTGCGATAGCGCCGCAGGAGCGACGTGAGGGCGTCCCACTTGCCCAGCAGCGGATACCAGCCATAGGCAAGCATTCGCACTCCCTGATTGTCGTTCGGGTTGAGCTTGAGCAGATGGCCGACCAGTCGCGCGGCCTCGTTGCGGTCGTCACCTATGCCCCGCGCCCAAAGCTCGGTCGCGAGAAAATGAACGGCGCGCATATAGGGTCGGGTGTCGAGATCGAGCCAGAAGTCGGTTTTCCGCCAAGCCTTGAGCAGATCGGCGAGAACCGTCTCCCCGGCCCGGACGCCCTCGCGCAGGAGAGCGATCCGCACCGGAGCAGCACGTTCGGCATGGGCTAGGACCACGAATGCGTCCACTGACAAGGGTGAGAGCTCCAGCGCCTTACGCCCCTTGTTGGCGGCAAGCTCTTTCAGGCCGGTATCCAGCGCCTCCCAGCCTTCATCAACGAGAGCGTCGGCTTTGTCATCGCGCTCAGCTGGTACCTCTATCAATCGTGTTCTCCTCGCTCATCCCGATCTTGTCATGTGTCCCATTAGGTGGTACACTCTCTCGTGAGATGTGGCAATGATCGTGAGCTTTCGGGACGTGTGGCTCCGTGCCTTCTTCGTCGATGACGTTCGGTCCCGCAAGATTCCGTCCGACATCGAAAGCCGGTTGTTCCGCAAGCTCCAGATGATCGACGATGCGACGACGGATCAGGATTTGCGCGTGCCGCCGAGCAACCATTTCGAGAAGTTGCGGGGCAGCTTGGACGGCTGGCATTCAATCCGCGTCAACAAGCAGTGGCGGCTGATCTTCCGATGGGACGGCGGCAAGGGCGAAGCGAGCGACGTGTATCTGGACGACCACAGCTATGATTGAGGTGACGCCATGTTGATGACCAAGCGCAAGCCGGTGAGCGTCGGCGAGATTCTTACCGGAGAGTTCATGGAGCCGATGGGGCTGACCCAGGCGGCGCTGGCCGAGGCGATGGGCGTGCAACGCAAGCACGTCAACGAGCTGTGCAACGACCGCCGCAACATCACCGCTGCGACCGCGCTAATCCTTTCGCGCGTGTTCGGCAACAGCCCGGATTTCTGGCTCAACGTCCAGCGGCGCAATGATCTTTGGGAGGCCATGCACAGCCCTAAGGAGCGGCAGCGTATCGACCGTGCGAAGCCCTTGAAGGAAGCGGCGTGACCGCCGCCATTGCGCTAGCGGGACCGGCGGCCGTCGCGCGCCTGTATTCGCGCGCCAGAGCCCGAAGCGCACTCTGGCGTAGTCATGGTTGGTTCCGCCGTTCGAGTCCTCTCCCGATGCTGGCGGGATGGCGGAGCGACAGGATCACCAACGCGACACGATCGAGCCGCGCCGGCCGATGGGGGCCGCGCCGCCCGATCTCTACGACTATGCTGAGGCTGTCCGAGCGCCCGCCAAGCGGAAGCGTCATCGTGGAGCTGGACGGCTTCGTGTCACCGACGATTGGCCGGAAGTCATGCCCGTCACCGAGACCGAGGTCCGGGTCCTTGAGGCCTATTTCGGCGACATCCTCGATGAGCTGTTCGGGCCGCTTCCGTAAGGCGGGAGACCGGCCATGACCGACGCAACGATCAATGGTCGGCCCATCCGCGCCGCGCTGTATCTCCGCGTCTCGACCGGACGCCAGGCCGAAAGCGACCTGTCCATTCCGGATCAGCGGCGGCAGGCCGACGCCTATTGCGCCGCCAAGGGCTGGCAGGTCGTTTCCGAATATCTGGAACCCGGCCAGTCGGCGACCGACGACCGCCGCCCCGAGTTCCAGCGGATGATGGACGCGGCCTCCGAGCGACCAGCGCCGTTCGACGTGGTGCTGGTCCACTCCTTCTCGCGCTTCTTCCGCGATCAGTTCCAGCTTGAGTTCTATGTCCGGCGACTGGCCAAGGCCGACGTGCGGCTCGTGTCGATCACCCAGGACCTGGGTGACGACCCGATGAGCAACATGATTCGCCAGATCATGGCGCTCTTCGACGAATATCAGTCCAAGGAAAACGCGAAGCACACCCTTCGCGCCATGAACGAGAATGCCCGGCAGGGCTTCTGGAACGGCGCGCTGCCGCCGATCGGCTACCGCATCGTCGCGGCCGAACAGCGCGGCGCCAAGACCAAAAAGAAGCTGGAGATCGACCCGATCCACGCCGAGACCGTGCGGCTGATCTATCGGCTGGCGCTACGCGGTGAGGGCGACAGCGGCCCGATGGGCCTCAAGACGATCACCAAGTATCTGAACGCGCGCGACATCCGCACCCGCGACGGCGGGCGCTGGGGCATCGCCGCCGTCCATCAGGTGCTGACGCGCACAACCTACATCGGCGAACACCGCTTCAACACTCGCGACCACAAGACCCGGCGACCCAAGCCCGAGACCGAACACGCCGTCATGGCCGTGCCGCTGATCATCACCGAGCCGGAATGGAAGGCGGTGCAGGCGCACCTCAAGTCCCGCAGCCCGCAATGGACCGCGCCGCGTACGGTCAGCGGCCCCACCCTCCTTACGGGGATCTGCTTCTGCGCCGCCTGTGGCGGTGCCATGACGCTTCGCACCGGCAAGAGCGGGCAGTATCGCTACTACACCTGCTCGACCCGCGCCCGGCAGGGCAACACCGGTTGCGGCGGCACGACCGTGCCGATGGCCAAGCTCGACAAGGCCGTCGCGGATCATCTGGAGGACCGGCTGCTCGATCCCCGACGGCTGACCGTCCTATTGGGCGAAGTGCTGGACCGCCGCGAGGAGTATGTCGAACGGCGGCGCGGCCACATCACCGAGCTGCGAAAGCGCGCGGCCGACGCTGACGCCAAGCTCGTCAGGCTCTACGAAGCGATCGAGAACGGCGTCGCCGACATCGGCGATCCAGCATTGAAAGGGCGGCTCGGCGAACTCTCCGCCATCCGCGACCAGGCCCGCGCCGATTCCGAGCGAGCGGCGGGCGCGGTCGAACGCGTCGGACCCGAGCTGACGACCGAGAAAGTGAAAGCGTTCGCCTCGGCGGCGCGTCGTCGCCTTCGCAACAAGGACGGCAGCTATCGCCGCGACCATCTTCGCGCCGTGGCACAGCGGATCGAAGTAGTCGGCAACAGCGAGGTCCACATCATGGGCACTAAAACCGAGCTACTGCGGACTCTCGCCGCCGCCGCCGGCGGAGGAACGGCGGCTGGCGGCGTTCCCACTTTTGAACCGAAATGGCGCACCCGACAGGATTCGAACCTGTGACCTACGCCTTCGGAGGGCGCCACTCTATCCAGCTGAGCTACGGGTGCGTGGGCAGTGCCTTTAACCCGACACCGTCGTTCGGTCCATCGAAAACGCTCGAAGTTTGCCGCCGGACTTACGTCTTTGCAGAGAATACCGGCTTGCCCACCGCCGCTTGCGCCCGCCCGCCCGGCTTCGCTACCATCTGCTTCCGCAGTGCTTCCGGAAACTTCTAAACTTCGCTGCCTGCACACCCAGCCCTTGCTAGATCGCTGCATTTAGGCAATAAAAGCGCTCCCCCGTATGAAACCTTTGGCCTGACCTCTGCCTTCGGAGGGCAGCGCTCTATCCAGCTGAGCTACGGGTGCGTGCAGCAGCGCTCGCGCCTAGCAACAGCGTGGCGAGCGGCCAAGAGGATTTGCGCGCACGCTCTGAGTAGGCTTGACCGCGTTCCGCATTCGTTCCAGCTAGGGGCATGGCCGAATCCTGTTCCCGAGAAGCCGACCCGCTGACGCTCGCCAATGACAAGGGCGGAGCGGAGCGGCGCGCGGCGGCTGTAGCTCGCGGCATCTGCCGGCTGTTCGCACGCAACGGCGTGTGGGTGCTGGGAGAAATGCCGCTGAGAAACGGCCGGCGCGCCGATCTGATGGGGGTCGATGGAGGGGGTCGAGTGATCATCGTCGAGATCAAGACCGCGCGAGCCGACCTGCTCGGAGACGGCAAGTGGCCGGATTATCTCGATTTTTGCGACCGGTTCTTCTGGGGCCTGCCCCCCGAACTCGATCGCACGTGCCTCGATGGCGCGGACTACCGGCCCCATTGCTGCGGGGTGATCGTGGCCGATGGCTATGATGCGGAGATCGTCCGCTCGGCTCCATCGCGTCCGATGGCGGCGGCGCGGCGGCGGGTGGAGGTCGAGCGGTTGGCCCGCACGGCGCTGCGGCGACAGCTGGTCGCGCTCGATCCGCATTGCGCGACCTGGGGCCAAGCGCTGGACTGAGCGTGCCGGGGCCGGTTTCGGCGGATGGTCCATCAGGATCGCAAGCTCTGCGCCGCCTTGCTGGTGGCGCTCGGCCATGGCGATGCGAAGATCGTCGGCTTACCCGGCCCTTGGCGGAACGCCTCCGACGTCTTGCCCCGCCCTGTCGCCCCCGCGGCACAGGCGCCACGGATTGCGCCGCCCGGCCCCACGCGCCGTGTCGCACCCCGCTGTTATCTGCTAGGCTCCCTCCATGCCCGGCAACGCAGCCCTCCTTCCGGCCCTTACGGCGGCCGCCCGTCACGCGCCGTGCTGATCGCGGTCCTGCTCTCCGCGCTGGCTATGAGCGCGATCGTGGCACTTCGCTATTTCGCCACCAGTGGCGCCTTTGCGCTAGCCACCAGCCGCGTTCGCCCGGGCCTCTATGCCGGGCTGAACCCGCAGATCCGGCGCGAAATGGGCTGGTCGCTCGCCTCAGCGGCGATCTACGGGGTGCCCGCAGGGATTGTCGCCTGGGGGTGGCAGGAGCGCGGCTGGACGCTGATCTACACGGAATGGACCGCTTGGCCACTGTGGTACCTGCCCGTATCGCTGCTGCTGTACCTGTTCGCGCACGATACTTGGTTCTACTGGACTCATCGGCTGATGCACCGCCCGCGCTTGTTCAAGCTGGCCCATGCGGTGCACCATGCCAGCCGCCCACCCACCGCTTGGGCGGCAATGAGCTTCCACCCGATCGAGGCGCTCACCGGTGCGCTGGTGATCCCCGCGCTGGTGTTCCTGCTGCCCATCCATGTCGGCATGCTGGGCCTATTGCTAGCGATCATGACCGTGATGGGCGTCACCAATCATATGGGCTGGGAGATGTTTCCCAAGGCTCTCGTTCACTCGCGAGTAGGGAGTTGGCTGATAACGGCCAGTCATCACCAACGCCATCATGATGAGTACCGATGCAATTACGGCCTCTATTTTCGCTTCTGGGATCGCCTGTGCTGCACCGATCGCGGCATCTCCTCGCGTTGGGCGCACTGATCGCTGCACCCGTGCTGCTCGCTGCCGCCCCCGGGCTGGAAGCGGGCACGCCGGTGCAGGTGACGGTGACCGGCCTGCGCTCGGCCGATGGGCTCGTGCGCGCCTGCATGACCGCCGATCCCGAGCGCTTCCCCAAGTGCCGGGGCGATTCGCAGAGCATCCGAGTGGTGGTTCCGGCGGGCGAGGCAGCGGTGCTCGATTTCGGCCGGGTGGCGCCGGGCCGCTACGCCATCGCGCTGCTGCATGACGAAAATTCCAACGGCAAGGCCGATCGTGCGGCGATGATCCCGACCGAGGGCTTCGGCTTCTCGCGCGATGCGCCGGTGCGGATGGGTCCGCCGCGCTTCGCGGAGGCCGCGTTCGAGGTTGAGCACCAGTCGGTCCGCCGCGCCATCCGCATGCGCTACATGCTGTAGCCGCTGGCCGGGCTGCCGAGCCCGGCAGGCACGCCCTTCCTTCACGCTTCCTTTACTGCACCCGTGCGAAAAACCTTGCCGACGATGGCAAGGGGCGTTGGATGGTTTGGGATCGTAGCGATTGCGCATGGCCGCAGGTCCGCCAGCCCAGCGTTGCTGAACTGGCGAGCGTACCACAGGCCGATCCCGCCCCGCGCCTGCAAGAGCGGCGGATGCAGGTGCGTGCCTATAATTTCTGGGCCTCGATGCTGGGCCACCGGCGTTATCCGGCGGTGGCCGATCTCAGCCGCGGGGGCATGCGCGATTTTGGCCCGCGGGCGGTTCTGCTCGATTTCTCGCAGCGGGTGAACAGTCCGCGAATTGCTTACCTGGGCGAGGAACTGGCTCAATTGTGCGGGATTGACGCAGCCGGGCTGCAATCACTGTGCGAGGCGCCCGAGGGTTCGCTGCTGGCCCGTCTATCGGCGCATCACCCTCAGGTCCTCACCACCAGCTCGCCCACCGGGTTCGATTCGGCGTTCGTCGGGCCGCAGCAAACCACCATCTTCTACCGCGGCATCATGCTCCCCTTTTCCAGCGACGATGCGACGATCGACTATGTACTGGCAGTGGTGAACTGGAAGGAAGTGGCGGGTGACGCCTCGCTCGAACCAGTCCCCACTCCTGGGCTGCGCCGGGCGCAGCAACGGGGCATGGTGGTCGCCGATTGGGCTGATGGCCCCGGATCCGCCAGCGGTGCGATGCCGGAGCCTATCCCGGCCGAGTTTCCCCCTAGCACGCCGGACTGGATGGAGGCGCTCGCCGCGCGTCCCTCGCAACCCCTGCAATCGCTCGCCCCGTCGGGCAGCGAATATGCGCTGGTGCTGGTCCGCCGAACCGCATCCGGCTCACCGGGGCTGATCGGCGAAGTGCTGCACGATCCCGCCTTGCTCTCCCTTGCGGCAGGCCGCTTGGCCGGCTGAGCATCACGATTGGCCTCTACCCAAGCCGCCTTTCGCTGTGTAGCGCGGCGCCGCGATGCCGCTGCTCCGCACCCACCCCGTCCGCATCCAGCCCTATTTCGGGTTTCGCAGCCGCTCCCGGCTGGTGCTTTCCGCGCGCGCCCTACGCGCGCCCGCACCCGGATTCGAGGGGGGCAATCGGCTGACGGCGATCCGCACGATGCTCGCGCAATTCGTCACGCGCGAGGCACGCGGCGTGAGCGTCACGCTCGAACTGCAGGGGCAGGGCCGCACGCTGGTGCGCGAAACGGCGAAGACTGACGATGCCGGTTTCGTCCATTTCGAACTCGCGCTCGAACCCGAACGCGATCTGCCCAAAGATCCGGTGTGGGAGGTGGTCTCGCTGTGCTGGACCAATCGCGAGGGCCCGCAGCAGGTGGCGGCCAAGGTGCTGGTCCCAGGAAGCGAGGGGCGGTTGGGGGTGATCTCCGATATCGACGATACCATCATCGAAACCGGGATCAGCGGCAGCTTCTCCGCCATTGCCCGCAACTGGCGGCGCATCCTGGCGCAGATGCCCGGCGAGCGGGTCGCTGTGGGGGGCGCCGATGCCTTCTATGGCGCTCTTGGCGGCGGCCCGATCCCCGGCCCGGCCGAGCTGCGCGCCGGGCAGCGCGTGCCGGCCACGCACCGGCCGTTCTTCTACGTCTCCTCCTCCCCGTGGAACCTGTTCTCCTATCTGGTCGCATTCCAACGGGCCAAGGGCCTGCCGCTCGGGCCGCTGATGCTGCGTGACTGGGGCCTCAACCGCGAAACGCTCGGCTCCAGCAGCCACGGGGCGCACAAGCGCCGCTCGATCGATGCGATCCTGGCGATGTACCCCGATCTGCGCTTCGCCCTGATCGGCGACGATACCCAGGGCGACCTGCCGGCCTATGCCGCCGCGGTGGAGCACTATCCGTTGCGGGTGGCAGCGGTCTTCATCCGCACCACCGCGGGCGAGACCTTCTCGCAGGAGGAGGAGGCGGCGCGCGCACTGATAGAGGCCGCCGGGGTGCCGCTGTGGCTGGGGGAGAGCTGGGAGACCGGCCAGGATTTCCTGCGCTCCGTCGGCTTTACGCCCGGCGGCGAAACCGAGCAGATCGTCCGCGCGGTGGACAAGGTGCCCACCGCGGTGGAGGGCGGATGAGCATGCCGACCCCGCTCCCCAAACGACGGGCCACCCCCCGCGTTACCTCACCCCTCGCCCGGTCCGTCTTCAGCGACGGTTCAGTCGCCGGTGCGCTACCACTGGCGCCGATGCGCCCCTTGCACCAGCTCCTCGCCCGCCTGCTCGCCTTCGCCGCGATGCTGGTGCTCGCCGTCCAGCCGGCGGCCGCGCAATCGATCCTGCGCGATGCGGAAACAGAGGCGCTGCTGCAGGAGTTGGTCGATCCGCTGGCCGAAGCCGCCGGGCTGCAACGCGGCGCGGTTGAGGTGGTTCTGATCAACGATTCCTCGATCAACGCCTTCGTCGTCGGCGGCCAGCGCATCTACATCCATTCGGGCCTGATCAACGCCGCCGACACCGCGAACGAGGTGCAGGGCGTACTCGCTCACGAACTCGGACACATCACCGGCGGCCACATCATTCGCTATGGCGAGGGGATCGGCAATGCGACCAGAATTTCGCTGCTGTCGATGCTGGTCGGCGTGGCCGCGGCGCTCGCGGGCGGGGGCGAGGCGGCGATGGGGGCGATGGCACTCGGCCAGCAAGCGGCGATGGGCTCGTTCCTCGCCTTCAGCCGGGTGCAGGAATCTAGCGCCGATGCCGCCGGGGCCGAATATCTCTCCAAAGCCGGCATCACCGGCAAGGGCTCGCTCACCTTCTTCGAGAAGCTGCAGAATTACGAATTTCGCTACGGCTTCCGGCAGGACGAGGAGGCGGGCTTCGCGCGCACGCACCCCCTTTCCGGCGACCGCTTGGCCCGCCTGCGGGCGGATTACGAGCAGGACGCGGCATGGGATACGCCGCCCGATGCGGATCAGCAGCGCCGGTTCGAGCGGATCAAGGCCAAGCTTTACGGGTATCTCGCCCGCCCGGCCGATACGCTGAACGCATATCCCGAACACATGACCGGCGTTCCCGCGCGCTACGCCCGCGCCTATGCCTATCACAAGCAGGCGCGAATCGCGGACGCTCTGGCGGAGACCGAGGCGCTGATCGCCATGGATGGCGACGACCCTTATTTTCTAGAGCTGAAGGGCCAGGTGCTGCTCGAATCCGGCCGCCCCGTCGAGGCGCTTTCGGCCCTGCGCCGCGCAACCGAGCTGACCAATAACAAACCGCTGATCGCCGCGCTGTTCGGCCACGCGCTGATCGCCACCGAGGATGCCACGCATCACGAGGAGGCCGAGCGCGTGTTGCGGGCTGCGGTGGCGCGCGACCGGGAGAACCCGTTCGCCTGGTACCAGCTTGGGGTGGTCTACGGCGCCAAGGGCGACATCCCGCGCGCGCAGCTGGCCAGCGCCGAACAGCAGATCATGAGCCGCCGCCCGCACGAGGCGCTGGGCAATGCCGAATCGGCCGGTCGCGGGCTGCCCCACGGCTCGCCCGATTGGCTGCGGGCACAGGACGTGGCGATGCAGGCCCGCGCGCAGCTCGAACGCGCCGATCGGCGCAACTAGAAGAAGGGCTGCGAGATGCGCTGGCTGGCCACCGCCTTGATCGCGCTCGTCGCCGGCTTCGGCGGGGCGGCGCTGTGGAGCGCCAGCGGCTTCGGCGGAAACGGCACGCGCGACTATCTGCTCGCCCACCCCGAGGTGCTGACCGAGGCGATCACTGTGCTCCAGACCCGCGACCAGCAGGCGCGCCTCGCACCGCTGCGGACCGAACTGGAAACACCATTCCCGGGCGCGGTGATGGGCAATACGCAAGGCACGGTGACGCTTGTCGAGTTCAGCGATTATGCCTGCGGCTATTGCCGGCAGAGCCTGCCCGTGGTCGAGGCGCTGGTCGCCGCTAACCCTGATCTGCGGGTGGTGGTGCGCGAATATCCCATTCTGAGCGAGCAGAGCGTCGAGGCCGCGCGCATGGCGCTGGCCGCCGCACAGCAGGGCCGCTACGCCGCGTTCCACGGGGCGATGTTCCGTCTCGGCCCGCCCTCGCCCGAGAGCATCGCGGCCGCGGCGAGTGAGGCTGGGGTCGATCTGGCGCGAGCGCGGCAGGCGATCGCCACCGGGCTGTTCGATTCGCAGCTACAGACCAATGCCGACCTTGCCGCACGGCTGGGGATTGAGGGCACCCCGGCGTTCATCGTCGGCGACCAGGCGCTGAACGGCGCGGTGGGCGAACAGGCGATCGGCGCCGCGATCGAGCAGGCGCGCACTTCCTGACGGCGGCCGCTTCCGGCCCGCAGGACGATCACAGATGGCAGCGGCGCCGGGAGGAACGGCACCCCGCCCATCCGCTCTGATCGAAAGGGCGCAGCCCCACGCCTCAACCTGGCAAAGCACCCCGGCCGCCATCAACCCAAGCTCCACACCACCGCTCGGCGTCTACCAGCCCGGCGCTCACGGGCCGGCGCCCAATAGCCTGACCTGTTCCGCACCACTGGCCACGCCCTTGCTAGCACCAACAACGCAGCACCTCGTCCGCCGCCGCTGCACTCGAGGT
>LXQI01000015.1:68633-80962 GCA_001683845.1 Erythrobacter sp. ANT-B3C2 | reverse complement strand
CCCCACGCCCTTTTTCGCGGATAAGAACCGCGCCTTCTGGCGGCTGCAGTTCATCGGCTGGGGCGGGGCCTTGCTGCTGCGCGGGGTCTCGGCGCTGGCCAACGATCAGCCGACCAGCTTCCTGGTGCTGGTGCTGGTGCAGAAGCTTACCGGCTTTTCGATCAGCCTGATCCTGGCGGTGATCTACCGCTATCTCATCAACCGCCGACCGCTCGTCACCTGGGGCAGCACCATCGTGGCGCTGGCGGTGGCGGTCAGCCTGTTCGCGCTGCTCGATAGCTGGGTGATGGGGCTCTACCGGCCGGAGGACAATGTCAGCTTCGTCCAGCGCTTCCTAGGCATCTTCATCTGGCCGCTGACCCTGCTCGGCGCCTGGTCGGCGCTGTATTATGCGATCAACTACTTCCTCAGGGTCGAGGAGCAGGCCGATCGGCTCGAGCGGCTGGAGGCGCAGGCCACCAGCGCCCAGCTGGCGATGCTGCGCTACCAGCTGAATCCGCACTTTCTCTTCAACACGCTGAACTCGATCAGCACGCTGGTGCTGCTCAAGCAGACCGAGCCGGCCAATGCGATGCTCACCCGCCTTTCCAGCTTCCTGCGGCACACGCTGGTGTCGCAGCCGGGCGGCAAGGTGACGGTGGCGCAGGAGGTGGAGACGCTGAAGCTCTACCTAGGCATCGAGCGGATGCGGTTCGAGGAGCGGCTGCGCACGGTGTTCCGCATCGATCCGGCCGCCTCCAATGCAACGATCCCCTCGCTGCTGCTGCAACCGCTGGTGGAGAATGCGATCAAATATGCGGTCTCGCCACAGGAGGAGGGCGCGCGGATCAGCCTGGCCGCGCAGGTGCTGGGCAACCGGCTGCGGCTGACCGTCACCGATACCGGCCCCGGCTTGCAGGGGCGCCAGCTGGGCCCCCAGACCGATGACGGCACCGGCAGCACCGGCCTGGGCCTCGCCAATATCCGCAGCCGGCTGGCGCAGGCCTATGGCGAGGATCACCGCTTCGAGATCCAGTCGCCCCCCGAGGGTGGCTTCGCGGTGATCGTCGAGCTGCCCTATGAGCCGGGCGAGGAGCCGCCCGAACCCCTTGCTGCGCCCGTAAAACCGTGGTCCACGCCAGAGATTGAACCCCTGCCCGCCGAACGGGCGATCGGAAGCACCGCATGACCATCCGCACGATTATCGTCGACGACGAAAAGCTCGCCATCCAGGGCCTCCAGTTGCGCTTGGAGCGCTTCAGCGACGTGGAGGTGATCGCCACGTGCGCCAACGGGCGCGAGGCGATCCGCTCGATCAAGACCGAAAAGCCTGATCTCGTCTTCCTGGACATCCAGATGCCCGGCTTCGATGGCTTCAGCGTCGTCAAGGGCGTGATGGAGATCGATCCACCCTTGTTCGTGTTCGTCACCGCCTATCAGGAGCACGCAATCCGCGCCTTCGAAGCCAACGCCGTCCACTATTTAATGAAGCCGGTGGACGAGGACATGCTAGCCGACACGATCGAGCGAGTGCGCCAGCGGTTGGCCGAAAAGCGCTCGTCCGAAGAGGCCGAAAAGCTCAAGGACGTGCTGGCCGAGGTCGCGCCCGACGCAATCGAGAACATGTCCGACGAGGAGAGCACAGGCCGCTACGAAAAGATCATCAACATCAAGGATCGCGGGCAGATCTTCCGCGTGGATGTCGAATCGATCGAGCATATCGAAGCCGCCGGCGATTACATGTGCATCTACACCGGCGACAATTCGCTGATCCTGCGCGAAACTATGAAGGATCTGGAGCGCCGGCTCGACCCGCGCGCCTTCCAGCGGGTCCACCGCTCCACCATCGTCAATCTGGAACAGGTGCGGCAGGTGAAGCCGCACACCAATGGCGAATGCTTCCTGGTGCTGCAGTCCGGCGCCGAGGTAAAGGTGAGCCGCTCCTACCGCGACGTGGTAGCGCGCTTCGTGCACTGATTTTTAGTGCGTCCGCCCATCCGGGCGGACGTCCTCGCCGCTGTTCCCTCCGCTTTGCTGCGGGGCGGCTGCGGGCGGGCGGTTGCCCTTGCGGTGCTTGCGCACCGGACTGGAGATACACGTTGGCATTTGACCTCCCGGGCTTTGATCTGGACGCTTTCGTCCGCTCTACTCTGGCCGAGGACTTGGGCACGGGGCTGCCGGGTGGTGGGCGCGATGTTACTGCGGAGAGCGTGATCCCGGCCCGTTCGCGTTTTGCCGGGGCGATGAACAGCCGCGATGATATCGTGGTCGCTGGCTTGCCGCTCGCCGCCTCGTTTTTTCAAGCGCTCGACCCGAACATGCGAGTCGAGACGCTGGTTGCGGAGGGCGAGCAGGTGCCTTCCGGTGCCGTTCTGATGCGCCTCGAAGGCGATGCAAGGGCGATGCTCACGGCCGAACGCAGCGCGCTCAACGTCATCCAGCACCTCTGCGGCATCGCCACTCTGACGCGTGCCTATGTCGCCGCGATAGGCGGAGCGCGCTGCGCATTGCTGGATACGCGCAAGACCATTCCCGGCCTGCGGGCGCTCGCCAAATACGCTACCCGCCTGGGCGGGGCGCGCAACCACCGGATGGGATTGTGGGATGCGGCAATGATCAAGGACAACCACATCCTCGTCGCCGGAAACGTGGCCGAGGCGGTGCGCCGCGCCCGGATATCCAGCGTCGCACGGATCATCTGTGAGGTCGACCGGATCGACCAGATCGAGCCCGCTATTGTGGCCGGCGCCGACCACCTGCTGCTCGACAATATGGACTCTCCCACCCTCCGCGAGGCCGTAACGCTGGTCGCCGGGCGCGCGGCCACGGAAGCCTCGGGCGGGGTGACGCTGGAGACGATCGGCGCCATCGCCGCCACCGGGGTCGATTTCGTATCGGTCGGGCGGCTCACCCAAAGCGCACCGGCGGCCGACATCGGCCTCGATTTCACGGCGCTTTAAGGCCGGACTCTTGAGGCCGCTTCCGTGAAGCGCGCGCGTGGAAAGCGGCCGCTGGCAATTTGTCTGTTCGGGGCTCTGTTCACCACCCAAGCCCTGCTCGCCTTCCTGCACGCGGTCGGGCGGCTGGGCGAGATGCAGGTGGCGCTTTCCGCCAGCCTCCCGCTGCTGGCGATTGACCGCGATCTCACTATCGTCGCCATCTGCGCACGGTTGACCATCGCGCTGATCCCGGTGGCGATGGTCTGGTTTTTCGCCAGCCGCCCGGCGCGCTGGCTAGTGCTGGCGATGGTGCTGGTCCGGCTGCTGCTGGTGCCGGCGCACGCCGAACGGCTGCTGGCGGGTGAGGCGCTTTCGCTGCTCTGGCTCGGTTCGCTGCTGCTGGCGCTGCTCGGCGCGGCGCTGCTGTTCACCCGCGATGCGGCACGCTGGTTCGCATGCGGCGGCCGGCGTAGCGGCTGATCCTCAGCGCCGCTCGGCGAAGAACGTGCGCAGCAGCGCCGCAGCAGCGCTTGCGCCCAGCCCGGCGTAGACCTCTGGCCGGTGGTGGCATTGCGGTTGCTGGAACAGCCGCGCCCCATGCTCCACCGCGCCGCCCTTGGGATCGGCGGCGGCGTAATAGAGCCGGGCGATTCGCGCATGGACTATCGCCCCTGCACACATGGCGCACGGCTCCAGCGTGACCCACAACTCGCAGCCTTCGAGCCGCTCGCTACCGATCGCGGCGGCGGCGCGGCGCAGCGCCAGTACCTCGGCATGGGCGGTGGGGTCGGCGAGGGCGCGCGGGGCGTTGTGGCCCTCGCCCAACACCTGGCCGCCGCGCATCACCACCGCGCCCACCGGCACCTCGCCCGCCTGCGCCGCCTCGCGGGCCAAGGCGAGCGCCCGCTGCATGGGAGGTGGGATCGGCCAGCGCGTCACGCGCAGCGCGCTAGCGCCGCCCGGCCGGCGCCGCAATCCGGGCAGCTTGCTTGACGAAGCGGCGCGCCCTGTCTATGCGCCCCGCTTTCCCGCCATCGGCACCCAATATCTCGAGAGACGACCATGTCGCGCATCTGCGAACTGACCGGCAAGGGCCGCCAGACCGGCCACAACGTGAGCCACGCGAACAACAAGACCAAGCGTGTGTTCCTGCCCAATTTGCAGAACGTGACGCTGCTCTCCGAGTCGCTCGAGCGCAGCTTCCGTTTGCGCGTCTCGACCCACGGCCTGCGCTCGGTGGAGCACAATGGCGGGCTGGACAAATGGCTGCTCAAGACCGCCGACGCGCAGCTGAGCACGCGGGCCCGCAAGATCAAGCGCGAGCTGAAGAAAGCCGCGCCGGCTGCCACCCCCGCTCCTACCGCAGAGCCCGCCACCGCCGCCTAAGGGTGCGGGCAATGGCCCATTAGCAGGGCGCGCTTGGGCTGCCTCGCGCGCCCTTTTCATGTGCCGCTTCCGTAGCTTCCGTACCAAGCCGCCGCCGCGGTTCAGTTCATCGGGCCGGTGAACAGCAGCGGATCGAGCCGCGAGCTGCGCCATGTGAGGCCCCAGTGCAGATGCGGCCCGGTCGCCCGCCCGGTGGCGCCGATCTGGCCGAGCTGCTGGCCCTGCCGCACGCGCTCTCCCTCCCGCACGGCGATCTGTGAAAGGTGCAGGAAGGCGCTGCTAAGGCCCATCCCGTGATCGACGATCAACAGATTGCCCTCCAGCGAAAAGGGCGCCTGTGTCGCCAGCACCACCACTCCATCGGCCGGGGCGACGAAGGGCGTACCGGTGGGGCGAGCGATATCGAGCCCCGAATGGTAGCTGCCCGGCTCTCCGCGATAAATCCGCTGCGAGCCGAAGCGGCCGGAGATGCGCCCCGTGGCCGGCCAGATGAAGCTCTGCCGCCAGCCCTCGGCCCCAGTCTCGATCTCGCGCGCGGCGGCAATGCGGGCGAGTTCCGGGCGGCGGATGCGCAGGAAGGCCTCGGTCGCGCCGCCGGCCCGGCGGGCGACGTTCACGCGCTCGATATTCCACTGGCGCGGCGCGATGGTGAGCGGGCTTTCGGTGCGCTGGCCGTTCGCCCGGGTGGCGCTAAGCGTGGTCGAGGGGCCGGCATCCCGGTCGAAGGCGGCGAAGAAGCGGCCCTCCTCGTCGAGCACCAGCGGCTGGTCGCCGAGTCGGGCGGAGACCGTGCCGCCGGGTGCCTGGCCACGGATCCAGCCGCCCTGGGTCAACTCGCCACTGAAGACGAAAGTGGTCGGCAGGTTCTGTGCCGGTGCGGGCGGGGGTGCGGGCGGGGGCGCGGGCGACGGCGTGGCGATCGGCTGCACGACTTGCACCGGCTCACTACGCTGCGGTTCCCCCTGCGAGGCCATTTGGGGCGCAGGAGCGCAACCGGCGGCCAGCGCCGTCGCTGCCAGAATTGCGAGCCTCACAGCCGGCCGAGTAGGCGGCCGGTGGCGATCTCGGCGGTGGCATAGGCTTCCTGCCGCTCGACGCTCCAGTAGCGCAGCACCTCAAGCGCGACCGGCTCTCCAGTGACCGCGCAGGGCACGAAGCGCCCGGGGCGGACGACGCGAAAGGCGTTGGGCCCGTAGACCAGGGTGGCGGCATTCTCGCCGGTTTTCATCAGCATGGAACGGGCCTTATCAAGCGGTGCCTCTCACGGCAAATTCGCGTCAGAGCAATTTGGGTTGGTCCGCCCGCGATGCAACCGGCTGCCTGCTTCCGGGCCTCCTTGCAGGCGCTGCGGGCGTTTCGGTGCTGACCGTGAGCGTACCGTCGTGGAACTCGAGCGTCAGCCGCTCCCTGCCTTCGGCGATGGCGCGGCTGGTCACCACCGGATGGCCGGGCGCGCAGACCAGCGCATAGCCGCGGGCCAGCGGGGCGCGCGGATCAAGCTGGCGGCGCAGGCGATCGAGCGCGGCGAGGCGTGCGCCGCGCTCGGACCATTCGCGCTCGAGCAGGGCGGGGCGCAGGCCGACGCCAGCGAGGGTAAGGCGCGCCGAGGCGACTCGCTGGCGTAGCAACGGCCCCGATAGGCGCGCCGTATCGGCCTGGAGCCGCTCGCGGGCCTGAGTGGCTTGGTCGGCGAGCCCGCGGCGCAGGCGCTCGGCGGTATCGTCGAGCTGCTGCTGGGCCAGCGCGAGCAGGGCGGCGGGGCGTGGCAGGCGGGCGGTGCGCTGTTCCAGCCGCTCGCGCCCCAGCTGCACCGGTCGCAGGGCGCAGCGGCGCTGGCGCAGGGCGAATTCATCGAGTGTGGCGGCCAGTTCGCGGCGCACCGGTACAGCCAGTTCGGCGGCGGCAGTGGGGGTGGGGGCGCGCAAATCGGCGGCGAAATCGGCCAGGGTGGTATCGGTTTCGTGGCCGATGGCGCTGATCGTGGGGATGGTTGCGCCGGCGATGGCGCGCACCACTGCCTCCTCGTTGAAGGCCCACAAATCCTCGATCGAGCCGCCGCCACGCGCCACAATGAGCAGGTCCGGGCGCGGAATTGGGCCATTTGCATCGAGCTTGCTTCCCTGCGGAGCGAGGGCACAAAAGCCTTGCACCGCGGCCGCAACCTGGGCCGAAGCGCCCTGCCCCTGCACCGCAACCGGCCACACCAGCACCTGAACCGGGAAGCGATCGGCCAGCCGGTGGAGGATATCGCGAATGACCGCGCCGGTGGGCGAGGTGACCACGCCGATCACCCGCGGCAGGAACGGCAGCGGCCGTTTGCGTGTCGGATCGAACAGCCCCTCCGCCTCCAGCCGGCGGCGGGTCTTGTCGAGCAGCGCCAGCAGCGCGCCCTCGCCGGCGATCTCCATTCCCTCGATCACGATCTGGTATTTCGAGCGGCCGGGATAGGTCGTCAGCTTGCCCCAAGCGATCACCTCAAGCCCATCTTCGGGGATGAAGGACAGGCGGGAGGAGGCGGTGCGCCACATTACGCCATCGATCACCGCGCCCTCGTCCTTCAGGCAGCAATAGAGGTGGCCACTGGCCGCGCGCTTCACGCCCGAAAGCTCTCCGCGCAGCTTAACATGGGCGAAGCGATCCTCCACCGTGCGCTTGAGCAGCTGGGCGATCTCGCTGATCGAGAACGGGGCGGCATTGTCGCCCGCCTGCGGCCTCGCTACCAGCCCGGCTTCGGGCGCGCCGTCGTCCTCGGTGTCGAAGGGAAGAGAGGCGGTCATGAACATCCTGCTGCTGGGTGGGGGCGGGCGCGAACATGCGCTGGCCTGGAAGCTGGCGCAATCCCGGCTGCTCTCCGAAGGCGGCCAGCTGTTCGCCGCGCCGGGTAATCCGGGCATCGCCGACCATGCCCTTTGCTTCGACATGGACGCCACCGATCACGAGCTGGCGATCGCCTTTTGCGAGCAGGAAAGCATCGGCCTGGTGGTGATCGGGCCCGAGGCGCCGCTGGTGGACGGGCTGGCCGATTCGCTGCGGGGCGAGGGGATTGCGGTGTTCGGCCCCTCGCAGGCGGCGGCACAGCTGGAGGGGAGCAAGGGCTTCGCCAAGGATCTGTGCGAGCGGCATGGCATCCCCACCGCCCGCTATATCCGCGCGGACAGCCGGCAGGCGGCGCTGGCGGCGCTGGACAGTTTCGCAGCCCCGTTCGTGCTCAAGGCCGATGGGCTGGCGGCGGGCAAGGGGGTGGTGATCGCGCCCGACCGCACCGGGGCGGAGAGCGCCATCGTCGAAATGTTCGACGGTGCCTACGGAGCAGCGGGCGCGCAGTTGGTGATCGAGGAATTCATGGCGGGCGAGGAGGTCAGCCTGTTCGTGCTGACCGATGGCACCCATATCCTGCCCTTCGGCACCGCACAGGATCACAAGCGGCTCGGCGAGGGCGATGCCGGGCCCAACACGGGCGGAATGGGCGCCTACAGCCCCGCGCGCGTGCTAACTCCCGATCTGCACGCGGCGGCGATGGAGCGAATCATCGCGCCCACCGTGGCGGCGCTGGCGGCCGAGGGGATGCCCTATTCGGGCGTGCTCTATGCCGGACTGATGCTGACCGCCGAGGGACTTATGCTGGTGGAATACAACGCCCGCTTCGGCGACCCAGAGGCGCAGGTGCTGCTGATGCGGCTGGAAAGCGACCTCGGCGAATATCTGCTCGCCTGTGCCGAAGGGCAGCTGGCGGAAATGGAGCCGCCGCGCTTTGCCGACCAGTCGGCGCTGACGGTAGTGATGGCGGCGCGCGGCTATCCCGGCACGCCGGTGAGCGGCGGGGCGATCGGCGGGATCGCGGCGGCCGAGGCGGATGGCGCGAAGGTGTTCCAGGCGGGAACTGCGCTGGATGATGAGGGTGCGCTGGTGGCCAGCGGAGGGCGGGTGCTGTCCGTCACCGCCAGGGGCGCGACGATCGGCGAGGCGCAGGCGGCGGCCTATCAGGCGGTCGACCGGCTTGATTTCCCGACGGGTTTCTGCCGCCGCGACATCGGCTGGCGCGCCGTGGTTCGCGAGTAGGGTTAGTTCTGCGTCCCCGGCAAGCGGTGGGCCGGGAACCGGGCGCCCGATCTCTTGTTAGTGCACTGCAGCATCGGGGATATTGCAGTGCAACATGAGCCGGACCAATCGCTGTGCCTCGCGCTGCAGGGCGGTGGCGCACTCGGTGCCTTCACCTGGGGCGTGCTCGACGGACTGCTTTGCCGGCAGACCGCGATCGAGGCGATCAGCGGCGCCAGCGCGGGAGCGGTCAATGCCGTCGTCCTCGCGTCCGGCTATCTGGCGAACGGGCCGCAGGGCGCGCGTGACAAGCTTTCGGGCTTCTGGCGGCGGTTGAGTGCGATGAGCCCCGCGGGTGCCGGCGCCAGTGCCGCGCTGCGCGGCCTGAGCGCGCTCTCGATCGACCCTTCGCCGGCGCTGATGAACCCGCTGGGCTTCAATCCGCTCGCCCGGGTGCTGGAGGAGGCGGTGGATTTCGCCGAGCTGCGCCGCAGCAGCCCGATCGCGCTGTTCGTTTCCGCCACCCGGGTGCGCGACGGTGCGGCGCGCATCTTCCGGACCGACGAGATCACGCTGGACGTGGTGCTGGCCTCCTCCTGTCTGCCGCAATTCCAGCGGGCGGTGGAGATCGACGGCGAGAGCTATTGGGATGGCGGCTTCAGCGCCAATCCGCCGCTGCTGGAGCTGCTGCGCCATACCGCCAGCCGCGACCTGCTGGTGGTGGAGCTGGCGAACGCCATTCCCGATACGACCAGCGGGGCGCAGATCGTGCAGCGGCTGCAGCAGATATCGCTCAGCGCCTCGCTTCAGCGCGAGCTGCAGACGGTTGCCAGCTTCCAGGAGCTGGTGGAGGGCGATCCGGGCGCGCAATCGGCCATCGCGCAGCGGATGCGGGGCCTGCGCGTGCATCGTCTCTGTGCCGAGAAGCATCTTGACCTGCGCAGCGGCGACGAGCGCGACCTCGCTCCGGGCCGGCAAGGCCAGATGTTCGAGGCGGGGGTGAGTGCCGCCGCCGGGTGGCTGCCGAAATGGGTCGAGACCCGCGCGGCGGCCGCCTGAACTAGCCCAGCTTGCGCGCCATCAGCGCCGGCAGATCGGCCTCCGAGCGGGCGCCGTAATGGCTGATGATCTCGGCCGCGGCGATGGCTCCGCGGCGCAGGCAGCGATCTATCGGCTCGCCGGCCGCGTGGCCATGGAGGAAGCCGGCGGCGAACAGATCGCCCGCGCCGGTGGTATCGACCACCTTTTCGACCGGCTCGGCCGCGCAGCGGTGGGTGGCGCCCTCGAAGCAGGCGACCGCACCCTTTTCGCTGCGGGTGACCACCAGCAACGGCACCTTGCCGCTGAGCGCGTCGCAGCCGGCCTCCAGTTGCGCCTGGCCGGTGAGCGCGGCCAGCTCGGCCTCGTTGGCGAACAGGATGTCGATCAGCCCGTCTTCGATCAGCGCGCGGAAATCATCGCCGTGGCGGGCGATGACGAAGCTGTCCGACAGGGTGAAGGCGACCTTGCAGCCGGCGCGGCGGGCGCTTTCGATCGCCCGGCGCATCGCGGCGCGCGGCTCTTCCGGATCCCACAGATAGCCTTCGAGGTAGAGGATCTTCGCGGCGGCGATCGCCTCTTCATCGATCCGTTCGGCGGGGAGGAATTGCGAGGCGCCGAGGAAGGTGTTCATTGTGCGCTGGCCATCGGGGGTGACGAAGATCAGGCAACGCGCGGTCGGCGGCTCGCCGGGGCGGGCCGGGGTATCGAAGGCGATGCCGGCGACGCGAATATCATGCGCGAACACTTCGCCCAGCTGATCGTCGGCGACCTGGCCGACGAAGGCGCAACGCGCACCCATCGCGGCAAGGCCGGCGAGCGTGTTGGCGGCCGAGCCGCCCGAGATTTCGCGCGCGGGGCCCATCGCCGCGTAGAGTGCATCGGCCTGTTCGGCATCGACGAGCATCATCCCGCCGCGGTTGAGGCCGAGTTGCTCGATCAGCTCGTCGGAACAGGGGGCCATCACGTCGACGATGGCGTTGCCGATGGCGATAACGTCGTATTGGGGTGCGGGCATGGATGTCCTGAACTGGCTGGGGATGAGCGACGCCGGGGCCGGCGCGGCGTTGACTTGCCCGCTGGGCCGGGCAATCGCAAGCGCGGATGCCCGCGATCCTCACCTCCCTCCTGCTCGCACTGCGCCAGCTGGCCGATCCGGCAATTCTGCGCATCCTGGCCAAGAGCGCCGGGGTGACGCTGGTGCTGTTCGCCGTCCTCGCCTGGGGTGGGTGGTGGCTGCTCGATTGGGGGCTGGAACAGGCTGGGCTGGGCGATGCGCTGTTCTCCGGCGCGGGGGGCCTGCGCGGGCTGGCAGCCTTCCTGCTGGCGGCGGCCGGGCTGTGGCTGATCTGGCGGATCGTGGCGATGGCGGTGATCCAGTTCTTCGTCGACGAGGTGGTCGAGGCGGTAGAGGCGCGGCATTATCCACAGGCTGCGTTGGCGGCTCGCGAGCCGGGGCTGGGCGAACAGGCACGCAGCGGGATCTGGGCGGCGGTGCGGGCGCTGCTGGCCAATCTCGCCGCCCTGCCGCTGGCGCTGGCGCTGCTGGCAACCGGGGTGGGGCCGGCGATCCTGTTCTGGCTGGTCAATGCGGTGCTGCTGGGTCGCGAGTTGAGCGAGATGGTCTGGCTGCGGCACCGGGGTGTGCGGGGCGAGCGGCAGCGCCATCGACCACGCGACCGTGGGCCGATCAGGCGGGGCGAGCGGCTGGTGCTGGGCGGGGTGATTGCCGCGCTGCTGGCGGTGCCGCTGGCCGGATTTCTCGCCCCTGTGCTCGGCGCGGCGGCGGCGACCCATCTTCTCCATCGCAAGCATTCTCCCCGAACGGACTGACCCCATGCGCCTGAACCGAATTGCCCCCCGCAGCGCCATTTTGCTGGCGATCCCGCTGCTGGCCGCCTGCGCCACCGTGCCACAGGTCGCCCCGCCCGAGCCGCCGGCGCGTTCGCCGACGCAGATCCGCCTGCCGCCACCGGCGCAGCCCGCGCCGCCTCCGACCGCCGGGTTCAGGGCGCCATCGGTGCAGCGCTACGCCGGGCTGGAAGGGGTGATCGAGCGCGACAGTGCCACGCTGCAGCAGCTGTTGGGCACGGCGCGGCTGAGCTTGGCCGAGGGCGACATGCGCAAGCTGCAATTCGTGGGCGAATCCTGCGTGCTGGACGTGTTCCTCTACCCGCTGCGGCCGGGGGCCGAGCCGGTGGCAACCTCTGTCGAAGCGCGGCGGGCGAGCGACGGGCGCGAGGTGGACCGCGCGGCCTGCGTTGCGGCGCTGCGGCGCCGCTAGGGGTCGCCTTGGGCTCTCAGAAGGGTTCGGCGGGCTAGTCCAGTTCGCGGACGAACTTGATGACTTCGGCCTCGATCTCGAAGCCGTGCTTCTTGTGCCAGGCGATACTGGCGCGATTGTCCGGCATGGCGTCGGAGCCCATCGCATTGGCGCCGCGCTCGCGCACCCAGCGGGTGACGCCGCCGAGCAGCGCGGTGGCGACGCCCGTGCGGCGCGCCTTCGGGGCGACCCAGATGCCTTCGAGGAAGCCGCCAGGCCTGAAGTACAGGCCGTCGACCACGCTGCGGATGGTCGCCTCGGCAAAGCCGATCAGCCGCTCGCCATCGTCTGCCACCATCACCACGGCCGGTACGTGCATGCGCGCCAGATCGCCGGCATCGTCTCGCCCGGCCTCGGGCCAGAGCTGCTGGCGCATCGCACTCCAGCCACGATGATCGGCGGGCTCGAGGGCGCGCACGATCATACGATGAAGCTTTCGCCGCAGCCGCAGGCACCCTTGGCGTTGGGGTTTTCGAAAACGAAGCCAGCGGCGAAATCGTCCTCGCGCCAGTCCATCGTGCTGCCGACCAGATAGAGCACGCTGGCGCCGTCGATGTAGAAGGTGCCGCCCCGGGTGACGATCTTTTCGTCGAAGCCCTGCTCCTCGGCGATGTAATCCACCGAAT
>LXQI01000015.1:0-68496 GCA_001683845.1 Erythrobacter sp. ANT-B3C2 | reverse complement strand
CCCGCGCCATCAGTTCGGCGATGCGCTGCTCGGCCGAGGGGGTGAGCGCGACGGCGGCGGGGCGGGCGCGAACGGAAGTAGCGGTTTCGGTCATCACAGCATTCCCAGTTCGAGGCGGGCCTCGTCGGTCATCTTGGACGGGTCCCACGGCGGATCCCAGGTGATGTTGACCTGTGCATCGCGCACGCCGGGGACCGAGGCCACTCGCAACTCGATCTCGGCCGGCATGCTCTCGGCCACCGGGCAGTGCGGGGTGGTCAACGTCATGCTGATCGCGACATCCGCATCGGGCGAGACCTCGACGCCGTAGATCAGACCCAGATCGTAGATGTTTACCGGGATCTCGGGATCGAAGATGTCCTTCAGCGCGGCGATCACCTCTTCGTAGAGTTCGCCGCCGGGCTCGCCGGTGTCCGCCTCGGGCGGGGTCTGGGCGAGGAAGCCGGAGAGGTAATCCTTCTTGCGTGCGAGCCGGTCGCCGGCGCTCTCGCTGTCTTCCATCGGGGCGTCAGAGACGCGCGCGCGGGGGGGCTTGGGCGGCTCGTAGGGTGCGGGAGCGGAGTGCGCCTCGTCGTCGAGGGGGGCGGTGCCGGAGGCTTGAGGATTGTCCATCAGCCGAAGATCCTTTTGGTGCGGTCGATGCCGCGGATGAGCGCGGTAATATCGGCCTCGTCACTGTAGAGGCCGAAGCTGGCGCGGGCGGTGGCGGGAACGCCGAGCCGCCGCATCAGCGGCTGCGCGCAATGGTGCCCGGCGCGGATCGCCACGTTCTCTTCGTCCAATATGGTGCCGAGATCGTGCGGATGAATGCCCTCCAGCGCGAAACTGACGATTCCGGCGCTCTCCTCCGGGCCGAACAGGTGCAGATCGTTCATGCCGCGCATGGCCTCGCGGGTCTGCGCCACGAGGTGCGCTTCGTGGGCGTGGATGGCGGGCAGGCCGATCCGATCGACGTAATCGCAGGCGGCGGCCAGTGCGATTGCCTCGATAATCGCGGGGGTGCCGGCCTCGAACCTTTGGGGTGCGGGCGCGTAGGTGGTGCGCTCGAAGCGGACCTCCTCGATCATTGCGCCGCCGCCCTGCCACGGGGGCATGGCCTCGAGGATTTCCGCGCGGGCCCACAGGGCGCCGATGCCGGTGGGGCCGTATAACTTGTGGCCGGAAAAGGCATAGAAATCGCAACCGAGCGTGGCGATTTCGACCGGCAGGCGCGGCACGGCCTGGCAGCCATCAAGCAGCAGCTTCGCGCCCACCGCATGGGCGATGTGAGCGGCGCGGGGCACATCGAGCACCGAGCCGAGCACGTTGGAAACATGCGCGAAGGCGACCAGCCGGTGCGCGGGCGTGAGCATCCGTTCGGCGGCGTCGAGATCGATTTGCCCAGCTTCGGTGAGCGGGCAGACGTCGATTGCAACGCCTCTGGAAGCGCAATGCAACTGCCACGGAACGATATTGGAATGGTGCTCCAAATCGGACAGCAGGATGCGGTCGCCAGCCTTGAGGTGGGCCGCGCCCCAGCTGGCGGCGACAAGGTTGATCGCCTCGGTCGCGCCGCGGGTGAAGACCAGTTCGTCTGCCGGCGCGCCGATGAAGGCGGCGACTCGGCGGCGGGCGGCTTCGTAGCCGAGCGTCATCTCGGCCGAGCGGGTGTAGACCCCGCGATGCACGGTGGCGTAATCCGCGCCCATCGCGCGAGCGGCGGCGTCGATCACGGCTTGCGGCTTTTGCGCGGTGGCGGCGGTGTCGAGGTAATGCCACGGCTTGCCGGTGGCGGTGACGAGGCCGGGGAAATCGGTTTTCAGGCCGAGAGTTGGCGCGGTGGCAGACGGCGGGGCGGCATCCAGCACCGCTTCAGTGCTGGCGAGGGGATCGCGGTGAAGGCTTGGCGCGGAATCGACCATCAGACCGCGTCTCCCAGCGCCCCGAGCGCGGCGGCGAGCATCCGCTCCTGTTCGGCCTCGTCCTCCAGCGCGCGGAAGGCATCGGCCACGAAGGCGCGGACGAGCAGCGACTTCGCCTGCTCGGGCGGGATGCCGCGCGCGGCCATGTAGTAGCGGGCGGCCTCGTCCAGCTGGCCGATGGAGGCGCCGTGGGCGCATTTCACGTCGTCCGCGAAGATTTCCAGCTCGGGCTTGGCGTTGGTGGTGGCGCCGCGCTCCAGCAGCAGGCCCTTGAAATCCTGCACCGCGTCGGTCTTCTGCGCATCGCGCGCGACCTCGATGCGGCCGAGGAAATTGCCCGTGGCGCGGCCCCAATGGACTGCGCGGATCACCTGGTTGCTGGTCGCCTCGGGTTCGGCATGGGCGAGGCGGGTGACGATCTCGCGCGTGGCCTCGCCTCCGCCGATGGTGACTCCGCCGAAGCTGAAATGGGCGCCCTTCGCGAGGTGCACGGCGATCTCGATGCGTGTGTAATCGGCGCCGGCATTGACCGCGAAGATCGCCGCGCGGCCGCCATCGCCCACATCGATGCGCAGGCGCAGCAGTTCGGGCTCGCTGCCGTCGAGGATGAAGCATTCGCATTGCGCTTCGCCCGGGGCGACCGCAATGTCTCGCCATTGCTCGAAGCGTGCGGGGGCGAGGCGTTCGAGCACTGCGCCATCGGCGTAGCGCCAGTCTTCCTGCCGGGTGGTGGGGTGCGCGAGGGCGTTCATGCGGCGACCGCCTCGTAGCCTTCGTTCTCCAGCCGCACAGCCAGTTCCGGCCCGCCGGTGGTGACGATTCGACCCTTGCTGAGGATGTGGACGTAATCGGGTTCCACGTAATCCAGCAGGCGCTGGTAGTGGGTGATCAGCAACACGGCCTTGTCCGGCCGGCGCATGATATTGTTGATCCCCTCGCCCACCACGCGCAGCGCATCGATGTCGAGCCCGCTGTCGGTTTCGTCGAGCACGGCGAACAGCGGATCGAGGATGCCCATGTGGACCATCTCGGCGCGCTTCTTCTCGCCGCCCGAGAAGCCGACGTTCACGTTGCGCTTGAGCATTTCCATGTCAAATCGGAGCAGCGCGGCCTTTTCGCGCGCCAGCTTGAGGAAATCGCCGGCGCTGAGCGGGGCTTCGCCGCGGCTGCGACGCTGGGCGTTGAGCGCCTCGCGCAGGAACTGGACGTTGGAGACGCCGGGGATCTCGACCGGGTACTGGAAGCCGAGAAACAGCCCGGCGGCGGCCCGTTGGTGCGGGGCGAGCGCGAGCAGGTCTTGGCCGTTAAACGTAACCGAGCCCTGCGTGACCTCGTAATTCGGGCGGCCGCCCAGCACGTAGGAGAGCGTGGATTTGCCCGCGCCGTTGGGCCCCATGATCGCGTGGATCTCGCCCGCATTCACCTGCAGCGAGAGCCCGTCGAGGATTGGGGTGCCGCCGATGTTGGCGTGGAGATTATCGATTGCGAGCATGGCGGTTCCTGTCGGGCAGGCGGCCGAAGCCGCGGGCGCCGCTCTGGGGGGCGCTTTGGCGCGGGTGGCTGGCGTGGTGTTCACGGCCATGGCGCTCTTTGGCGCCCTGCTTGTCGGCGATGCGCAGGCGCATGCCGGCGGTGATTCGCTGGAGGACCGCTTCGATGTTCTCGAGAATGTCGGTGGCCTTGATCCGCATCACTCGGATGCCGATGGCATCGAGGCTCTTGTCGCGGCGGGTGGCGATGGGATCGGGCGTATCGCCCTCGTCGATGGCGATGGCCATGCCGATGATGTGGCAGTTGAAATCGAGGATCGCCGAGCCGACCACCGTGTGCTGGGTGAACTTATAGCGGCCGAGACTGGCCTTGGCGAAGCGATCCGCCAGCGCCTTGTGCGCCTCGCTCGGGTGGCGGCGCATGTCGCGCGCACGTTCGTGCAGCGCATCGAGGCGCTTGGTCGAGATCTCCCAGCCGCGGCCCTTCTTCTTGATGGCGGGGGCGGAGGGTTGATCGCCGGGGGCGCGGAGGCGGAGCGTGCGGCGGTCGGTCATGCGGCTTTCCTGAGCTCTCGCGCGTAGGCGTGCGATTGCCCTTTCCTGGCAACGCGGCGGGAGCCCGCGTGGCGCAAGCCGTCGGTGATCCGCGCGATCGGCCGGGTGCCGACCAGCCGTTCGTGGAATTCGCCGATGATCGTATCGAACAGCAGCCAATGTTCGGTGGGGATGCGGGTCTCGCCTCCTTCGATGTCCACGATCAGCACGTTGGGAGTGAACGGCAGTTCGGCGACCAGCGAGGGGATCGAGCGCTGCGGGACGGTGATCGTATCGCGTTCGTTGGCGCGTTCCAGCACGCTGGATGACCAGTAATCGCGGTTGAGATGGAAGCGGACGGTGCCGTCTTCCGGCCCGGCGGCGACCGTGAACAGCAGGGGATGGCCGGCGTCGTTCAGCCGGAAGTTCTCGGCGATCAGCGCGGCGAGGCGGGGATTGGCCTCGACCATGGCGTAATCCTCGATGCCGATCTGCGTTTGGCATAACAGCGCCATGAAGCCGATCGAACTGCCCAGCTCCAGCACCCTGTCGGTGGGGTTGAGGACCTTTCGCGCCAGTCGGGAATCTTCCAGCTCATCGCCCGTCACCAGTGCGAAATGCATGCGCGGCGAGGCATCGCGCAGGGACAGGCGCACGCCATCGTTCACCACCTGGCGCTTCCAGAAGGTTGCTGCCAGCACGATGCGGTCGCGCAGGTCCAGCAGGCTCATCGGGCGCTTTCTGCGGGTGAGAGGGCGAATTGCTGCGGGCCGGTAGCCACCGCACTCGAGCAGCGCCTCGGCGCGAGAATTGACAGGGCTCATGAGCTGCCTCCGCTCTCGCCCGATAGCCAGAAACCGTGGTGCCGATTCACCCCACGCTCCCCTCGAGCGAGATCGCCAGCAGCTTCTGCGCTTCGACGGCGAATTCCATCGGCAACTCCTTCAGCACCTGCTTGGCGAAGCCGTTGACGATCAGGGCGACGGCCTCTTCCTCGCCCAGCCCGCGCTGCATGGCGTAGAACAGCTGGTCGTCGCTGATCTTGCTGGTGGTGGCCTCGTGCTCGATCTGGGCGGTGGGGTTCTTCACCTCGATATAGGGCACGGTGTGCGCGCCGCTGAGGCTGCCCAGCAGCAGCGAATCGCACTGGGTGAAGTTGCGGACGTTGTCCGCGTTGGCGCCCACCCGGACGAGGCCGCGATAGGTGTTGTTCGAATGCCCGGCGCTGATGCCCTTGGAAATGATCGTACTGCGGCTGCCCTTGCCGTTGTGGATCATCTTGGTGCCGGTATCGGCCTGTTGGTAATTGTTGGTGACGGCGACCGAGTAGAACTCGCCCACGCTGTCTTCACCATTGAGCACACAGGATGGGTATTTCCAGGTGACTGCGCTGCCGGTTTCCACCTGAGTCCACGCCACCTTGCTGCGCGCGCCCTGGCAAAGTGCGCGCTTGGTGACGAAATTGTAGATCCCGCCCACGCCTTGCGCGTTGCCGGGGTACCAGTTCTGCACGGTGGAGTACTTGATCTCGGCATCTTCCATCGCGACCAGTTCGACCACGGCGGCGTGAAGCTGGTTCTCGTCTCGCATCGGCGCGGTGCAGCCTTCGAGGTAGCTGACGTAGCTGCCCTTCTCAGCGATGATCAGCGTGCGTTCGAACTGGCCGGTGTTTTCGGCGTTGATGCGGAAATAGGTGCTGAGCTCCATCGGGCAGCGCACGCCTTCAGGAATGTAGACGAAGGTGCCGTCCGAAAAGACCGCGCTGTTGAGCGTGGCGAAGAAATTGTCGCGCTGGGGCACCACGCGGCCAAGCCACCTGCGCACCAGATCAGGATATTCGCGGACCGCCTCCGACATGCTGCGGAAGATGACGCCGGCGGCTTCCAGCTCCTTGCGGAAGGTGGTGGCGACCGAGACGCTATCGAACACCGCGTCCACCGCCACCTTGCGCGCGCCTTCAACGCCGGCGAGCACTTCCTGCTCGGCGATGGGGATGCCCAGCTTGTCGTACACCGCCTTGATCTCGGGATCGAGCTCGTCGAGCGAGGCAATCGTCTCCTTCTTCTTGGGCGCGGCGTAGTAGAACGCATCCTGATAATCGATTCGCGGGATGTTGAGCTTGGCCCAGTCCGGCTCGACCATATCCTGCCACAAGCGAAAGGCCTTGAGGCGCCATTCGAGCATCCATTCGGGCTCGTTCTTCTTGGCGCTGATGAAGCGCACGGTGCTCTCGTCGAGGCCCTTGGGGGCGAAATCGGTCTCGATATCGGCGTGCCAACCGAATTCGTAATCGGCCGCGCGAGCGGCGGCGTCGTGCGCGTCCTGGTCCTGCAGGGGGAGCTCGGGCACAGCCGCGTCGATCTTGAGCTGCTCGTTCATGCTGCCACCTCGATCCGCGCGAGGCGGGTGAGCGGCACTTCGGCCAGCGCGCCGCGCAGCGCGTCGTTCACCACAGACCAATGCGGGCGGACCGCGCAGCTGCCTTCGAGCGCGCAATCGTGGCGGCTGGCATCGACGCAGGTGGTGAGCGCGATGGGGCCCTCCACTGCCTCGACGATCTCGGCCAGGGTGATCGAAGCGGCCGGACGGGCGAGCTGCAGGCCACCGCAGGCGCCCCGCAGCGAGCGCAGCAGGCCGGCGGCGACCAGCTTGCCGGCGAGCTTCTGCACGGTGGGCAGCGGCAGGCCGGTTTCGGCGGCGAGCTGTGCGGCGCTGAACCGCGCGGGGCCGGGATGGCGCGCGGCGGCGCTCATGGTGACGACCGCGTAATCGGCGAGATTGGACAGACGCAACAGCTGGACCCTGATTGTTATTCGGACGAAATTGGTATGATTTCAACTAGGGCGCGCGCAGCGGCCTTTCAACGTCGAACCACCTGTTGCGAGTCGTTAGCAAGGCGGAATGCCGGGGAGTGCTGCGTAGCAAGGGAGCGGCCGGCGACTCGCGCGGAAAAAAAGGGCGGCAGTGCATGAATGCACCACCGCCCCTAAAGTCGAGAACCCGGTGCATCAAGCGCCGAGCCCTTCGGGTCGCGCAGTCGAGTTAGCTACAAAGATCGGCGAAGACTTGTACGAATGCGACATTTGCAGCTTTATAGGAAATAAATCGGCATATCTTTTAGTTAACATTCCTAATATCGCGGAAATCTCCTATCATGGTAAAATCGTGGCTGCATCGGACATTGCCTGGCGTTATTGACTTTCGATGGCCAGGCGTCTGCGTCGACAGGGGCCCTGCCGGCTGGCATAGGGCGCGATCGCGATGCTCTACCGCCTGCTGACCCCCGCCCTGTTCGCGCTCGATCCCGAGGATGCGCACCGCATGACGATCCGTGCGCTTGGGCTGCTACCGCGGCGAGATCTGCGGCCTGCGGGTGCGTTGGCGGTGCGGGTGGCGGGCATTCGCTTTCCCAACCCGCTTGGCTTGGCGGCGGGGTTCGACAAGGATGCGCAGGTTCCTAGGGCGCTGCTGGGGCTGGGCTTCGGTTCGGTCGAGGTGGGCTCGATCACCCCGCGCCCGCAGGCGGGCAATCCGCGGCCGCGGTTGTTCCGACTGCGCGAGGACCGGGCAGTGATCAACCGGATGGGGTTCAACAATGGCGGCGCTGCGGCGGCTGCGGCGCGGCTGCGGGCGGCTGGCGGCGGCACGGGTATCGTTGGAGCCAATATCGGTGCGAACAAGGATTCGCCCGACTGGATCGCCGATTATCGCGAAATGACTCGGGTGATGGCGCCGCTGGCCTCCTATCTGGCCGTCAATGTCTCGAGCCCCAACACGCCGGGATTGCGCGCGTTGCAGGATCCGGCCGCACTGGCCGCGCTGCTTGATGCGGTGCTGGAGGCTCGGGGGAGCGCTGGGCCGCCGGTGTTTCTCAAGGTGGCGCCGGACCTGCAGCCGGCCGATATCGATGCGATCGCGCGGATCGTCCTGGACCGGCGGCTGGGTGCGCTGATCGTTTCGAACACCACTATCAGCCGCCCGCCGCTGGCTTCGGACCACCGGGGCGAAGCGGGCGGGCTTTCGGGCGCGCCGCTGAAGACGCTGGCGCTGGAGCGGCTGCGCGATTTTCGCCGTGCCACGGGCGGCGCGCTGCCGCTGGTGGGGGTGGGCGGGATCGCCAACGCCGCGGATGCCTGGCAGCGAATCCGCGCCGGGGCGAGCTTGGTGCAGCTGTACAGTGCGATGGTCTATCGGGGGCCGCGAATCGCGCGTGAAATCGTGAGCGGGCTGGAGCGGCTGATGTGGCGCGACGGCTTTGCTTCGATCGCCGAAGCGGTGGGGAGCGAATGAGGATGGGTGCGATGGTGAAGCCGATGACGGCACTGCTGGCGGGCACGATGCTGCTGGGCGCCTGTGCGACGGTGTCGCCGCCGACGCCTGTTTCGGCAGTGCCGCAGGAGCGGGTTTCCGCCAGTGAGGTTAATGGCGAGGGCACCGGTCTGGTCAGCGCGGCCGATCCGCGCGCGGCCGAGGCGGGGGCGGCGATGCTGCGGCAGGGCGGCAGCGCCACCGATGCGGCGATTGCGTCGATGCTGGCGCTGACGGTGGTAGAGCCGCAGAGTTCCGGCATCGGCGGCGGGGGCTTCTATGTGCGCGCAACGCCCGATGGCACGGTGACCACGATCGACGGGCGCGAGACCGCTCCGCACGCGGCGGGACCGGACTGGTTCCTGGGCGAGGAAGGCGAACCGGTGGACCGACGCGCCGCGGTGATGAGCGGTCTGAGCGTGGGCGTGCCGGGCAATATCGCGCTGGCCGCGCTGGCGCATGAGCAACACGGCGCGCTGGAGTGGAGCGCGCTGTTCGCCCCCTCGATCGCGCTGGCCCGCGACGGCTGGGTGTTGACCGAGCGCTTCGTGGATGCGGCGGCCCGCAACCGGGAGCGCGGGGCGCTCACCCCCGAGGGGCGCGCGCTGTTCTTCGACCAGGCGGGCGAACCGCTGCCCGCGGGCACGCACGTGCGCAACGAGGCCTTTGCGCAGACGCTGGAGCGGATCGCCCGCGAGGGGCCGCAGGCGTTCTACCACGGAACGGCAGCGGCGGAGTTGGCGCGAGTGGTGGCGGCCGAGACGCCCCACGAACAGGCGATGACCGCAGCCGACTTGGCGAATTATCGCGCCACGCCGCGCGCGCCGGTCTGCGGGCTGTACCGCGCCTATCGGATCTGCGGCATGGCGCCGCCCTCGTCGGGCGCGACGACTGTCTACGCCATCCTCAAGCAACTGGAGCATTTCGACCTCGGTGCGCTGGGGCCGCAATCGCCCACCTTCTGGCACCTGTTCGCCGAATCGCAGCGGCTGGCCTATGCGGATCGCGAATTGTACCTCGCCGATGCGGACCATGTCGCGGTGCCGGTCGCCGGGCTGATGGACCCCGATTACCTTGCTGCGCGCGGCGCGCTGATCTCGCCCACGGCGGTGATGGCCGATGTGGAAGCGGGTGCGGTGCCGGGCGCGGTGCCGCTGGCCGAGGGCACCTTGGGCGAGGAGGGCGGCACATCGCACATCGTGGCGCTCGACCGCGAGGGCGTGCTGGTGAGCTACACCTCCACCATCGAGGGGCCGTTCGGCTCGGGGATCGTGACGGGTGGCTATTATCTCAACAATGAGCTGACCGATTTCAGCTTCGTGCCCGAGCAGGACGGGCTGCCGGTCGCCAATCGGGTGGAGGGTGGCAAGCGGCCGCGCAGCTCGATGGCGCCGACCGTGGTGTACGCCCCGGACGGGCGGCTGCTGATGGCGGTGGGTGCGGCCGGCGGGGCGACCATCCTGGTGCAGGTCGCCCGGGCGCTGTTCGGGGTGATCGATTTCGGGCTGCCCGTGGAGCAGGCGCTGGCCCTGCCGGTGCTGTATTCGCCCGGTGACACCGTGAGCGTGGAGGCGGGCTCGATGCTGGAGGCGATGATCCCCGCTCTGCAGGCGCTGGGGCACCGGGAGGTAAGCCCGCGCGAGCTGCCGCTCAAGGCCAATGCCGCTTTGCTGGAAGCGGACGGCTGGATGGGCGCCGCCGATCCGCGCAGCGAGGGTGCCGCCATAGTCGAGTAAGCGGCCGCACGCGCCTCACTCCGGGCTCTCTTGCCGATCAGGGGCTGCTCGCCTAGTCCGTTGGCCACGAGCTGGCGCCAGAGCGTCCGCCGGACAGGGAAGGAGGGCGCAAGGTGCAGCTCGGCGATTTTACGACTGCGACCAGCCTCGTGCGCCTGTTTCTCGATCGCGCGGACGAGCGCGGCGAGGTGCCGTTCCTCGGCAGCCGGCGCAACGATGCCTGGCAGACGCAGAGCTGGCGCGCGGTGGCGGACAAGGTCTGCCTGCTGGCCGAAGGGCTGCGCGCGCTGGGGCTGGAGCCGGGCGACCGGGTGCTGCTCGTCTCCGAGAACCGCCCGGACTGGTGCATCGCCGATCTGGCGATCATGGCGGCCGACTGCGTCACCACGCCGGCCTACATCAGCAATACCGTGCGCGACCATGCGCATGTGCTGGGCGACAGCGGCGCGCGGGCGGTGATCGTCTCCAACGCGCGGCTGGCCGAGCCGCTGGTGGAAGCGATCCGCCGCACCGGTGAGGCGGAGCACCTGATCGCCATCGAGCCATTCGAGCTGCCCAGTGACCCGGCGGGCGAGCCGCCTTTCGCCCGCCACGAATGGGCTGATCTTTTACGCGGCGATGCCACTGCGGCGCGGGCGGCGGTGGAAGCGCGGCTGGCGGGCATCGGGCGCGAGGATCTCGCGTGCATAATTTACACCAGCGGCACCGGCGGCGCGCCGCGCGGCGTGATGCAGCACCATGGCGCGATCCTCTCCAATGTCGGCGGCGCGGCCACCGCGCTAGTGGGCGATTATGGCTGGGGGCCTGACCGCTTCCTCTCCTTCCTGCCGCTCAGCCATGCCTATGAGCACACCGCCGGGCAGTTCATGCCGATCGGGCTGGGGGCCGAGATCTGGTATGCCGAGGGGCTGGAGAAGCTGGCCAGCAACATGGAGGAGACGCAGCCCACCATCATGGTGGTGGTGCCGCGCCTGTTCGAAGTGCTGCGCACGCGCATCACCAAGCAGGTGGAGAAGCAGGGGCGGCTCGCGCGCTGGTTATTGCGGCAGGCGGTGGCGTTGGAAGACCGGCGCGCTTCGGGGCGCCGGAGGGCAGGTGACGGTGCGCTCGATGCGCTGCTGGAGCGCACGCTGCGGCCCAAGATCCGCGCGCGCTTCGGCGGGCGGCTGAAAGCGATGGTTTCGGGCGGGGCGCCGCTCAACCCCGCAGTCGGGCGGTATTTCGCCGGACTGGGGGTGACCATCCTGCAGGGCTATGGCCAGACCGAGGCGGCGCCGGTGATCGCCTGCAACTATCCCAGTGCGGACATCAAGATGGAGACGGTCGGCCCGCCGCTGAAGGGCGCCGAGGTCAAAGTGGCCGAGGATGGCGAGCTGCTGGTGCGCGGCGAGCTGGTGATGAAGGGCTATTGGCGCAACGAAGAGGAAACCGCCAAGGCGCTGCAGGGCGGCTGGCTGCACACCGGCGACATCGGCTTCATCGACGAGCGCGGGCGGATCACCATCACCGACCGCAAGAAGGACATGATCGTCAACGACAAGGGCGACAACATCGCGCCGCAGAAGGTGGAGGGCATGCTGACCATGCAACCCGAGATCGGCCAGGCGATGGTGCATGGCGACCGGCGGCCCAACCTCGTGGCGCTGATCGTTCCCGATGCCGAGTGGATAGGCGAATGGGCCGCAAAGCACGGCGAGGAGCCCGAACTGGTCGGGCTGCAGGCGGTACCCGCCTTCGTGGCGGAGATGCGTAAGGCGGTGGACCGGGTGAATGACGAGCTGTCGGTCATCGAGCGGGTGCGCCGCTTTGCGCTCGCCGACGAGGCCTTCGGGATCGATAATTGCGAGATGACACCGAGCCTGAAAATTCGCCGCCACGCGATCCGCGAGCGTTATGGCGAGCGGCTGGAGGCGCTGTACACCCGCTAGGCTGAGCTTGAGCGCAGTGGCGGGGTGCGCTGGCCTTGCCGCTGCGGGTAAGGTGCCAGCTTCGCGGTGCAGTCGCGACGCTTCTCCGCGGGATCGGATCGCTTGCCGAGCGGCTCCTTTGTTAACCGCGCTACGCTGGCCAGCTGGCGCGCAGTTCCGCCATGTGCCGCTCGGCCAGCCGGCAGTAGCGGTCGGTCTGGAAGCGGATCTTTGCCACTTGCGCCTCGCTCTGCTGCTTCAGCAGCCTGGCCGGGCGACCGACCCAGATCTCGCGCGAGGGGATCGCCTTGCCGGGGCTGAGCAGCGCGCCGGCGCCCAGCATCGCCCCCTCGCCGATTAGGCAGGCATCCATCGCCACCGCGCCCATGCCCACGAATGCCCGGTCTTCCAGCACCGCGCCGTGGATCACCGCCATGTGGCCGACGACGCAATCCTCCCCCACGATGGTGGGGCAGCCCTCCGTATCGGGCCGGGGCCCTTCCACATGGAAGACGCTGCCGTCCTGTACGTTGCTGCGCGCGCCGACCACGATGGCGTGAATGTCGCCGCGCAGCACGCAATTGTACCAGATGCTCGCGTGCGCGCCGAGCGTGACATCGCCGATGATCCGCGCGCCGGGCGCCACGAAGGCGGTCTCGTGGATCGCCGGCGCCTTGCCCTCGAACGGCAGGATGGTGGCCCAGGGGAAGCGGGCGTTCATGCGTGGCGCTCCATCGGCGGCTCGCTGGCTCCGGCTCTGTGCAGGGCATCCCATTCGGCGCGGTCGAGCGAATGGACGATGATGGTGTCGCTGCCAAATTCGGCGCTGGCGAAATCCAGATCGGGGCGGCGCCGCATTCCCAGCCGCCGCATCAGCCCCCAGCTGGCGCGGTTTTCCAGCACTGTGAGCGCGATCAGATGCGGCACCTGAAGCACGGCGAAAGCATGATTGCGGACCGCCAGCGCAGCCTTGCGGGCGTAGCCCATTCCCCAACCATCCTGCCGCAGGCGCCAGCCGATCTCGTGATCGCCCTGTGGACCGCCGGCCTGGTTGGCCCGCTTCAACCCGCAAAAGCCGAGCAGCTCGCCCGTCAGCGGCCCGCCATCGTTCTTGCGCTCCAGCGCCCACATCGTGTGGCCATGCTCGCGCCGGGAGCTCTCGAGCCGCTCGCGCTGGAGCGCCTGCATCGCCGGGTCTGCCACGCCGCCCAGCCAGCGCATGACGGCGGGCGTGTTCGTGTGGGCGAAGAAGGCGGGCCAATCCTCCTCGCGCCAGTCGCGCAGCACCAGCCGCGCGGTTTCGAGGCGGAATTCAACCCCCACGCTCATCCGGCAAGCAGCCGTGCCGCTACCGGCGCATGATAGGTCAGCACGCCCGAGCAGCCGGCGCGCTTGAAGGCGATCAGCTTCTCCATCAGCAGCGCATCGCGATCGCCCACCCCGGCCGCGGCGCCAGCCTCGATCAGCGCATATTCGCCGCTCACCTGGTAGGCGAACACCGGCACTTGGAAGCGCTCTTTCACCCGCCAGATGATGTCCAAATAAGCGAGCGCGGGCTTGACCATGACGCTGTCCGCCCCCTCGGCAAGATCGAGCGCCACCTCGCGCAGTGCCTCCTCGGCATTGGCGGGGTCCATCTGGTAGCTGCGCTTGTCGCCCTTGAGCAGCCCGCGCGAGCCCACCGCATCGCGAAACGGGCCGTAGAAGGCGCTGGCGTATTTGGCGGCGTAGCTCATGATCTGCACATGGGCGTGCCCGGCGCCCTCGAGCGCGGTGCGGATCGCGCCGACCCGCCCGTCCATCATGTCGGAAGGGGCAATGATGTGCGCGCCGGCCTCGGCCTGCACCAGCGCCTGTGCGGCGAGCATCTCGACGGTGGCATCGTTGGCGACCTGCCCATCTGCCCCAAGCAGCCCGTCCTGCCCGTGGCTGGTGTAGGGATCGAGCGCCACGTCGGCCATCACGCCGATGTCGCTGCCGCAGGCGTCGCGCACCGCGCGGATGGCGGCGCAGATCAGATTGTCCGGGTTGAGCGCCTCCTCGCCCTTCTCCGAACGGAGCCCGGCCGGCGTGTTCGGGAACAGCGCGATGCAGGGAATGCCAAGCGCGACCGCCTCCTTCGCCCGCGCGACAATGCCGTCGAGCGACCAGCGCGAGACGCCCGGCAACGTACCGATCGGCTCCTCCACGCCGCGCCCCTCGGTGACGAACAGCGGCCATATAAGGTCTGCCGGGGTCATCATGGTTTCGCGGTGGAGCGCGCGGCTCCAGGCGGCAGCGCGGCTGCGGCGCAGGCGGGTTTGGGGATAGGTGCCGATCATAGGCGCTCGGCAGTGCCTGAATTCGCGCGGCGCTTCAATCTACCGGTGGCGTTGACGGGCGCCGATCTTCGGCATCTAGCAGCGGTTATCCTCGGCGGGCCGGACCTTGCTCTCCCCCTCCTCCGAACACCTGCCGGAAGCTGACGACCAGCCCTCAGCCGACGACCTGCTTGGTGTCCACCCGGTCGATCTCGCGTTCGGGTTCGCGTTCCTGCGCTGGCTCGGGCGCTAGGCTGACGAGCGCGGCGCCGGGCTCCACACGCTTCAATTCGGCCAGGCGCGCGCGGAAGTTCGCCAGCTCGCGCCCTTCCAGCACCGCGCGGGTGACAAAGCGCACGCTGGACGGATCGACTGGCCGCCCGTTGCGGTACATTTCGTAATGTAGGTGCGGCCCGGTCGAGAGGCCGGTGGAGCCGACATAGCCGATCACCTGCCCGCGCCGCACCCGCGTGCCGTTCGAAACGGCGAACCGGCTGAGGTGCGAATAGCCCGTCTGCAGGCCGCCGCCATGGGCGATCCGCAGATGATTACCGTGCCCCCCGTTGCGCCCGGCGTAGTTCACCGTGCCATCCGTGACCGCATAGACGGGAGTGCCGTAGCCGGCGCGGAAATCGAGGCCCTGGTGCATCCGTCGGTAGCCCAGGATCGGGTGGCGCCGCATGCCGTAGCCCGAACCGACGCGGCCGGGCACCGGGGCGACCAGCCCCTCGCGCAGCTCGCCGACGCCCGAGGCTTCGTAGAAGCGGCCCTCGCGGCCCCAGCGCAGCAACTGTTTGCGTGGGCGGCCATCGCGCAGCAGCCCGGCATAGAGCAGTTCACCCGCCTCCGCTTCGCCGGTTGCGGCGCGTTTGTAGCTGACGACGAGGTCGAACTCGTCGCCCGCGGCGATCCCGCGTTCGAGATCCAGCTCCTGCCCCAGAGCGCGCAGATAATGCTGCACCGCGCTTGGCGGGGCCCCGGCTGCGCGGGCCGAGCGATAGAGGCTGTCCCCCACCATGCCGCGGATGCGCAGCGGCGTGGTGTCGACGCGGATCGGCTCGGGCACCAGCGCCAGCCGGCCAAGCTGGCGCTCGACCGAGAGCTGGAGATCGAAGCGGGCGCGGAAGGAAAGTGCCTCCAGCGGCCGCGCAGCATCGACGGCGGGGCGGCGGCCGAGAGTGATGTCGACCCTTGTGCCGGGGGCGATCTCGCTGGTGTCCACCTCGCCCGCGATCATCGAGGCGATCAGCCGCGCCTCGGCATCGCCCACTCCTGCCCGGCCGAGCATCCGCTCGAAGCTGTCGCCACGGGCCAGCGTGGCCTCGAGGTCGAGCCGGGGGCGCTCCGGGGCGGCGCTGAGCGGAACCAGTGCCGCGGTGGCACCCATCCGCCGCCCGCTGTCCGCGCCCAAAGCCAGCGGGGCGATCGAATGACTGCGGAACTCGTCGCGCTCGGCATCGCCCAGCCGCATGGCGGGAGCCGCTTCCACCGCCGAGAAACCGGGCATGGCGGCGAAGGCCAGCGCCGAGAGGCCGACCAGCGTTGCCAGCCCGCGCAGCCAGCGGCGCGAGCCGATGCCACGGGCGAGGTCCGTCGTAAGGTCGATGCGGTTCCGCGATGGATGTGTGACGACGGGAACGCCCGCTTCGGCCGGTGTGCGACCCGAAGGGCCGGCCGAATGCGGGATGCGGCGGCTGAATGGCTTGGGCGCGCCGAGGCCATCGGCCGCAACCGTCGCCTCCGTTCGCGCCCATTCGTTGAACACAGCCATCCTTCCGCCCGGTGCAGGCGTGCCGTTCCCCGGCGATTCATCCGGGCAACGGCCCACCCGCCGTCCACCAGTCTTTGTGGCAAACAAGGTTAATGCCTCAACGTTAATTTCTTCCCTATGCGACAAGGCGAGTCCCTGCCGGGCCGAAGCGAGCCAGGCAGTGGGAACCGCCAGCCGCGCTTGCACCGCGCTTGCACCGCGCTTGCACCGCGCTTGCACCGCGCTTGCACTGGGGCCCCGGCGTCGCCACACTGATTTGCATCGTGTTTACAACCCGTTCGGACAGTCGCCTCAAAGCGGTGCTCGGCCCCACCAACACGGGCAAGACGCATCTCGCGATCGAGCGGATGTGCGGCCATTCCAGCGGTGCGATCGGTTTCCCACTGCGGCTGTTGGCGCGCGAGGTGTATGATCGGGTGCGCGCGATCAAGGGCGATGCGCAAGTGGCACTGATCACTGGCGAGGAGCGGATTGAGCCGCCCAATGCGCGCTACTTCCTGTGCACCTCCGAGGCCATGCCGCAGACCACCAGGGGCGCTGACGGCGGTCTTGCTTTCGTCGCGCTGGACGAGGCGCAGCTGGCGGCGGATCGCGAGCGGGGGCATATCTTTACGGATCGGCTGCTGCATGCCCGCGGGCGTGAGGAGACGATGCTGCTCGGCTCGGCCACGCTGGAGCCGGTGGTCAAGGCGCTGCTGCCGGGGATCGAAACGGTGGAGCGGCCGCGCTTTTCCACGCTGACTCACACCGGGGCGAGCAAGCTCAGCCGCCTGCCGCCGCGCAGCGCCATCGTCGCCTTCTCGGTGGAGCAGGTTTACCAGGTGGCCGAGATGCTGCGGCGGTTTCGCGGCGGGGCGGCGGTGGTGATGGGGGCGCTCAGCCCCGAGACGCGCAACCGGCAGGTGGCGCTGTTCCAGTCCGGCGAGGTGGATTACATCGTCGCCACTGATGCGATCGGCATGGGGCTGAACCTCGATGTGCGGCATGTCGCCTTCGCCGGGTTGGGCAAGTTCGACGGGGTGCGTCAGCGCCGACTGAGCCCCGCCGAAATGGCGCAGATCGCCGGGCGCGCCGGGAGGCACCAGCAAGATGGCAGCTTCGGCACGCTCGCCGGTGCGGGAGGTGGCAAGGGGCGGCGCGGGACCCAGCTGGAGTTCACTGAGGATGAGGTGTTCGCCATCGAGCAGCACCGCTTTGCCCCGCTCACCCGGCTGTTCTGGCGCGAGGCCCGGCCGCGCTGCGACACGCTCGACGTGTTGATCGGCGATCTCGAGGCCAAGCCCGAGTCGCCGCAACTCGCCCCCGCGCCCGAGGCGATCGACCTGGCGGTGCTCAAGCGGCTGGCGGAGGAACCAGGGATTGCCGAGGGGCTGCGCACCTCTGGGCTGGTCCGCCGCTTCTGGGAGGCGTGCCAGCTGCCCGACTTCCGCCAACAGGGCCCGGATACGCATGCGCGTTTCGTGGCGCGGCTGTGGCAGGATTTGCGCGAGGGGCATCTGGGCGCCGATTATGTCGCCGCGCGAATCAGCGATCTCGACCGGGCGGAGGGCGATATCGACACGCTGCAGGGGCGTATCGCGGCGATCCGCAGCTGGGCCTATATCTGCCAGCGGCCCGATTGGGTGCTGGCGCGTGACGAGATGGCCGCGCGCGCCCGAGCCGCCGAGGCCCGGCTGTCCGATGCGCTGCACCAGCGGCTGACCGAGCGCTTCGTCAATCGCCGCACCGCGGTGCTGATGCGCGGGCTGGGCAAGGATGCCGGGCTGCTGCCGGTGACACTCGATGCCGAGGGGCGGGTGCTGGTAGAGGATCAGCCGATCGGCCATCTCGAGGGCTTCCGCTTTGTGGTCGATCCCAGTGCCGGGCATGAAGACCAGCGGATGATGCTGGCGGCGGCCGAGCGGCACTTACCGCGGCTGCTCGCCGAGCGCGCCCGTGCGCTGGTGCAGGGCGAGTCGGGCGAACTGTCGCTGGCTGAGGGCGCGGTTTTGCGCGACGGGCGCCCGGTGGCCGTGATCGAGCCGGGCAAGGCGATGAGCCGCCCGCGGCTGCGGCTGGCCCGCGAGCTGGGGCAGCTGGATGCGGCCCAGCGCACGCGGCTGGCTGAGGCGCTGGAGCACTGGCTGGAGGGGCAGCTGGCCCCGCTCGCCCCGCTGCGGCGGATCGAGCAGGCGATGCTCGACCCGGCCACCGGCACGGAACTGCGCGCGGTGCTGCTGGCGGTGACGGCCGGTGGCGGGGTGATCGCGCGCGAGGCGGCGGGGCTGGCGCAGGTGTCCAAGGAAAAGCGCCCGCTGCTGCGGCGGCTGGGGGTGACGGTGGGCGCGCTCGACCTGTTCGTGCCCGCGCTGCTCAAGCCCGGGCCGCGCCGGCTGCTGCAGGCGATCGGCGCTGACCCTCGCGCGTTGCAGGCGGGCATGGAGCCGGTGATCGAGGCCGCACAGCAGCTCCCGGCGGGATACCGCCGCGCGGGCAGCCAGGCGGTCCGCGTCGACATGGCGGAGAAGCTGCTCCGCGCGGCGCATGAGGCGCGCGAGCGGGTCCAGGGGCACGGGCCGAGGGGCACCTTCCGGCTCGACCCGGCGCTGGCGACCTCGATGGGGCTGGCTTCCGCGAACCTGCTCCGGCTGTTGCACGAGGGCGGCTTCCGCCCCAGGCCCGAGCGCAGCTTGCCCGAGGGTGCGCTCGGCCCGCCGGCGCCGACCGGCTGGAACTGGCGCCCCCCAAGGCCCGATCACCGCCGCGCCGAACAGCGCCCTGCGGCGCCTGCTCGCGAGGGCAATGCCTTTGCCGAGCTCGCCGGGCTGGTGCGGTGACCGCCACCGCCATGCGGCTCGACCGGCTGCTGTTCCACCTGCGCTTTGCCCGGAGCCGCACGCTGGCCCAACGGTGGATCGCCGAGGGGCACATCCGCCGCAACGGCGCGCGCGTGCTGCACCAGGACCAGTCCGTGGCGCCGGGCGATGTGCTGACGCTCCCGCTCTCGGCCCGGGTGCTGGTGATCGAATTGCTGGCGCTGCCGCCCCGTCGCGGCCCGCCGGGAGAGGCGCGGATGCACTATCGCCCGCTTGACGCTGGCGGAGCAAACGCCCTAGCAGGCCGCGAGGCCGGCGACGCCGGGGGGCGCGGCGGGGAACAGAGGAAAGCGTGAGCCAATGACCTACGTCGTCACCGAGGCCTGCATCAAGTGCAAGTACACCGATTGCGTCGAGGTCTGCCCGGTCGATTGTTTCTACGAGGGCGAGAACATGCTCGTCATCAACCCGTCCGAATGCATCGATTGCGGCGTGTGCGAGCCCGAATGCCCGGCCGAGGCGATCCTCCCCGATACGGAGAGCGGCCTGGAGCAATGGCTGGAGCTGAACACCAAATACTCGGCCGAGTGGCCCAACATCACCCAGAAGAAAGAGCCGCCCGAGGATGCCGACGAGCACAAGGGCGAGGACGGCAAGTTCGAGCAGTTCTTCACCCCGGAGCCGGGCACCGGCGACTGATCGGGCGCTGGCGCCGGCCGCTGCCACGGAGGGGTGTGCGGAATGGCCGGTGGAATGGAAAGCCCAGCTTTTTTGGACCTTTTCCGCAGCGTGACGTTCTTGTGACGGAGGCTCGGCCGATGGCCGGCCCGCGGATCGAATAATCACGAGGAAGATTGTGCCAGCGACGTTAGCGCGCACCACCAAACCCTGGGCGATGTCTCTCGCCGATTGGAAGCAGGCGCTGGTGCGCGCTTGGAAAGAGGGCAGCGCCGATAATATCGGCATCGTTTCGGCAGGGGTGGCGTTCTACGCCTTCCTAGCGATGGTGCCGCTGCTGGGCGCGAGCGTGCTGATCTACGGCCTTGTTGCCAGCGCCGACTCGGTGGAAAGCCACATGATCGCGCTGGCTCAGGCGCTTCCCGAACAGGCCGCCGGGCTGATCGGCGATCAATTGCACAATGTGGTGGAGGATTCCTCGGGCAAGAAGGGGCTCGGGCTGCTGCTGGCGCTGGGGATCGCGCTGTTCGGCGCGCGCAACGGTGCCGCCTCGATCATCACCGCGATGAATATCACCTATGACGAGGAGGAGACGCGCGGCTTCCTCAAGCTGAACCTGCTGGCGCTGGCGATCACGCTGGGGGCGATCCTCGGCGCGCTGGTGGCGGTGGGCGCAATGACGGTGCTGGCGGCGCTGACCGACCTGGTGCCCGACCTTTCGGGAGCGGGCGCGCTGCTGGGGCGGATCGCCTCCTTCGCGCTGGTGTTGGTGCTGGGCATGGCGGCGGCGGCGGCGTTCTACCGCTTCGGACCCGATCGGGATTCGGCGAAATGGTCGTGGGTGACGCCGGGATCGTTCTTTACGGCACTGGGGTGGATGATCCTCACCGCCTTGTTCGGCTTCTATGTCTCCAATTTCGGCAGCTATGATGCCACCTATGGCTCGCTGGGCGCGGTGGTGGTGCTGCTGACCTGGCTGTATCTTTCGGCCTATGTCCTGCTGCTGGGCGCCGAGATCAACGCCCAGCTGGAGCGGCAGACAGTGGCCGATACCACGGTGGGTGAGCCCGAGCCGATGGGCGAGCGGCGCGCCCATGCCGCCGATACCACGCCCGACAATGCCGAGGCCGACCGCAAGGAGCAATAGCCCCGGGGCAGGCCCAAATTGCCCACTCACCCGCTCACTGGACCGCAGGTTTGCCTCCAATCGGGAGGGGTGGCAATTTTGGTGCGAATTCGCTATGTTGCGGGGAACTGTGTGGCCCATCGCGCTGGGCCCGGCAAAATAGGAAGGCAGGATCCCCTCCCAGGTGCGTCAGTCGCATGACGAGCATGTCGCCGCACGGTCGCGCGGCGAGTGGCTTGTTGCACGCACCCGCGCGGGTTCCATGCCCTGCTGAAAGGAATGAAAATGGCAGTCAACGCCCCCGCTTTCGACGTCGGCGATTACGTAGTTTATCCCAAGCACGGCGTGGGCCGGGTTATCGAACTCCAGAGCGAGGAAATCGCCGGGATGAAGCTCGAGCTCTACGTGTTGCGGTTCGAGAAGGAGCGCATGACGCTGCGCGTGCCGGTGAACAAGGTCGAGGCGATCGGGATGCGCAAGCTCTCGAGCGACAAGACGCTGAAAGAGGCGATGGAAACGCTCAAGGGCAAGCCCCGGGTGAAGCGCACCATGTGGTCGCGCCGGGCGCAGGAATATGAGGCGAAGATCAATTCGGGCGATCTGGTGTCGATCGCCGAGGTGACCCGCGACCTGTTCCGGCCCGAGGACCAGCCCGAGCAGAGCTATTCGGAGCGGCAGATATTCGAGGCCGCCTCCAGCCGCCTTGCCCGCGAACTGGCGGCGATGGAGAAGACCGACGAGCCGGCCGCTCTCGCCAAGATCCTCGACGTGCTCAAGACCCATGCGCCCCGCTATTACGACAGCACCGAAGACGCTTAGGCCCTCGCCCCGGCCGGCTTGGGCCTAAGGGGCGGCCCTCAGCTGCGCGTTCATGGCGCGGAAGGCAGGCGTGGGCAACAAGGGTGGCGGAAGGAGCCGTGCATTGCGTCCTGTTGCGGTCCTGTTCGTCTCGCTGGCTCCGCTGCTGCTAGGCGGGTGCCTGGCCAAGGCGGCGTTCGACGTCGCCACCCTGCCGGTACGGGCGGTTTCCAGCGTGGTCGATCTCGTCACCACCAGCCAGTCGGAGGCCGACGAGAAGCGGGGGCGCGAGTTGCGCCGCCAGGAGGAGCGGCTGGGTGCGTTGGAGCGTGAATATGTCCGGCAGGCTGAGCGCTGCATGGATGGTCGGGAGGAGGGCTGCCGCCGGGCGGTAATCGCGCGAGCGGAAATGGACGAGATTATGCCGCGCGTGCCGGTGGAGCGCCCGCGCTAGGCTGCGGCGGGCCGGGCGGGTTCTTGCTCGATCCGAGAGGGTTCGCAAGCACAAGCTCATCCGCTCCGGAGGGTCGATGGGCGCCTGTTTAACCCTGCACCCACGACCCACAGGGCGCATCATCGAGGGCAGAGGCAGACCGCCAACTGGCCCTGCCGCCAATGCAGCCCCCAAACTCTCTACGGCTTAACGATCGGAAGAGGCAGCGCGGCGCAGGCGATCGTTGATCGCCGCGCCGATTTCGCCATCTGGAACTGGCGCAATCGCAATCCGCGGGCTTTTGGAAGCGGCGGCGCGGTGGAGGCAGGCATAGAGCTGCGCCGCGGCCTCTACCAGATTGCCGCCGGCGGAGAGCGTGCAATCTCCCGTGATATCGCCGAAGCCAATCATGTACTCGCCGGGCTCTGGGGCTTGCGCGGCGAGCCGCACTGGCTTTCCGGGCGAATAATGCAGCGCCAGCTGCCCGGGTGCCTCGACCGTCACCAAACGGCGAGGAGGCGGAGGTAGCGGACTGCCGCGCAGGCGGCGGTGCAGCGCATCGGCATCCACCGGCCCGGGGCGCAACATCTCCCACGCGCCATTCTCGCGGACGGCGAGGATCGTCGATTCGATACCCCGCTCGCACGGGCCGCCATCGAGGATCAGATCGACCGCACCCCCCAGCGCTTGCTCCACATGCGCGGCAGAGGTCGGGCTCACCTGCGTGCTGCGATTGGCCGAGGGCGCGGCCAGCGCCACCGCGCAGGCGGCCAGTACTGCCTGCATCACCGGGTGAGCGGGCGCTCGCAGGGCGACGGTGGGAAGGCCGGCGGTGACGGCAGCGGCCAGTGCGGAGCCCTCGCGGCGGGGCAGCACTAGCGTGAGCGGGCCGGGCCATGCCGCCTGCGCCACTGCCCGGGCTGCGGTTGAGAAATGGGCCAGCCGCTCGGCCTCTTCCAGCCCGGCGACATGCACGATCAGCGGATTGAAGCAGGGCCGCCCCTTGGCCCGGTAGATCCGCGCTACCGCCTCGGCGCTGTCAGCCCGGGCGGCGAGGCCGTATACCGTCTCGGTCGGCAGGGCGACCAGCCCGCCGGCGCGCAGGATCCCGGCCGCGCGCGCGATCCCCGCTGCATCCGCCAGCACCGTCTCCGCCTTGCCGCTCATGGCGGCGCGCTATACGCCGCCGTGCGATGGAAGGCCAATCCTCAACCGGCGCACAGGCCCTGTCGCGTATCGCCGCCGCGCTTGAGCGGATGGCGAACCCTGCCGGCCAAGCGGAGGCAAAAGCCAATTGGCTGGCGCACCCCGCCTATGTCTGGCGCACATGGGGGCCGCGCCCGGTGGAGCGGATCGAAGCGCCCGCGCTCGCCTTGCTGCGCGGGATCGAGGGGCAGAAGGCAGCGGTGTGCGCCAATCTGCTGCGCCATGCGCGCGGCAGCGCGGCGCATGACATGCTTCTTTGGGGCGCGCGCGGAATGGGCAAATCCGCACTGCTGCGGGCCGCCGCCGCCGCTGCGCAGGAGCAGGAGCCCGGCCGGCTGGCGCTGGTGCAGGTCGGCACCGATGCGCTGGGGTCGCTGGCCGAGTTGTTCGCCCGTCTCGGAGGAGTGGACCGGCGGTTCCTGGTGTTCCTCGACGATCTTGGCTTTGCCGACGAGGATTCGATGGGCCCGCGCTGCCTGCGCAGCTGGCTCGATGGCGGGGTGGAGGCACGACCGGCCAATGTGCGGCTGGCGGTGACCGCCAACCGCCGCGCGCTGGTCTCGCGCGAAATGGGCGAGCAGGACGATCCGCTGAACCCGCGCGACGCGGTGGACGATCGGCTGGCGCTGGCGGATCGGTTTGGTCTGGCGCTGGGCTTCCACGCCTGTTCGCAGGACGATTATCTGGCGATCGTGGCAGGCTATGCCGAAGCCCTCGGGCTAGACTGGGCCGAAGGGCAGGCGCTCGAATGGGCCCGGCGGCGCGGCGCCCGGTCGGGCCGCACGGCCTGGCACTACATCACCGAACTGGCGGGCCGCGCTGGACGCGCGCTGTAGCGCCTCAGCTGGAGCGGCTCAGGGCGGCTCAGGGCCCGGCAGCGGCTCCACCAGCCCGTGGCTGGGTGAACACCTCTTCGGGGCTGCCGCGCAGCTCGCCTTGGGGCCGGAAGCTCTCGGAACGGATGCGCTGCGCAGCCGGGGCTGGCTGGGCCCCGGGCGCGATCACCCGCCAAATGGTGTTGCCCGTATCATCGCTCACCAGCAGCGCGCCGGTGCCGTCGAACGCGACCCAGGTCGGCCGGCCGTAAGTCTCGCCATTGCCGGCGAGGAAGCTTTCGAGCACCGGCACGGGCTTGCCCAGCGGGTTGCCGCGCTCGTCGAAGCGGACGAACACCACATCATAGCCCACCGCGGGCTTGCGGTTCCACGATCCGTGCTGCGCGACAAAGGCGCCCCGTCCGAAACGCGGGCCCATGCGCGAGCCCTCCTGGGTGAACACCAGCCCCAGCGGGGCCACGTGCGGGCCCAGGGCATATTCGGGAGTGCGGGTGTATTCTGTGAAGAAACTGGGCATCGGCGCCTCGACCCGCTCGTCGAACACATCGTTCCAATAGACCCACGGCCAACCGTAATTCACGCCCACAGGCACGTTGGTCAGGTAATCTGGCACCAGATCAGACCCGAGCATGTCGCGCTCGTTCACCGTGGTCCACAGCTCGTCGCTCCAGGGGTTCCAAGCGAGACCGTTCGGGTTGCGCAGGCCCGCGCCGTAGATCCGCGCGCGGCCGGTTTCCAGGTTCAACTCGTGGATCGCCGCGCGGCCCTGCTCGATTTCCATCCCCCTCTCGCCAATATTCGAGGCCGAGCCGACCGCGACATAGAGCCGCGTGCCCTCCGGATTAAGCAGAATGTTGCGCATCCAGTGGTTGCCGGCGGGTGGCAAATCCATCAGCTTCTCGCCCGGGCCGGTGATCTGCGTAGCACCCTCCTGATAGGCGAAGCGCAGCACGGCATCATGGTTGGCGACGTAAAGCCGGCCGTCGTGCCAGGCGATGCCCGAGGGGGAGGAGAGCCCCTCGCGCAGAACGAATGTCTGCTCGGCCACGCCATCGCCGTCGGCATCGCGCAGCAGCACGATCCGGTCGGCCGAGGGCACGTCGGCACCGGCACGTGCGAACAGCAGGCCCGCAAACCAGCCGGTGATGCCGCCGCCCATGTCGCGCCCCGGGGGGGCGTTGGTTTCGGCCACCAGCACGTCGCCATTGGGCATCGTGTAGATCACCCGCGGATGGTTCAGCCCGGTGGCGAAGCGGTTGACCACCAGCCCCTGCGCCGCCTGCGGCACCGCGCCATCGGGAAAGCCGATCGGCCGCGCGACCTTGACCGTGGGCACCAGCTCCGCCTTGGGCTCGGCGAGCACCGGATCTGTCCCGGTGACTTCGGCGAAGGTGAGCTCGGCCGGATTGCCGCGCAGCAGCCACCAGCCGAGCGCCACCAGCAGGATGAGAACGACGAGTGCGCCGAGGCCGACTTTCTTGAGAGTGCTCATGCACCCAAAATAGAGCGCGCGGCCGTTTGCGGCAATGATGCGAACGGCTAATGCGGCGCAATGTTCGACTTCTCAATCGATGCCGCCGACCCTCAGGCGCTTTACGCCGATCTGCTTTCCGCCGCCGACGCGCTGACCGCCGGCGAGCCCGATGGCGTGGCCAACATGGCCAACCTGGCGGCGCTGATCTGGCAGAGCGTGCCGGAGTTGAACTGGGCCGGGTTCTACCGGCTGATCGAGGGGGAACTGGTGCTGGGGCCGTTCTGCGGCAAGCCGGCCTGCATCCGCATCGCGCTCGGACAGGGCGTGTGCGGCACCGCGGCGGAGAGTGCCCAAACTCAGCGGGTGGACGATGTGCAAGCCTTTCCCGGCCATATCTCCTGCGATGCGGCGAGCCGTTCCGAGCTGGTCGTGCCGATCCGCCGCGAGGGCCGGGTGATCGCGGTACTGGATCTGGACAGCCCCCGCCCGGCGCGGTTCACCAAGGCTGATCAGGCGGGCTTCGAACAATTGGCCGGGCTGATCGCTGATCGCATCTAAGATCTTGTAATGTAAAGCTAAATCGTCCCGCCGGAAAGGCGTTGGCAGAGCATATCGAGCTGGTCCAGAGTGCGATAGCGCACGGTCACGGCCCCTGATCGCGGATCGTCATCGGCGCTGATCACCACCGGCAGCCCGAGAAACTCCTCGAGTTGCGCCTGCACCGCCGCAATGTCCGCATCCTGCTCGGCGCCACGCGGAGCGCTCTTGGTCTCGACCGGGGGAGTACGCCGTTCGGTTCGGCGGGCGAGTCGCTCCACCTCGCGCACGGAGAGCTTCTCAGCCACCGCCCGTTCGGCAAGCGCCGCGGCATCCTCGCGTCCGACCAGCGCCCGGGCATGGCCCATATCAAGCCGCCCGGACTCCACATGGTCCAGCACCGATTCGGGCAGCGTCAGCAAGCGCTGCAGATTGGCGACATGGCTGCGCGACTTTTCGACCAGGCTGGCGATCTCCGCCTGGCTCATCTTCTCCATCTCTGCGAGGCGCTGATAGGCCCGCGCCTCCTCCACCGGATTGAGGTCTTGGCGCTGGAGGTTCTCGATCAGCGCAAGGGCCATCACGTCGCGCTCACCCAATTCACGGACCAGTGCAGGAATCTCGTGCAACCTGGCCCGCTGCGCCGCCCGCCAGCGGCGCTCTCCCGCGACCAGCTGGTAGCGACCGCCGGGCAGCGGCCGCACGATCACCGGCTGGATCACGCCCCGTGCAGCGATCGATGCGGCGAGCTCCTCAAGCGCCTGCTCGTCGAACCGGCGGCGCGGCTGATCGGGGTGCGGCTCGATCGCGCCGATCGGCAGGCTGGCGAGACCCTCACTGATGGAAGGCCCGCCGTTTCTGGCGAACTCATCTCGGGCCGACGATCCGGGCCTAGGCACCGCTTCTTCCTGCCGCACTTCGCCAAGGAGCGCCCCCAAGCCCTTGCCCAACTTGCGGCGCTGTACTGTCTTCTCGCTCATGCTCCGGCCCTTGCTTCGGAAATGCGCCCGATCAGCTCACCAGCGAGCGCGATATAGGCACGGCTGCCGACGCATTGGTGATCGTAGACCAGCGCCGGCATCCCATGACTTGGCGCTTCGGAGAGCCGCACGTTGCGGGGAATGACCGTTTTGAACACCAGCTCACCAAGGCATTCGCGGACATCCTCGGCGACCTGCTCGGTCAGGCGGTTGCGACGATCGAACATCGTCAACACTACTCCCACGATAGCCAGCCGCGGGTTGAAGCGGCGCTTGACCTGCTCCACCGTCTGCAGCAGCTGGCTGAGGCCCTCCAACGCGAAAAATTCACATTGGAGCGGCACCAGCAAGCGATCTGCGGCACTCAGCGCATTGAGCGTAAGCAGCCCCAGCGAAGGCGGGCAATCGATGAAACAGATATCATGCTGCTTCGCCTCGGCCAGGGCCTTCGCCAGAATATCCGTGCGGTCCTGCGCGCCGACCAGTTCGATTTCCGCTCCACTCAAGTCGACCGTCGCCGGAATGAGGTCAAGATTGGGGATCTGAGTGCCAAACAGGCAATCCTCGAACGAGGCCTCGCCGACGAGCAGATCGTAGGTGGAGGCCTCTCGCTGCGAAACCGCGCAGCCTAGCCCGGTCGAGGCGTTTCCCTGCGGATCGAGGTCGATCAGCAGCGTGCGCCAGCCCGCAGCCGCCATGGCGGTCGCGATGTTGACAGCAGTGGTCGTCTTGCCAACCCCGCCTTTCTGGTTGGCGATGGCGATCGTGATCATCGGAGCACCGGAACCCCCCGTCCGACTAAAATCCCTGCGTCAGCATCGGTGAGCGAAGGTTCCACGTGGAACATTCGCCGCACCCATGGCGTCTGCGCCTGCAACTCATCGCGCGCCGACCGCCCCTTGGGCAAGACCCAAACGGTGTCCGGCGTCGAAAATCGCCTGGAAAGTGCCAGCAACCGGTCTAACGGAGCAAACGCGCGGGCCGAGATCACCACTACAGGTCGCGATGGGACCCGCTCAAGCTTTACGGCTTGCACTTGGACATTTCCAAGGCTGATCAAATCGGCAGCCTGAACTAGCCACTCAGCCCGTAAGCGTCGCGACTCCACCAGAGTGACATTCCACTGAGGCTCCACAATTGCGACTACCAAGCCGGGAAAGCCGCCACCGCTGCCAAGATCAAGCCACTCTCCTCCTGTTTCACGTGGAACATGCTCAAGCAGTTGGAGGCTGTCGGCAATGTGCCTGCGCCACACTTGGCTCAAGCTTGCTCCCGCTACCAAATTCTGGCGCTGATTCTGGTCATGCAGGAGATCTACCAGACGCTCAAGCTGCGCGGTCTTGTCAGGGCCACAGCGCGAGTTGCAATATGCTCGCGCCGCTTCCTCGTCGGGGATCATGCAGGTTGCAACGCAGACCGGCGCCGAGCGTGGACTAGCAGTGCGGCGAGTGCCGCCGGGGTGATCCCCCGAACTCGCCCGGCCGCAGCAAGAGTATCCGGAACGGCCGCAGCGAGCCGTTCGACCATCTCGGCCGAGAGGCCTGCGACCTCGCTATAGGGATAAGCTCGCCCGAGTGGCACGCTGTCGCTCGCCCGCAAATCGCGCAGTTCGCTCTCCTGCCGCTCCAGATAGGGCGCATAGGCGCAATCCTCGGCCACCTCGCTAGCAACTTCCCCGTGAGCATCACCACACTCGTGTCCCAACCACGGCGTCAGGCGCGAAAGATCGACGTCCGCGAACCGTAGCCATTCGGAGAGCCGCTGGCGTCCTGCATCCGTCGGCACGGAGACGCCTGCCGCGATAAGTTCGCCGGCCTTGACGTTGCGGTCCAGTGCCTCAGCCCAGGCGCCACGCTCGGCTTCCCGGCGAGCGTACCACTCTTGGCGGGGCTCACCGACGCAGCCGACTTCGATGGCCAGCGGTGTGAGCCGGGTCGTGGCATTGTTGGCGCGCAAGCGCAGGCGGTACTCGGCGCGAGCGGTCAACATGCGGTATGGCTCGCTGACGCCGTGAAGAGTGAGATCGTCGATCATGACCGCCATGTAGCTGTTGGCCCGATCCAGCGCCGCCGGCTCGCGACCGAGCACTGTCGCCGTCGCCTGCATGCCCGCGACCAGCCCCTGTGCGGCGGCCTCTTCGTAGCCGGTGGTGCCGTTGATCTGGCCTGCGCAATAGAGGCCCGGGATCGTCTTCAGCTGCAAATCACGGCCCAGCGCTCGCGGATCGATATGATCGTACTCGACCGCATATCCCGCCACGGCCATCTCAACCCGTTCCAAGCCCGCCATCGTGCGCAGCATCTCCAGCTGCACTTCGGCCGGCAGCGAGGTGCTGATCCCATTCGGATAGACCAGCGCCGAATCCAGCGCTTCCGGTTCAAGGAACACCTGGTGCCCGTCGCGATCACTGAAGCGGTGAATCTTGTCCTCGATGGATGGGCAGTACCGCGGGCCCGCAGCCTCGATCGCTCCGGCAAACAACGGGGAGCGGTGGAGGTTGCCCCGGATGATGGCGTGGCTGCGCTCATTGGTCCGGGTGATCGCGCAGGAGAGCTGCGGATTGCGCCGGCCCCCCCTCGCCATCGGGGACATGGTCCAGCTCTCCCCGTCGGAAGGCTGCGTTGCGAGGCCGGCCCAGTTGATTGTCCGCCCGTCGAGGCGGGGCGGCGTGCCGGTCTTCAGCCGCGCGATCGGCAAATCGGCTGCTCGCAACTGATCCGCCAACTGGCGCGCGGACGGTTCGCCCATTCTCCCGCCTGTCATGCGCTCTTCGCCACGGAACAGGGTTCCGCCGAGAAATGTGCCGGTGCACAGGATGACCGCCTGGGTGGCGATCCGTATGCCGCCGGCAAGCGCCACGCCTTCTACTCGGCCGCCCCGCATCAGTAGCGCCGACACCTCGCCCTCAATCGTCGTCAGCTTGCGCTCGGAAGCGATCATTCGTTGGATCGCATTGCGGAACAGCGCTCGGTCCGCCTGCACGCGGGGCCCCCAGACAGCGCTACCCTTGGAACGGTTGAGCATGCGATAATGGATCGCCGCCGCGTCCGCCGCCCTTCCGATGAGCCCATCGAACGCGTCGACCTCCCGCACGAGGTGGCCCTTGCCCAAGCCGCCAATCGCCGGATTGCAGCTCATCGCACCGATCTGACGACGATCGAACGACACGAGCGCGGTCCGCGCACCCATCCGTGCCGACACCGCCGCCGCTTCGCAGCCGGCGTGACCACCTCCGATCACCAGGACATCATATTGCATCCCAACCTGTCTAACGGTCGCGCACGGTCGGGTCAAAGCACCTGTTTCACGTGGAACATGCGACTATTTGCCGATGCAGAAGCGACCGAACACCACATCGAGCACCTCTTCGGTCGATGTTCGGCCTACAATTCGGTCGAACGCCAACCGCGCCTGCCGCAGGGCTTCCGCCTGGCAGAGCGGGTCTGCTACGCTGCTTGCCTCGGTCAAAGCGACATGCGCCTGTTGGATCAGTTCCCGCTGGCGGCGAGAGAAGGCCGCCTGACCGGGTCGCGGCATGTCCGCCATTGCATGAGCGGTGAGACCCCGTGCCAGATCGTCCAAGCCACTTCCACTGACGGCCGACAGGCGATATTGCGGACGGGCCTTAGGGTGCGGGAGGGCCGACCGATCAGTTTGCGCCTCAATCTCCCACGCACCGTCGGGTCCCGCGCCTTCCGGGCCGAGCCACAGCACCAGATCTGCACGCTCAATTTCCGAACGGGCGCGCGCTATTCCCAACGCCTCAATCAATCCGGCATCTTCGTCGTTCCGCAGCCCGGCCATGTCGATGAACAGGAAGGCCACACCTTCGATTGCGACTGGCCGGGTCAACACGTCTCGGGTGGTGCCGGGAACGGGCGCTGTAATCGCCGCCTCATCCGCGACGAGCGCATTGAACAGGGTCGATTTTCCAGAATTGGGAGGCCCGGCGAGCGCCACTCGGTACCCTTCGCGCAAGATTACTGCGGAGGGAGCCTCCAGCGCCTTGGCGAGCGCATCCGCCAGCGCTGCCAGATCGGCTGCGAAAGCCAGAGGCAGGGTGCGAACGTCCTCCTCATCTTCAAAGTCGAGCACCGCCTCAAGCTGCGCGGAAAGCAGCAGTAACCGCTCGCGCCATTGCTCCACCTTACGCGACAAGACGCCCCCACTCGCCGCCAGTGCTGCACGGCGCTGGAACTCAGTCTCTGCGGAGAGTAAGTCGGCAAGGCCCTCGGCCTCGGCAAGATCAAGCAGACCATTGGAGAAAGCGCGCCGGGTAAACTCCCCCGGCTGGGCGCGCCGCACACCCGGCCGCTCCGCCAGGGCAATCTCCACCGCGCTCACCACTGCACGACCGCCATGCAGGTGAAGTTCGGCCAAATCCTCACCCGTGGCGCTTGCCGGGCCGGGGAACCACAGGACCAACGATCGATCGAGCTCTTCGCCCGCCGGATTGCGCAAGGTTGCGAGCACGGCACGTCGGGGCGGCGGCAGCGTGCCGGTCAGCGCTTCCAGTGTCTCGCCAGCCGCCGGTCCGCTAATCCGGAGCACGGCGATCGCCGCGGGCGGCGCTCCGCTTGAGAGCGCGAAGATCGTGTCCATCAGCTCCGGCGCATTACTCCCCGCGCTTTTCGTGATCGTCTTCCCCGAAACCGTTACCCTGGCCGCCGTTAGTCTGGCCCGTCCCCTGACCCACGCCTTGGCGCGTATTCTCAAGGAAGCTCTGGAACAGCTTCAGCCCGAACTGCCCCATCGGCGCCATCTGCCGCGCATAGGCTTCGAGCTGGTCCATGCTGGAGACGCCCTGCATCGTGCGCGCCATGGCGTCGACATAGAGATTGTTGACCCGCTCGCCATCGGGCAGGCCCATGAAGCGCCGGGCCTCCTCGGGCGTGCAATCGAATTCGACAGTGACCTTCATCGGTGGATCCTCTCTTCGCGGACAAGGCCGGCGAATGGCAGGACCATAGCGCATCGAGCCAGCCCCTGTCGAATCGCGCCTTCTTCAAGTAAGTCGGGAACCTATTGGTTCATTGTGGCAAAGAAATCCGCGTTGGACTTGGAGTCCTTCATCTTGTCGAGCAAGAACTCCATCGAATCGATGGTGCCCATCTGCATCAGGATCCGGCGCAACACCCACATTTTGGAAAGCTGGTCCTTGTTCACCAGCAGCTCTTCCTTGCGCGTGCCGGACTTGCCCACGTCGAGCGCCGGGAAGATCCGCTTGTCGGCCACCTTGCGATCGAGCACGATCTCGGAATTGCCGGTGCCCTTGAACTCCTCGAAGATCACCTCGTCCATCCGGCTGCCGGTATCGATCAGCGCGGTGGCGATGATGGAGAGCGAGCCGCCTTCCTCGATGTTGCGCGCGGCACCGAAGAAGCGCTTGGGCCGCTGCAGCGCATTGGCATCGACACCGCCGGTCAGCACCTTGCCCGACGAAGGCACCACGGTGTTGTAAGCCCGCCCAAGACGGGTGATCGAATCGAGCAGGATCACCACGTCGCGCTTGTGCTCGACCAGCCGCTTGGCCTTTTCGATCACCATTTCAGCCACTTGCACATGCCGACTGGCCGGCTCGTCGAAAGTGGAGGAGATCACCTCGCCTATCACGCTGCGCTGCATGTCGGTCACTTCCTCGGGCCGCTCGTCCACCAGCAGCACGATCAGGAACACCTCGGGGTGATTGTCGGTAATGGCCTTGGCCATGTTCTGCAGCAGCACGGTCTTGCCGGTGCGCGGCGGCGCCACGATCAGCGCGCGCTGGCCCTTGCCCTGCGGCGAGATGAGATCGATCACCCGCGCGGACTTGTCCTTCACCGTCGGGTCGACCGTGTCGAGCACCAGCCGGTCGTCCGGGTACAGCGGCGTGAGATTGTCGAAATTGGTGCGGTGGCGCACCGCATCCGGATCGTCGTAATTCACCTTCAGCAGCTTGGTCAGCGCGAAATAACGCTCACCATCACGGGGCGCGCGGATCTCGCCTTCGACCGTATCGCCGGTCCGCAGGCCCATCTTGCGCACCTGGTTGGGCGAGACATAGATATCGTCGGGCCCGGCGAGATAATTTGCCTGCGGGCTGCGCAGGAAGCCGAAGCCATCCTGCAGCACCTCGATGGTACCGATGCCGAGGATCTCCTCGCCCTCTTCCGCCACTTCCTTGAGGATGGCGAACATCAGATCCTGCCGGCGCATGGTGGAGGCGCCCTCGACGCCCAGTTCCTCCGCCATCGAGACCAGCTCGGCCGGCGTTCTTTTCTTCAGTTCTTTCAGATGCATGTCTGGTGTTCCGGGTAGCAGGGAGGCCGGCGGGCGTAATGGGCTTGGGGAAAGCTGACCCGGCTGCCTCGGATGGGCAGCGCTTGCCGGTGATCCTAGCTGAAATATGGGCTCAGGCGGGGCGCGTCAATTCGTGAATCCACCTCCGTCCGATTAACGCCGCAGAAAGATCAGAACGGCTTCACCACCACCAGCACCACGATCAGCGCCACGCCCAGCCCCGGCACCTCGTTCACCAGCCGCAGGGTGCGCCCGGAAAGCGATCGCTTGCCCGCCGCCAGCTTGCGCGCATAGCCCGCGCACCAGCCGTGATAGCCGCTCAGCACCAGCACCAGCAGCAGCTTGGCATGCAGCCAGCCCTCGTCCCAAGCATCGATCGTCACAACCAGCGCCAGGCCGAAGCCCCACGTGGCGATCAGCGCGGGCGTCAGGATGATCCGGAGCAGCTTGCGCTCGCGCTCCACCCACAGGGCGTTCTCCGGTGATCCCGGGGCGGTTTCCTGGTGATACACGAACAGCCGCGGCAGCATAAACAGCCCGGCCATCCAGAAGATAACGAAGATGATGTGCCCGGCCTTCAGCCAAAGATAGGTCATCGCCAGAACATCCTGCATAATCGCCATCTAGAACGAAGCGAAGCGCCCGTCATCCCTGAGCAGTGCTCCACCCGACTCAGGCCTGCGCATCCCGCACCGTGGCGAGCAGGCGCTCGACATGGCCGATGGGGGTTTCCTTGTCGATCCCGTGCCCCAGGTTGAACACATGCGGCCGCTCGGCGAATGCCTCAAGGATCGCACGCACCGCCGGTTCCAGTGCCTCACTGCCCGCTAACAGCAGCAGCGGATCGAGATTGCCCTGCACCGGCATCCCCGCGGGCAGCGCGGCGGCGGCCCACAGCGGATCGACCGTCTCGTCCAGCCCCACCGCATCCACCGCGGTTTCACGGGCATAGGCCGGCAGCTTGGCGCCCGCACCCTTGGGAAAGCCGATCACCGGCACCTGCGGATGCCGCTGCTTCAGCGCGGCGACAATCCGGGCATTGGGGGCGATCACCCAGCGCTCAAATTCGCGCGGGGCGAGGCTACCAGCCCAGCTGTCGAACAATTGCACCGCCTCGGCCCCAGCCTCGATCTGCCGGGCGAGATATTCGATCGTCAGATCGCCGATCGCATCCACGATCGCCTGCACCGCCTCGGGGTCGCGATAGGCCATCGCGCGCGCCTCGTGCTGGTCGCGGCTGCCCTCACCGGCTATCATGTAAGTGGCAACCGTCCACGGACTGCCCGCAAAGCCCAGCAGCGTCACACTTCCCGCGCCATATTCAGCCGAAGCCAGTTGCGCCTTCACCAGCGCCACGGTGCGATAGACCGGCTCCATGCGCCCCAGCACAGGCTCCAGCGCCGCTAGCGAGGCATCGACCAGCGGCGGCGAGAGCTTGGGCCCTTCGCCGGCCAGGAAAGCAAGGTCCTGCCCCAGCGCGTGCGGCACGATCAGGATATCGGAAAAAAGGATAGCCCCATCGAAGCCGAAGCGGCGCACCGGCTGCAGCGTCACCTCGGCCGCAGCCTCGCTGTCGTTCACCAGTTCTAGGAACCCGCCCTTCTCGGCCCGCAGGGCGCGATATTCGGGCAGGTAGCGCCCGGCCTGGCGCATCAGCCAGACGGGCGCGCATGGGCCGACAGACCCGCGCAGAGTATCGAGCAGCAGGCCGGCCATGCGTTGAGTCCTACTAATATAAGATTCTTAGAGAGGATGTAGGGTTTAGATGGCCCTGTGGATTGTGGGGGAAACACCCTTCGCGACTTTTTGTCCCCACCCGCAGGGGCCGCAATATTCATGCGACTCCGTGCGGCCGCGCGTCAAGCGGAGCTTGTCCCCATCGCCGGCACCCTGTCGATAGATCACCCGCCTGTGCACTCGCCACGGTGCGAATCACCGGTCAGCGGGGGCGAAAGCCGCTGCCGAACTTGTCCGCCCTTCTCTCCCGTGGTTTATGGCCGCACCTGTCCACATGGCGCTGCATCTCCATCTTCTCTCGGACTCGACCGGCGAAACGCTGGAGATGCTCGCCAAGGCGGCGCTGGCCCAGTTTGACGATCCGGAGGTGATTCGCCATTTCTGGCCGATGGTCCGCTCGCGCCAGCATCTCGACCGGATTGTCGAGGAACTCGCCGAAAACCCCGGGTTGGTGGTCTATACGCTGGTGAACCCCGAGGTGCGCGGCCGGCTGGAGAAGCGCTGCCGGGCGCTCGGCCTGCCGCTGCTCGCTCCGCTCGATCCGCTCACCGCGCTGCTGGAGGACCGGCTGGGGCAGGAGGCGCAGGGCCGCCCGGGGCGCCAGCACATCATGGACGATGCCTATTTCGCCCGTGTCGATGCGATCCAGTACACCATCGCGCATGATGACGGCACCGCCTGCGAGGATTGGGAGGAGGCCGATATCGTGCTGGCCGGCGTCTCGCGCAGCTCCAAGACGCCGACCAGCATCTATCTGGCCAATCGCGGCTACAAGGTGGCGAACATGCCGCTGGTGGTCGAAAGCCCGCCGCCCCCCGCGCTGTTCGCGCTGCGCGGACCGCTGGTGGTGGGGCTGACCACCGCGCCGCGCCGGCTGATCGAGATCCGCCGCCACCGGCTGCTCTCGCTCAACGAGATGACCAAGACCGCCTATGTCGACGAGGAGAAGGTCGAGCAGGAGGTCGCCTTCGCCCGCCGCCTGTTCGCCGACAATGGCTGGCCGGTGATCGACGTCACCCGCCGCTCGATCGAGGAAACCGCCGCGGCGATCATCAAGCTGCTCGGCGAACGGCGTGCCCGCAGCCAGCCGCCCCGCCCGGGGATCAAGCCAATATGAGAGTGCGATGATCGTACTGGCCTCGGGCAGCGCCTCGCGCGCGGCCATGCTAGTCGCGGCCGGCGTGGCGTTCGAGGCGCGCGCGCCGCGGGTGGACGAGCGCGTACTGGAAGCCGGGATGGCGGGCACACGGGCCGATCAGGTGGCGCTTGCGCTGGCCGAGGCCAAGGCGCTTTCGGTCAGCGATTCGCGGCTGGTGCTCGGCAGCGATTCGCTGGTGGAGGTGGCCGGGTGCCGGTTCGACAAGCCCACCAGCCGCGAGCAGGCGGCCGAGCACCTCGCGGGTTTTTCCGGGCGTTTGATGCAGCTGCATTCGGCCGCCGCGATCGCCCGCAATGGCGAGATCGCCTGGCGCCATGCGGAAGTGGCCGCACTGCAGGTGCGCGAACTCTCGCAGGCGTTCATCGAGGATTATCTCGCTGTCGAATGGCCGGCGGTGGCGCAATGCGTCGGCGTGTTCCGGATAGAGGCGCGCGGGGTGCAGCTGTTCGAGCGGATCGATGGCGATCATTTCGCCATCCTCGGCCTGCCGCTGCTGCCGGTGCTGGGCGCGCTCCGCGAATTGGGAGAGCTGCCGGCATGAGCCGTCCCTACGCCGAAGTGATCGGCGACCCAATTGCCCAATCCAAATCGCCGGTGATCCACAATCACTGGCTCGCCCGGCTGGGCATTGAGGCCGATTATCGCCGCTGCCTGGTGGGCGAGGCCGAGCTGGAGGATTATCTCGCGCGCCGCCGGGACGATCCAGATTGGTGCGGCTGCAATGTCACCATGCCGCTCAAGCAGGCGGTGATCCCCAACCTGGACCGGCTGGAGCCGCTGGCCGAGCGGATCGGCGCGGTGAACACAATCGTCCGAAATGCGGATGGCTTGCTGACTGGTTGCAACACCGATGCAACCGGCTTCCTCGAGCCGCTGAAGAGCCATTTAAGTGCCACGCATTGGTATCGTATGGCACGGGTGCTGGGCACTGGCGGCGCGGCGCGGGCCATCGTGACCGCTCTGGCTGCAGAGGGCTTCACCATCGTGCTCGCCGGGCGCGATCCGGCCAAGGCCCGTGCCCTGCTTGACGAGCTCGACCCCTCGGGCAAGCACCACGCGGCCGACCTTGTCCAATTCGCCGACGCCACCAACTTCGCCTTTGACGCGCGCGAAGGCTGCCTCGATCTTGTGGTCAACGCCAGCCCGCTCGGCATGGCCGGCCAGCCGCCGCTGGCCTTCGATCTCAGCCACGCACCACCGGGCAGCATCGTCTACGATATCGTCACCCACCCGGCGGAAACGCCGCTGCTGCAGGCGGCCCGCGAACGCGGCCTGCCTACCATCGACGGGCTGCAGATGCTGATCGGCCAGGCCGCCGCCGCCTTTGCGCTGTTCTTCGGCCAGCTCGCCCCACGCGAGGATGGCGACCACGATCTGCGGGCGCTGCTGAGCCGATGAGCAGGCCCCTCGTGCTCGGCCTCACTGGGTCGATCGGGATGGGCAAATCCACCGTCGCGGCGCTGTTCGCCGAGTTGGGCGTGCCGGTGTTCGACGCCGATGCCGAGGTCCGTTGCATGCAGCGGCCGGGCGGCGAACTGCTCCGGCCGATCGAGGCGGCATTCCCCGGCAGCACCGGGCGGGGGGGGGTGAACCGAGGCGCCTTGGGCGCAGCGGTCTTCGACGACCCTGCCGCGCTTGCCCGGCTGGAGGCCATCGTCCACCCCGCCGTACGAGCCGCGCGCGAGCAGTTCCTCGCCCTTCATGCTGACGCGCGGCTGGTGGTGCTCGACATTCCGCTGCTGTTCGAGAAGGGCGGCGCGGAGGAAGTGGATGCGGTGCTGGTCGTCTCCGCCGCCCCGCAGCTGCAGCGCGCGCGGGTCCTCGCCCGCCCCGGGATGACGCCGCAGCGCTTCGACGAGATCCTCGCGCTGCAGCTGCCCGATGCGCAGAAGCGCGTCCGCGCGGACCACCTGATCGACACCGGCGCTCCGCTCGGTGAGACCCGCGCCGCCGTGGCCGCGCTGGTGGACAAGCTCGCCCGCTGAGCCCGGCCGGGCCTTGCCAGCGCGCCCGCCGAGATCGATAGAAGGCGCATGCGCGAGATCGTCTTCGACACCGAGACAACCGGCATCGACCCGAACACCGGCGACCGGATGGTGGAGATCGGCTGCATCGAGCTGGTCAACAAGGTGCCCACGGGGCGCACTTTCCATGCCTATTTCAATCCCCAGCGCCCGATGCCGCTGGAGGCCGAGCGGATCCATGGACTGACCGACACTTTCCTGGCCGACAAGAGGTGCTTTCCCGAGCACGCGCTCGAGCTGATCGACTTCCTCGAGGATGCGCCCATGGTGGCGCACAATGCGCAGTTCGATTTTGCCTTCCTCAATTACGAGTTCGGCTGCTGCGGCCATCCGGTGGTCGAGCTGACGCGGATGGTCGACACCCTGGCGCTGGCCCGTCGGCGCCATCCGGGTGCCAAGCACTCGCTCGATGCGCTGTGCGGCCGCTACGGCATCGATCGCTCGCATCGCGTGCTGCATGGCGCGCTGCTCGATGCCGAGCTGCTGGCGCAGGTCTATGTCGAGCTGACCGGAGGGCGGCAGATCGGCCTCGCGCTGGCCGGCAACGCCGCGCCGGGCATTGTTCCGGCTGCGATCTTCCGGCCCCGGCAGCGCCCCTTCCGCGAACCGCGCCCCCATGCGCCGAGCGCAGCAGAGCTTGCCCGGCACAAAGCCTTCGTGGAAGCGTTGGACTCCCCGCTCTGGATGAATTGACGCCGATATCGGTTTCATCCGCGCCGGGGCCAGACGAACACCAGCAGGAGGAACCTCGCCCATGGATATCCGCGTTTCCGGCCATCAGATCGATACCGGCTCGGCCCTCCAGGATCACGCGAGCGACCGCCTCGGGGCTATTGTTGAGAAGTACTTCAGCCGGGCGCAATCGTGCACCGTTACCTTCGGCAAGGCCCCGGCGAGCGCGTTCGATTGCGTCATCGTGCTGCACGTCAACAACGGGCTGGTGCTTAAGAGCCACGGGCAGGCGCAGGATGCGCACCTGTCTTTCGACCAGGCAGCCGACAAGATCGAAAAGCAGTTGCGCCGCTACAAGCGCCGCCTGACCGACCGGCACGAACAGGCGAACCATGCCGCCAGCGCCGAGGACGCTGCCTATACGGTATTTGCCGCCGAGGAGCCCGAGGCCGAGGAGGTGAGCGACGCGCCGCTGCTGATCGCCGAAACGCGAGTCGACATTCCGCATGTCAGCGTCTCCGATGCGGTAATGATGCTCGATCTGCGCCACACGGGCGCGCTGTTCTTCAAGAATGCTGGCACCGGGCGGCACAACATGGTCTATCGCCGCGACGATGGATCGATCGGCTGGGTCGAGCCTTCCTGATCGCTCCCGCAATGGGACGGGGCCCTATTCGGCCCGAATCCTGCCGTATCAACGCCGTAATCGGTGCAGATGATAAAGACCCAAGCCATGAACGCCCTGTTTGCCACCACGCCCGAAGCCGTCGGTATGCTCCGACTCGCCGACAAACCCGCGATCTTTGCTGCGCTGGGGCAGCGCTTTGCGTCGGGCTGGGGGCTCGATCCAGATATTGTGGTCGAGCAGCTGGAGGAGCGGGAACAGCTAGGCAGCACCGGGTTCGGCCGGGGTGTGGCCATTCCCCACGCGCGCTACGCCGGTCTGGCGCGGCCGGTGGCGGCGTTGATCAAGCTGCGCCAGCCGGTCGATTTTGCTTCGGCCGACGGGTTGCCGGTCGATCTCGTCTTTGGGCTGCTTTCCCCTGAGAATTGCGGTGCGACTCACCTGCACGCGCTGGCTGCGATCTCGCGCCTGGCGCGGGACGAGCGGATGCATGGAGCGCTGAGCCATGCGCCCGACGAGGAGGCGCTATACGCCCTGCTGACCAATGCCACCGACCGGGATGCCGCCTGAGCCAGCGGCCGGCGGCGCCGCACACCATCACCGCGCGCTCGAATTGCTCTACGCCTCGGCACCGATCAACCGCCAATTCGATTCGCGGCTGGAGATCGTTGCACCGGGCCATGCCCGCATCCGCTTCGGGGTGGCCGAGCGGTTTTTCCACGCCGCCGGCGCGGCGCACGGCACGATCTACTTCAAGATGCTCGACGATGCGGCGTTCTACGCGGCCAATTCGCTGGTCAGCGATCGCTTTCTGCTGACCACCGCCTTCAACCTCCATTTCACCGCGCCGGTGCGCACGGGGACGTTGGTGGCGGAGGGGCGCTGGGTCAGCGGCAAGCGCCGCGTGTTCATCGCCGAGGCCCATTTGACCGACGAGGATGGCGAGGAGGTCGGCCGCGGCACCGGCACCTTCCTGCGCTCGCACATCCCGCTCTCCAGCCTGCCCGGCTATCGCAATGGCGGCTGAGCCCGCGCCGCGGCTGCCCGCCCACCTCGAGGTGTCCGGGCTGATCCGCGCGGTGGAGGCGGCCGGTGGCTTCGCGACAGTAATCGCGAAGGGGGAGCGCGATGCGGGCACTCTGCTGGTGATCTGCCTCGAGCGGGGCGGGCCGGCACAGGCGTTCGAGCGGATGCCGCAGGCGGACGGCAGCCGTGCCTGGATCGTCGCAAAGCTGCAGGATGCCGAGGAGCCCGCCGCCTTCTGGGACTTTATCGAACGGCGGCGGCGGCAGGATGGCGATCTGTGGGTGGTGGAGCTCGATATCGCAGATGCGAAACGTTTCATCGGATAATGCTGCACTTGCGAATTGACTTGTAGGCGCAGCGCGGTCAGGGCGCGCACGCACTTCGAGCGAGGGCGGCTTTGCCGGGCAATGATGCCGGGCGGGCAAGCACGCAGACGGGGGTGATCGGCAGGCCTGCTTAACGATTCGCGCGCCAGATTCCTGCGCGACGACGGGCCTGATCCGGCACTCGCTGCCCAAGGCCAATCATGGAATGAGCTTGAAAACCCAGTGGGCCGGGGCATTCGCCTCGGCTCTGACGCTGTCGGTCATGCTGTTTGCCATCCACGGTTCCGGCGCCGTGGCCCAAAGCGACTCATCGGCGACCCCGACGGCCGCTGCTTCTACCCCACTGATCGCCCTGCCGGCGTTCGAACCGCAGCCCGGGCCCGAGCCACTGCCGCGCTTCACTTCCGAGCCCCTCGTCCAGCGGCTTCCCGAAGCAACACCCGCGTCGGTCGAGGTAGAATCCCTGCGTGAATTGGTGGTGGATTTTTCGGCCCCCGCGCCGCTCTCGCGCGATGTCACCTGCCTTGCACAGGCGGTGTATTTCGAATCGCGCGGCGAGCCGCTCGAAGGGCAGTTGGCGGTGGCGCGGGTGATCGTCAATCGCAGCCAGTCGCCGCAATTCCCCAGCGACTACTGCTCGGTCGTCACCCAGCGCGGGCAGTTCTCATTCGTGAAGGGCGGGCGCATTCCCGCAGCGCCGCAGAGCACGCGGGCCTGGGAGCGGGCGCAAGCCGTCGCCCGCATTGCGCACCAGGAATTGTGGCAGAGCGAAGTCAACGATGCGCTGTTCTTCCATGCCACTTATGTGCGGCCCAGCTGGGCGCGTACGAAGCTGGCGCGCGCAACGATCGACAGCCACATCTTCTACCGCTGAGGAACGCCGGCTACTGTGCTGGCTGGAGCTCGACCCACACCGGCGCGTGGTCGCTGGCCCGCTCGCGCCCGCGATATTCCTTGTCCACGCCCGCGGCGACCAGCCGGTCGGCGCATTCGGGCGAGAGCAGGAGGTGATCGATGCGGAACCCCTGGTCGCGCTGCCAGGCGCCGGCCTGATAATCCCAGAAGGTCCACACGCCGCCCTGCGGGTTGAGGGTGGCGATCGCATCGGTCCAGCCATCGTTGAGGATGCGCGCATAGGCTGCGCGCGTCTCCGGCTGCATCAGCGCATCGCTCTCCATCGCGCGGACTGAGTAGGTGTCGTGATCTTGCGCGATGACGTTGAAATCACCCACCACCACGGCGGGGATCTCAGCGGCGAGCAATTCCCCCATCCGCTCGTGCAAGCGGCGCATCCAGGCGAGCTTGTAATCGAACTTGGGGCCCGGCTGCGGGTTGCCGTTGGGCAGGTAGAGGTTCACGATGCGCAAGGCGCCCACATCGGCCTCGATGTAGCGCGCCTGCTCATCGTCGCCGTCGCCGGGCAGGCCGCGCTGTGCCTCGACCGGCGCGGTGCCATCGGCGAGGATCGCCACCCCATTGAAACCCTTCTGCCCGTGCCAGATCGCCTGGTAGCCGATCGCCTCGAACTCGGTCACCGGGAAGGCGTCGTCCTGGCACTTGATCTCCTGCAGGCAAGCGACCGCGGGCCGCGTTTCCGCAAGCCATTCGAGCAGACGCGGCAGCCGCGCCCGGATACCGTTGATGTTAAAGCTGGCGATCCGCACGCGGCAGGGCAGTTCCGGGGGCGCGGTTCAGATGCCGAAGCTGGAGCCGCAGCCGCAGCCCGCGGCCGCCTGGGGGTTCTCCACCCGGAACGCCGCGCCGCCCAGCGATTCGACGTAATCGACCATGCTGCCTGCGACCAGCTGGTGGCTGACGGGATCGACCACCAGCCGCACCCCGCCGGTCTCGCTCACCTGATCATCCGCCTCGGGTCCATCCGCAAGGTCGAACTTGTACTGGAAGCCCGAGCAGCCACCGCCCTCCACCGCCAGCCGCAGCACGGGCGCACGGCCCTGCTTGCGGGCAATCAGCGCCACGCGCTCCGCCGCTGCCGCCGTTAGCTTCGGCGTGAGCTGAGGAACGAGCTCCGGAGTGAGGGTCAACGCGTCGGCCATGGGGGCGATGTAGGGCTCCCCGGCCCCCGACTCAAGCGCTGCGGATGTAATCGCGCATCGCCTTGGCTTCGGACTCGATCCGGTCGATCCGGTATTTGACCAGATCGCCGATGGAAACGAAGCCCACCAGCCGTCCCGCATCGATCACCGGCAGGTGGCGGATCCGCCGCTTGGTCATCAGCGAGAGCGCATCGAGCGCGCTCACAGTCGGATCGACCGAGATCGGCGGGCTGGTCATCATCTCGCTCACTGCCCGCGCCAGCGCCGCCTCGCCTTCCTTGGCGACGCAATAGAGGAGGTCGCGCTCGGAAAAGATGCCGACCACCTCGCTGCCTTCCAACACCGGCAGCGCGCCGATCCGCCGCGCCGCCAGCAGCTTCGCGGCTTCGCGCACGCTGTCGCGCGGGGTGCACGAGACGATGTCCGGTTCGCGCCCGGCGATGATCCGTCCGATCGTCATCCACTTTTCTCCCAGCCTGTTCTTGCGCTATCATGACACGAACGGGCCCGGTCGACCAGTTCGCGCGACAGCAGGCGTTGCGCGAGCCCTTCGCAAGCGCCACATGCAGCCGATGGCCAGGCGCTCCCCGCTCGACGATCCGCAGACCGCTGCGCATGCTTGGCTGCGGTTCCGGCGGATTATGTGGGGCATGCTGGCGCTGACGATCGCCGTGGTGCTGATCGCACTGGTGCTGATCTATCGCGAGACAGGCCTGGCCTCGGCGCATATGTTTATCGCTGCCGCGCTTGGCATCGGCTTTACTATGCTGCTGACGAGCGCGCTGATGGGGCTGATTTTCCTGTCCAGCGGCACCGGGCACGACGAGGCGATCGACGATGCCGTAAGCCGCGAGGCCGATGAGCAATGGGCTCAGAAGGACGGCCGCAAGCGGTAATCCTCCACCGGCATCCCGCCGATCAGATGCTCCTGAATAATCCGCTCGAGCACCTCCTCGGTGCAGGAATGATACCACACGCGGTCGGGCCAGACGAGCGCGACCGGCCCGGCCTCGCAGATCTGCAGGCAATCGGCCTTCGTCCGCTGGACCCCGCCGTGAGCGGCGAGGCCCAGCTCCTTCAGCCGGCGCTTGAGGTATTTCCAGGCGCGCTCGCCGACCTCGCGGCGGCAGCATTCCTGCTTGTCCGAAATGGCGCACAGGAAGATGTGGCGCTCGATGGCATCGCCGCCGATCTTGGCCAGCGCGCGGCTCGCCTTGGCAAGGGCGCGTTCGCCCGGATCATGCTCGCTCATGCGGGTGAAGGTAGGCGTGTGGGCGAGCGGGGCAAGCGGGCGCTATTCGCCCGGCCGCCGGAGGATGCGGGCGATTTCCTCCCGCACCAGCCGCTCCACCAGCGGCGGGAGGTGCGAATCGAGCCAGCTGGCGAGCATCGGCCGCAGCATGGCACGGGCCAGCTGTTCCAGCGAAAGCTCGCCCGGGGCGGCAATGCTCCGCTGCTCGAGGGAGCGCCCGAGCGCTTCGAGCGTGGCCAGCGACTGGCGCACCGAAGCCGCCGCGCCGGCACCCGCCAGCGGATTGCGGGACGGACCGCCCTCCGCGGCGAACCAGCTAACCGCTGGCTCCATCCCGCCATCTCCGTGAAGCACCACCCCGGCTTCGCCGAGATCGAGAATGTCGGCCGGATCTCCCAAGAGCGCGGGCGCCGAGGGAGGGGCGGCTGGCGCGTTGCCGATGGCTTCCCGCTCGCGTTCGATCACCTGCTTGATAGAGGCGAGAATCTCATCCAGCGACGGCTCGCCAGCGGGCGGCACATCGGGCTCCTCCGCACTCATGGCTGGAATTGCTCGTCGACCTCGCGCGCTTCGGGAATCTCCGCGTTCTGGGCGGGCACGTCGACAGTGCGCGGCGATTGCGCCACCGGATCGGGGTCGCGCGCCCAGTCCCACACGATGCCGCGCACCCGGTCGTAATTCACCACCGGGTCGTAGAGGGGCCCGTCGCCCTCGAGACCCAGGTCGCGCGCTTCCGCCAGCCCCATCGCCGCCAGCAGCGAGAAGCCCGCGACATAGGCGTTGCGGCGCGCGGTGATCAGCTGCACCTGCGCCGAGAGCAGTTCGCGCTGCGCATCGAGAATGTCGAGGACCGTGCGGTTGCCGACCGTGTTTTCAGCTCGCACGCCCTCCAGGCTCAGCGCCGCCGCGTCGACCGCCGCCTGCGTCGAAGCGATGATCGCGAGTGAGGCGCGCCAGCTCGAATAGGAGGCGCGCACCTGCGCGATCACGCCGCGTTCGACCGCGATCGCCTGCTCGAGCGCAAACGAGGCGCGCGCCTGCGCCTGCCGTTCGAGCGCAGCCGGCAACCCGCCCTGGAACAGCGGGATCGTGGCCCGCGCGCCCACCGCGACCCCGGTGCTGGCATTGGACGAGGCGACCGCCGGCCCGCCAGGCAGGGAGCCGAGGAAAGTACCGTAATCGGCGCCCGTGGTCACGTCGATGCGCGGCAGGCGGGTCGAGCCGGCCACCCGAATGTCGAAGCCGGCCGCTTGCGCCTGCCGGGCCGTGGCAATGATGTCGGGGTTGTTCTCGAGGGCCACGTCGACCGCGGTGCCGACATTCTCGGGCAGATTGGGCAGCGGCGGCGGCGGCTGCAGATCGACCGGCGCATCGCCCACCAAGGCGATATAATCCTCGCGCGCGGCGATCAGATTGGCCTCGGCGGAGCGCAGGTCGCCCCGCGCCAGCGCCAGCCTGGCCTCGGACTGGGCGACGTCGGTGCGGGTCAGGTCGCCGATCTCGAAACGGTCGCTGGTCGCTTCCAGATTGATGCCGAGCACCTCGACATTGTTGCGTGAAAGCCCGACCAGCGCCTCCTGTGCGATCACGTTCATATAGGCGTTCACGACCTGGCTGAAGATGGCGCTCTCGGTGGCGCGCAGGTCCGCCCGTCCAGCGAGAACGCGCGTTTCGGCCGCGCGGATTGCGTTGCGGGTGGCCCCGCCGCGAAAGATCGGCACTCCCAGTGACAGCCCCGCGGTCGCCTGCCGCGCAGGGCCGCCGAACGCGTTGCTGTCATAGACGAATTCATTGTAGCCGGCCGTTCCGCTGACGGAGGGGAGCGCGGCCGAGCGTTCGATCGGCACGGTCTCGTCGGTCACGCGCAGGCCCGCGCGGGCGCCCTCCAGCGTCGGGTTGTCGCGATAGGCCTTCGCCAGCGCCTCCTGAAGCGTATCGGCGGCCGCCGGGCTTGCGCCACAAGCGACAGCCAGCGCCGTCAGCAGCCGGATCTTCCAACGGTGCAAGGTCAGAAACTCCAGCCCTTGGGGGCGGCAAATTCGGGCAGCAACGGGATGCCCAGCTCGGCCACCGGCAGCAGCGCCGCCGCACCGGCCGCCACCCGGCCCACGGCGATGCGCGTGACGCTTTGTTCCGCCAACCCGGTGACGATCCGCGCTTCGGGCGCGAGCCGCCCGATGAGCACCTCGGGCAGCTGCTCGACCGCGCCGTCCACCACCAGCAGCGTATAGCCGTGGCCGACATCGCCGCCCGCGCCCGCCGCCGGATCGGCAATGTCGAGCGAGCCGACCAGCGGGCGCAGCAGTTCGGCCATGTAGCCGCTGCCTCCATCGATCAGCAGCGCGCGATCGGACAATCTGGGGCGTGCCTCCTGCAGCATCATGCCCTGCACCGCCGGCGAGGCCAGCCAGCGCCCGCCTTCCAGCGGCACCGCGCGATCCATGTAAGCGGCGCCGGCGCGCGCCTCGGGCACGAAGCGCTCGCGCGCCACCTGGCCCATTCGCCGCAGCACGAAAGGCGCGTTGATGCCGCTGGTGCGCAGCTGGCTGTCGATCATCGCCCGGCGGGCGGTGGCGTGTCCGGCGTCGGGCCGGTCCTCAACGATCGTCACACATCGTCCCTCGTTCGGGTGCGAGCCTTAAGCGAAAAGGCGCGCGCAGGCCAAGCGGTTTGGGCAGCCCCCCTGCCGCTGATGGCGAAGATGCTGCTTGCGCCGCAGGCTGCCCGGCGGCGCCACCCGCCATCGATCAAGCGCCGATTCCGCTCGACGTCGGGGCTGGCGTGGCGAGCGCCACCGGCGCTAAGGCAAGCCGGTGGAGCGCGAGACAGCCGAGACCGACAGCGCGCGCGTGCCCTTCGTCACCGTGCTCGCCAGCGCGGCGGGGTTGTGGCTGTGCTATTTCCTGCTGACCACTGCACGCGGCGACCTGCTGGATCTGGGCTTCGAGCAGGCGATCCTCTGGCGCCGCACCCTCGCCTGCCTTGCCGGGGTGGTCATCACGTTGGGGCTGTGGCTGGTGCTGCGGCTGTTCGACGAAACCGCGCTATGGGTGAAGATCACCGCCGCACTGCTGCTCTCGCTGCCGGTCTCGCTGGCGATCGCGCAGGCCAACCGGCTGATTTTCGCCGACATGGAGGAGCAGGTGTTCGGCCGCGTCGCCCAGCAGCGCGGGTTCGAGGTCCGCCGCAGCCCGGGGGGCGACCTGCTGGTCGACATCCCCGGCGCTGCGCTGCCGGCGGTCTCGCGTCCACAGCCGGCCGCCGCCGGCACGGTGACGATTCGGGCCGAACAATGGCTTGGCAAGGGCTCCGACCAGTTGGTGGAGCTGCTGTTCAGCCGCTATTTCATGATGCTCGCCTGGTGCGCGCTCTACCTGGCGCTGCAGACCGGCGAGAAAGCGCGGGCAGCGGAGCGGCGCGAGGGCGAGTACCGCCGCGCCGCCAAGGCCGCCGAGCTGCGCTCGTTGCGCTACCAGGTGAACCCGCATTTCCTGTTCAATACGCTCAATTCGCTTTCTGCGCTGGTGTTGACCGGCCGCACCAACGCGGCCGAGAAGATGATCCAGATGATCTCTACCTTCTACCGCCGCAGCCTGGCCGAGGATCCGACCAGCGACGTGCCGCTGCGCGCCGAGTTCGCGCTGCAGCAGCTCTATCTCGACATCGAGGCGGTTCGCTTTCCCCAGCGGCTGCGGGCCGAATTCGAGCTTCCGCCCGAGCTAGAGGAGGCCCGGGTGCCGGGCATGATCCTGCAGCCGCTGGTGGAGAACTCGGTCAAGCACGCGGTCGCCCCCTCCAGCCGCCAGGTCACGATCACGGTTTCCGCGCGGGTGGAATATGGCCGGTTGGTCATCGGTGTGGCCGATAATGGCGGCGGAACGCGATCGGAAGCGCCGGAGAGCGGCTTCGGCATCGGCCTCGCCAATGTGCGCGAGCGGCTCGAGGCCCGGTTCGGCGCCGAGGCCACGGTGGTGACCGGCGCGGTGCCGGGGGGATACGCAACGCAGCTGCGGTTGCCCTTGATCATGCAGGAGCGATGATGACGGCCAACCCCGAAACGGCCCTGCGCACCCTGATCGTCGACGACGAGCCGCTGGCGATCGAGCGCATGCAGGTGCTGTGCGCCGAGATGGAGCAGCTCGCGGTTGTCGTCGGCACCGCCAGCGATGGCGAGGCGGCGCTGCGGCTGGCGGAAAAGCTGAAGCCCGACCTGCTGCTGCTCGATATGACCATGCCGGGGCTCGATGGCCTTGCGGTGGCCCGCCAGCTGGCCCGGCGCGAGCGGGTGCCGGCGATCATCTTCGTGACCGCGCACGAGGATTTTGCGGTCCAGGCGTTCGACATCGACGCGGTCGATTACGTGCTGAAGCCCGTCGGTGCCGATCGGCTGGAACGCGCGATCGACCGGGCCGTCACCCGCCGCGAGCGCAGCAGCAGCAGCAGCAGCAGCAGCGGGGCAGGCGAGTGGCTGACCGAGTTCTGGATCCCGCACCGCTCCGAATTGCTGCGGATCGACGCCGCGCAGGTCGAGCAGATCGACGCCGAGCGCGATTACGTCCGGCTGCGGCTCGGCGGCGGGGAAGAACGCAGCTATTTGCTGCTGCAGACCATCGCCGGGCTCGAAGGGCGGCTGGATCCCGAGCGGTTCATTCGCATCCACCGCTCCACCATCCTGCGCCGGGACCGCATCCGGGGCTTGCGGCACGAGGGGCTGGGGGTCTGGTGTGCCGAGCTCCACAATGGCGAGATGCTGCGGATCGGGCGCACCTATCTGCGCAAGGTCAAGGCCATGGCCGGCCGCTGAGCCCGGCCACGGGAGCGCTGCCTGCCGTCTGGCGTCCGAGCGCCGGCCGAGCAGGCCTCAGCCGTCGCCGCGATCGGTGTAGGGAACGAAGTCCTCGAAAAATACGACGCCGTTGATCTGGCTTCCCCGGTCGAACGTGCGGGTCATGTCATGCTTGCACAACGAGCTACCGCGCCGCTGGATGATCAGCGCATCGCCGAAGCCGAGCGAGCGGGGGTGCACCACGCGGGCGAGGTAGATCGTGTCGCCAGCTTCGTAGAGGATGCCGACATGCTCGATCACTTCCAGACCGTGGCTGCGCGGCGCGAAGATGCAGCTCACCGGCTCGCCGGCTTCCCGGCCCTCGAGCCGTTCGGCGACGCGCGCCTCGTTCCGCTCGGCGCGCGTCTCGGCGAGGGCCGGAGCGGCGGCAAGCGGCAGGAGGGCGGCGGTGAAAATGGCGGCAGCGGTCTTCATGATTGATCTCCGGATCGTTGGCGTGCCTGATCCCGATAATACCATGCCCTGCCCTCTCTGAATACGCGCTGACAGCAGAAGGATGCGGGGCGGACGTTCGGCCGGGCTCTTACTTGGTTTCCGGTGCGGGCCCGGGTGGGGGCTCGGGCAGATGGCCTGGCGAAAGCTCGTGCAGCGAGCGGTCCGCCGCTCCGGCGATTAGCACGAAGCGCCGGTCGCAATAGCCGCAATCGACGAAGCCGTGCTCGTCGATCTGCATGTAGACTCGCGGATGGCCGAGCGCTGCGGGCCGCAGGTTGGGCCCGCCGCGAATATCACCGGCACCGTCGCACCAGACGCTGTGGGTCTCTACCCTCGTAATTTCGGGCACATATTCGTCCATCGCGCTTGCAATATCGCCCCGGCGGACCCGCCGCAATCCTGCTTTGCCGCACGCAGCCTTTACGCCGCCCCGGTGCTTCGCCACAGGGCACAGCGATGCAGCAAGGCAGCGCCAGCGAACCGGCGATCGCGATTCGCGATCTGGTCAAGGAATATGCGGCGCAGGGCAACGCGCCCGCCAAGCTGGCGCTCAAGGGGATCAATCTGGAGGTGCCTGAAGGTGGCGTGTTCGGCCTGCTGGGGCCCAATGGCGCGGGCAAATCCACCCTGATCAACATCATGGCCGGGCTGGTGATGAAGACCGGCGGCACCATCCGGATCTGGGGCCATGATATCGACCGCGATCATCGCAACGCCAAGCTGTCGATCGGCATTGTGCCGCAGGAAATCGTGTTCGATCCGTTCTTCACGCCTTTCGAGGTGCTGGAGAACCAGGCCGGCATGTATGGCGTGACCAAGGTGCTGCGCCGCTCCGAGGAGCTGCTGCGCGCGGTGCACCTGGCGGACAAGCGCGATGCCTATGCCCGCTCGCTTTCGGGGGGCATGAAGCGGCGGCTGCTGATCGCCAAGGCGATGGTCCATTCGCCGCCGGTGCTGGTGCTCGACGAGCCGACTGCCGGGGTGGACGTGGAGCTGCGCCGCCAGCTGTGGGAGCTGGTGATGGAGCTGAACCGCGAGGGGGTGACGGTGGTGCTGACCACCCATTACCTCGAAGAGGCCGAGCAATTGTGCGACCGCATCGCCATCATCAACCATGGTGAGGTGATCGCCAACAAGACCACCCGCGAGCTGGTGGGCATGGCGCGCGAGAAGATCGTGCGCCTCACGGTGGAACGCGAGATCACCGCGCCGCTGCCGGACGACCCGGCCTATTGCAAGGCGGTGGCGCTCGATCCGCGTACGCTGGAGATCACTTACGACCGCGACAAAGCGAGCGCCGGTCAAGTGCTCGCCGCAATCCAGCGGCAGGGCCACGTGATCGAGGACGTGACCACGCGCGAGCCCGACCTGGAGGATGTGTTCGTTCAGCTGACCACCCAGGCCGAGGGGGCGCAGGTGGCGAGCGAAGGCCCCTAGCGGAGCCTCGTCAGCGGGGCACAGCGTCGCGGTAAAATCGCCCGGCGCCGTCAGCGGTACTTCGGCGGCTGGCAGCCGGCCGAGCAGATCGGCCAGCTGGCGGGCCCGCACCGCGCCCTGATCTTTAGCTACTGCCAGATGCGTGCCCACCACATCGACCGAGCCATTGCCGCTCATCACCCGCACCCGGATAGCAGTGCGGTAATCCGAAACGGGCTCCAGCTTGCGGCGGGCGACCTTGACCGCCGGGGGCGGGAGAAGATCGCATTGCCTAGCGCTTGGGCGCCTCTTCCGGTTCGACGGCGACGAAATGGAAATGGGGGTAGCCCAATTCGCGTGCGATCGTTTCGGCCGGGTTGGGCAAGGCCTTGGCCGCATCCTGCAGCGCCATCACGTCGGCTCGACCGCGCGCAGGGCCGCCGTGATGAGCTTCAGGCGAGCAGGTCGGCCGCTAGTCGTGCCGGAGGTTGAGCGTTGCCACAGGCAGCCGCTGGATGGAACGGGGCCGCCGCGCATGCAGCCCGCCAGTGGCAGTGCCGCCACCTCCGACAGCACCGCACGGCGGCTTTGCAGTTCCCTCGCATCGGCTTGCATCGGCTCCCCTCCCGCGCTGCTGACCCCCCTGTCCCGCGCGCATCGGCTGTGCAACAGGGGCACAATGAACGAAGCCGACATTCTCATCATCGGTTCCGGCGCGGCCGGGCTGACCGCTGCGCTGACGCTCGCCCAGCAGCACAAGGTGCTGGTGCTGGCGAAGGGACCGCTGACCGGCGGCTCGACCCATTGGGCGCAGGGGGGGATCGCTGCGGTGCTGGATGCGGGCGATACGTTCGACAATCATATTCGCGATACGATGGTTGCCGGGGCCGGGCTCAACCGACGCGAGACGGTGGAGTTCGTGGTCGAGCGCGCGCCCCGGGCGATCGCGCGATTGTCCGAACTGGGCGTGCCGTTCAACACCGCCGGGGCGGACCTGCATCTCACCCGCGAGGGCGGTCATTCGCACCGGCGCATCGTTCATGTGGCCGATGCCACGGGCCGCGCGGTGCAGGCGGCGCTGCTGGCGGCGGCCGAGGCGCATCCCAACATCACCCTGCTGCCCGACCGCACCTGCGTCGAGCTGATCACCGGCCGCAACGAGGAGCGCTATTCGGGTTCGGGCCGGGTGTGGGGCGTCTATGCGCTGGACCCCTCGGGCAAGATCGGCGCCTATACCGCCCGCGCGACCATCCTCGCGGCCGGGGGTGCGGGCCGCGTGTACCAGTTCTCCACCGCGCCGCGCGGGGCGACCGGCGACGGGATCGCGATGGCGTGGCGGGCAGGGGCGCGGGTCTCCAACATGGAGATGATGCAGTTCCACCCAACCTGCCTCTACCATCTGGGGGTGAAGAACTTTCTCATCACCGAGGCGGTGCGCGGCGAGGGCGGGCGGCTGATCAACCCGCGCACGGCCAAGCGTTTCATGGAATTCTACGACCCCGAGCGGATGGAGCTGGCCCCGCGCGATATCGTGGCGCGGGCAATCGATGCCGAGATCAAGCGCTTCGGGCTCGATTGCGTGCATCTCGACATCAGCCACATGGGCGCCGATTTCGTGCGCGGGCATTTTCCCAACATCCACGAGAAGCTGCTTCGCCTCGACATCGACATGACCCGCGAGCCGATCCCGGTGGTGCCCGCGCAGCATTACACCTGCGGGGGCATCGTGATCGATCTCACCGGGCGCACCGATCTGCCGGGGCTCTATGCGGCGGGGGAGTGCACCGAGAGCGGGCTGCATGGCGCCAACCGGCTCGCCTCCAACTCGCTGCTCGAGTGCTTCGTGTTCGGCGAGGCGTCGGCGCAGGACATCCTCGATCGCTGGGACGAGTTCCCCATGCCCCCAACGATCCGAGAATGGGACGAGAGCCGCGTGACCGATTCGGACGAGGAGGTGGTGATCAAGCAGAACTGGACCGAGATCCGCCGCTTCATGTGGAACTATGTCGGCATCGTACGCACCACCAAGCGGCTGGAGCGCGCGGCGCACCGCATTGCGCTGCTGCACGGCGAGATCGACGATTATTACGGCCATTTCCGCGTAACGACCGACCTGGTGGAGCTGCGCAACCTGCTGCAATGCGCCGATCTGATCGTGCAATGCGCTCTGCGGCGGCACGAGAGCCGCGGACTGCATTTCACGCTCGACCACCCCGAAACCGATGCCGAGGCGCTCGACACGGTGCTGGTGCCGTGAGCCGCCCCGCTAAGGCTCGAGCATCGCGAACTCCGACTGGCCGGTGGTCAAAGCCCTTTGTCGGCTGGCGGTGTATTCCACCACCCGGTTGAGCGTGCTGGGCGGGGCGATTCGCGCAGCCCGCCATGGCAAGGGCGGCGGCGGAGCGGCCGAGGGTGTGCACAACGGCCCAGCCTGTGTGGGGCGAGCTCGGCCGATCAGCCCGGGGGAAGCTCGGCGATGTTGCGTTCGAGCGTCGGGCTGTGGCCCTCCGCCTTGCCGGCAAGTTCACCTTCGCTGGCCGGCAGGTGAGGATCGCTGCCATCTCCGGTCGACTGGTCGGAGGCGACGCCGGCCTCGGCGGCGTCCTTCTCCAGCTCTTCCGAGGAAAGGGGCGTCGTGGTGGGCGCGGGGGGTTTCATGCGGACGTCTCCTTGTGCCGATCAACGCGCGATGTGGGGCCCGGCTCCCGCACTGTCAGACGATGTCGGCGACGAGGCCCAGTTCGACCGCCTCGGCGGCGGTAATATACCAGTTGTAGAGCGCCTTCTCGAGCAGCGTGTCCATGTCCACCTGGCTCCCCGCAATCAGCTTTTCGAACGCCTGCTCTTCCACATCGTGGCCGCACTTGAGTTGGTGAAGCATCGACTTGACCTTCGGGACGCTGCCGCGCAGCGGACCCGATAGCTCAAGGGATTGCACCAGCTGGCGGGAATGGATCAGCAGGATCGCATCCTTGGTGAGGAAGCGATCCTCGCGCGGGAAGCCACTCATCAACGAGACACCGGCGGAATAGACGACGGTCTTGCCCAGGAACACCAGCCGACGGGGCGCGAACCGCTCGCGCGCAAGCTCGATCTCGAGCAGGGCGCGCCGCCCCATCTCCGCGTCTCCGCCGAGCGTGGTCAGCTCGACAATGATCGGGTGATCGCCCTTCGGAACCGTAAAGAGCTGGCCGCACAGGGACTGGATCATCGACAGATCGACGCTGCCCAGCAACCGCGCACCCGGCTCGCCGAGGCGGATCGAAAAAGATGGATCGTCCAGCGCCACGTCGTGTTCCTTCGGTCCGCCGGGAGGGTACCGCACCAGTGATCCGCAGGCGTTGCCGTTCCACTCGCGAACGGACAATCCGTCGGCCGCCGGGACCAGCAAAGCGATGATGGCTGGAGCCCTCGCCCATCATCCTGCCGGATTGTTGCAATCTTTTCCGCAGCTTCATTTTCGGGCTTGCGCGAGCCGGCAAGTGCGTTTGGCCCGCGCGTCGCGTGCCGTGCGGCGGCTGGACATCCGCTCAGGCCCTCCGCATTAACCCTTGGTCAGCCCGCGCGGCCTTGCGTCGAGTTTCGCTTCCAGCCACTATCCCTTGTGGGTCGGATTGCAGGAGGCTCACTGGGCATCTATATGTTGGGGAGGGCGCCAGCGAGCGCCGCGCATCGCCCAATGAGAACAAACCGGGGATAAGTTTTTCCCCGGAGCGGCACGGGTGGCGATAGTCTGAAGCGCTGCCGGCCGATTCGGGCACGGGGCGAATGCCAGCGATGGCGCGCCGTATCGACAAGGGGCGGCAGGGCATGGATTTCAGGACCAGCGACGAGGCGGCAATGGGTTTGCAGGGCGACACCATGAACGCGACGGCGGAAAAGGGCGACACCCCGATGACGGAGCCAGTGGCCAAACGCGAGGCGGGCGATTCCAAGTCGATCAACGCACGCCGCTTCGCCGTGCCCACCGAGCCCGCGCGCGACGACCTGCTGACCGAGTTCGGCAAGGACACGCTGCGCGACCGCTACCTGTTGCCGGGCGAAGGCTTCCAGGACCTGTTCGCCCGCGTGGCCGACGCCTATGCCGATGACGAGGCGCATGCCCGCCGGCTGTACGACTACATCTCAAAGCTGTGGTTCATGCCGGCGACCCCGGTGCTCTCCAACGGCGGCACCGGGCGCGGCCTGCCGATCAGCTGCTATCTCAACAGCGTGGACGACAGCCTGGAGGGGATCGTCGCCACCTGGAACGAGAATGTGTGGCTGGCCAGCCGCGGGGGCGGGATCGGCACCTATTGGGGCAATGTTCGCGGGATCGGCGAGCCGGTGGGGCTCAACGGCAAGACCAGCGGGATCATTCCCTTCGTCCGCGTGATGGATTCGCTGACGCTGGCGATCAGCCAAGGCTCGCTGCGGCGCGGATCGGCCGCGGTCTATCTCGATGTCAGCCACCCGGAGATCGAGGAGTTCCTCGAGATCCGCAAGCCATCGGGCGATTTCAACCGCAAGGCGCTGAACCTGCACCACGGCGTGCTGATCACCGACGCCTTCATGGAGGCGGTGCGGGCGGGCGAGCCGTGGCCGCTGACCAGCCCCAAGGATGGCAGCGTGCGCGCGACGGTGGATGCGCGCTCGCTGTTCCAGAAGCTGGTGGAAACGCGGCTGGCGACGGGCGAGCCCTATATCGTGTTCTCCGACACGGTGAACCGGATGATGCCGCGCCACCACCGCGAGCTGGGCCTCAAGGTTTCCACCTCGAACCTGTGCGCCGAGATCACCCTGCCGACGGGGCGCGACCATTTGGGCAACGATCGCACCGCGGTGTGCTGCCTCTCCTCGTTGAACCTGGAGAAGTGGGACGAGTGGCATGCGGACAAGCACTTTGTGGAGGACGTGATGCGCTTCCTCGACAATGTGCTGCAGGATTACATCGACCATGCCCCGCCTGAGATGGCGCGCGCCCGCTATTCGGCGATGCGCGAGCGCAGTGTGGGCCTGGGGGTGATGGGCTTCCACTCCTTCCTGCAGCTGAAGTCCATCGGCTGGGAAACCGCGATGGCCAAGGCCTGGAACCTCAAGATGTTCCAGCAGATCAGCGCCCGGGCCAACGAGGCCTCGATGGTGCTCGCCGAAGAGCGCGGCGCCTGCCCCGATGCCGAGGACATGGGGGTGATGGAGCGCTTCAGCTGCAAGATGGCGATCGCGCCCACCGCCAGCATCAGCATCATCTGCGGCGGCACCAGCGCCTGTATCGAACCGATCCCGGCCAATATCTACACGCATAAGACGCTCTCGGGCAGCTTCGTGGTCAAGAACCCCTATCTCGAGGCGCTGCTGCGGGAGAAGGCGAAGGATTCGACCAATGTGTGGAACTCGATCCTGGAAAAAGGCGGATCGGTCCAGCACCTCGACTGCCTGACGCCGGAGGAAAAGGCGGTTTACCGCACCAGTTTCGAGATCGACCAGCGCTGGTTGCTGGAATTCGCCGCCGACCGCGCGCCATTCATCGACCAGGCGCAGAGCCTCAATCTGTTCATCCCCGCCGATGTCGACAAGTGGGACCTGATGATGCTGCACTTCCAGGCCTGGGAGCGCGGGATCAAATCATTGTATTACCTGCGCTCGAAGAGTGTGCAGCGGGCCGGTTTCGCTGGCGGGGTGGAAGCGGACAATACGACGGCGCTGCCCAAGTTCGAGCTTGGGGGCGAGCAGACCGATTACGAGGAATGCCTTGCCTGTCAGTGATGGGGCGGACGGGACGCGTGCTCAGCCGTCCTCTTCCTCCTCGAACAGCAGGGCGTTGGCGGCCGTGGCGCTAAGGCGGACCTGATCGCCCTCGACCTCGGCGACGAGGCCGAGCGAAATGTAGTGGTGGTGGCCGGAATGGGCCCCTTCCGCGCCCTCGATCTCCGCGCCCGAGCTGCTTTTGGTCAGCTTGATGCGATCGCCTTCGACGCGGTCTACGGTTCCGACGGGGACGCCATCGGCGCCGATCACTTCCATGTGCTCCTGGATGGCACTTGCATCGCTCATCGAAGGTCTCCTTTGGGCTTTGCAGGGATAACGCACCGGACCGAAACGGGTCCAGACGGCGGGTGCAAAATGTTAACGATGTTCGCGTAGAGGGAGCTTCATGCGAACCTCGCGCCTCACCAGACCGGGCGAACATGGGCACCCAGACGTGCGCGCCAGCCGCTATGCGGTCCTGGCAGTGGCGCTGGTAGGCTGGGGTGTGCTGGGGATGTACCTGCTTTCCCAGGCCTACTGGCCATCGACCTGCACGCCCGAAGGGCTCATCGACGCCTACCGTTGCAGCATCCGCCTGCCCGAGAAACGCGGCTGGGTGGAGGCGGCGCTGCTCACCTGGCTGTGGGCAACGCCGATCCTGCTCCTGCTGGAACTGGGCCCACGCATCCGACGCTGCCTGAGTGGCGGGGCGCCGCCTCGCCCGTAACACACGCGGCGGATCAACCGTCCTTGTTGATCTTGTCGAGCCGCTCCTCGCCGCCGCCGCCGTAGCCCGCCTCGTCCGGGTCAAGCCCGTCCTCGTCGTCCTCGCCTTCTGGACGGTCGGGCTCGCCCATGTTCTGCGGGGTTTCGGTGCCGCTCTGGCTGGCGGCCTGTTCGCGGCGCTTGCGTTCGGCATCGGGATCGGCCTGCTGCATAGCTTGCGGGGTGCCGGCGGGATCGGGCGCGGTGTTGCCGTCCACATTGTCGATGTAATCGTCCCCCCCGGTGGGGAGCCCGCTTTCGTACTGGGCGGTGGCGGGCGGGGAGGCCTGCCGGGTCTGGCCGTGCTCCGGCTCGGGCTGCAGGGCTGCGACGGAGCGGCCCTGGGATTGGCTCATCCCGCCGAGTGATTGCGTCTGGCCGCCGAGTGATTGCGTCTGGCCGCCGCGGGATTGGGTTTGAGACTGGCTCTGCGATTGGCCGGCCTGGTTCGGGCTGGAGCGGGCGGTTTGGCCCAGCTCCGAATCAGCGGGTTCGTCGGCTGCACTCTGTGGTGCGGCGCGTATGCCCTGCTCGCCCTTGCTGTTCGGATCGCGGGTCTCGCCTTCGCGCGGGCCGGTGCGGGGCGGCTCGCCGGGTGCGGTGCTATTGCCCAGCGTGACCTTGCGGGAATCCTCGGGTTCGTATTCACCCATGATTTGTCTCCTGATCTTCGAATATTCCCGCATGGTCGCGGGGGACCTGCTGGAGAGAACGGGCGGGAGGCGGTGGCCGTTCCGCCCTTGGCGGTGCACGGCGCTTCTATGGGGCGGACTGGCCGATTCAGAAGCCGGCGGCAGCGGGCCAGCCGGGTGCGGCGAGGCCCATTACTTTGAACAGCACCCCCATTTGCTCCGGCCCCGCAAGCCGCTCGACCGCGCTCGCAAGCTCTCCGCTTCGCTCCGGATAGCGGGTGGACAGAGCGGTGGCACGCTGGTCGAGCCCCATTGCGCGCAGCCAGGCGCCCTGCTCCGCCGTGCCGAGCCAGCGCGCGCCCTGGGCCCGCGCAATCTGGGCGAGAGTGGCGAAATCGACATGGGCGGTGAGATCGGCCTCGCCCGGGGTGGCGAAGACCGCGACCTTCCGGTGGCGGTGCACCGCCTGCAGGGTGGAGCCGGTGCGGGAATTCGCGTAGCCGTAATCGATCAGCAGCGCCGCGCCGCCCTGCCGCGCCAGCCGGCCGGCGATCTCCTGCACAACGGCAGCGGCGGCGGGGCAGGTTTCGAGGATCGTGCCCGGCAAGGCGGTGGCCTGATCGGCCGGAACGGCGGCGTCCATCGGCCGGGCGCCGGCGATGAAGGCGAAGCGGCCCTGCGGATCGAGGCCGACCATTCGCTCGCGCCAGCCCGCCTCGGTGCGCACCAACGGGCGGATCGGCAGGGCGTCGAGGAACTCGTTGGCGACGAGCAGCAGCGGGCCCTCCTCTGGCACGCTGGCGAGATCCTCGTGAAACGTGGCGCCGGGCAGCGCGGCCTGCTGCACCCGCCGCAGCGCGGGTGAGCCTTCGACGAGGTGGATGCCCGGCGCGAGGCCGTGTGGCGCCATTGCTCGCAGCGCATCGGCAGCCAGAGTGCCGCGGCCGGGGCCGAGTTCGACATAATGTGCACCCATGGGCTGGCCGGCGCGCAGCCAAAGGTCGGTCAGCCACAGGCCGGCGAGTTCGCCGAACATCTGGCTGATCTCGGGCGCGGTGACGAAATCGCCTGCCGCCCCCAGCGGGTCGCGCGCGGCGTAGTAGCGGGCGTTGGCCTCGGCCATGAAGTGCTGCACGCTGATCGGCCCGGAATCCGCGATCAGGCGGCGGAAGCGCTCCGCCAGCAGCGCCTCCTCTGGGGCCTGATCCTCAGGCAGGGGCGGTATGCTTCATGCTGTTCAATTCCGGCCGGCGCAGCGCCCAGATCACCAGCGCCAGCCCGCCCAGGATCAGCGGGATGGTGAGCCACTGGCCCATGTTGAGCCCGCTCTCGCGCGCGAAATCGGCCAGATGCGCATCCGGCTCGCGAAAGAACTCGGCGATAAAGCGGCCGAGGGAGATCACCATTGTAAAGGTGCCCACCAACAGGCCCGGGCGCCAGCGGGCGCGGGTGAACCAGAACAGCGGCAGCATCACCGCCACCACCAGCGCGCCTTCCAGCACCGCCTGGTAGAGCTGGCTGGGATGGCGGGCGAGGCCCAGCGGATCGGCGGGGAAGATCATCGCCCAAGGCACGTCGCCCGGCCGGCCGTACAGCTCGCCATTGATGAAATTGGCCAGCCGCCCGAACAGCATGCCAAAGCCCACGTTGACCGCGATAAAGTCGCACACGCGGAGGAAGGAGATCCCCGCGCGCAGGGCGACGAAGGCGATCGCCGCGGTGACGCCGATGACGCCGCCGTGGAAGCTCATCCCGCCATCCCACAGCCGCAGCAGATCCCACGCGACGAATTCGCTGGAGGTCCAGCCGGTGAACAGGCCCGGCTGGTAGAAGGCCGCATAGCCGAGCCGTCCGCCCAGGATGACGCCCAGCGTGCACCAGAAGAACAGATCGTCGAGATGGCGCTGCGCCATCGGGCTGCCGGGCGCCTGGATCATCCGGCCAAGGTGCCAATAGGCGAGCAGGATCCCCGCCAGATAGGCCAGCGAATAATAGCGCAGGGTGAAGCCGAAGATCTCGAAGCCGGGCCTCAGGCCGAGTTCGGACCAGCGGATGGCGCCTGCCGCCCCGGCCGCCAAGAGATCGATCATGCCCGTGCCCTGTTTCCGTTAGGTCCGGCGCTTTGGCATGGAACGCGGCGGCGTGGAAGGCCGGCCGAGCCGGGGCCGGCGGGGGTGTTTGGCCGCAGGGTGCGCGGGCCGCTTGCCGGGCTGGGCGGGCGCGGTGCGCACGCCTGCGTTGGCAGGGGCAGCCGGGGCGACTATCTGTGCGCAGGTGAGCGTCCTTCGTATTCTCAACCAGCGCGCGGTGATCGACCGACGGGCGGCGGCGAGCGACATTGCCGCGCTGGTGGCCGAGCATGGTACGCCCGCTGCGCGCCCGCGGATCGTGGCGCGGCTGCGCGAGTGCCTGGAGGCCGGGCGGGCCGAGCTGACCCGGCGGCTGGCCGAGCGCCCGAGCGCCGGGCACGAGATCACCCGCGGCCACGCCTTCTTGATCGACCAACTGATCCGCCTGATCCACGACCATGTCGTAACCGACCTCCACCCCTCGGACGGCCGCCCGGACGCCGAGCGGCTCACGCTGATCGCGGTGGGCGGCTATGGGCGCGGCGAGATGGCGCCGCATTCGGACGTGGACATCGCCTTCCTCACCCCGGGCAAGCCCTCGCCCCGGTGCGGGCAGGTGATCGAGGCAATGCTCTATTATCTGTGGGACCTGGGGCTGAAGGTGGGCCATTCGAGCCGCTCGGTGGACGAGATGGTACGCCTGGCGCGGGCCGATCTGACGATCCGCACGGCGCTGCTGGAGGGGCGCTATCTGTGGGGCGACCAGCCGCTGTACGAGGCGGCCGGGCGGCGGTTCTGGAGCGAGGTGGTGGCCGGGTCCGAGCAGCGCTTCATCTCCGAAAAGCTGGACGAGCGCAACGCGCGGCACAAAAGGATGGGCGACAGCCGCTATGTGGTGGAGCCCAATGTGAAGGACGGCAAGGGCGGCCTGCGCGACCTGCAGACGCTGTACTGGATCGCCAAATATCTCCACCGCGTGCGCAGCGCGGCCGATCTGGTCGACGTGGGGTTGTTCACGGCCCGCGAATATCGCAGCTTCCGCCGGGCCGAGGGCTTCCTGATGGCGGTGCGCTGCCATTTGCACACCGTCACCGGGCGCGCGGAGGACCGGCTGACCTTCGACCTGCAGCAGGAGGTGGCGCGGCGGATGAACTTTGCCGATCGGCCGGGCAAGAGCGCAGTCGAGCGGTTCATGCAGTTCTATTTTCTGCAGGCGCGCCATGTGGGGCACTTGACGGGCGTGTTCCTCGCCCATTTCGACGAGCAGGCCACCGCGCGCCCGCTGCGCGGCCTCTCGCGGCTGCGGGACAAGCTCAAGGAGCGCATGGTGGCGGGGTACAAGGTGGCCAAGGGACGGCTGAGCGCGCCGGACGACGAGTGGTTCAGGGACGATCCGGTGCGGCTGATCGAGATCTTCCGGGTGGCCGAGGCGGAGGGGCTGGAGGTGCACCCCACCACCATCCGCCTGATCCGCCGCGATGCCGAGCTGATCAAAGCCGAGATGCGCGAGGACCTGCGCGCCAATGCGCTGTTCCTCGAGCTGCTAGCCGGGCGGAACGACCCCGAGACGGTGCTGCGCTGGATGAACGATGCGGGCGTGTTCGGCCGCTTCGTGCCCGATTTCGGCAAGGTCGGCGCGCAGATGCAGTTCGACATGTACCACCATTACACGGTGGATGAGCACACCATTCGGGCGATCGGCCTGTGTTCGCAGATCGAGCGGGGGGAACTGGCGGAGGACCATCCGCTGGCCACCGTGATCATCCGCCGGCTGGCGCAGCGCCGCGTGCTCTACGTGGCGATTCTGCTGCACGATATCGCCAAGGGGCGCGGGGGCGACCATTCGGTGCTGGGCGCACAACTGGCCGAGCGGCTGTGCCCGCGGCTAGGGATGGACGAGGGCGAAACCGAGCTGGTCGCCTGGCTGGTGCGCTGGCACCTGCTGATGAGCGCCACCGCCTTCAAGCGCGACCTTTCCGACCCCAAGACGATCGAGGATTTCGTCGCCCAGGTGCAGAATTTGGAGCGGCTGCGCCAGCTGACGGTGCTGACCATCGTCGATATCCGTGCGGTGGGGCCGGGCATCTGGAATGGTTGGAAGCGCCAGCTGATCGGTCAGCTTTACGAACTGGCCGAGGAGCGGATGCGGCTGGGGCACCTGCGCCACGGGCGCGGCGAGCGGGTGGCGGCCAAGCAGGAGCGCGTGGCCGAGTTGCTGGGCGAGCGCGCCGATGGTTCAGGCGGGGTGCTTGAGGAGATTGGCGACCGGTTCGACGATGCCTATTGGATCGCCGAGCCGGAGGATGTGATCGCGCTTAATCTGCCGCACCTCGCCGAGGCGCGGCGCGAGGGGCACCGCCTGTCGATCCATGCGCATTTCTATCCGGCGCGCGGCGCCACGCTGGTGACGGTGATTGCTGACGACCACCCGGGCCTGTTCTACCGCATCGCCGGGGCGATTCACCTGGCGGGCGGCAACATCATCGATGCGCGCATCCACACCACGCGGATGGGCAAGGCGGTGGACAATTTCCTGGTGCAGGATCCGCTCGGGCAGCCGTTCCGCGAAGGGCATATGCTCGAGCGGCTGGAGAGCCACATCCGCGATTGCCTGGCGAACCGGATCGAACTGGTGCCGCAGCTGGCCCGGCGCCCGCTGGCCCGGCCCCGCGCGGCGAGTTTCGAGGTGCATCCGCAGGTGTCTTTCGACCACGAGGCATCGAACCGCTTCACCGTGATCGAGGTGATCGCCCGCGATCGCCCGGCGCTGCTCAACCGGCTGGCGCGGGTGCTGTTCGAGGAACGGCTGATGGTCAACTCGGCGCACGTTACGCATTATGGCGAGCGCGCGGTGGATACGTTCTATGTCACCGACCTGCTCGGCGGGAAGGTGGCCGGCGAGGAGCGGCTGGAGCGGCTGGATGCGGCGCTGCTGGCGGCTGCCTCGGAGGCAGTGGCCGATCCGGTGGGGCAGGATGAGGCGGTGGTTTAGCGGCGGCAGCGGGGCTGCACGCACCAGACCGGCGACGTGGGCTATCGTCCTCCCAAGCCCGGCCTGGTGTGTGCCTTGCTACCTACAATTTGTTACCGATCGCCTTGGCAGCCTTCCACCCGAGAATGGCGAAAATGGCCGCGCCAATCAGCGCGATCACGAAGATGATGATGGCGATATCGACCAAGGCGCCGGCAATGCCGCCAAAGCCGAGGATGGCGGCGATGAGGGCGATAATTCCCAGGGTGATGGCCCAGCCAAACATGATGCAGTCTCCAGATTCGTGTTTCTTGTAAGGGCAATGGACCGGGGAGACGGGTGTTCCGGGAGGCCTCGGCGATCGACCTTGCTAGGAGCGTCCGCCGAACAGGGCGGTGCCGATGCGGATGTGGGTGGCGCCGAGCATGATCGCGGTTTCGAAATCGCCGCTCATGCCCATCGAGAGGCTGGCCGCCTCGCCCGTCAGCCCGTTGTCTCGCGCCAGCTTGTCGAGCAGCGCGAAGAATGGCGCGGGCTCGATGTCGAACGGCGGCACGCACATCAGCCCGGCGAGCGGCAGGTGGGCCTCACGCGCCTGTTCGAGCAGGGCGGGCAGCTGGGGAATCGGGCAGCCGCCCTTCTGCTCCTCTGCGCCGATATTGACCTGCACGAAGCAGGGTGGGCGGCGGCCCGCTTTGTCCATCGCCTTGGCCAGTGCGGATACGAGGCTTGGCCGATCGAGCGAGTGGATCGCGTCGAACAGCGCCACCGCCTCTTCGGCCTTGTTCGATTGCAGCTGGCCGACGAGGTGCAGTTCGATCCCGGGATGCCGCTCGCGCAGCGCGGGCCATTTGCCCTGCGCCTCGGCCACGCGGTTCTCGCCGAACACACCCTGGCCGGCCTCGATCAGCGGGGCGATGCCTTCGGCCGGGTGCGTCTTGCTGATGGCGATGAGGGTGACGGCGTTGCGGTCGCGCGCGGCGATGCGGCACGCCTGGGCGATGCGGGCCTCGATCCGGGCGAGGGGCTCGGCGGCTGTGCATTCCATGGTGGCGGGATATAGCGGGGCGATGCGCGCCCGCCACCCTCTGCCCGCATTGTGGCTGCTTTCGGACGAGCGCAACGATGGCGTGCTGGAGCGGGCGCTGCTGCGGCTGCCGGGCGGATCTGGCTTCGTGTTCCGCCACTATCATCTGCCGCCGGAGGAGCGGGTGGCGCGGTTTCGCGCGCTGCGGCGGATTTGTCGCGCTCGCAGGCATTTGGTGATCTTGGCGGATAGCGCGCAGACGGCGCGCGAATGGGGCGCGAACGGGGTGTATGGCGCGCCGCTGATGCTGGCGCCGCGTCGGGCGGGTCTGCTGGGCATCGCCACCGCGCATGATCTGCGCGAGATTGCGCAGGCAAACCGGGCGCGAGCCGATGCATTGATGCTCTCGCCGGTGTTCGCCACCCGCTCGCATCCGGGCGCGGCGGTGCTGGGGCCGCTGCGATTTCGCCTGCTGGCGCGGTGGGCAGCGATGCCAGTGATCGCGCTGGGGGGCATGGACCGGCCCCGGGCCGAACGCCTGAAGTGGCGCTGCTGGGCGGCGATCGACGGTCTGTCGACCACCCGTTGAGGGCCGAAATGTTGACGGGGAACGGCGCATCGACGATGATGTGCACGAAAGGGGAACGACGATGGCCACCCGGGCGATGAGCCGCCAGCCGCCGGCCGATTGGCGCGCCGCGTTCCGCCGCTCGATGGCGCGTGCCGGGCAGCTGGCCGGCGCCGCGCTGCTGTTTGCCGCGATGCTGTTCCTGGCGCTGGCGCTCGCCAGCTACGAGCAGACCGACCCATCGTTCTCCACCGCCGCGGGGGGCGCCGCGGCCAACTGGATGGGCCTGCCCGGCGCCTATGCCGCCGATGGCGCGCTGACCGCCTTCGGCCTAGTTGCCATCATGCTGCTGCCGCTGCTGTTCGCCTTTGCGCGCAAGCTGTGGCGCGATGCCGAGCAGGCGGAAACGCCGCATGGGCTGCGCTGGTGGCGCGCCTTTGCGCTGCTGCTGCTGGCGATGGTGCTGCTGGCGAGCGTGCTGGCGCTGGCATTCGAGAATGTGGGCGGGTTGCCCGCTTCGCTCGGCGGGCTCGCCGGGATGCTAGGCGCCGGACTGGTGCAGGCGCTTGCCGCGCTGTTGCCGCCCGAGGCGCAGGGCTGGGGCATGCTGGCCGGAGCGGTGTTTTGCCTGGCGGGCGGCGTGTTGCTTGCCGGCCGGGTGTTCGCGCTGGACTGGCGCCAGCTGATGGCGCTGCCCTCGGTGCTGCGCCGCCGCGCGCCGGGCGTCGAGGACGATGGCGACGAGCCGCCGCTGCGCCCGCGCAAGCGCGAGCGGCGCGCGCCGCTGCTGCTGGACGGGCAGGACGATGAGGCGCCGGTGCGAAAGGGTCCCGAGATCAGCGATCCGCGTGCCCCTCCGCGTCCGGCCACCCCGGCCAAGGCGACCCAGAAAGAGCTGTTCGGCGAGTTGGAGCTGCCCAGCCTCGACCTGCTGGCCGATGCGCCGCCCGACCGTGGCCCCCGGCTCGACAAGGGGGCGCTGGAGAGCAATGCCCGGCTGCTCGAAAGCGTGCTGGAGGATTTCAACGTCAAGGGCGCGATCACCGCGGTGCGCATGGGCCCGGTGGTGACGATGTACGAGCTGGAGCCCGCGCCGGGCACCAAGGCGGCGCGCGTGATCGGCCTCGCCGAAGATATCGCTCGCAACATGAGCGCGATCAGCGCGCGCGTCTCGTCCATTCCCGGGCGCACGGTGATGGGCATCGAGCTGCCCAATGCGGACCGGCAGACCGTCAGCTTCAAGGAGCTGGCCGCCAGCGAGGCCTTTGCCGAAGCCAAGGGCAATCTGCCGATGATCCTGGGCAAGGACATTGCCGGCGAGCCGGTGGTGGCCGATCTGGCCGCCATGCCGCATCTGCTGGTGGCGGGCACCACCGGCGCAGGCAAATCCGTGGGGCTCAACTGCATCCTGCTGAGCCTGCTCTATCGCTTCACCCCGGCCGAGATGCGGCTGATCCTGATCGATCCCAAGGTGCTGGAGCTGAAGGTCTATGACGACATTCCGCACCTGCTTTCGCCCGTCGTCACCGAGCCCGCCAAGAGCGTGCGGGCGCTGAAATGGGCAGTGGAGGAGATGGAGCGGCGTTATCGGATGCTCTCCAGCATCGGCGTGCGCAACCTCTCGGGCTTCAACGAGAAGGTTAAGGCGGCGGCGGCCAAGGGCAGGCCGCTGGGCCGCCGGGTGCAGACCGGCTTCGACCCCGAGACCGGCGAAGAGCTGTTCGAGGAGGAGCAGCTCGATTACGAGACGCTGCCGCAGATCGTGTTGATCGTGGACGAGCTGGCCGATCTGATGGTGACCATCGGCAAGGAGATCGAGGTGCTGATCCAGCGCCTGAGCCAGAAGAGCCGCGCGGCGGGCATCCATTTGATCATGGCCACGCAGCGCCCCTCGGTCGATGTGATCACCGGCGTGATCAAGGCCAATTTGCCCACCCGGATCAGCTTCCACGTCACCAGCCGGATCGACAGCCGCACCATTCTGGGCGAGCAGGGCGCCGAGCAGCTGCTGGGCAAGGGGGACATGCTCTACAAGCCGAGCAGTGGCGCTTTGAAGCGCGTGCACGGGCCGTTCGTCTCCGACGAGGAGGTGGAGAGCGTGGCCGATCACTGGCGCGGCCAGGGCCAGCCGGCCTATGTCGATTCGGTCACCGAGGAGCCCGATGATGGGGGCTTCGGCTTCGACGACGACCTGACCGGCAGCGACAACCCGGAAGAGCGCAAATATCGCCAAGCCTGCCAGGTGGTGTTCGAGGGGCAGAAGGCCAGCGGATCGTGGCTGCAGCGGCAGATGGGCGTGGGCTACAACACCGCGGCCAAGTGGATCGAGCGGATGGAGGAGGACGGGCTGGTGGGCCCGGCTAACCATGTGGGCCGGCGCGAGATCTTCCGCGATCGCGACGGCAACCCGCTCTAGGGCAGTTCGATGCCCGTGTGCGGTGAGAAGCGGGCTTTGCGCACCTGTCGCATCTGTGTAGATTTGCCAAGCCGGGACCACGCAACCTCCCGGTCAGGCCCTGCGCCCAAGCGTTGCCTTTGCGACCCGCTCCGGCGGCACGGGAAGGTGTGAACGGCATGACCGAGGGCAAATTGCAGCATCCTTCGTTTTCGGAACTGGTCCGTGTCTCGGCGCGGATTGGTTGCCTCAGCTTTGGCGGGCCGGCGGGGCAGATCGCGCTGATGCACCGCGAACTGGTCGAGGAGCGGCGCTGGGTCGACGAAGAGGAATACCTCCAGGCGCTGAATCTGTGCCATTTGCTGCCCGGCCCCGAGGCGCAGCAGCTCGCCACCTGGGCCGGTTGGCAACTGCATGGGTGGAAGGGCGGCCTCGTCGCGGGCGGCCTGTTCGTGCTTCCCGGGGCGGCGGTGATGCTGGCGCTCTCCGTTCTCTATGGGCTGGCGGCGGATCTCCAGTGGTTCGCGGCCCTGTTCCTTGGAATCAAGGCCGCGGTGCTGGCGATCATCGCGCAGGCGTTGCTGCGGATCGCCGGGCGGGCGCTCGCCACCGGGTTCCAGCGGGGGCTGGCTGTGGCGGCGTTCGCGGCGCTGTTCCTCTTTGCCGCGTCCTTCCCACTGGTGGTTCTGGCGGCGCTTGCCCTCGGGGCGATCGCGGGCGCCAAGCGGCCGGCCCTGCTGGCGCTCAAGCCGGCCGGCCCGGTGGTCGATGACGGACGGGCGCCGTGGGCCGCCAGCCTCACGGCGTTCGTGGTGTGGGGTGCGATCTGGGCGGCGCCGATGATGGCGGTGTGGCTGCTGCTGGGGCCGGGCCACGTGCTGTGGGATATCGGGCTGTTCTTCTCCCAACTGGCCGTGGTCACCTTCGGCGGCGCCTATGCGGTGCTGGCCTACATGGCGCAGGAGGCCGTGGCGGGCTATGGCTGGCTGGAGCCCGGCGAGATGGCTGACGGGCTGGGGCTGGCCGAGACCACGCCCGGCCCGCTGATCATGGTGACGCAATTCGTCGGCTACCTCGGCGCGTTCCGCGCCCCCGAGCCGTTCACGCCACTGGTGGCGGGCGTGCTGGGCGCGGTGCTGACCACCTGGGTCACCTTCGCGCCCTGCTTTCTATGGATCTTCGCCTTTGCGCCCTGGATGGTGCGGATCCAGCGCGCCCGCTGGCTGAAGGGCGGGCTTGCTGGGGTGACGGCGGCGGTGGTCGGCGTGATTGCCAACCTCGGGCTCTGGTTCGGGCTGCACGTGCTGTTCACGCGCGTGGCCTTGACCGAGGCCGGGCCGCTGCGGCTGCAGGTGCCGGACCTTGCCACTTTCGACTGGGGCGCCGCGCTGATCGCATTGGTGGCCGCGGGGGTGATCTTTGGCTTGCGGTGGGGGATCATCCGGACGCTGGTGGTGGCGGCAGCGATGGGGCTGGCGCTCGGCTGGAGGGCAGCCTGAGGCAAGGCGCGCCGGGGCAGAGGCGCTTTTCTCGCGCTCGCTCGATCCCCTGTCATCGTCCGGTAAGCCGCCGGCGCGCAGTGATCCCTTCGGCAGCGACCCGTTGGCAATGGCCCTACCTGTTTAGTCCCGCAGAGTAGCGGTACGGATCGACCTTGAATCGTTCTGGCTCTTCTGTC
>LXQI01000014.1 GCA_001683845.1 Erythrobacter sp. ANT-B3C2 | reverse complement strand
CAGATCTTCCGCTTCTTCACCCAGGCCGATATCGAGGTGCAGGATTGCTACCACGAGAAATACGGCCGGGTGTTCAAGCCGGTCGAGGTCAAGATGATGCTGGCGGCGTTCTCCAACATGGAGACGGTGCACATCGCCGCCTATTCGCATTTGCTCGACACCATCGGCATGCCGGAAAGCGAATATGGCATGTTCCTCGAATATGAGGAGATGAAGGCCAAGCACGATTATCTGCAGCAGTTCGGCGTCGATTCGGACGAGGATATCGCCCGTACGCTGGCGATGTTCGGCGGCTTTACCGAGGGGCTGCAGCTGTTCGCCAGCTTCGCCATGCTGATGAACTTCCCGCGCTTCAACAAGATGAAGGGGATGGGCCAGATCGTCAGCTGGTCGGTACGCGACGAATCGCTGCATTGCGAGGGCATCACCCGGCTGTTCCACGCCTTCACCGCCGAGCGGCAGTGCCTCACCAAGCCAGTGAAGGAAGACATTCTCGACATGTGCCAGACCACGGTGCGACTGGAGGATGCCTTCATCGATCTCGCTTTCGAGATGGGCCCGGTGCAGGGGATGACGGCCAAGGAGATCAAAAAGTACATCCGCTACATCGCGGACTGGCGACTGGGCCAGTTGGGCCTGCAGCCGATCTACCTGATCGAGGAGCACCCGCTGCCGTGGCTGGCTCCGCTGCTGAACGGGGTCGAGCACGCCAACTTCTTCGAGACCCGCGCTACCGAATATTCCAAGGCCGCCACCCGCGGCAATTGGAACGAGGTGTGGTCCAGCTTCGATTCGCGCCGCAAGGCCAAGGCCGCCAATGAAGAGGACTTGGTTAGCGACGATGGGCCGGGCCTGTTCGGCGATAGCGTAGGGTTGCAGGCGGCGGAGTAGGATGGCGTCACCCCTTGACCCGTTGAATTCCCCCGTTATGGGGGCCGCTCGCTGCCCCGTCGTCTAAAGGTAAGACAACGGACTCTGACTCCGTTAATCGAGGTTCGAATCCTCGCGGGGCATCCAGACCCTCGGGCAGCCGATCCATCGCCTGTGCTCGCCCGCTGACACCACCGGCCGTGGCGCCCCGGCAGGAGGATTGATTGGCAGACCAGTGCGACGAACAGCCGGGCGGACGGATGGGTGGGTCAGCGGCCGATCCCGCGCCCGATCATGCGCCGGAAGACGGCGAGCACGATCTGGCCCGCCGCCGGTTCTACGGCGCCGAGCAGGAGGCCGGCTTTGCCGATTCGGTGCCGCAGCGCACGCCGCAGACCGAGCACCCGGCCTACCGCCTGGCCTTCCGCGATACCGAATTCCTGCTGCGCGACGAGCTGCGGCCGGTGCGCTTCCAGCTGGAGCTGCTCAAGCCTGAGATGCTGCTCGACGAGGCGCGGGTCGGCTCCACGCTGGTAATGTACGGCTCCGCCCGCATCCCGCCGCCCGAGGCGACCGAAGTGGCGCTGGAGGGCGCGAAGAACCTGCCCGAGGCCGAGCGCCGGGTGGTCGAGAACCTCGCCGCCAAGGCCCGCTATTATCACGAGTCCTATCGGCTGGCGCGGATTGCCACCGAGCATTCGATTATTGAGGGCGGCAAGCGCCAGTTCGTCGTCTGCTCGGGCGGCGGGCCGTCGATCATGGAGGCGGCCAATCGCGGTGCCTCCGATGCGGGGGGCGAATCGATCGGGCTCAACATCGTCTTGCCCCACGAACAGGCGCCCAATCCGTACGTGACGCCGTACCTGTCATTCCAGTTCCACTATTTCGCGCTGCGCAAGATGCACTTCCTGATGCGCGCGCGAGCGGTGGCGGTGTTCCCCGGCGGCTTCGGAACGTTTGACGAAATGTTCGAGCTGCTGACGCTGGTGCAGACGGGCAAGATGCGCCCAATCCCGATCTTGCTGTTCGGCCGCGATTTCTGGAACCGGGTGATCGATTTCGAGGCGCTGGCGGACGAGGGAACGGTCAGCCGAGCCGATCTCGATCTCATCACCTGGTGCGAAACCGCCGAGGAGGCTTGGGCCCACATCACCGACTTCTACGGCTTCGATCACCTTTCCGAACCGCTCTGACCTCTCGCGTCGGCGGCCCGAGACCAGCTAGCGAACCGCCTGGTGCCCCATCGGGCCGTGACCGGCACCGAAGCCGGGCGCGGCCAGCAGCGCGGCGTGCACGAAGCGACGCGCCTGACCTACCGCCTCTTCCAGCGCCACCCCGCGGCCCAGCTGGGTGGCGAGGGCGGAGGCGAGCGTGCAGCCGGTGCCGTGGGTGTGGCGGGTTTCAATCCGCTCGTGGTCGAACGTCCGCTCTGCGCGGCTGCCATCGGGTAAGAGCGTGTAGAGGTGGTCGAACACCAGATCGTCCGTGCGCCTGTCCGATCCATCCGTGCCGAGGACGCGGCCACCCGGCCGGTGCCCGCCCTTGGCGAGAACCGCACGCGCTCCGAACTCCTGCAGCAGGCGCTCGGCAGCACCGCTTACTTCCGCCTCATTGCTCACTGGGAGACCGCTGAGCGCCGCCAGTTCGGGCAGGTTCGGCGTGGTCACCGTGGCGAGCGCCATCAGCCGCCCGAACGCGGCGATTGTCGCCGCATCCGCCAGCATCGCGCCGCTGGTGGCGACCATCACCGGATCGAACACCACCGGCAGCGCCAGCCCATCCAGCCGCCCGGCCACTGCATGGGCGATCTCCGGCGAGCCGAGCATGCCGATTTTCACCGCCTCTGCGCCGATGTCCGACAGGCACGCGTCGATCTGCGCAACAACCAGCTCAGGGGAAAGCGCCTCCACCGCGGTGACGCCGAGCGTATTCTGGGCGGTGATCGCGGTGATCGCGCTCATCGCGTAGCCGCCGAGCATGGTAATGGTCTTGATGTCGGCCTGGATGCCCGCCCCCCCACTGGAATCCGATCCAGCGATAGCAAGGATGCGCGGCGGGCGCTCGGCTGCTGTTAGGAGCGGTGCGCTCATCCGGCGCGGAACCGCCGCTCGGTGGAGGGCGGGTGCGCATCGAGCCAGCGCTTGGCGCGGGTGGGCCGGTCGGTCAGCTCTCCGCCGCAATGGGGGCAGCGATCGTCGAGCGCTTCGGCGCAGGGTGCGCAGAAGGTGCATTCCAGGCTGCAGATGAACGCGCCCGGCGCTTGCGGCGGCAGTTCGGACCCGCAACGCTCGCAATCAGGGCGCATCTGCAGCGTCACGCGGCCACCGCCTCCACCGCGGTGCAGATCTCGGCCACCACCCGCGCCACCTGCCTCGCGTCGTCGCCCTCGGCCATCACGCGGATCTTGGGCTCGGTGCCGCTCTTGCGGATCACCAGCCGCCCCCGCCCGGCCAGCGCCGCCTCGCCCTCGGCAATCGCGGCCTTCACCTGCGCATCGGCCAGCGGGTCGCCGCTTTCGTAAACGACGTTGCGCAGCAGTTGCGGGACGGGTTCGAACAGGTTCAGCAGCTCGCTCGCCCGCTTGCCAGACTGGACCATCGCCGCCAGCACCTGCAGCGCGCCGATGCAGCCGTCGCCGGTAGTGGCATGGTCGAGCAGGATCATGTGCCCCGATTGCTCGCCGCCCACGTTGTAGCCGCCGCTGCGCATTGCCTCGAGCACGTGGCGATCGCCCACCTTGGTGCGCACAAGATCGAGCCCATTCGCGCCCAGCAACCGTTCCAGCCCCAGGTTCGACATCACGGTGGCCACCACCCCGCCGCCGCGAAGATTGCCCGCCCCGGCCAGCCGGAGGCCAATCAGCGCCATGATCTGATCGCCGTCCACCGCCACGCCGCGCTCGTCGATCACGATCAGCCGATCGGCATCGCCATCGAGTGCAATGCCGATATCCGCGCGTTCGGCGATCACCCGCTGGCGGATCGCCTCCAGCGCGGTCGAGCCCACGCCATCGTTGATGTTAAGCCCGTCGGGCGCCACGCCCATCGGGATCACCTCGGCGCCCAGTTCCCAGAAGGCGGTCGGCGCCACGGTGTAGGCCGCGCCATGCGCGCAATCGACCACGATCTTCAGGCCATCGAGCCGCACGTCGTTGGGCAAGGACTGCTTGATCGCGTGAATGTAGCGCCCGCGCGAGTCCTCGATCCGCCACGCCCGGCCGATCGCCTCGCCTTCCGCGAGCGGCTGCTCCTCGCCCATCGCCTTCTCGATCGCCTCCTCGTCGGCATCGGACAGCTTGAACCCGTTGGGGCCGAACAGCTTGATTCCGTTGTCGGAGAACGGATTGTGGCTGGCCGAAATCATCACGCCCAGGTCGGCGCGCATCTCGCGCGTCAACAATGCCACCGCGGGGGTGGGCAACGGCCCGGTCATGATCACGTCCATGCCCACGCTGGTGAAGCCGGCGACCAGCGCGGTCTCCATCATATAGCCCGAGAGGCGCGTGTCCTTGCCGATCACCACCCGGTGCTTGTGCGTACCGCGAAGGAAATGCCGCCCGGCCGCCTGGCCCACCTTCATTGCGGTGGCCGCATTCAGCAGCCGTCCGTTGGCCCGCCCGCGAATGCCGTCGGTGCCGAAATATGCTCGTCCCATGCCTGCGCTTCTTTGCTCCCTCGCGTCCGCCGATTGCCATGGCCCGCGCGGGCGCTAATGTCACGTGCATGAGCGCACCTGCGGCCGGCGCGGCCCCGCCCCCGATCAGGATCCCCGCCGGGCTGACGTTCGCCGCGCTGATCGCCGGGCTGGCGCTGGGCGCGGTGCTGGCGGGCGGCCCGGCGGCAGAGCCGGTGCTGGCGGTGGCGCAGCCCGTAGGCACGCTGTGGCTGCGCGCTTTGCAGATGACGATCGTGCCGCTGGTCGCCGCGTTGTTGGTGAACGGCGTTTCGCGGATCGTCGCCACCGCCAGCGCTGGGGCAATGGCGCGGCGCACGCTGCTTTCCTTCGCCGCGGTGCTGACCGTGGGCACCGTACTGGCGGCCTTCGCCATGCCGCTGCTGCTGGAGACCTTCCCGATCCCCGCCGAGGCCGCGGCCGCGCTGGCGGCGGATATGGCCGGCGAGGCGCAGCCGGTGCCGGGGCTGGGCGAGTTCTTCTCCTCGCTCATCGCGCCCAACATCATCGCTGCTGCCGCCGAGACGGCCATGCTGCCGCTGGTGATCTTCTTCGTGGCCTTCGCGCTGGCGCTCACCCGCCTATCGCCGGAGCGAAGCGCGCCATTGCTGAACCTGTTTGCCGGCCTCGCCGATGCGATGCTGGTGATCATCGGCTGGGTGCTGCGCATCGCGCCGGTGGGCGTGTTCGCGCTGGCGCTGACGGTGGGCGTGGGCAGCGGCACCAGCGCCTTTGCCGCGGTGGGGCACTACATCCTGCTGGTCGCCAGCCTGGGCGGATCGGTGCTGCTGGCCGGCTATGCGCTGGGGGCGATCGGCGGCCGCACATCGCTGCCGCATTTCGCCCGGGCGATGCTGCCGGCGCAGGCGGTGGCGCTCTCCACCCAGAGTTCGCTCGCCAGCCTGCCGGCGATGCTGCAATCCTGCCGTATTCTGGGCGTGCGCGAGAGCTCCGCCGATTTCGTGCTGCCGCTGGCGGTGGCGCTGTTCCGCGCCACCGGGCCGGTGATGAACCTGGCGGTGGCGATTTACGTCGCCGCGCTCACTGGGATTGAGCTGACCCCGGCCACGCTCTCCATCGGCGTGGCGGTGGCGCTGGTGACCACGATCGGCTCGGTCTCGCTGCCCGGCGCAATCAGCTTCGTCACCGCCATCGCCCCGATCGCGCTGGCGATGGGCGTGCCGATCGAACCGCTGCTGCTGCTGGTGGCAGTGGAGATGGTGCCAGACATCATGCGCACGGTAGGCAATGTGACGATGGACGTGGCCGTCACCGCCACTGTCGATCGCCACGCCGCCCGGGGAGCCGAGGCGGCGACCGCAGAACAGTGAGAATGGATCGCAGCTGCAACCGGCTCCGGGCCTTGCGCGTTTCCATCACTGACCATTCGAGCAATTCACAGGAAGGACGCAAAAACAATGGCGTATGAACTCATGCCGCTGCCCTACGATCCGCAGGCGCTCTCGCCGGCGATTTCAGCCGAGACATTCAGCTACCATCACGGCAAGCACCACAAGGCCTATATCGACAAGACCAACGCCGCACTCGACGGCACCGACCGGCAGGGTCTGCCGCTGGAGGAGGTCGTCGCCATGGCGCGCGGCAGCGACCAGGCGCTGTTCAACAATTCCGGCCAGAGCTGGAACCATGGCTTTTACTGGCACTCGCTCAGCCCCGGGGCGAAGACGCCGGGCGCCGATCTCGCCGCTGGCATCGAGCGCGCTTTCGGCAGTTTCGACGAGCTGAAGACCAAGCTCTCCGAGCGTGGCGCGGGCCATTTCGCCAGCGGCTGGGTGTGGCTGGTGGAAAAAGGCGGCCAGCTCTCGATCGAAGAGACGCATGATGGCGACAGCTGGGCCGACCGCGAGGGCAATCCGCTCCTCACCATCGACCTGTGGGAGCACGCCTATTACCTCGACCATCAGAACGCGCGGCCGAACTATCTGAAAGAGGTGATCGAGAACCATCTCGACTGGGACTTCGCCGCCGACAATCTCCAGCGCGGCAGCACCTGGAAATACCCGGGCTGATTTCCTGTCCAGGCCTTCGGGGGCCCGCTCCGCCGCGCGCGGGACGGGCCTTCCCGTCCGGGAGAAACAATCGCAAGCGGAATCTCGATCCGGATGTTCGCTCCCCGTGCGCATCTGGCGGCGCTGCTGGTCCTGACAGGGGGCGATCGATACAGTCTCACCCGCCAGCCAACGGCAAGGGCGCTCAACGGAATGGGAAGCAGTGTCGCTACTGCGGGCCTATAGGTGGGCGCGCTGTCGCTTCCGAGGATCCTGCCGATGATGGACGCCATGCTGACGCCAGCGCCCCTGCAGCCCGTCCTGCCGGTGCTGGAAAACCTCGACTACCTCGGCATTGGCGTTTTCGCCGTCTCCGGAGCGCTGGTCGCGGCGCACAAGCGCCAGACGCTCGTCACCTTCGTATTCTTTGCCGTGGCGACCGGCATCGGCGGGGGCACGCTGCGCGATCTGCTCATCGGGGCGCCGGTGTTCTGGGTGCATCAGAACTGGGTGCTGCTGATCTGCATCGCCGCATCGCTCATCGTCTGGTTCGCGCCCCTGCGGATCTGGGGCGGCGCGGGGCTCGTGTGGTTCGACGCAGTGGGCCTCGCCGCCTATGCCACTTACGGTTCGGCCAAGGCGCTGGCCTATGGCGCGGCCTATCTGCCGGCGTTCGGCATGGGGGTGCTAACGGCCTGCGCCGGAGGGATCATCCGCGATCTGCTGGCAGGCGAGCCATCGATCCTGCTGCGGCCCGAACTCTATGTCACCGCCGCGGCGGTTTCGGCCGGCATCATGGTGCTGCTCAGCGTCGTCGGTGCGCCGGCTCCTTTGGCGGGCGCGATCGCCGCCGCCGGAGGCTTCGCGCTGCGGGGTCTGGCCATCTCCCGGGGATGGTCGCTGCCCTCCTACTCCCGCTGATCCGCCGCCCCAGCCCGGGAATATCCTAGGTTTCGGCATCGGCGACCGCGCACTGCGCGGAATGCTGGTCCGGGCCATACCACGCACAGGATCGCATACACTCGCCCGAGCCTGTCCACGGTGGCGCGCTTGTGCCTTGTCGTGTTCGGCTAGCTTTCAGCCCGCCTGCTTCACCTCGGCGACGATCTTCCTGGCCGCATCACCCAAACCGTCGGCGGCGATGATCGGCAGACCAGAATTGGCGAGGATGTCCTTGCCCTGGCTCACGTTGGTGCCCTCCAGCCGCACCACCAGCGGCACGGAGAGGTTCACCTCCCGGGCCGCGGCGACAATGCCATCGGCAATCACGTCGCAGCGCATGATTCCGCCGAAAATGTTGACCAGGATGCCCTCGACCGCCGGATCGGAGAGGATGATCTTGAACGCCGCGGTCACCTTCTCGCGGGTGGCGCCGCCGCCCACGTCGAGGAAATTGGCCGGGAACGCGCCATTGAGCTTGATGATATCCATCGTGGCCATCGCCAGGCCGGCGCCATTGACCATGCAGCCGATGCTGCCATCGAGCTTGATATAGGCCAGATCGTAGCGCGAGGCTTCCACCTCGGCCGGATCCTCCTCCGTCTCGTCGCGCAGCGCCGCGATATCGGGGTGGCGGTAGAGCGCGTTGTCATCGAAGCTCATCTTGGTGTCGAGCACCAGCAGTTCGCCCGCATCGGTTTCCACCAGCGGGTTGATCTCCAGCATCTCGCAATCGAGCGCCACGAAGGCTTCGAACAGCTGCTTCGCCAGCTTCTGCGCGGCCTTGGCGATCGCGCCCTCCAGCTTCAGCGCAAAGGCCACCGCCCGGCCATGGTGCGGCATGAAGCCGGTGGCCGGATCGATGGTGATCGAGGTGATCTTCTCCGGTGTTTCATGCGCCACGGTCTCGATGTCTACCCCGCCCTCGGTGGAGACGACCATCGCCACCCGGCCGGTGGCGCGGTCGACCAGCATGGAGAGGTAATGCTCGTGGGCGATATCCACTCCATCGGTGACGTAGAGGCGGTTGACCTGCTTGCCGGCATCGCCCGTCTGCACCGTCACCAGCGTGTTGCCGAACATCTCGCGGGCCGCCGCTTCGACCTCCTCCACGCTCTTGACCAGCCGCACGCCGCCCTTGGCTTCGGGCCCGAGTTCCTTGAACTTGCCCTTGCCGCGACCACCGGCATGGATCTGCGCTTTCACCACATAGAGCGGGCCGGGCAATGCCTTGGCCGCCTTGACCGCTTCCCCGACGCTCAGCGCGGGGTGGCCGGAGGGGATGCCGACGCCATAGGTGGCGAGCAGCGTCTTGGCCTGATATTCGTGAATATTCATGGGGAGGGGTGCCTCGCATGCCTGTGGGAGGGCGGGCACACCCGCCGTGCTGCGGGCGCTAAAGCACAGCGCAGGCCGCTTGCAAAGGGGGCGCACCGGGGCCAAAGGCGCCGCGCATATCGCCGCCGCATGATCGCCTCCCATGATAAACCACCATCAGCTCGAACAGGTCTGCCGCCGGGCGGGCGAGCTCGCGCTCGCCCAATGGCCGGGCGGCGGCCACCGACTGTCCTCCTGGGACAAGGCGCCCGGGGACCCGGTGTGCGAGGCCGACTTGGCGGTGGATGCCTTCCTTAAGCGCGAGCTGGGCGCCTTGCTGCCGCAGGCCGGCTGGCTTTCGGAGGAGACGGCCGATGATCCAGCGCGGTTGGACCGCGAACTGGTCTGGCTGGTCGATCCGATCGACGGCACGCGCGATTTCATCCGCGGGCGCGATGGCTGGGCAATTTCGGTGGCGCTGGTGAGCGGAGGACAGCCGCTGGCGGGGGTGTTGATCGCGGCGGCCCGGGGCGAGCTATGGAGCGCGCGGGCCGGCGAGGGAGCACTGCTCAACGGCGCGCCGATTGCCGCCAGCAGCCGCGCGGCGCTGTCAGGGGCGCGGGTGCCCGCCGACGCGCTGGCAAAGGCAGATCGCGATCTGGTCGCGGTGGCCAAGCCCAACTCAATCGCACTGCGCATGGCGATGGTCGCCGACGACCGGGCAGACCTGCTCGCCACGCTGCGCTGGGGGTACGAATGGGATGTCGCCGCCGCCGCGCTGATCGCGCGAGAGGCCGGCGCTTCGGTGAGCGATGCCTTCGGTGACGGCTTGCTATTCAACAAGCCCGATCCGTGCACCTTCGGCGTGCTAGCCTGCGCCCCGGGGATCCATGCCGCGGCGGTGGACCGGGTCGCGGCCAGCACGGCGCGGCTTTCACGCGGGGGCTAGCGACGGCTCCCTGACGTGAAAAGGGCCGGCGCTAGTAGCCGGCCCTTTTGCATTGTTCCTGCGAGCGAGCCGATCAGTTGGCGGCCCGCACCTCTTCCTGGCTGATCGGGGTGATGCGTATTTCCACCCGGCGGTTCTGCGCCCGGCCCTCGGCGGTGGTGTTGTCCGCCCGCGGATATTGCTCGCCATAGCCAATCGACTCGATCCGGGCGCGGGAGACGCCGCGGGAGACGAGGTAGTTCGACACCGCTTCGGCGCGCCGGCGCGAGAGATCGAGATTGTAGCTTTCCGAACCCGTAGAATCGGTATGCCCCATCACGTCGACCAAGCTGTTGGGATAGCGGATCATGCTCTGCGAGACGGCATCGAGCGAGCTCTGGAAGCTGGGCGAGATGTTAGTGCTGTCCACCGCGAAGGTAACATCAGGGAGATTGACGAGGATCCCGTCGCCGTCTGGCGTCTGGCTGACGTCGATGCCGGTGCCAGCGGTGGCCTCTTCCAGCTCCCTGATCTGCTCGTCCATTTGCCGGCCGACCACGCCGCCGGCGACGCCGCCGATGCCGGCGCCGATGATCCGCGCGGTCCGCCCGCCAACGATTCCGCCAAGCAGATAGCCGAGACCCGCGCCTAGACCACCGCCGATGGCGGTGCGCGAAATGTGGCGTTCGCCGGTGTTGGGATCAGTGACGCAGCCCGATAGGCCGAGAAGCGCGACGGCGGCCAGGCCGGAGCCGAAAATACGCGATTTGCTCATGACATATGTCCTCTCGTCATCCGGCGCGGCGGTCGCAGCCGCCGAAGTCCCGGGATGCTCAAACGGATCAGTACACGCGGCGTTCCTCAGTGGCTATACGTGGTGGCTCGCGGTTTTCTGACGTCGGCCCTGCGGCTCCAGAGCGGTAATGAGTTTCTGGCTGCTTTACCGGACACGTGCTGTTCCGTCTCCATGCTCGGGGAGCGCAGGGCAAAGCCCAGCGCGTCCGAACGACGCAATACACATCGGATGGCCGCACGCCTCCTGTGGCGCGCATAAGCAAACAGCGCACGGGCAAGCTTACCAGAAGCGGCGACAACAAGCACGGCGCGTAGGGACAAACCGTCGCGCCGTGCTTGCCAGCTGAACTCCTTGGACGGTCAGATCGAACGTCGGCGGAACATGTTGAGGATGCCAAGGAGAATAATCGATCCCAGGAGCGAAACAAGGATGGCGCTCATGCTGAGATCGCCGCTCATGATGTTGCCACCGCCGATCAGGGGATTGAGCAGGAAGCCGGCAAGGAGCGCCCCGACGACGCCCACGATAATATTCATCAGAATGCCGCCACCGCCGCCCATGACCATGCTGGCAACCCAGCCGATGAGCCCGCCAACCAACAGGATGATAAGTATGTTCATCGCTTGTCTCCTAAAGCAATTGCCCATTCAACGGTCCACTCGGTTTGCTTGTTCCGCTCCATCCTGGGATGCGCCCGACTCGGGCCCGCAAGTTCGGCTTCTGCCTGAGCCGGTCGGTCTCCCACCCATGACGGGCTGCCCTTTTGGCGCAGAAAGGGAGGAACGGAGGCGGGGACGGTCCGTTCATTCGGAGCGTGGAAGGCCTGCGCCCCTGCGGCACTCCTATGCTCCCAAACCATCCATCGCGGATAATCAGACCACATGCGCAAACCTGGCGGCGGCAAACGCAAGGGGATCGGGGTGGCGATCTTTGCTCTTTTGATCCTGCTTCTGGCGGGCGCGTTCGTGCTCTTCTGGATGTTCGTGCCGTTCATGGCCGCATAGAGGCGCTCGGTACTGTGCCGACTGGGTGGCCGGTGCGCAACGGCCGCTGTTTGCGCGAAGTCAGCATCCTCGAATAGGCGTTTCTTGGCACGCTTTCGGCTCAAGTAGGGCGGATCGTCGGTCTTCTGAAGGAGTTCGACGTGGGAACCAGACCGCGGAACTGGCTCCGCGACTGCATGTTGGAAGTGAACTTATAACAAGGCGTTGAAGTATGGCTGTCTTAATCGAACGGTAGTTGCCCTCGGAGAAGACATCCCAAGGCCGACAGATCCCACCTGTCGCAGCGAAATTGCGAGCGTAGCAGAATACGAACTATCCATTGGTTGATGGAACGGTTGCACGACTTAAATCTTTAAAAGCCTAATCAGCGAAACTGCCGGATTTGCAATCGCGGAGAGCCCAACAGGCGTACGATAAAAATGGTTAACCAATCTGGGCGTGCCCATATTATTGTGGTCGAGGCATATCTAGGCCAACTTGAGTTCCTTGATCCTGAGCCCAAGGCCCCGACCCGCGGCCTTGGTTTGCCGCTCGAAGATCTTGCCGCCACGATGGAATGCCGGATTACGGTGCTCGATTGGTCGGATTGGTACGATTACGAAGCGAACCCCCGCTCCTTTCATCGCCGGACACCGTATCCAGCGACCAGGCCGGTCCAATTTCAAGCAAGAACGAGGGCGCTTGCTGACCATGCGACGATTGAGCGCGCTTCGATCCCCGCGTTCGATCCGGACCGCGATCGCCCGCTCTCCGAGGGGCTGAGCCCACGAAGCTATGGCCTGTTGGCGGAAAGCGATCCCCTTTTCCTCGCCTCCTATGCACTCGAGCGATTTCTCGCTCGAGTGCATAGACAGAGTCCAATCGCCTGTGTGATCCTGCCCGTGTTCGGCGGTCTAGGCTATGTGCCGCAGCTGGCCCGGGCTACCGGGGCCGGCTTGACCGACGTGCAATTTGCTACCGTCGTCACCGGCAACTCGCACGAACGCCACACGGCCAATGGGGAGGGCTGCTGGACCCGCCCTGCCATCACCCGCCGCCAGATGGAGAATGTCTCGCTCGCGTTGGGTGACCTTGCCATCTGTTTCGGCCAACTCGGCCGGGAGTCTGCCGAGAAGGCGGCTTGCTCCAATATCGTCCAGGCGCCCCGGTACTTACCCAATGCGCTCCAGGAGCAATTGGCAGCTGCTTCCAAGCCGCGGAGGGTAACGGGTCCAGTCGCGTTCTACATCGACGAACCCATGCAAGCCGCCAGTGGAACCTTGGTAGCACTCGATGCCGGGCGACTCTTACACCAACGTGGGGTGTCACTCGCCCGGCCGATAGCCTGCTACGGTGCAAACATGCGCTTTGCGCCTGCTTACCCGCGCCCTTTTGCGGATTACTGGGGCTCACGAGGCTGGGTCAAGGAGATGGTGGAAGACGGCTACTGGCAGTGGTCGGGCGAGCAACCTGCGAGCGCAGCGGAACAAGGATCGGCTTATCGGGTACGCCTGTTCCCGAGCGTGTTCGAATTCCTGCCCGACGCATGGCAGACGCTTGCAGCAGGAGACGCTGTGCTCCTGTCGCGAGCGGCGATCGAGGGCTTTGTCGGCGAAGCGGCGCTGCCCCGGCTGGCGGCATTGAACAAAGCGGAGCCAGGGGCTCTGGCCGACAGCCTGATCAGGCTGCAGGAGGCCGGAGCCGAGAAACTGGAAAGCCTCCGCGTTGAACTTTGTAGATCGGTGCTCGAGGCTTGGCAGCCCCATGAACTTGCACTTCGTCTCGCCCCCCTGGCGAAGGCGTTGTCCGGCCTGCTGTCGGGCCAGTCAGATCCGGCCGGCCTCGAGCGGTTGGGACGCACACTGCTCGATGCCCGGCCAGGCGCGATCCGGCCGCGATTGAAAAACGACTTCGCGACCGACCGGCCGCCAACGCTTACCGTTGCTGTGCCGTGCCACGGGATGGGACCCATGGTCATCGAGACCATCGAAAGCGTCTGGGCCTCGTCGCTGCTTCCAGACGAGGTCATATTGGTTGACGATGGTTCCCGCGACACCGCTACTGCCGAGGCGATCGCGCACCTTCGTGCCGCCGCCCGCGATCGGCGATTGCCGCTCAATATCATCCGCCAGAACAATCTCGGGCTCGCCGCAGCGCGCAACACCGCTCTCGAAGCGGCGAGTTCGACGCACATCTCCTTTCTTGACGGCGATGATCTCATCGAACCTGAGTTCTACCGTCTCGCGCTCGATCTTGCCAAGGCAAACCCGTGGCTCGGCGGAGTAGCGGCTTGGGCCCAGACCTTCGGGAAGGGTGCGCCGCCTGGGTTCTGGAACGCGCCGCAGGCCGAACTGCCACTCCTGCTCGCCGAGAACACGATCATCGTCCCCTGCTTGTCGTCCGTTGCATTGCTCCGCTCGCTGGGCGGCTATGACACGCGTCAGCGCTACAATTATGAGGATTGGGAGCTGGCTATTCGAATCGTATCTGCGGGCTACCCCATCATAACCATTCCGCGCTATCTCCAGCGCTACCGTATCAGGCCCGACAGCTTGTTGCGCTCGATGTCGACAACGCAAAACCAAGTGATGAGGGAAATGCTGTTCAGCAATCATCGCGAAGTCGTCGAGCGATTCGGTGCTGAACTTGCGATGCAGACCGAATATCGGCTGATGCGCATTCTCGAGCGGCAACAGAAGGCTGATCGGGTGTTCGCCGGCAGCCTGCGGGGGAAGCTGACTCGCACGAGCGGCCGGATCGCGCGGGTGTGGTTGCAAAGGGGTTTGAGCCTCAAGGCGCTGTTCCCATTGGGGCCGAGCGGCCGATGAAGCATCTCATCCTTTGCCGCGAACTTCCGCCCGCACCTTACCCGCCTGGTGGCATCGGCGTCTATGTCCAGCATATTTCGCGCCTGCTCGCCGAGCGTGGTGAAATTATCCACGTGATCGGTCAGCGATGGGCTGGGGCACCCAAGCGGATCGAGCATCAGTGCGGCGGCCGGCTTGTGATCCATCGCATATCGCCTGAGGACCTCGACCTTTACCCTGATTGGGGAAAGTGCACATCCGCCAAGAGCGTGGCCAAGGCAATGCGAAGCTCGGTGTTTCCGGCCCAGTGGTTCTCGTGGGTTGCGGCCGGACTTGCGGAAAAATTGATCGAGCGCGAGGGGATCGATGTCATCGAAGCGCAGGAATGGGAGGCGCCGCTCTATTACCTGCTCCTGCGGCGTTCGCTCGGCCTCGCCCCCAAGAACGCGCCGCCATGCATCGTCCATTTCCATTCGCCCACCGAGTTCATCTTCAAACACAACCAATGGCCGCTATCTCGCCCGGACTTCTACCCGCTCAAGCGGCTGGAAGACTTTGCGATCTTGGCTGCCGACGCGCATCTTTGCCCAAGTGCGTTCCTCGCCGAGCAATGCACAGAGCGTTACGGCATTGCAGGAGAGATCGAGGTCATCCCGCTTCCGATTGGGACCAGCACGCGGCGGATCCGTAGCCCCGAAACTTGGACCAGTGGCTCCATATTCTTTTCAGGCCGTCTGGAGCCACGCAAAGGGATCATTGAATTCGTCGATGCGGCGATCGCCGTGGCAAGTGAAAACCGCTCGCTCCGTTTCGACTTCGTGGGATCAGACAACAAGTACAATGCCCATCTCAGCATGATGCAGCTGCTCGAGCCGCGCATCCCTCCTGAGATCAGGCACTGCTTCCGCTTCCACGGCGGCAAGCCTCGCGAGGAATTGCTGGAGATGCTCGCCAAAGCGCGGATCGCCGTCGTGCCATCACGCTGGGAGAACTTTCCAAACACCTGTCTCGAAGCGCTGAGTTCGGGATTGCCGGTTCTCGCCACCCGCAATGGCGGGATGGCCGAAATGATCGAGGATGGGGTGAGTGGCTGGCTCGTATCCGCCGGTCCCGAGCCGCTCGCCGCCCGCCTTGAGAGCGGTTTGCGACGGGCCCTCGATGCGGATCCCGAAGAATTGGCGAGCATGGGTGAAGCTGCGGCGCGCTCGATCGGCGCAATATGCGACAACGAGCGGATCGCTAGGCGTCATATCGAGTACCGACAGAAGGTCTTGCGAACCGGAACGACAACCAACACCAGGTTTCCGAGGTCATATTCCTGGCCGCACCGACTGCGCCGCCCGGTGGCGACGAACTGCGCCGCGTCGGCCGATCAGCGCACCGTAGCTGTGATCGTTGTCGCGCTTGCGGACGCCGATCCGACGGCAACGCTGGCAAGCCTCGATACTCAGGGCGGGCTCGACAAGATCGTGGTGGTATCGCGAGAACCGCCGCGCTCGCACCTGCCGCACATTTGGCAGCCATTCGTCGGCAGTTCTGCCGCCGCTGCGAAGAATTTGGCGCTCGAACGCTGCGGCGATGCGGCTTATGTCCTCGTGGTTGATGCCTACCACATGCTGGCGGCAGGCGCGATCGAGCAACTTGCCACGCAATTAGTTCACAACCCCGAGCTGGGCGCGGCAGGAGCTTGGACCGTAGAGGCTGATGACCGTGTCGACCTGCGGCCCGAGCAACCGGCCTTCCCCCATCAGTGGCTGCGCAACGGCCTGAGCGGGCCGATCATGTACCGAAGTGAGGCTATCGCCGCGGCCGGCGGGTTCTGCCTCGACATCGGCGAAGGGTTTGACGAGTGGGACCTGGTGACGCGCATCATGGCACAAGGGTGGTTCGTCGTTCGCATCCCTATAGTGATGTCGGCACGAGACAAGAATTGGGCGGCCTGGACGGCAGCCCATAGCCAACTTTGCCATGCACGCGCTCAGATTGCGGCGCGCTTGCCGGCTCTGGTCGGCGAAGACGTGATCGACCTGCTGCTTCTGCATGGCATGCCGGACCCCTACCATTCCAGGGGAAGCGAAGGTGCTGGAGGAGAGAGCGGGACGGAGAATGCACCACCGCAGATCCAAACTATCGCGCAGGCACTCGCCCTCCCTTTACCGGAAAAGGTTGCCTTGCTCCGGCTGGCGCTCAAGAAACGCAAGGCCGCGGGACAATGGATGGTTTGGCGCATGAAATCCGTGCTGAGCCGCAATTAAGCGCCCGCATGTCGAACGATCACTGTCCATGGCCCGAGCCGGTAGCGGCCAATATATCGGCCGCCGCCGATCGGGCACCGGTGATTTCGATTGTGGTTTGCACGCACAATCGCGTGCACCATCTCGCCATGGCGCTGCACAGCCTGTTCGATCAGGGCGGCACGCGAGATTTCTATGAAATTCTGCTCGTCAACAATCGTTCGTCTGACGCAACTGCGGAACTCGGCCTAGCACTCGCAAGCAAAGGTTTGCTGCGGTATGTCGACGAGCCGATGCTTGGTCTGTGCCACGCCCGCAATACGGGTTGGCGGGCAGCCCGCGGCCGCTATGTCGCCTATTTCGATGACGACGCGCTGGCGGAAAAGGGCTGGATCGACGCGATCGGCGACGCATTCGCGTGGAGCCGAGAACCGGGTTGCGAACCGGAGGTGGTGGGCGGCCGGGTCCTTCCACTCTGGGAGGCCGAGCGCCCGGCCTGGCTATCGGACGCGATTGCACGCAGCCTCACAATCGTCGACTGGTCGCCTGAACCCCGGCAGATCCTTGATGTGCGGGTCGAGTGGCTGGTCGGCGCGAATATGGCCATCAGCCGGCGCGTCCTGGAGGAGGTCGGCGGCTTTGACCCGCGGCTCGATCGCATCGGCAGCAATATGCTGTCAGGCGGCGACGTCCATCTCCAGCGGGAGATCATCGACCTTGGCTACCGGTGCCTCTATTTTCCGCCCATGGCCATACGTCACCTCGCGCCACGCTCCCGCCTGCGCAAATCCTGGTTCGAGAAGCGCTATCTCTGGCAGGGGATTTCGGATGCCATGATGACGCTCATCACCGATCGCCCGACCCGCGGCCAGCGCCTGGCGCTTGCCGGCCGCGCTGTAACGCGGCTGTTGCGGCGCCCGCGCGAGCTGGTTGACCTGGTCCGCTCCAGCGACGACCCGCTTGCCTTCGAGCGACGCTGCCATCACCTGATCACGGTCGGCTACATCCTTGGCCTGCTCGGCAAGGCGCGGACTTGAGCGCCCGCGCCCGGATCCGCATGATTGGCACCCGCTATCCGCATTTCGGTCGGTATGCCGGGATCGGGCAGTTCGCCCGGCATCTGCCCGCGCTTGGCTATGGGGTCGATTGTCGCGCCGTTCCGGACGACGACAGCGCTTTGCCGATCCCGATCCCGATGCTGCGTGACCGGTTGCGTGCGCGAGTACAGCGTTCGGGCATGGCTTGGTACAAATTGAGCGACCTGAGCGGCGAGGTACGAGCGCTCGCGGCGGCCGCGACCCGTCGCGCGCAGATCGTTCACTTTCTCGATGGGGAGCATGGCGTTCAGTTCCTGCCGGGTTGGCTCAAGCGGCTGCCGGGCCGCCGCCCGAGCCTGGTGGCGAGTTTCCACCAGCCGGCGGCTATGCTGCCCGGTCTGGTCTCCAAGGAGGTCGTCCGCGAGCTCGATGCGGTGGTCCTGATGTCCGATACGCAACTCCCTTATTTTGCTGACCTCCTGCCACCAGACCGCGTGCTCACCATCCTCCACGGTATCGACACCGACCATTTTCATCCCGGACCCGGGTCGCGCGACGGGATCATCCGCTGTGTCACAGCCGGACACTGGCTACGTGACTGGGGCGCCATGCTGGACGTCACGCGCGCTTTTCGCGACACATCCAAGATTGAGTTTCATATCCTCACCAACCGCCCGACGGGACTGGAAGACATGCCGAATGTTCGCCACCACCGTGACTTGAGCGACGGCGAACTCGCGTCGCTTTACGGAACATGCGACATCGGCCTTCTGCCCCTTGTGGATTCGACCGCCAACAATAGCCTGCTTGAATTCCTCGCCTCTGGCCTGCCCCTTATCTCCACCGCGCTCCCTTCTGTTCAGGCCTATGCGGGCGAAGATGCGGCTATCCTGCTTCAGCCGGGAGATCGCGCCGGGCTGATTGCCGCGGTACGCTTGCTTGCGGAACAACCCGAGCTCCGCTCCCGAATAGGAAAGGCTGCACGCCACCGGGCCGAACAGCTCGGCTGGCCGGTCGTCGCCAAGCAGCACGCGACGCTTTACGATCGTTTGCTCGCTGCCACCGCGCGAGTTCCGGCATGACCATCGGGGTTATCATGCCCGCGCGAAATGCAGCGGAAACAATCGCCGAGTCTCTCGAGAACCTTCTCGCGCAGGAATGGACGGATTGGCGAGCGGTCATTGTTGACGATGGATCGACCGATACCACTCGCCAGATCGCCGAGGATTTTGCTGCCCGCGACGGACGCATCGCGGTCATCGAAGGGCCACGTCGAGGCGCCGGCGCGGCCCGCAACGCCGGGCTCGCAACGCTGACCACAAACCATGTCCTGTTCTTCGACGCCGACGACACTCTCGCACCCTCGATGATGCGGCTGATGATGGAGCGGCTTTCCTCGAAGCCGGGCGCCGAGGCGGTCCATTGCGGCTGGACCTACACGGATTGGTGGGGAGCGCCGCTCTCCACCGCGCGGTGCGCCGAGCGAGAGACCGATCTTTTTCCGATATTCGCCCGCTATTGTGCCTTTGCCATTCACGCCTGCATTGTCGAGCGCTCGATGGTCGACCGCGCAGGTGGGTTCGACGAAACGCTCCTGACGTCCGAAGATTTCGACCTTTGGCAGCGAATCGCCCGCCTCGGCACGCGCTTTGTCCCGCTTGACGCGCACCTCGTGGGCTATCGCATGCGCGAGGGGCTGAGCTGGTCCGATCCCGAGCGCTATTTAAGCGATGCGCTGCGCGTGGTCGAACGGGGCCATGCTCCCGATCCTCGACTGAACAGATTGGGCCTTGCCGAGCATCACAGCGATGGAATGCCGGTGACGCAGCTTCCCGCGGCTCGGCTCAGCCGGGTGATGTGGGCGGCCTCTCTGATGATCGCGAGCGGCAAGGATCCCATGCCGCTGCTCGACCATATCGATGGGCATGGGCACGAACTCACCGATGCCGGCGAGTATGCCGACCTGATCTTCCGGTCTATTCCGATGGCCGTGCTCGTGCCGCTGTCCGAGTGGCGACAGCTCTGGCAGCGCGTCGAGCCCTTGCTCTACCCGTTCATCGCGGCGCTGGAAAATCGCATCGGCGTACCGGATTTCGCCCAACGGCTTTGCGCCATGCTTGAAATTCGGATCGCCGGGATCGGCTCGCTGGAAGCCGGGGCCGATACACCGATCCTCGTGTTTGGCAGGACTGCCTTGATCCATGTCGAAGTGCAGGGAAGGGCGGACGATCTGGACCTCCCCGGCGTGGACAGGGCCGTTTGCGACATACACAATTATGGCCACTTCTTTGGACGAATCGTCCTGCCCGTCTTCAACGGCAGGGTCGCTCGCACGGTTCTGAGCGATGCAATCGCCGGCCGGTTCGCTTGGCCATTGTTGAATTCGCTGTTTTCCGGCCAGATCTATCCGCAGGTCGTTGGATCCGGCGGCAGAAAGCGGAAGGCCCGGCAAGCCGCATTGTTCGGCAATCAGGCGGTGCCGGGCGAGTCCGAAATAAGCCAGTTGCATGATCGGATCGGGTGGGCGGTATTCGCACAGGAACTCTTCGGTCTCCCCGATTGGTCGATCGAGCGCCTTTACGATGAACGTGTGCCGCATCCAGGCCCTGTGGAGCGGCTCGCAGGCGTTGCGGGCCCGAGTGTCGAATTGAGCGCCGAGTTGCCTAGCATTCGCGCAAGTGAGCCGATCGAACTCGCGATCACCATCGGCGGAGCGCCCGCGATGCGGCTCACATTGGAGCCGCGCAAGGGCATCGTCGAGGCGGCGCGCATCCGCGCCGTGGCGCTCGATCGTGGAAAAATGGAGCTGGCGCGGATCGCCGTGCGTGAGGGAATCGTTGAATTTGCTGGCAGTCGGGAAATGCCGCTCCGCGAGCGTCTGCACCGCCGGGCCCAAGACGCGAGCGCATCACCCTCTGCCACTGTCTTGGCGGGTCGGCGCGACGACCCTGTTCTCGCTTTCCTCGCGGGGGCGTTGGCCCGCGACCTGCCGGCCCCAGGGGCAATGGTGATGGGGGCACCGCCCGGAGCCAAGCCGGGCGACACCATCCGCAGAGGCGAGTTGCCGCACGAGATTGCCGCTGCAATTCCCACCCAGTTGAGGCCGGGCCAGTCCGCGATCAGAATCCGGGAACCATCAACGCGCCTGTTCTTCGTTCCGGACCTCACCGCGGGGGAGACGGATGACGGCGGTCAGTCGGCAGAACTGGACGCCGCGCGCTCGGGAGATACGCGCGGCTTTTCCGAGTTCTATGGGCGACACCATTTCGAACAGCTCTTCGCGCGTGATGCAGACCCGTGGAAATACACCACCCCCTACGAGCAGACCAAGTACGAACAAACGCTTGGCATGATCCCCGCGAATAATTGCGGCAGGGTTCTCGAGGTCGGCTGCGCCGAGGGGCACTTTACCGTGCAACTCGCCCCGCTCGTGCAGCACGTCCGCGCCACCGATATCTCGGACCTGGCCGTGGAGCGTACCGCACGATTGTGCCGGGGGCTGTCAAATATCGACTATTCCCGGCTCGACCTACTCGACGACAATATTGATGGCAGTTTCGACGCAATCGTGTGCAGCGAATTGCTCTACTACATGGGCGATCTTAAGCACCTTCGCACGGCCGGAGTGAAGATGGCGCATGCGCTCGCGCCAGATGGCTGCCTCGTCACAGCCCATGCAAACCTGGTCGTCGATAATCCGTACGAAACGGGGTTCGACTGGGATATGCCCTTCGGCGCCAAGACCATCGGCGAAACATTCACGACCATACCCGATTGGGAGTTCGAGCACGAGTTGGCAACGCCGCTCTACCGCATCCAACGTTTCCGCAAGCTTCGTCGCCCGCGATTTCGGCCGTGGCTGCGCAGGGCCTCCCCGCCGAAGCAGCGGACGCTTGCGCAGCATAGCGAGCCCGGACCGGACGTCGCCGCCCATATCCTCTGGGGTGGTGGGAAGGTGATTGTTAAGGAGCGCGCGGCGGTCACCTTTCGCCTGCCAATCCTGATGTATCACGCGGTGAGCGAAACTGGGCCGGAAGCACTTGCGCGGTGGCGGGTAACCCCTTCCATGTTCGAAGCACAGCTGCGTTATCTCCAGGAAGCGGGCTTCCGCCCGGCCACTTTCGAGGAATGGCGGCATGCTCGGGAAACGCACACCCCGCTTCCCGGGCGGCGAGTGATGATCACGTTCGATGACATCTATGCGGATTTTGAGCACCACGCTTTGCCGCTGCTTCAGCGCTACAACTTTCCAGCGAGCTTGTTCGTGTCCTCCGACAAGATCGGCGGGGACGCCGATTGGGATGCTTGGGCGGGCGAACCGCGGCCGCTGATCGACCTCGACGGGCTCAAACGGGTGCAAGACGCAGGAATGCAGATCGGCGCCCACGGCGCGAGCCACCGCCGCCTATCTGGCCTACCCCCTGCTGCCATCGCCAACGAATTATGGCGATCGCGTACGATGCTCGAGGCTGCTTTGGGCACCGCGGTCGATACGCTTGCCTATCCCTTCGGCGCTTTCGACGAAAGTGTCGAGCGGCTGGCCGCATCCACTCTTTTTCGCCATGCGGTGACGACTGAGGATCGTGCTAGCGCGCTTGATGATCGCGATCTTGCGCTGGCGCGGATCGAGATACGCGGAGAAGATGACCTGCACACGTTCATCGGGCGGTTGCCTGAATGACGCGCCGGCATGCAGACGCTGCGCCCTTTAGGGCAGCGAGGGAAGACGGCGAAACCGTCTTCGACCGAAAGCAGGATCCAATGGAACAGGCCTCTTCGCTAGCGGATAGTGCGCGCAAGAGAGGCCGGGCCCCGTTGGGCAAAAACCTTCAACACTGGTACGACGTCATCTCGGTACTGGTCTCACGTGATCACAAGTCGCGCTACAAGAAAACAGGGATGGGAGTGATTTGGGCGGTGGCGAGCCCAATCCTGTTCCTGCTGACCTTCTACATTCTGTTTGGCCTTATCATGCGGGTCGATATACCCAATTACGCCACCTTCGTATTCACCGGCATCGTCGCCTGGCAATGGCTCCAGACCAGCCTGAACGAAGGCGTGGCCAGCATCTCGCAAAACGCCAGCCTCGTCTCCTATCCGGGCTTTCCGCTGGCAAGCCTGCCGATTGTCTCGGTCTTTTCCAACCTCATCAACTTTCTGTTTGCAATCCCAGTGGTACTCATCGTGGTGCTGGTCGAGAATGGCTCCTTGGGCTGGCCAATTTTGTTTATGCCGGTTGTAATGGTGGTCCAGTTCTTTCTCATCTTGAGCTTGGTCTATCTGGTCTCTGCGGCAAATGTTCCCTTTCGCGACACGCAGTACATTCTTCCGGTCCTGCTTCAACTCGGCTACTTCATGACGCCGATCTTCTACAGCCTGGATCAGTTGCCCGACCAGTTCCGCTCAATCCTCATGCTCAATCCGATGAGCCAAATCATCACCGCATACCGGATGATATTCGGTGGCATGCTGCCCGATTTTGCGGGTCTCGCATGGGTCATGATATTTTCGCTCGTGCTGCTCGTGGTGACCTATCGTTACTTTCTTCGAGCGGCCGAAAATTTTCTCGAGGAAATCTGAAGCGTGTCGGCTGCCCTCACTATCCGATCGCTGGGAAAACGCTTCGTTCACCATGACGCGGCGCGCGCAAAAACCTTTCGCCGGTTCGTCGAGGGTGGCTGGGGCAAACGCGGCGGCAAATACGATTTCTGGGCCTTGAGGGACGTCGATTTTTCGGTTGAACCGGGCGAGATGCTCGGCGTGATCGGCAAGAATGGGTCGGGCAAATCGACCCTGCTTCGTCTCCTGGGCGGGGTCATGCGGCCGGATGAAGGATCGGTCGAGGCTGCGGATGCGGTGCACGGGTTGCTCGATCTGAACGCCGGCATGCATCACGAATTGACCGGCCGCGAGAACGCCATCTGCACCGGCGTGCTGGCTGGGCTCAGCCGGCGTGAGATCACCGCCAGGATGGACGAAGTGATCGAATTCGCGGAACTCAAAGACTTCATCGACGAGCCCTTGCGCAGCTACAGCGCCGGCATGAAGCTGCGGCTCGGCTTTGCGGTCGCCGCGCAGACCCGCCCGCGCATTCTGCTGATCGATGAAGTGCTGGCCGTGGGCGACGTCGCCTTTCAGGCCAAGTGCATCGAGCGAATCCATCGGTTTCGCGCTGAGGGGTGTGCAATCGTGCTCATCAGCCACGACTTGGCGCAGGTGGAAGCCACTTGCGATCGCGCGCTTTGGCTCCGCAACGGGGCGCAGGTCGCCCTAGGTGCGGCGCAAAGCGTGGTGCGTCAGTTCGAAACCGCGATGCTGGAGGCAACGGCCGAGCGCATTGCCGACAATGAAGAAGCCGACCTGACAGGGGGATCGCAACTCACGCTCAGCAGCAATCGCTTCGGCACGCAAGAGAACCGCATTACGCGCGTGCGCCTCCTCGGAAGCAACGGAGAGGAGATCTCGAGCATCCGCACCGGCGACCCGCTCACGATCCAGGCGTGGATCGAAACTGTGATCCCGATGAGTGACCTGCATTTCAGCGTCACCCTGGCCAATGCCAAGGGCACCGATATCCTCGGCGTCACCACCGAGCAGGACATGGTCGAGCTGCCGGCGCAGCCGGGTACGGCGATGCTGCAGGTGGATTTAGCGCGGCTGGACCTTGCTGGAGGCCTTTATCATTTCAGCATCGGTCTCTACGACAAGGACTGGGCCATCGCTTATGACCGCCACGTCAATGCCTACGAACTGAAGGTGGAGGGGCAAGAGAGCTGGGCATCGCTGAACCCGGCGCATGAATGGACTGTTGCTTAAGATACGCCCGCCGGTGATCGGCTTGGTACTGGTGGCTTGCCGGGCACCGGGTTCGCTGTCGGACCTTTCTGAACTTTCGCTTCGCGGTCACGCGATGCCAAAGCTCACGGGTAATTTTCGCATCGCGCAGCTCCGCTCGCTTTTTTCCGGAGTGAGATGTCTCGATCGGTTGCGCATAGGAGCAACTCAGCCCAGCTGCCGCAAAGTCAGCAATCGGCGCCTGTGCATTTGGCACCTGCACTCTAGCCGCTCTTTCGCTTGCATGGTTGGGACCGATCGGATTGCAGCGCAGGCATTTTACTTCGGCACTTTCAACGTTGCGAGTAGCGGCACCCCGCCGCCGTTCAATGTTTCCGCAATTCCCGAGCCGCAACCTGGGCGATGATGATCGTGGGCTTCGGCGCGATCGGGGCAGCCATGCGTGGCAAGCGCCGGCGCGAGCACAAAGTGTCTGTCGCCTACGCTTGATCTGGCGCAGGTCGTTTGCCGAAGGGTAAGCCCGTCCATGTGCAATCTCTATCGTATGACGAAGGGTACCGCTGAGGTCGCCCGGCTGTTCGGTGCTACCTCGGTCCAGCCCGGCAACGCGGCGGGCGAGGTGTATCCCGGCTATCCCGGCCTGGTCTTCGCCGGTGGCGATCTGCGCAGCATGGCTTGGGGCTTTCCGCTGGTGCTCAAGAGCAAGAGGACGGGTCTGCCTATTAAGCCCAAGCCGGTGAACAACACCCGCGCCGACAAGCTCGACAGCTTCATGTGGCGCTTCAGCTTTCAGGAGCGGCGCTGCCTCATCCCGGTGACAGAGTTCGCCGAGGCCGAGGGAGAGAAGGGCACCATGACCCGCACTTGGTTCTCGCTGCCCGACGAGCCCGTTTTTTCGGTCGCTGGAATCTGGCGCGACACAGACGAATGGGGCCCAGTCTACAGCATGGTCATGACCGAGGCCTGCATCCACGTAGCAGACGTGCATGACCGCATGCCGGTGATCCTGCGGCGCGAAGACTGGAGCAATTGGCTCGACGGTGCGCCGGACGCAGCAGGGCTGCTGTGTCGCCCCTATCATAAAGACATTGCGGTAAGGCGCACGGCCGATCCATGGGTGCGGCGTGAGCCTCGCCCTGGCGCCTAGTTGGCGACGGTATGGCCGGCAACTTTACCGCAGACGCATAGCTCTTCATCAGGTTCCAAGGCACCCGCGAATGCCCAGGTCTCACCAGTCGATAATTGCCGGTGTAATTGTTGCGCCGCGCACCCCGCATGCGGTGCATTTCATCGATCGTTCCACAGCTTCCACTGCCAAGCCTCGGCGGCGTTTGCGCAGTTCGTCCATCAGCAGCACGGCGTTCCAGTCCGAGACGTTGCCGCACTTACAGGTGGCACATACCGCATGGTCCTGCTTTGCGTACTCGTTGACCGAATCGAGAGGCTTCCGCCCATGCCCCCATTGGAAGGAATGTGGAACAACGTGCAAGCCAGCTTAGCTGCCGACCACGCCGGGTAGTCACGCCCGTCCATCCCTGCCGGCGTTTGCAGCCACCCGCCTTCCATGGGATTAGACAAGCTGATGGCGAGACGCGGATCCTCTGAGTAATTCTCCCACGTATTTATCGTTTATTTGCTTGGGATTGATGGAGTTGGCTGATGGAAAATGGGCAGGATTTTGTAGATTATTATGGTATTCTGCAGGTCAATCCTGTCCGTCGTCAGAACATTCGGCACAACTCGCGGCGTAGATTAGCGGAGTGCGGACCTCGTCTGGG
>LXQI01000013.1:5323-35456 GCA_001683845.1 Erythrobacter sp. ANT-B3C2 | reverse complement strand
CCCATTTCCAATCTCCTCCATGATCCAAAATAACAAAGATTTCGGACCACTCAGAAGGGGGCAGATCACACCCAGCAGCGCGAAAGCGCGCCGCCGTTAGGCGAAAGCCAGGCGGGCCGAATGGCCCGCGCCGGCGCCTGAGGCGCTACTGAAGAGTCACCCGGCTTTCATCGGGGTCGCTGCGGCCAAAGAACTGCATCAACTGCACCAGCAATTCGCAGCGGGTCGCCAGGTCCGGCGCTTCGAGCAGCGCCTGCTTGGCGGCGGCGTCGAACGGGGCGATCTGGCTGACCCCATTGATCAGCGAGGCATCGTCGAGCCGCTCGACCGATTCCCAATCGACGCTATAGCCCTGCAGATCGGCGAATAGCCGCGCTTCGGCTTCGAACCCCCCGCGCTCGGCGGCGCTCAGCGTCTCGTCAGCGGGATCCTCGATCAGCTCGGCCTCGATCTGGCGGAACGGCGTCGACACCTCCAGTTCGCGCAGCAGGCGGAAGCGCGATTCGCCCTCCAGCACGATATTGTAGCGCCCGTCGGCCAGAGCCTCGACATCGTCGATCCGACCCACGCAGCCGATCCCGAACAGCGGCGCCCCCTCGCCGGGGGATTGCGGCTGGATCAGCGCGATCTTGCGGTCGCGGGCCAGCGCGCTGCCGACCAGCTCGCGATAGCGCGGCTCGAAGATGTGCAGCGGCAGTTGCAGCTGCGGGAACAGGATCGCGCCCGAGATCGGGAAGATCGACAGCTTCGATGCCATGCCGGGGCCGCTCAACCGAACAGCAGCAGGCTCAGGCGCCGGCGCTGTGCGGATACCCAGGGATCTTCCAGCCCGACCGCCTCGAACATCTGCAGCAGCTTGGCGCGGGCGGCGCCCTCGTTCCATTGCGGATCGGCCGCGATCATTGCGAGCAGCGTCTCGGCCGCCTCGTCGCGCTCGCCGGCGGCAAAGGCGCCTTGCGCGAAGGCCAGCTGCGCCTCAATGTCGGCCGGACGCTCGGCGGCAGCGGCGCGCAAGGCTTGCAACGCATTTGCATCGACCCCGCTGCCTGCCAGCTCGAGCGCGATGCCGGCTTGCTTGACCAGCGGATCGGCTTGCAACTCCTCCGGAACCGCGTCGAAAGCGGCCCGTGCCTCGTCCGGCTGGCCGGCGGCGAGCAGCGCGCGGATCAGCCCGCTCTGCGCGGAGGCATCGGCCGGTGCCATCTCGACGATCTGCGCGAAGATCGCGGCGGCGCGGGGGGCGTCGCCCTCGGCCAGCACGCCTTCGCCCATCGCCACGAGCTGACCGATCTGCGCCTCGTCCCCCGCGCCATCGTCGCCGGCCTCGATCGGCAGCTGGGCGAGCAACTGGTCGAGCGCCTCGCGCAGCTGGGTCTCGCCGCGCGCCGGCGTGAGATCGGCGACCGGCTGGCCTTGGAAGATGGCGTAGACCGTGGGGATCGAGCGCACCTGAAACTGGCTGGCGATGAACTGTTCCTCGTCCACGTTCAGCTTGACCAGCAGCACGCCCTTGTCTGCATATTCGCCGGCGATCTTCTCCAGCATGGGCGTGAGCGCCTTGCACGGCCCGCACCATTCGGCCCAGAAATCGAGGATCACAAGCTTGTCGCGCGAGGGATCGACCACCGCTGTGCGGAACCGGTCGACCGCCTTCTGTTCGTCGAGATTGAGGCCGATGCTTGCCAAGGGGTGCTGCTCCTGCTGCTCGGGGCCGAAAGAGCGCCCTATGTGGCGCCATTACGGCCGATTGTGAAGGGTGCCACTGAGGGTCCTCGCCCCGCAAATGGTGCTGCCTTTTTCCGCTTGCGGGCCGCTGGGGCCGATGCTAGCAGCGCGCCTCCCCACCCGGGCAGCCAATTGGTCTGGCCGGGCGAGCGGCAGCGAGCGGGCGTAGCTCAGGGGTAGAGCACAACCTTGCCAAGGTTGGGGTCGAGGGTTCGAATCCCTTCGCCCGCTCCAGGCCGTTCGCGGCCGCCATAGTCCATTTATTCGGCTTCGGCCGCGCAGGTTGCGGCGCGAGCGGCGCTTCGCTCCTTACCATTCCGCTGGCAGGTGTGCGGCTCGGGCGGTGCCCGAACTCTCCTGCAGTCCTGCTTGCGCCGATCGCCGCCGCGGCGCCCTAGTGGGGATGGTGCTTCAGCTCCTCGCCGGTTAGCGTCACCACGTGAAGCAGGTTGGTTGCGCCCGATTGGCCGAACGGCACGCCGGCCATCACCAGCAGCTTGCTGCCCTTCGTGCCGAAGCCGTGGCGCAGCGCCATGCGCTTGCCCTTGGCGATCATCTCCTCGAAGCTGCCGATATCCTTGGTGGTGATCGGGTGCGCGCCCCACAATAGCGCCACGCGGCGGGCCACCTTCACCGAGGGGGTGAGCACCATCACCGGCACCGACGGCCGCTCGCGTGCCACCCGGCGCGCCGAGCCACCCGTGGAGGTGAACACCACGATCGCGCCGATCGACACCGTATCGGCGATGGTCATGCAGGCATGGGACAGCGCATCGGCGATGGTGGCGTCCGGCGGGGTTTCGAGCAGGCGCACGCGCTGCTTGTAGCCCTCGTCGCGCTCCACCTGGCGGGCGATGGCGTCCATCATCAGCACCGCCTCCTCGGGCCATTGGCCGGCGGCGGTCTCGGCGCTCAGCATCACCACGTCGGCCCCGTCATACACCGCATTGGCGACGTCGGAGACCTCGGCGCGGGTGGGGGCAGGGCTCTCGATCATCGATTCGAGCATTTGAGTCGCCACGATCACCGGCTTGCCCGAAAGGCGCGTGGCGTTGACGATCTTCTTCTGCAGCGGGGGCACCTCCTCGGGGTTCAGCTCCACCCCGAGGTCGCCGCGCGCGACCATGATCCCATCCGAGAGCGCGATGATCTCGTCCAGCCGCTGGACCGCCTGCGGCTTTTCGATCTTGGCGCAGAGCGAACCCTGACCACCCATCAATTCGCGCGCCTCGGTCAGATCCTCGGGCCGCTGGACGAAGCTGAGGCCGATCCAGTCCGCCCCGTGCTCCATGGCAAAGGCCAGATCGCGCCGGTCCTTTTCGGTCAGCGCGGGGATCGGCACCTCGGCATCGGGCACGTTGACGCCCTTCCGGTCGGAGATCACCCCGCCGACCTGAGCGGTGCAGACGATCGACTGCTCGTTGGCCTCCACCACCTTAAGGCGGATCTTGCCATCGTTGATCAGCAGCCGCTGGCCCTCGTGCAGCACCTTGAACAATTCGGGATGCGGCAGCTGGACGCGGGTGGCATCGCCCGGCTTTGGATCGCTGTCGAGTGTAAAGCGGGCGCCGTGAGCGATCACCGCACGGCCATCCGCGAAGCTGCCGACGCGCAGCTTGGGCCCCTGCAGATCGCACAGAATGGCGATCGGCCGCCCGTGCTCCTTTTCGATCGCGCGGATCGAGGCGATGGTGGCGGCGTGGGTCGCATGGTCGCCATGGCTGAGATTGACGCGGAAGGCATCGGCGCCCGCGCGCAGCAGCCGCCGCAGCGTAGCGGGATCGCTGCTGGCCGGGCCGACCGTGGCGAGGATCTTGACCTTGCGGCCACGCGGGGCGAGCTTGAAGGCATCGGCTTTCGTCATGGCGCGGGCCTATCGCAAGCCTTCGCGACAAGACAAGGACGTTTGATGCCCCAGAATGACGAACCGCTCGAATTGCTGCCCGATGCGGTGGCGGCCGGCGCCTTTCGCCGGCTGGTGCGGCACCTGCGCCACCGGCACGATGCGCAGAATATCGAGCTGATGGGCCTCGCCGGCTTCTGCCGCAATTGCCTGGCCGACTGGATCCGCGAGGAGGGCTTCGAGGGCGACAAGGAGACAGCGCGCGCGCTGGTCCATGGCATGCCCACGGCCGAATGGAAGGCGCGCCACCAGACCGAGGCGACGCCCGAACAGATCACCCGGATGGAGGCGAGCGTGGCGCGCAACGGGGCTCGCGACGGGGCTTGAGCGGCCTGTCCGGTGGAAAAGCGCGGCGGCGGGTTGGAGGGGTGGCGCCCGCTCGCTACCAGCGGCGCTTGCGATTCTCACCAGACTGATGGAGCCTTCCATGGCCGAGCCCACCGACGCCAACGATACCGACCAGCGCCTGCGCCTGCTGATCGAGCGCGTGGAGCGCCTAGAGGAGGAGAAGAAGGGTACCGCCGACGATATTCGCGATGTCTATGCCGAGGCCAAGGCGGTGGGCTACGACGCCAAGATCATGCGCCAGATCGTGCGGCTGCGGAAGATGAAGCCTGACGACCGGCGCGAGATGGAAGCGATCCTCGATACCTACAAGAGCGCTCTCGGGCTGGGCTGAGCACGCGGGAGCGGAACGGGCGGCCACGCCTGCACATTGAGGGGGCAAATCCCTCTCACAGCAGGACCTCGCCATGATTGCTCCCGACGACGAGACGCCCACCCTCGACAAGGCCCATATTGCCGAGACCGCCGAAGAGCCGCGGATGCCCGGGCACGAGAGCGAGCTGGAGCCCAAGCCCGAATGGCAGCCGCGCTACCCGGGATCGGGCCGGCTGAAGGGCAAGGTGGCGATCGTCACCGGCGGCGATTCGGGCATCGGCCGCGCGGTGGCGGTGCTGTTCGCGCGCGAGGGCGCCAACGTCGCCATCGCCTATCTCGACGAGGATGACGACGCCGAGGCCACCCAAGGCTTCTGCGAGGCGGAAGGCGCCGAGGTGCTGCTGTGGCCGGGCGATCTGGGTGAGCCCGCACACAGCAAGAAGCTGGTGCAGGCGGTGATCGACAAATGGGGCCGGCTCGACGTGCTGATCAACAATGCCGGCGAGCAGCACCCGGACAAGGACATCCGCGACATCACGCCCGAGCAGCTACAGCGCACCTTCCAAACCAACATCTTCTCGATGGTCTACCTGGTGCAAGCGGCCCGGCCGCACCTCAAGAAGGGCGCGGCGATCGTCAATTGCACCAGCGTGACGATGTACCAGGGCGCGAGCGAGCTGCTCGACTACAGCGCCACCAAGGGCGCGATCACCGCCTTCACCCGCTCGCTGTCGGAGAATCTGATCGAAGACGGCATCCGCGTGAATGCGGTGGCACCGGGCCCGATCTGGACCCCACTCAACCCGTTCGGCGGATCGAGCCCGGAGAAGCTGGAGCATTTCGGCGAAAGCACGCCGATCGGCCGCCCGGGTCAGCCGAACGAGGTGGCGCCGGCCTTCCTGTTCCTCGCCTGCGAGGATGCGAGCTACATGTCGGGGCAGGTGCTGCATCCCAACGGGGGCACGATCGTCAACGGGTGACTTTACCTGCGCCGCGCCGGTGCTAGCCTCGGTTCCTGCAGAAAGGGACGAGGGCGATGAACAGAGCGGTTTTGGCGGGTGTTGCGGGGGCGTTGATGGCCACTTGCAGCAGCCTTGCGGGTGCGCAGGAAGCCGTTGCACCGGCGGTGTATATCCATGCCGGCCAGCTGCTGGCCGAACCGGGCGAGGCGCCACGCGGCGCCTCCACCGTGATCGTGCGCGGCGGCGTGGTGGCGGAAGTCCGCGACGGATTTGCCCCGCCCGAAGAAGGGGCCGAGCTAGTCGATCTGTCCGGGCATTTCGTGCTGCCGGGGCTCATCGACATGCATGTCCACCTGCTCGGGGTGGGCGGAGACCCGGTGCGCGCGCGGCTGACCGCGATCAACCGCGACCAGCAGGACGATCTGCTGGAGGGCGTGAGCAATGCCCGCACGACGCTGATGGCCGGCTTCACCACGGTGCGCGACCTCGGCAGCAACGAGCGCTCGATCCGCGCGCTGCGCGATGCGGCGGCGGCCGGGTGGATCGAGGCGCCCACCATCGTCAATGCCGGGAGGGGCATCACGGTGAGCGGCGGCCATGGCGACAGCAGCAATGGCCTGGCCGAACGCTATGCCGCGACGCACAGCCATCAGGAAAACACCTGCGACGGGGCCGAGGACTGCGCCCGCGCGGTGCGCCGCCAGGTGGGGCTGGGCGCCGAGGTCATCAAGTTCATGGCCACCGGCGGCGTGCTCTCCAACGTTTCGGGCGGGCTCGGCCGCGCGATGACGCCGGAAGAGATGCGCGCGATTATGGACACCGCGCACGGGCTCGGCCGCAAGGTGGCCGCGCACAGCCATGCGGCGCAGGGCACCCGCGCGGCGGTGGAGGCGGGGGTGGACACGATCGACCACGGATCGTTCCTCGACGACGAGACCATCGCGCTCATCAAGCAGCGCGGCACTTGGCTGGTGCCGACGATGATGGCTCCGGCCGCCGCGGTCGCGCAGGCCGAGGCGGGCATGCTGCCGCCCGCGGTGATCCCCAAGGCACGCGAGGCGGCGGCGGCGGCGCGCGAAAGCCACCGGCGTGCGATTGCCGCAGGGGTGAAGATCGCATTCGGCACGGATAGCGGGGTCAGTCGCCACGGCGACAATGCACAGGAATTCGCGCTGATGGTGGAGGCGGGGATGAGCCCGGCGGCGGCGATCCGCGCCGCGACGGTGGATGCCGCCCAGGCGCTTGGCCGGCCCGACAGCATCGGCCGGATCGCGCCCGGGATGGCGGCGGATCTGATCGCGGTGGCCGGCGATCCGCTGGCTGACGTGCGCCGGCTGGAGGAGGTGGCCTTTGTGATGAAGGCAGGCCGGGTGGCGCTGCACGAGGGCCAGCGGCCGCCCGCCAACGGAGCGCGTTGAGGACCAGAGCCACTCGGCGGCGGCGCTTGCGAAGCCAGCGCTGCCGTCTGGATCCTTGCGCTGGTGGCTCGAAGGTGGTCGGTCAGCTCTCCCCGAACTGCTGGAGAGCGGTTGCCACCTCCTGGAACCGATAGGGCTTCTTGAGGAAGATGCTGCCGGGAACCGGTTGCGGCGCATCGGCCGAATAGCCGCTGATATAGATGACGAACAGCTCCGGGCAGAGCTCGCGAGCGCGGCGGGCGAGCTTCCAGCCGTCGCAGCTGCCCGGCATGCGGATATCGGTGATCAGGATGCCCGGCTGATCGTCCGTGCCGAGTATTTCCAGCGCCTCGTCCGCGTCCCGCGCGCAGATCGTCGAAAAGCCGAGATCTTCCAGGTCGCTCTTCGTCATCTCGCGCAAGAGCGGTTCATCTTCGACCAGGAGGACAACAGGCTTCATCTCGGTTCGTCTTTCAAGCGACCGGCAGGAATAGCCGGACGGTGGTCCCGACTCGCTGCTCCGATTCGATCTCCACCTGGCCACCTAGCTGCTGAATGGTTCCGAAAACCTGACTAAGCCCGAGGCCAGAGCCCTTTCCAACCGGTTTTGTGGTGAAGAAAGGTTCTGCGGCCCGTTCCAGGGTAGCCGCATCCATTCCGCTGCCAGTGTCGGTGACCGACACCTTGACCATGCCGGGGTCGTGGCGGCGGGTGGCAATCGTCAGTTCCCCGCCGCTCTCCATCGCATCCCGGGCATTGATCACCAGATTGACCAGCACATTCTCGAGCTGGTTGCGATCGACCACCGGTGCGGGGAGGTCCGGCTCCAGGCGAACGTTCACCGCGATGTGGCTGCCGACGATCTCGTCGAGCATATCCGCCACGGAGCTGACGATGGCGTTGACATCATGGGGTTGCCGCACCAGCGGCTGCTGACGGGCAAAGGCGAGCAACTGGTTGGTCAGCTTGGCCGCGCGTTCGGCTCCGGCGAGCGCGTTTTCGATCGCCCGGGCTCCTTCCGGTGCGTCCTGTCCGATGCGCTGGGCCCGGTCCAGATTGCCGATCACGACGCCCAGAAGATTGTTGAAATCGTGAGCCAGGCCACCGGTCAGCTGGCCCACGGCTTCCATCTTCTGCGCCTGGCGCAGCATGGCTTCCGCCTTCTCGCGCTCCTCGGCCTCCCGCCTCAGCGCCTCGTTGGCCTTTTGCAGCGCAGCTGGGGAGGGGATCGCGATGAGCTTGGGAAGCAGCGGGATCAGGGCGATTGCGGTACCGATCGACGCGAGCGCCGTGAACGCCTTTATGATGGCTTCCCAGCCATAGGCGGGCACCCAGAGGGTCACCATGCCCATCACGTGGGTCATTCCGCAGGCGAAGATGAACAGCGCGAACAGGCCCAGGATCCAGCCGAACCGCAGATCCTCCCGCACAACCAGCAGCCGCCAGAGCACCAGGGGTATCGAGAAATAGGCCGCCGCGATGAGCCCGTCCGATACCACATGCGTCCAGACGAGGGCGGGGTCCCACAGCAGGCAATAGCCATGAGGGGCCAGTCCGCGCACCGCGAGAAAGCGGTCGAGCCACTCAAACATCTGGCGTCCCCCCAGTTTCCAGTGCTGTCCTGTATGACAAGCCCGCTGGTGTAGGCAAGGACCGAGCGGGTTCAAACCGGGGGCAGCGATGCCGCCGGTATGCTGCCAGACAGGGTGACGCCAGCCAACCAGGGTCGTGCGTCAGTGATCCCCGCCGTGATCCCCGCCGGGCGTGTGCGCCTGGGCCCCGTCGTAGGCCCAGTAGCGGACGTAATCGACGCTCATTCGCTGGGGAAAGGCTGCGTCGTCGATCCCCTGCTGGCCGCCCCAGCCGCCCACCGCCACGTTCATGATCAGCTCGTAGGGCCGGGTGAACGGCCAGGCGCCCTCATTGCCGGGCTCGTCGTTCGCCACCCGGAAATGCGCTCGATCGTCGATGCCGATGGTGATCGAATCCGGTCTCCAATCCAGCTGGTAGCGGTGCATCTGGGTGCAGGCGGTGGGCACGATGGTCTGCGCGCCGCGCTGGGTGCCCTTGGCGTGGTTGAAATCGCCGCTGTGCAGGGTTGCGTGGATCACGTTGGGGTCCCAGCCGACCATCTCCATGATGTCGATCTCGCCATTCTGCGGCCACGAACCATCGGGTGCGAGCAGCCAGACAGCCGGCCAGATGCCGCGGCCGCAGGGCAGCTGCGCGCGTATCTCGTAGAAGCCGTAAGCCAGGTGCTCGCGGCTGATCAGCCGGGCCGAGGTGTAATCTTGCCCGCCATGATCGGCGAAGGTGCTGGCCAGGGGCTGTTCGCGCCGTGCCTCGATCACCAGCGCGCCCTGTTCGATGCGCGTGTTCTGCGGCCGGTTCTCGGCATAATACTGCAGCTCGTCATTCTACCAACCCTGCGCATTGCGGTGGGTGTCGAACCGCCACTTGGCGGTATCCAGCGTAGGGCCTTCGAATTCGTCGGCGAAGGTGGGCGCGGCGTCGGGCGCTGCCATTGGCGCATCGACCGAGTGGTTCGCCGCGCCCACCGTGGCGGCCTGCGCGAACAGCAGCGCTGCGATCATCGGCAAAACCTCTCCGTGTTTTATCGCGAGCAGAGCAGGTTTGGGCAGCGATCACAACGGCCGGCTCTCCAGCGTCACGAGCGCGCGGGCGGAAATGCGCGGGCGCAGCAGAAAGCTGCGCACCCATGCGCGCGCCCGTTTCAGCATCGCGAGGCCGGCGTTGCCGCCTCCGCTCCGCGCGGGGTTGACCGCGCGCGCCGCCCGCCGAAAATACGCCCACGCACCTCTGACCGGAGACTCGCCCATGTCCCACGCCCAAGGCTACGCCGCCCAATCCGCCGAGACCCCTTTCGCCCCCTTCCGCTTCGACCGGCGGGAGCTGCGCGCCAACGATTTGCGGATCGACATCCTGTTCTGCGGGGTCTGCCATTCGGACCTGCATACCGCGCGGGGCGAATGGCCGGGCACGGTTTACCCCTGCGTGCCGGGGCACGAGATCTTGGGCCGCGTGAGCGCGGTGGGGCCCGAGGTGACGGGCTTTGAACAAGGCGAAATCGTCGGCGTCGGCTGCCTGGTCGATAGCTGCCTGCAGTGCCCTTCGTGCGGCGAGGGGCTGGAGCAATTCTGCGAGAACGGCTTCACCGGCACCTATAACGGGGCCGATCGCGTCACCGGCGAGAACACGCTGGGTGGCTATTCCGACCACATCGTGGTGCGGCAGGAATTCGTGCTGAAGATCCGCCATTCCGAAGAGCAGCTGGCGGCCGTGGCGCCGCTGCTGTGCGCGGGCATCACCACCTGGTCGCCGCTGCGTCACTGGCAGGTGGGGCCCGGCAGCAAGGTGGGCATCGTTGGCATCGGCGGACTGGGGCACATGGGCGTGAAGCTTGCCAGTGCGCTGGGCGCCAATGTGGTTGCCTTCACCACCTCGCCCTCCAAGCGCGAGGAGGCGCTGCGGCTGGGCGCCTCGGAGGTGATCGTCTCGCGCGATGCCGACGAGATGGGCGCGCACATGGGCAGCTTCGACTTCATTCTGAACACGGTGGCCGCACCGCACGATCTCGACCCCTACGTGTCGCTGCTGAAGCGCGATGGGACGATGGTGCTGGTGGGCGTGCCGGCCGAGGCGCATCCATCGCCCTCCGTGGGCAATCTGGTGTTCGGGCGGCGCAGCATTGCCGGATCGCTGATCGGCGGGATCGCGGAAACGCAGGAGATGCTCGATTTCTGCGCCGAGCACGGCATCACCTCCGAGATCGAGATGATCGCCATGCACGAGATCGAGGAGGCCTATCGCCGGATGACCGCCAGCGACGTAAAGTACCGCTTCGTGATCGACATGGCGACGCTCGACAAAGCCGCCTGACCGCCGCGCCGACAAGATTACGGTTGCCCGCCGGCGCGCACTCGGCTTTGCTGCAGCCAACATGAACCGCGCGGGCCAGCGGAGCGCGGCAGCAGGGGGCGACGATGAGCACCAGCGAAAATGACCGGCGCCTGGAGCAGGTGGCGCAGGATCCGCGCTATATCAGCCTGGTGCGGCGGCGCGGGCGCTTCGGCTGGGCGCTGACCGGGCTGATCCTGGTGGTGTATTTCGGGTTCATCCTGCTGGTCGCCTTCGCCAAGCCGTTCATGGGCAGCTCGCTGGCGGGGGGCGCCACCTCAATCGGCATCCCGCTGGGGCTAGGGGTGCTCCTGTTCGCGATCGCGATCACCGGGATCTACGTTCGCTACGCCAGCCGGTTCGACGCCGAGCTGGCGCGGATCCAGGCGGAGTTCGGGGCCGAGACCGGAGCTGGGCCGGTGGCATGAGCGGCGATACCAACTGGGCCGCCATCGCCATGTTCGCGGGTTTCGTGCTGCTGACGCTGGGGATCACCCGCTGGGCCGCCATGCGGGTCAAGACCACGGACGATTTCTACACTGCGGGCGGCGGCATCACCGGCTTCCAGAACGGGCTCGCCATTGCCGGCGATTTCATGTCCGCCGCCTCGTTCCTGGGCATTTCGGCGCAGATCTATTCCGATGGTTATGACGGGCTGATCTATTCCATCGGCTTCCTCGTCGGCTGGCCGATCCTGCTGTTCCTGATGGCGGAACGGCTGCGCAATTTGGGGCGCTACACCTTCTCCGACGTGGCGTCGTTCCGCTTCGCGCAGACGCCGGTGCGCGTGCTGGCGGCGATCTCCACGCTGATGGTGGTGCTGTTCTATCTGATCGCGCAGATGGTGGGCGCGGGGCAGTTGATCCGGCTGCTGTTCGGCTTGCCCTATCCGCTCGCTGTGTGCCTCGTTGGCCTGATGATGACGCTGTATGTGCTGTTCGGCGGGATGATCGCCACCACCTGGGTGCAGATCGTGAAGGCGGTGCTGCTGCTGGGGGCGGCGAGCTATATCGCCTTTGCGGTGATGTGGCGCTTCGGCTTCTCGCCCGAGGCGCTGTTTGCCCGCGCGGTGGAGGTGAAGACGGCCATCGCGCAATCCGCCGGCGCCACGGCGGGCGAGGCGGCGCAGGCGGGCTTTGCGATCATGGGCCCGGGGGGGTTCATCCAGGATCCGGTCTCGGCCATTTCGCTGGGCATGGCGCTGATGTTCGGCACCGCCGGGCTGCCCCACATCCTGATGCGCTTCTTCACCGTGCCCGATGCCAAGGCGGCGCGCATGTCGGTGCTGTGGGCGACGGGGTGGATCGGCTATTTCTACCTGCTCACCTTCATCATCGGCTTCGGCGCGATCGTGCTGGTGGCGACCGATCCCGGCTATCTCGACCCTGAGGGCGGCTTGCTGGGTGGCGGCAACATGGCGGCGGTGCACTTGGCCCATGCGGTGGGTGGGGACCTGTTCCTCGGCTTCGTCTCGGCGGTGGCCTTCGCCACCATCTTGGCGGTCGTGGCTGGGCTCACGCTGTCGGGCGCCTCGGCGGTGAGCCACGATCTCTTTGCCAGCGTGTTCCGCCGAGGGCGGGTTGACCAGGCGCAGGAGCTGCGCGTTTCGCGCATCACCGTGCTGGTGCTGGCGGCGGTGGCGATCGGCCTGGGCATATTGTTCGAGCAGCAGAACGTCGCCTTCATGGTGAGCCTGGCCTTTGCGCTGGCGGCATCGGCCAATTTCCCGGTGCTGATCATGTCGCTGCTCTGGGGCGAATGCACCACGCGGGGCGTGGTCACGGGCGGAGCGGTGGGCCTGACGCTGGCACTGGTGCTGACGATCCTCTCGCCGACGATCTGGGTGGGCGTGCTGGGCTATGCCGAGCCAGTGTTCCCCTACGGATCGCCGGCGATCATTTCGATGCCGGCGGCGTTCTTCACCATCTGGCTGGTCTCGCTGCTCGACCGCAGCGGCCGCGCGGCGGTGGACCGGGCTGGCTACACCGCTCAGCGCGTGCGGTCCGAAACCGGGATCGGCGCCTCGGGCGCAAGCGCGCACTAAGGGGTTCGGGCTACCGCAGCGGGCTCCCGCTCACGCGTATCTAATCTTGCCGCTCAGACGAGCAACCGAGCTATTCCGTTACCCTGAAGGTGACGGGCGTGCTCGCATCGGCGCCCGAGCGTGAGGCAATCCACAGGCGGAACTCGCCCGGCTCCCACCCGGCGACATGTCCGCCCGAGTGAAGGCGAAGTCGGCCGGTCGTACTGTGAAGCTAACGGTGCAGCTCTCGCCCGGCTCCAGCATGATCTTCTCGGAGCCCTTCAGTTCCTGCACCGGCCGCGTCACCCAGCCGACGAGGTCGCGCACATAGAGCTGCACCACCTCCTCGCCAGCGCACTCGCCGGTGTTGGTGATCGTGGCGCTAGCGGAGAGAGTGCCACCGGCGCCGATCGAGGGCGCGCTCAGCTTGGCCGGCGAATAGGCGAAGCTGGTGCCGCTGGAGCCCGTAGCAGAACGGATAGAGCGGCGTGTTGGGCGTGGTGAGATAGCGTGAGACATATTTCGCACCTGGCTCGCCAGCTCGATCAGCCGGCCGGTGTTCTTCATGTCGTAATGGATCGGCACCTGTCCCACATGGCGCGGAAAGGTCACCGGCGCGAAATCCCCCCAGATGGTCGAAATGGGTGTTGAGCACGCGCAATTCTCGGCCGCTATTTCGCTCGCGCAGGATGGCCCAGCTGACGATGCGCGGCAGGGCGGCATCCCACCCCTTGCTGCCCGGCACATCGGGTGTTGGCGAGAGCCAGAAGGTGCCCGACTGGAGGAGTTCGATACCGGTCGCGCCGGAAAGCGAGCGGCGAGAGCTCGCCACCCTCGCGCCCATCGTCGCGGCCGATGCCGACCATCGCATAGTCCGGCAGGGCGGCCTCGAGATCACCCTTCTGGCCGATCAGCACCTCCTGCAAGCCCTGCACTTCGGCGCTTCGTGCAAGATCAGACCGAATACCAGCGCGCTGCGGTTCGGCCAGGTGTTCGCGCCGTCCGCCTCGGGCCTCGGTGTCGAGGCCAATGTTGAGGGTCATCGCCCGCAATGGCGCCGTGTGGACCATCGCGGCGGGCGCGGACGCCAAGGGAGGCCGCTCCATTCAGGCGCGCAGCAGCAAAGCCAACAGCAGCAGAAGTGCGCGAGTTCTCACGGCACGGGGGCCTGGTTGCGGTGAGTGAGCATCCAAAGGTAGAGCGCCGGATCGTCATAGGCCGGATCCCAGAAATTGTGGCCGAGATCCGGATAGACCGTCAGCCGGGACTGGCGGCCTCCGCAGGCGCGGATCGCGCGGGCCATGGCGAAGCTGCCCTCGGGCGTGACCACGTCATCGCGGTCGCCATGGAAGGCCCAGACCGGCACGTCCTTGAGCGCGCAGGCGGTCGCCGGATCGCGGCGACCAGCCACCTGAGCGCGCGCGGCGAAGCGCCCGGGCTCGGCCGCGCCCCAGCGCCACGTCGCATGGCCGCCGCGCCTGAGGCCGGTGAGATAGATCCGTGCCGGATCGATCGGCAGGCTCGCCAGCGCATGGTCTACGATCGCGTCGAGCTTGGCGAGATCCCAATCTTCTTCCGCCGGGGCCTGCGGCGAGACCAGAATGAAGGGAGAACCGGATAGCGGTCGGCGATCTTGGGCGGGCCATGGATCTTGACCCGCGCGATGTCAGATCCGCGCTCGCCCGAGCCGTGGAGGAATAACAGCAAGGGCCAGCGTGCCTGGGGGTCGGTGCTCGCTGCCGCCGCCGGGGGGACCAACAGCTGGTATTCATCGCCTCTCTCGCTCAGCGCCGGCTGTGGGTGCTGCCCGCAACCAGCGGCGGGTCGGGCTGGCCGATGGCCATCGGTGAAACGCAGGAGAACAGCGCCGGCAGCAGCGTGAGCAGCAGGTATCGTGGCATCGCTCTCTCACGATAGTCTGCCCCTTGCGGATCGCCTGCAGACGGCTGATCCTATGGCCGGAGGCGCAGGTGCCGGTGGTCGGGGGGGAGCCTATATTAGGCGCTGGCGCTTGGCCAGAGAGGTCCTGTACCACCAGCCCGCGGCACAGCGAACGATCGGCCAACGCCCCCCCAACTGCCCTTAAACCGGCCAATTTCCGCCTGTCCCACAGCGGGACCTGGTTATGCTGCATTGCAGTAGGACTTGAAACCCCTTGGGGAATCCGGCATTGCAAAGGCTGAAGAGTTGGTCCGCATTGCTCGGACGGAAGGGGTTGCTGTCATGTCGTTCTCTTTAGCGTTTCGGCGCATCTTCCCTGCAATGCTGAAGTCGGCAACTGCAGCCGCGCTCCTTATTTCGGTACAGCAGCCGGCAATTGCCCAGCAGGCCGCGCCCGTTCCGCCTCGGACGACGCAGACCCAGGTGACTCCGCCAGGCGATGGGCAGGCCTATCTCATTAACGCGGGCGATATCCTTGAAGTGTTTGTCTGGGGCGAGGAGCGGCTGCAGCGGCAGGTGCGGGTGTTGCCTGATGGCACATTCGTCTTTCCGCTTGCCGGAACAGTGGTGGCCGAGGGGCGTGCACCGGCCGATATTGCCGACGAGATCCGCTTTCGCATCCAGAACCAGTTCCGGGAAGTCGTTCCTGAAGTCAGCGTTGCGGTGAGCGACCCGGCGGGCTTGCGCATCTATGTGGTGGGCAAGGTTCAGGCTCCGGGCAGCTTCGTGATCGGCCGCTATGTCAACCCGATGCAGGCGCTCACTCTCGCTGGTGGGCCGAGCGAGTTTGCCGACGTCGACAATGCCTTGATATTGCGGGAATCGCCGACCGGGCAGGTCGTCCGGCGGGTGCGGCTTGGTGAGGTGCTCGGCGGCGCGCGACGGCTGGGTAATCGCAGCCAGCTTCCGGAACTCGAGACGATGCAGAGCGGCGACGTTCTGGTGATTCCGTAAGCCGATGCGCACGATCCAGGCGAGCCTTTTGCTGTCGGCCGCGCTCCTGAGCATGAGTGGTACGGCGACGGCCCAGCTATACGAGGCGGACCTCGAGATTGCTGCAGGCGTCACCGCGTCCAATAACCCGCAGTTGAGCGCTACCGGCAATGCGGGTGCGGTATTGGGAGAGGTGAGGCTCGAGCCAAGCCTTGTGCGACGGACGCCGAGGAGCACGGTCGAGCTGCTTGGCAGGATCTATCACCGGGAATATTCGCGCCTGTACAATTCCGAGACCGGGGGATCGGCCGATCTGCGATCGACCACCCAGCTTTCGGAGCGGCTGAGCATCAACGGCGGCGCCCAATATTCGCAACAGCTTGCCGTCGACGCCTTTGACCAGGTGACTGCTGCGATCGATCCGCGCAGCTTGCGGATCATTAAGGCTGCCAATCTGGGTGGGGCGCTGGCGCTCTCGGAACGATCGTCGATGACGGCGAACGCTTCGGTGTCCCAGCACCGGTTCCGCCGGAGCGAGGTGCTGCAGGGTTACGACACGGTGGGGGCCGGAATTGGTTACATGCGCACGCTCAGCCCGACGCTGAGCGTTGGCGCCAACGCTCAGCTGTCGTTCCAGGATTATGGCCCCGCCGGCAGCTCTCGCGTGGCTTCGCTTTACGGCACGGCGAACTACCGTCTCGACGAGCACACCACCGCTACGGGTGGTTTGGGCGGTGAGTGGATCTCGATCGGCCGCTCAAGCCTGCCGCAGGGTGGCGAAGGTGGCGACTATCTGCTGTTCGGCAGCAATGCGAGCCTTTGTCGCGCGCGGCTGCGCATGAACCTTTGCGTCAATGGCAACGTCAGCGCCGGCGCAACCGGCTTTGGGCAGCTGCAACGTCAGACATCAGTCGGCGTGTCCTACGATTACCGCGCGAGTGAGCGCACGAGTTATACGGCCGGCGCCAATTACAATCGCGCGTCGAGCATCGGCGACACCCAGTTTAACCCGGTGTTCGGCGCTAATGAGTCCATTAGCTTTTTCTCAATGCGTGCCGGTGTAGAGCGCCGCTTGACCAGATCGCTGAACCTGGCCGGCTTCGGCGGGTACAATCAGCGCTCGGGATTTGGCACGGCGGATGCGTTTTTCGTGGGGACGGAACTGCGTTGGAATTGGGGACGCCACAATGGACGAAACTGATGAGGGCAGGCCGATCCTGCGCGAAGGGTTTGGTATCTTCCTTCGGCGCTGGCATTGGATGGCCATTCCGGCCGTGCTTGGCACCGGTGTCGCTGCTGCCGTGGCGTTTTCGATGGATCCGGTCTACGAATCCAGCGCGACCATCCTGATTGAATCCCAGCAGATTCCAACCTCTCTGGTGGCGTCGCCCGTCACCAGCTTTGCCGATGAGCGGATCGCCCGCATCCGGCAGCAGGTTCTCAGCCGTGGGACATTGATCGAACTGATCCAGCGCAACCAGCTTTACACAGATGAACGTGCAAACCAGCAGCTGACCGATGTTGTCGACACGATGCGCAGTTCGATCTGGGTGGACCTGGTCAGCGCCGAAATCGGCGATACTCGCGGGAGAAGCGAGGCGACGATCGCCTTCAACCTCGGCTTTGCATATAACGATCCGGTGATTGTGCAGGGCGTGACCGAGCAGCTGACCGCCATGTTCATCGATGCCGACATCCGGCGCCGGACCGAGCAGGCCTCCGGCACCGCTGCATTCCTTTCTCGCCGGGCCGACGAACTGCAGACGCGCGTGGTTGCGATGGAACAGCAGATCAGTCAGGTGCGACAGCGCTTCGCCGGTGCCCTCCCTGACCAGGTGATCGGCAGTTCGCAATCAAGTGCGGCCATGCGAGGGGAACTGGCGCGGCTCGATCTTGAGCTGCAGGGGATCATGGCGACCAACGCCGCACTGGCAGCCCAGCTGAGTCAGCCCGAGCTGGTAGAGAGCAACGAGCTCTCGCGGGCCGAGGAGAACCTGGCCCGGTTGACCGCAACCTATTCCGATACGCACCCAGACGTGCGCTCCGCGCGCGAGATTGTGGCGCGTCTTCGCCAGGTGGCGGAGCGCCAGCCGAGGACGGACCGGTCCATGCTGGCCGCGGAGTTGCAGGCCGGGCGTTCGCGTGCGGGAGCGTTGAACTCGCGCCGTGCCCAACTGGAGGGGGAGATTGCGCGGGCGGATAGCCTGGTGGCGGCCTCGCCGCAGGCGGCCTACGAACTCAACAACCTGCAGACCGATTACGACAACCTCAGGGAGCAGTACACCAGCATCCGCGACCGGCAGCTCGAGGCGCAGGTCGCGGCGAACCTGGAAGCCGAGGAGAAGGGCGAGCGGTTCTCGCTGGTCGAGGCTCCGTCGATGCCGAACGAGCCAGTACGACCGAACCGGCCGCTTATCGTGCTCATGGGCTTGATTGCCGGACTTGGTCTGGGACTGGTTCTGATCTTCTTGTTCGAATTATTCAGGCGGCCGGTCCATTCGGCGGCAGCGGTCGCGGCGCTGACCAAGGCTCCGACCTTGGGCACCCTGCCGAAGACCACGCCTGGTCCTTATCAGAGCGGACGCTCAGGATTGTCAGGAGTGTTGGGATGGAAGCCGCGAAGAGCAATCTCGTGACCGAGATGGAAAGAGATTTTGTGCCGAGCGCAACATTGGCAACGTTCGCGAGTGAGCGGCGTGAGCCGACCGTCGGCGGCGTACCCGTTAGAGTGTCCGAGGATCTTGTCGACTGGGGCGTTTACGGGCTGGAGCCCAGTGACCCTCGTGCACGGCCATTTGTCCTGCTGCGCACTCAGATAATGGCGACTGCGCAGCGGATGAAGGCCCGATGTATTGCGGTCACCTCTCCGAAGGCGGGCGAGGGCAAATCCTATGTCGCGGCCAATCTTGCTACTGCAATATCGCGTGTCGCCGATGTGTGTTTGGTTGATCTTCATCTGCGCCGGCCGGTCGTCGCGGAATGGTTCGACCTGCCCGCGAAGGGGGGCACGGCCGGGGTTCTCGGCGGGCGGCAGAGCATGGCCGAAGGGTACTATCGGGTCGAGGGCGAGCGGCTAGGGATCATTCCGGTGGGGCTGTTGCAGGAGGATGCGTCGATGCTCGTGTCTCTCGGCACGGTCGATACCTTGGTGGAACAGCTGCGCGGTTTGCCTGGCGAACCGCTCTGCATTCTTGATTGTCCGCCGGTGCTGGAAAATGACGATATGCTGCAGATTGCTCGTCATGTTGATGCCATCATCCTGATTGCTGAGGAGGGCAAGACTACTCAAGGCGATCTCGGCGAGTCTGCTCGGCTGCTGCGGCCCACGCCGGTGCTCGGCACGCTTCTTAACCGATCGATTGTCCCGGCAGCGTTTCCAAGTTGAGACCACTGCTGGTCGCTTGAAGACAAGTGGCCGCTCGGGCTGTTTCTTTTGACGTCAGTACTAGCTTGAGAACGTAGACCATATTGAACCTGCGTTTGGATGCAGTGGGTTGCGAATTACAGACCGAATGGACGCTGGCTGCGAAGGCGGGGGCTGAAAGTCAGTCTAGGCCCGATCGCCGGCGGAACGACATGCAGGCGGATCAATGGATTACGGCAGCCACTGAGCGACCGCGAAATTGGCAGTGATCCACAACGTTTCGGCCGCTCAGCAGTGAAAAGCCCGGCGCCAGCGACATACTGGCTCCACAGAGCCATAATCCACCTTTCACGTACCCGAAGTCAAAACAAGGAACGGTTAAGAAAGCGATCAGCGGGCATAGATAATGATGAAATCATCCGCGCTCAACTGACAGATGCGGAGGTTGAGGGACGAGGCGCATGCCGCTCAAGTCCCACAACAACAACCCTCCGCCCCGCGGCCGAGCCTGTCTCAGCCCGCGGCCGCAGCGACGGGCTGCTCTTCCCCTTCCTGCTCCGGGCCATACCCTTCCTGGAAGGTGATCTCGGCCTCTTCGCGCAATTGCGTCACCTGCGCCTCGACTGCCTGCTCCGCGCGCCGTTGCTGCAACAGCTGGCTGGCGTATTGCAATGCCGCATCGGGCGGGATCGCCGCCGGACGCTTCTCCCTGATGGTATTGACCAGCACCATCTGCCCATTGGAAATCACGAAGACCTCGCCCGGCGGCAGGGCATTGATCGACGTGGCGAGCTGTGGATTGACGCTGCTGGTGTCGAACACGGTCGGTCCGCGGTCGTAGCGGATCGCGTTTTGATCAAGCAGTGCGGCCGCCTCGTCGAGCGAAGCTGCGGCCTCGAGGAACTTAACGTCGTTCGCGTTAGCGGGCTGGGCGAAGCGGATTTGCTCCAGGATCATCACCTGGCGGTTGTTGAACATGTCCGGGTTCTCGCGAATGAACTGCTCCGCTTCCTCTCGGGTCGGCCGGGCCATTGCACCGATCATCTGCTGCTGCAGAAGGCCGGCTAGTTCGTTTTCCTCGCTGCGCTGGCGAGACACGATGAACTCGGTGTTCTGGTGAAGGCCCTCGTCGCGGGCCTTCTCGACCAGGAGCTTGCGGGCGATAAGTCGCTGCAAGACGGTTTGCACAACTGCCTTGTCTTCGGCCCTGTCGGAGAGATTGTTGGCCAGCAGCTCGGCATTGAGTTCGGAGAGTGTAATCTCGGTCCCGTTCACCCGCGCGACGACCTGACCGCTCGGCGCGTCATCCGATCCGCCGCAAGCGGCCAGGCTCACCGCCGCGACTGCCATCATTACATTTCGAAATGCGCTTTTCGTCACGATCAGTTCCTCACTCGTCCAAGACAGACAAATCAAAAAAGGCGTTACAATCACCGGCTCGCCCGTGTAGGCTCCCGCCCACACAGGGTCACCAGGAAACTGCCTCGTATGGAAACGATTTACGACTGGGTGACCCTCGCCCTGTTCGCCGCACTTATTGTCCTCTTCCTTCAGCGATCCGCGCTCGCAAAGCATGTCGACAAACTGCGCGATTACCTGATCGCGTCTGTCGGTTTTGCTGTCGTAAACCAGATCGGCAACCATGGTTACCATGTGTTCGCCATCCTGAGCTTAGGAGCAGTTCTGGCATTCGTCCAGATTACGCTGCGCCCCTTCAGCAACGCCGAGCAATAACCGATCCGAGTTTTATCCGGCAAGCACCGTCCGCACACGCGGCGAGGACCGTGTCGTGAGTTGTTCAAGAAATCCCTGCAGGGTGGCCTGCGCTGATGAATAGTCGGGGCTGATCAGCGAGGCGCGCACCAGCACACCATCAGGCACCACACCCTGGAAACTGTTCTTCATCCGGGCGAGGTGCTGGCTGGCCCAAGAGGCTGGGAACTGGTTACCCATCCTCGTCCAGTAAAGCACGTGCTCAACCCTGTCGGCGCGCACGCCTGTAAAGAAATTGGCCGGCACCACCCGGCCATCGCCGACCGGCTGCGAAACAAGCTGGCTTTCGCTGATCTTGAAACCCGAGGCGGGATAGCAGACCTCCGGTCGGTGGAGCGCCAAAGTCTCGCTCTGGGCCGAGCCATAGGCGATCATCAACATGATTGCGGGCAGGTCTTCCGCGAAATAGACGCGGCTCACCTCTTGGTCGTAAACGCTTTTGTTCTCCGCGGTTTCGGCCGGACGGACGACACTTCCACTGTCGTGAGCGATCAGCGTATCCAGCCGCTCGGGCAGGCCATCGCCGATATCGAACTCGATCGGCTCCACCACGGTCCTGCGCCACTGGAGGGCGCCCGCTCCAGCAGCGGCCGACAGGAGAAGCCCGCCCAGCACGGCATCACGCCGCGAGAGGGGGAAGTGAGCCTCAGGCTTGCTGGTCAGAGCGGTCATCAAGGCGTTTCCGGATAGGCGTGAGAACACGATCCAGGGCGAACAGGAACAGCAACGCAACCACGAAAGTGGTCAGCCCTGCCATATCATGCAGGAAGCCCTGCCCTGCCGCATCACCCATGTAATAGGTGATCAGAATTAGCACGACCACGCGAACGAAATTGGCGAAGATCGCCGCTGGAACCGCCGCGCACATCAGCAGCAGACAATAGCGCCATGAGGACTGGTGGAGCACATAGGCATAGAACAGGCCCAGCGCGGTAAGCGTGATCAGCGCATTCAATCCCGAGCAGGCGGCCGCCACCAGGAGTTCGTACTGCGCCACCTGCAGGATCACGCCGGTATTCGCCACCGGGTATCCAAGCGCCTGCAGCAATAGCGTCGCGGTCTGCGAGATGGCGATCTTCAGCGGGTTCGTAATCAGCGCGACGATCGATTCGGGCAGCGGGATGACAAAGCCGAGATAGAACAGCGGGAACCAGGCGGCCAGGATCGCTCGCGCGCCAACTGCGGCATACATCAGGCTGATCAACGCGCCGGCGAGGCCGCCCATCTCGATGCTCAGAACCCCGACGACCCGCCCGAACACATACAACAGCATGGAGAACGCAACGCCTGCCAGCGCAAGGGGAAAGCTGCTCGGCCGCGCGTGCGCCGCGATCTGCGGCCATTTGTGCCACAGCAGCCACAGACCGGAGGCGAGAACGATGGGGCCATGCGCGCCATCCTCGGTGGACCAACTCTCCGTCGCAAGTCGTAGGAACGTGGGAACGATGACTGCGAGCAGCCCCAGGAACAGCACCGGATGCGCGCGCAACAATGGGCCAAGACGCCGCCACAAAGGCGGTTTGGCAGAGCGTTCGTGACCCTGCAAGCTCGCACTCTCCTGCAATGGTGCTGTCGACATGCGTTCCATCATCTGCAAAGAGGTGCCGGCGGGCGCCATTGCCCCCTAAACGCCCGCGCTCTCAATGGCACATCGGGCGAGAAAATCAACGATGCTCTTGTACTGGTGGCCCATAGCGGGGCAGAGAGGCCCCCACAAGAATCGCGATATTGACCTTTATCGATCAAAGTGCCGGGAGAAGCTGCCTCAAGCGCAACGGCCTGCGCTTCGGGAGAATGTTGCGTGTTCGGGGAAGTTGTCAGGACCACTGATGGGAACGCGGATGGGGCCTTCCGGATGACGCTCAGCCTGCCGCTTGTTGGCTGGGTGTCGCGGCTGTTCGAGTTCATGATCGTCCTGCTGGCGAGCAATGTCGTCACGATGTTCCCCGGCTTCGAGATCCCACCGCATTACGCCGCCGACTACGGCCGTCTCACGCTGCTTGCCGCGCTGATGTACCTTGTCATCGCAGAGGCACTGGGGGTCAACGATCTCGAATTTCAATTCTCCCTCGGGAAATCGTGGCAGCGCGTGCTGCTGGCGTGGATTGCCACGGCCCTGTTGATGACCACGCTGGGCTTCTTCCTCAAGGTTTCGGAAGAATACTCCCGCGCCTGGGTCAGTGCATTTCTTCTTAGCGGCGGGGCGGGACTGGTGGCGACGCGCGTGCTGTTCACCTTGCTGACGCGGCAGATGAAGCGCCAGGGCATCTTCAACCAGCGGGCGGCCATCTATGGGGCCGGCGCGCAGGCTGCGCGGTTGAAGGATTATGTCCTCAACCACGACAAGCTGACGCTCGACCTGGTGGGCATCTACGAAGACCGGCTCCGTTCGGAAGGCGGCGAGGGGCTCGAGATCTCCGGCGGAATCGACCGGCTCGTCTCCGATATCCGGGCCGGCAAGGTCGACCAGGTGCTGCTGGCGCTGCCGTGGTCGGCGGAGCAGCGGCTGCGCGAGATTGTCGAACGTCTGGCGATCACGCCGGTGCGGATCCGTCTTGCACCCGACGTCGCCAGCTACATGTTCTCCGGTCGGCCGGTAGTGCTGCTGGGCGAGCTGCCGGTGCTGACCCTGTTCGAACGGCCGATCTCCGGCTTCGACCAGGCGCTCAAATGGGCCGAGGACCGGGTAATCGGCATTCTCCTGCTGGTGATGGTGGCGCCGCTGATGGTATTCGTGGCCATCGCCATCAAGCTGGATTCGCGCGGCCCCGTCTTCTTCCGCCAGTACCGCGAAGGGTTCAACAACCAGGCGATCAAGGTCTGGAAGTTTCGCAGCATGTACACCGATACTTGCGAGGCGGATGGGATCGTGCAGGCCAAGCGCAGCGATCCGCGAGTGACCCGCGTCGGCGCCTTCATCCGCCGAACCAGCCTCGACGAACTGCCGCAATTGTTCAACGTGCTGGGTGGATCGATGTCGCTGGTCGGCCCCCGTCCGCACGCGCCCTCCACCCGCGCGGGCGGCCGGCTGTTCTCGGAGATCGTCGCGACCTATGCGGCGCGTCATAATGTGAAGCCGGGAATGACCGGCTGGGCACAGGTCAACGGGCTGCGCGGCGAAACCAACACGGAGGAGGATCTTATCCGGCGTCTCAGGCACGATCTGCAATATGTCGAACAATGGTCGATCTGGTTCGATTTCTATATCCTGTTCCGCACCGCCACCACGGTGCTGGTGCACCGTACGGCCTATTGACCATGGTGCCGACCCGCGCCGGACAGGCGCTGCTCGATCGGTTCGAGCGGATCCGCATCATCAGCCTTCCCTCGCGGAACGATCGCCGGCGCGACGTGGTACGGCAATTGCGGCGCCTCGGCCTCCAGATCGACGGCGATCGAATCGCTTTCCACGACGCGACCCGTCCGGCGGAGCCTGGCGGGTTCCCGACGATCGGCGCGCGCGGCTGTTTCCTCAGCCACCTCGAGGTGCTCGAGGACGCTCTGCAGGCCGGCGCGCGCACGGTGCTGATCATGGAGGACGATGCGGATCTGGTGCGTGATGTCGAGACGCACCTGCCTCCGATGCTGGAGGATCTCGCCCGCCGGGAATGGTCGATCTTCTACGGCGGCTATCACTGGCCCGATGCGCCGCCGTCTTCCACCGCGATGCTGCTACAGGCCGAGCCGTCTACCGGGCTACAGAACGCGCATTTCATGGCCTTCACACGGAAGGGGGCCGAGCGGGCTGTGGCCTTCCTGCGGCAGGTGCTCACCCGCCCGCCGGGTGATCCGGATGGCGGGCCGATGCATGTCGACGGCGCCTATTCGTGGCTCCGGCGGGTGCATCCCGAGCTGACCACTTGGCTGGCGCTGCCGGAGATCGCATTCCAGCGGCGCTCGCGCACGGATATTCACGAGGGCGCGCTGTTCTACGATCGCGTGCCGGGTCTGCGAATGGTGGCAGGGATTGCGCGCAAGCTCGTCGGGCGAAGGCGCGGTGGCTGAACGCCTGCCTGATCCGACGACGTCGGCTGGCCTTTTGTGAACTGGTTCGGCCATGGCACTGGGGTGGAGAGAGCCCGCACCCGGGTGCCGGCCTTCCCGAGCGCCGGCGCGAGCGGTTTCGCGGGCCCGAGGAATGGCCCTGCAGGGCGGTTGCGGGCGCCTGGCGCGGCGGATGCATTCCACGTCCGGAGCAAGACGCCCCGATCGTCGCGCTGGCTCGCCAGGGGGCCGATCTGCAGCATGCCGATCACTGGGTCTGACTGCGCCGGTCAGCAACACCTAAGCTCCGAAAACCCGAGCGGGCTGCGCACCTCCTGGCACTCACCCCGACAGTCGGCCGAGACCCTCCTCGAACGGACTGCGGCCAGGCTGGCCCCGATGGTCCGGGCGCCGGCAAGGGCTAGCTGGCCTCTGATCGACAAGGAAGTGTTCCCTTATCGGGCAGATACGGTCAAGAGCATTGATCCGCAGCCCGCCCGGCCGGCAGCGGCATTCGCTTCACACTGATTCGGATCGGGTGCACACGATGAACCTAAGGGCTGTGCGCCAGGGCGTGCGAACGCTTATTGCCGGCGGTCCGTCTGCCAAACAGACGGCCATCGGCGGCACATTCTGGACGCTGACGGGGTTTGGCGGGGCGCAGGTCTTGCGGCTCGCCTCCAACCTGGTCGCCACGCGGCTGCTGTTCCCCGAGCTGTTCGGCCTGATGGCCCTCGTGGTGACGATCCAGATCGGCCTCGCGCTCTTTTCGGACGTTGGCCTGGGCTTCAGCATCGTCCGGCACAAGCGGGGAGAAGAGCGACGCTTTCTGGACACCGCCTGGACGATCCAGATCATCCGCGGTTTCGTACTCTGGTTCGCTACCATCGCCGTGACGCCGGCGGCCGCCGCCTTTTACGAAGACGACCGCCTGACCTGGCTCCTGCCGCTGGCCGGGTTCAGCGCAGTGATCGGCGGGTTCTACTCCACCTCGATTTTTCTGATGCGGCGCCGCCTTCAAGTGCGCAGAGCGGCGCTCCTCGAACTCGGCTCGCAAGTTGTCGGAATCGTGGTCATGCTGGTCTGGGCCTATCTTTCGCCAACCATCTTTTCGCTTGTCGCGGGCGGGATGGCGTCCACGATTACGACAGTGGTCGCCAGTCACCTCCTGAACCGGCCAGGTCGCGACGGCATCGACTGGGACCGTGATGCGGTGCGGGAGCTGATCGGCTTCGGCAAGTGGATCTTCGTCAGTACGGCTCTGACCTTCCTGGCCACGCAGGCCGACCGTCTCCTGCTCGGCAAGTTCTACGCGCTGGGTATGCTTGGCTTCTACAACATCGCATTCGGGCTGGCCGATGCGCCGCGCGCCTTGGTGATCGCGGTGGCCGGCAAGGTGATTTTCCCCTTGCTGGCGCAATCGGCGGAGATACCCCGGCATGAATTGGTTGCGAAGATCAGCCGGCCCCGCGCGCGGCTGCTGACTCTGGGTGCCGTGTTGCTGGCCCTTTTGGTGGGCTTTGGCGATGTAATCATCTGGGCGCTGTATGATGAACGCTATCATGAAGCGGCCTGGATGATGCCGCTGCTGGCTGCGAGCGTATGGCCCAGCTTCCTCTCGCGCACGCTCGATTCGATGCTGCTGGTGGTCGGCAAGCCCAAGATCGCAGCGTTGGGTTATGCGCTGAGCTTTGTCTTCCTGCTGGCCGGCGCGATCGTCGGCGATCGTGTGGCCGGCTCGCTGGGGGCGATCATCGCCATCGCGCTCAGCCCGCTACCTTATTACGTAGTCACCGCAGTAGGGCTGCGGGGCGAGAAGTTCTGGCTCTGGCGACAGGATTTCAATACCACCCTGCTATTCATCGGTACAACGTTGGCAATCTTTGCCGGACGCTCTCTGGTGGAGCCCTATCCGGCACTGCTCGTCGAACTGGCTCGGGTGACCTCATGATTGCATACCTCTACATCGTCGCGATCTCGCTCGGCATGTTGTCGGTCATGTCGCGACTGCTCCCGAGCCAGCTGGCTAGCCTCATTGGCGCCCGGGAATTCGCGGCGGCAATCTACCTGCCGACGGTCGCGACCTTCAGCCCCCACTTCTTGATATTTTGCCTGTTGGTGATCGCCTTTATGGCGGCGGTCCCGGCCAAGCCCGAGGAGCGCCTGCGCCTCCTGATTTTCTGCCTGCCGCTGCTGCCGTCGCTCTCCTACGTCCTGGTCGTGCCCGTCCAGCTGATCGCCGTCAATTACAACATGATGCTGTACTTCGGCGTTATCGGCCTGCTGTTCGCCGTTCGCCCCATGAGAAAGTTCCGGTTTGGGATTTACGACATCGGTATCGTTCTCCTGATCACATCGATCGTGTGGGGGGGAGCGCAGGGCTCGTCCTTCACCAACTTTCTTCGCTACACGACTCAGATCATCCTTGGCGTTGGCCTGCCTTACCTGATCTTGAGCCGGGGTCTTGCAGCCGCAAGCGCGCCGCGCAACTTGGTGATCGCGCTGATCTTCGCGGCTGCGATCCTGGCTGCCATCACCGTTTTCGAAAGCCAGCGCAGCTGGCTCCTCTACAATGAAATCTCGAATGGCTTCGGGTTACCCGAAGAGATCAGCGCCTACTCCAAGCAGCGCGGCGGCATGCTGCGCGCCAGCGCTACCTTCCCCGAGCCGACCTCGCTTTCACTGTTCCTTGGGTTGATGACCGTCATGCTCGTCGCGCTGCGTCGGCAGTTCGAGAGTCGCCCGCTATTCTACTTGCTGCTTGCGGTGCTGATCCTGGGCCAGGTCTTCGCCTTGGCGCGGATCGGCCCGGTGGTCACCGTGGTAGGCCTGGTCGCGATGTTCTTTTATGAGCGGCGATACGGCCTGCTGGCCTTGGGCGCAGTGGCCGCGCCGGTGCTCTGGGTGATGGTGATATTCGTCGCCACCTATGTGCCGGTGCTCGCCGCTTTGCTTGGCCTGACGGAAGATTCCACCGGGACGGTCGATTATCGCGAACTTCTGGCAGATCGCATGATGGAGGAGATCGCGCTCGATCCGTGGTTCGGTCTGACAAAGGAAGAAGTGGACATTCGGCTGGCGGACATGCGTCAGGGTGAAGGCATCATCGATCTCGTGAACACGCCGCTGGCGGTTCTCCTGCGCTCGGGTGTGTTCGGTTTCGTCCTTTATCTCGTGCCCTCCGTGGTCTCCCTTGTGGCCTTGATCCGCATCCGCCGTGTCCGGAAGGACGCTGATCTTGCGGCAGTCTGTACAGCGGTGTTCGCGACACTGGTGGCGCTGCATGCGGGCCTGGTGACGACCGCGCTATCCGGGCGCAATGGGCTGTGGTTGATCCTGCTGCTGGCCTTCGCAGCGGGCCTCGTCGCCCGCGTTCGGCAAGCGAGCAGGGCAAGGGTGGCCGCCGCCGCACAGCAGCACCCTGCGCTGGCCGCCCGCACTCCGGCGCTTCCCGAGCAAGCCCCGGCGGCATGAATCAGGTGCCTGAAGTGGCTTGCAACGTCGGTGCCCCCATTCGGCTCGCCTATTTCACCAACGCCTATCCGAAGGTCAGCCACAGCTTCATCCGCCGGGAAATTGCCGCGCTCGAGGAGCTGGGTGCCGAGGTGCTGCGCATCTCGATCCGCCGGACCACCGACGCTCTGCCCGATTCGGCCGACCGGCTGGAGGGGGACCGCACGATCACGCTGCTCGGGTCGCCCGGCGCCGCGCTCGGGCTCGCGGGCGCTGTGTTTGCGCGTCTGTTGCGATCGCCGGGCCGATTCTTCGCGACTGCGGGCAAGGCGATATCGCTTGCGCGGGGTAGCTCTTCCGGCTTGCTGAGGCACCTGGCCTACCTGGCGGAGGCCTGCAGCGTCGCCCAACTGCTGGAGGCGCGCGGCATCCGCCACGTCCACGTTCATTTCGGCACCAACCCCACTGCGGTCGCCTACCTGGTCAAAGCACTGTCGGGTGTGAGCTACAGCTTCACCGTCCACGGGCCTGACGAGTTCGACAATCCGCGCGGCCTGAAGCTGCGTGAGAAGATCGCCGATGCCGCCATGACTTTCGCCATTTCGAGCTACGGCCGCGGCCAGCTGATGCGCTGGGCCGCGGTCGCGGACTGGAACCGGATCGAGATCGTACGGTGCGGGCTCGACAAGAGCTATCTCGCAGCGGAGCAATCGGCACCCTCCGCCGCTCCGCGCCTGTTATGCGTGGCGCGCCTCAGCGGGCAGAAGGGCGTGCCCTTGCTGCTCCAGGCGGCAGCTGCCGTCCGACGGCGGGGCCTTGCGTTCGAGCTGCGGATCGCGGGCGATGGCGAGCTGCGCAATCTGCTGGAGCAGGAAATCGCGCGGCTTGGCCTCGCAGATACCATCGTGCTGCTCGGCTGGCAGAGTGCCGAGCAGATCCGCGCCGAGCTGGAGGCGTGCCGCGCCTTCGTGCTGCCGAGCTTTGCCGAAGGGCTGCCGGTGGTGCTGATGGAGGCGCTGGCGATGGGCCGGCCAGTGCTGACCACCGCCATCGCCGGCATCCCGGAACTGGTCGATGGCGAGTGCGGTTGGCTGTTCCCCTCGGGCTCGGTCGAGCATTGCGCCGAGGCGATGATCGCGGCGCTGGAGGCCTTTCCCGACACCCTCGCGCGGATGGGCCGCAGCGGCCGGGAGCGGGTGCTCGCGCAACACGATGCCCACACCAACGCGCAGAGCCTGCTCAACCATTGGCGTCCATTGCTCGAGCCGGCCGTGCGGTGATCGCCACCATCGTCCTAGTCATCGTCCTGGCCATCGTTCTGGGCGCTCCGGCGGCGATCTTTGCCGTAGAATGCCTGCTTGGCGCTTTCCCCTTGCGCCGACCCCCGCTGGCCGAACCGCCAGCGCCCTCCTTTGCCGTTCTTGTCCCGGCGCATGATGAAGCGAGCGGGATCGAGCCGACGGTAGCGGCCATCAAGGCTGCCCTGCGCCCAGGCGATCGGCTGCTGGTGGTGGCAGACAATTGCACCGATGACACGGCGGCGCGCGCCCGTTCCGCCGGTGCCGAGGTCGGTGAGCGGCAGGACAGCGCGCTGAGTGGCAAGGGCCATGCGCTCGCCTTCGGTCGGGAGATCCTCTCCGCCGACCCGCCGGCCATGGTCATCGTGATGGACGCCGATTGCTGGACCGCGCCCGAGGCCTTGCGCTCACTCGCGGCCGAGGCGGGGCGCACGGGTGGCACGGTGCAGGCCCGCTACCAGTTCGAAACACCCGCCTCGCCCGATCCCCGCGTGCAGATCTCCAACTTCGCCCTGTTGGTGAAGAACGTGGTGCGCCAGCGGGGCCTCGCCCGGCTGGGCGCGCCCGCCGTGCTCCAGGGCACCGGAATGGCGTTTCCTTGGTCCGCGTTCCAGGCTGCAAAGCTTGCCACCGGCGCGATCGCGGAAGATCTGGAGATCGGCATCCAGCTGCTGGTCTCGGGCCATCGGGTCGGCTGGACCGAACAGGCCATCGTCTGGAGCAAGCCCGCCTCCCGCGAGGCGACCCTCACCCAGCGCACCCGCTGGGAGCACGGCTTCCTCTCCACCGCGCTGGCCAC
>LXQI01000013.1:0-5229 GCA_001683845.1 Erythrobacter sp. ANT-B3C2 | reverse complement strand
GCCCACCCGGCGCGGCCGCCCCGGCCTGCTGGTGCTGGCGGGCGACCTGCTCGTGCCGCCGCTCGCAATGCTTGTGGCACTGGTGCTGCTGGCGATGGCCGGCTCGGCGCTGCTGCTGCTGTTCGGCGGCTCGGCCGCGCCGCTGATCGTATCGGGCGCGGCGCTGTCGGCGATCGCGCTCGGCACCATCGTCGCCTGGATTGCCGAGGGGCGGCGGACCTTGCCGGTCGGCGCGCTGGTGAAGGTGCCACTCTACGTCCTGTGGAAGCTCCCGATCTATGCCCGGCTGCTCGGCCGGCGCCAACGCCAGTGGGTGCGCACCTCGCGCGAGGATTGAGCCTGAGTTGCTAGGCTGGTGGCGTGGCCGGCCTGATGCGCGCCGGCACACCCACCGCGAGACCACCCGCCGGCACATCTTCCAGAACCACGGCATTGGCCCCGATCCGCGCACCGTCGCCCACGCTCACCCGTCCCACGATCACCGCCCCCGCGCCGACATCGACCCCCCGGCCCAGCACCGGCGCACCATCCAGATCGGCCACCCTCCGGATTCCCAGCGTGCAATTCTGGCGGATGATGCACTCGTCGCCGATAATGGTGGCGCCATGGATGATGATGCCGGACTGGTGTTCGAACACCACCCGGCGGCCCACTTGCGCCGTATAGGGCAGCTCAATGCCATAGCCATTGCGCACCCGGCGAAACAGCAGGCGGTAGAGCACGCTCAGCGGCGCCCGGGCCAGTTTGCTGTGGACGCTCATTCGCCACACTCCGAAGCGGTACACCGCGATCGCCCGGAAGCCCGGCCGCGTCCAGTCGCGGCCATGCGCCGCGTGATCCTCGCGGATCAGTGCTAGCAGGCCGGGCGCCCGTTCGGGCGGCGCGTCGGTCTGCTGTTGCGTCACTTGTATTCGATCAGCTGCGGCTTTTTGCGGCTCAGCCGCCGAGACCAATAGGCGAGAATGCCGGCGGTGTGCGCCAGCTTGCCCGCGACGATGTGCGAGGCATAGAGCGCGCCTTGCCGCCGGTAGACCCGCGCCCACAGCACCGGCCAGAGCGGCCAGGCCGGCGGCAGCGACCACAGGACATTACTCCACACCCGCCGCCGCAGGTGCGGCTCGTAATGGCCGCGACGCTGGCAGGCCTCCATTTCGGCATAGCCGCTGCGCTTGGACCTCTGCCACCACTGCCAGATGCGTGTCATCGCGGCGTCGTGCAGTGTCATCTCCTCGTCAAGGCGCATGATCTTCCATTGACGCCGGCGAAGACGGAAGCACAGATCGGGTTCCTCCCCGGCGATCAAGTCTTCCTGAAACCCGTCCACCTGTCGATATGCGTCGGTGCGCACGAGGAAATTGCCGCCACATGCCTCCGTTTCACCCACAGGCGTGTCCCACTCCAAGTCGCAGAGATAGTTGTATGGGGTCGCATCGGGGAACCGCTCGCGATTGCGCCCGCAAGCGACGGCCACACGGGGATGCGCCTGCAGGTGCTGGAGAGCCGCCGGCAACCAGCTGTCGCGCAGCTCGCAATCGCCATCGACGAACTGGACAAATTCCAGGCCCGGCTCCGCCCCGAGCAGCCGGGTGAAGCCGGCATTGCGCGCGCGCGCGGCGGTGAAGGGCTGCGTCAGGTCGAGCTCGACCACCTCGGCGCCCAGGGCGCGCGCCATTTCGACGCTGCCATCGGTCGAGCCGGAATCGACATAGACCACCCGCTCCATTTGCCGACGCAGAGACTGGAGGCAGAGGCGCAGGCGCTCGCCCTCGTTGCGGCCGATCGCGACGGCTCCGATCGTGTCGATCATCGCACCTGCATCCATGCGGGTGGGGTACCGTGCGGAGCATCGGCGGCCGGCGGGCCCCCGAGCGTGCGGTGCCGCCGACGGGGGAGACCGTGCTGCACCGCATCGGCCAATTCGTTCATCACCGGCTTGGTCCTACTAGAGAGCCCCGCGAGGCGCCTGACGCGGAACAGCAGGTGGCCTACCAGCCACATCGCCCAGGCCCCGTGGGCCGCTGCCATCCCCCTGCTCCGGGCGAAGTAGCGGGCGCGGGACTCATACCAATAGGCGGGCTTGCGCGGGGCGAGTGCCTCGCTGACCTCGCGGCTGTGGACACCGGTTGCCGCGCCGCCGACGTGCTCCACGCGACTGGCCGGTTCGTGCCAGATTTCCCAGCCGGCGCGGCGCATCCGCCACATCAGCTCCACCTCCTCGTGGTAGAGGAAGAAGCCATCGTCGAACAGGCCGGTCTGGCGCAGCGCCAGGGTGCGAAACATTACGCTGGCGCCGGTCACCCAATCGGCCTCCAACGCCTGCTCGACCGGTTCAAGTGCGGGTGGGGGAACACGCAGCAGGCGCTGGAGGAAGCCGGTCTGCACCCCGCGGACGAATTCGCCCCGCAGGTGAGGGAAGCTGAAGGCGCTGCCGGTGGTCGAGCCGTCGGGCTCGAGCAGCTGGCTGCCAACCGCACCGGCGCGGGGGTGCTGCAGCAGGAAGCGGTGCAGCGCCACAACCGCTCCGGGCTCCACCTCCGTATCGGGGTTGAGCAGGTGGATGTATTCGGGCGGTCTGGCACCGTTCAGCAGCCGCAGCATGGCCTGGTTGTTTGCCCAGCCGAAGCCGCCGTTGATCGCGAGTGGGAGGGCCTCGACCCAGTCACGAAATTCCGGCGCGGCAAGATCGCGCTGCAGCTGTTCGGCCGAACCATCGCCCGAGCCGCCGTCGACCACCACCACCCGTAGGCCGGGCACAAGCGTCCGCTCGGCCAGCAACGAGCGGACGCAATGCACCGCGAGGCCCGCCGTTCGGTAGTTGACGATCACGATCGCGATACCGCAAGGAGCTGGCTGCAGCGGTTCCTGTTCCATCATGCTCAGCCCCTAGCGAGCCCCTGCCTAGGCTCCGAAATGGTCGTTTGCAAAGCCCTTGCAAGCAGGAGCAACGGGCGTGCACGGTGGCTGCAAGCCGGGTGAACCGCAACAGCGCCGCCGCTGCATCCGCCGCGCGGGTCATGTTCGATGTTGAGATATCCGGGTGCGGATGGCTGATTCCAATGAGCGGCACCGACGATAGCTTGTCTGGCCTGGCGAGCAGTCGCCGCCGCGATTGCCGAAGCTCAGCTGGAGGAAAACGGCAGCGAGCCGCTGCTGTGTCGATCTTTCATCATTGGGCTTGGTCTGCGAGGAGGGGAGATGCTTGTGCTCCCCGGCACGGGCCGGCCGATCGCGAGAATAGCCGGGTCCCTTGGTCACGGAACGGCTGGCCGGTCAGCGAGACTCCGGTCCAGGGCGTCCAGGAGCGGGCGGGAGGGCGGCGATCGGCCGTGGGCGCCCTGCGAAGGCTCGGCTGAACCCGCCGCCACCCTCCAAGGATGGCGGCGAGCGCCTGCCGGTCGAACATGATCTGCACGCCGACGACCCGCCCGACCTGGAGCGGGTGACCCATGTTTGGATCGGGCGTGCAAATCGCTTTCACCATGCCGATCTAGCGACCGTTCTGGCGTGCCTTGCCGTTCGCCTTCGGAGGGAGCGACGGGCGCCCATTGGACACCTGCGCGTCGCCCTTCTTTGGGGTTGGCGTTGCGCTCTGCGCTTGTGGCGGTAACGGTGACGGTCCGGGTGCCGGCGTTGGAGTGGGCGCTGGAGTCGGTGTGGGTGTCGGTCGGGGTGTTGGTGTCGGCGTCTCTCCCGCCGCATTCCTTCGATCGACGAGGGTACGTAGGAGACTGTAGCGGGGCGAGTTTTGCTGGTAGACGCTTTCGAGATGGCCCCAGCTGCCCCATTTAGAGGGCGGGCCGATCAGCTGGAAGGCGGTGTACAGCGTGCCACCGGCGCCGCGCAGCCCTTCGGCGATATTCATGTCCAGGTCGTGGATCTCGGGCCGGCGCGACAGGTCGATCAGGAAGTCGGTGTAGCGCTGGTTCGAATGCTCGCTGGATGGTGTGATGGGACCATAGCCCATCTCGTAGGTGACGAGGTCGAGCCCGTATTTGCGGGCCCGTTCCCCATGGTAGGTGAATGACGGCAGGTTAAATTGCGTGTGCTGCTGGCGCATCGCCCCGAGTGCCTTCTGAAACCCGCCATCGGCCTCCTTCCACCAGCCCTTGACCGTCCCGACGTTCTTTTCCTCGTGCATGCCGCCTTCGTAATAGGAGGCAACGCCGTATTCGTCGAAATAGTCCGCGGCGCGGCGACGATTGCCCTGCGCATCCTTCCAGTTGGCCGTCTCCAGGCCCGGCGTCTCCAGGCCCTTCCAACCAAACTGCGTGGAGTAGACCACGATCGCCCGGCCCGGATCGCCCGTGCCGGTGACCGGCTCGCCGAACACCTGGTTCCAGATCTCTCCCACCTGGGCGGTGCGCTTGCCGTACCACTCCATCCAGTGAGCACCCTGGCCGTGTTCCTTCTCCGCGCTGAACTTGGCGTAGGCGGCCTGCGGGAAGGACCAGTTCCACACCTCGTTGGACAGCTCCACGCGCGCCTTGAGGCCCGGCTTCAGATGGGCCCGCACATATTGCGCAAAGCCGCGCACGTAATCGTCGCTGGCGTTGATCGGCAGCGTAAACCAGGGATCGATGTCCAGCTCGTTGGCGAGGGCCACCATCGGCTCGACCGGCATCTCCTCGGTCCAGCGGGCGTCGTCCGGCAGTGTACGGCCAGCCCAGTTCAGCTCGCCGGCAGCGAGCGGATTCCAGTCGGCCGACCAGCCCATCCGGGTGCGATCGGTCTTGTACAGCGTGTTGCTGTTCATCCAGTCCATGTAGCGAACCACATGGAACCCGCGCAGCTTGTCGAGGAACAGCGGGTTGAACCGCTGGCCGCTCTGGAATGCCGCCAGCTGGTCTTCCCGCACCACACGAATATTGCGCAGGTGATTGCCCGGGGTGATCGCGTTGATGCTCAGGTGGAGCCAGCCATTGGCACCCGCCTCGACCAGCACCCGACCGGGGCTGCGCTGCAACACCTTGCCCCCTTGCCCCTCCAGCCCACCGATCTCGCCCTCGCCGTCATACAGCACGACGTACCGCGCCCGGGCCGGAGCGACCTTGTCGCCGCCCCGCAGCACGGCCACCACCAGGCGGGCCGGCGCGCCGGACGCATCGCGCGGCAGGGACCGCGCCCAGCCGTGTTCATCCAGGTCGATCTTCTCCTGCGTGTCCCACGTGCCATCGCGCTGCGTGATCCACCCCCCGGCCGACTTCATGTGGTCCAGAAACGGAAACGACG
>LXQI01000012.1 GCA_001683845.1 Erythrobacter sp. ANT-B3C2 | reverse complement strand
CTGGACAGAAGAGCCAGAACGATTCAAGGTCGATCCGTACCGCTACTCTGCGGGACTAAACACCTAGCGTCCGCCGGACGCGGGTCGTGCCTTTTCTGCAGCGCGCGGATTCAGCCGAACGATCTGCCAGTTGAGCCACGTGGCGAAGCTCACCCAGAGCAGATAGGGTACGATCAGCAGGCTCGCTGTATGGGAAATCGGCGCAAGCCCGATAGTGAGAGCCACCAGCGACGCCCACAGGAAGGCCACTTCGAACAGGGCCCAGTCCGGCCGCTTCAGCTTGAAGAACAGGGGGCTCCACAGGAGATGGAGAATCGCATTCGCGCCGAACAGCAGGACGACGAGCCGCTGCTCGTCCGGATCGGAAGCGGCATTCCACGCGAGCACCGCCGACCACGCGGCCAGCCCGAGGATGATGGTCCAGGCCGGGCCGAACAGCCAGTTCGGCGGGTTGAGCCGCGGCTTGCGCAAGTCGCGGTACCACGGTCCAATATCGGTGAGCAGGCCGCCCGCAATGCCCAGGAACACGGCCACTCCGCCTGCAATGAGGATCGGCGTCAACATAGTCTTGGCTTCCGCTGTCACCCACATGCACCCTGGCACAATTCCTCGCGACTGTCGCCGCGGCGTTGCCGGTTCAAAGGCGCAGCCGCTGAACAACGATTTGAGCGGGCTCTCTGATCCGAAGCTTGAGCCAGCATCAGGTCAATGCCGGGGTCCTGCGGCGCCGCAGCTTGGTCACTTCAGCGGGCTGATGCCAGATGTTGACGCCGCTCGGGGCGTAACTGTTCGCCGGGTCGATTGGGTGAGTTGCGAGGGCAGGTGCGCGACATGGAGCCGATTGCGAAGCCCAAGGGCGACACACCCCAATCCTCGCCGGTCGTTCAATGCTCGGTAGGGCCACACCGCGGCAAACATCCACCATCGCTTCATGCGACGCGCAGCACAATGCAGCGCAAAATGGCCGTGCCCGTTCTCGGCCATCGGGGGCCCGGACCATGCACCGGGCGCTGGATTACCCGGCTGCCCTATGGCCCCCGTTTGGATCGGTCGAGACGTCACGGCGTGCCCATCAGGAATCGCTCGACCGGAGGAAGCGATCCAGCCGGATCTTCTTCGAATGGCAGATGTCCCAGCCCCGGCAGGCGCATGAGCGTGGCCTCGGGCAAGTGTTGCAGGTAATCCTCCGCGTTGCTGATCGGGATCATCCCGTCCTCCTCGCCCCAGAGAAGAAGCGTCGGCGCCGTGATGCGGGCGAGCGTCCGAACAGGGTCGCGCAGGATCGTCTGCTCGGTGCGCGTGAGGATCGCCCGGCGCACTCCGGGCGCCAGCAGCATGTCGCGATAGCGGGTCAGCGTTGCCTCGCTCAGCGCCTCGGGTCGGGCATAGGCGGCCGCCAGATTGGCCCTGAGCAAGCTGCGCGGCGCAACATGGGGCAGAGCCTGCATGGCGAGTGGCACCTCGGGAGCGCGATCATAGGCAAAGCCCGGGCTGGCAAACCCATCGGGGGAGACCAGCACGAGGCGGTCTACGCGGTCCGGATGCTGCGCTGCAAAGCTCCAGGCAATGCGCCCGCCAAGGGAATTGCCGATCAGGCTCGCACGCTCCACGCCCAATTGGTCCATCAGGCCCAACAGTAGTTGCATCTGCCGCGCGTCGGAATAGTCGCCGGTGGGGTCCGCACCGGTCAGGCCGAAGCCCGGCAGGTCGAAGCGGATCACCCTGAACCGCACCGCCAGCGCCTGCGCCCATGGTTCCCAGGTATCGAGGCTGGCACCAAACCCGTGCAGCAGGATCACAGCCGGCCCGTCGCGCGGGCCGGTGTCGCGCAGCCTCAGGCGCACCGAGTCGATCGTGCGATACTCGCCCGGGTAGCGGGCCTCCAGCGTGGCGCGAGGCTTATCGGGCGCGTAGAACCAGGCCGCCAGAGCGAGCGCGGTGATGGCTACGAACCCGGTCGCCAGGATGAGGATCTTGCGCTTTGCTATGCGTCGTTTGGCCAAGCGCCACTCTCCTTTTTGCCAGAAATCGAATGCATCCAGCCCCATGGCGCAGTCGCAAGGCAAGCGTTTTCGCCCGAGAGGTCGCCCGTCGATCCGGACACCCGCTCAGAATACGGCATGGTCACCCCGTTCCGGCTCCGCAGCTCCTCCCAGAACGGAGCGGTAAAAATCAAACAGGGTTTCGGTACCCGTGGATGGGGTGGCGCTCGCATCGTAAAGGCCCGTCTCCGGATCGAGCACCAGCATGGACTCGGTGGCATAATAGCGGCCGATGCGGGCAAGCTCCGCCTTGGCCGCTAGTGACGGAACCACCCGGCCAAGCGCGCCCAGTCCGCCGGCGATGACATTGAGCAGGGCCACGGGAACAGACCGAAAGCGGGGCTGGCGCCCCAGCAGCGCGAACAGCGCCTCGCCCTGCTGTCGCGGGGTGATCGCCTCCCCCGGCCCGCCGATCGGCAGAATGCGATTCCAGCGCTGCTCGTCGATCAGACAGTCCGCAATGTAAGCTGCAAGGTCGTCGTCGCTGATCGGCTTACACGCGGTCAGATTTCCATCGCCGAAGATCAGGAAAGGGCGGCCCTCGCGGACGCGCCCGATCTGGCCAGAGAGGGATTTGAAGAAGGCGGTCGGCCGCACGATCGAGTAGCGCAGGCCGGAACCCACCAGCGCCGCCTCGAACGCCAGCTTGGCCTGCTGAAACGCCAGCAGCGGCTTCTGAACGCAGAGGGCGGACAGCAGCACGAAATGGCCCACGCCCGCCTGCTGCGCCGCTCCCAGCACATTCAGCTGCGCACGGTGGTCGATGGCCCAAGCATCTTCGGGCACACCGGTTCGCGAAGCCATGCACGACACCACTGCGTCAAACCGTTCGCCGGCAAAACCATCGTTGGACAGCGATACCGGATCGGCCATGTCAACCCGCTTGAGGGTCGCTCCGACGATCGGCCGCTCACCGCCCGCCTGCGCAAGCACCTTGCCGGTCTCCCGCCGCTCACGGACCAGACACACCACCTCGTGCCCCCGCTGCACCAGCGCAGCCACAGTCGCGCGCCCGATGGTACCCGTCGCGCCGATCACGCAGACCCGTTGGCGCGCCATCATGCGGGACCGTTCGCCACCATCGTGGTCCGGTTCAGCCACTGCACTGATGCTCAGATCGTGACCATGTCGTAGACGATCACCTTGCTCCAAAGGTGCTGGCACTTGTCCACGAACTCCAGGTGGATCGGGTGATCCTGGTACAATTTCTGGTCCGCGACGCTGTCGAACTCCATCAATTCGGATACGTTGAAGCTGGCATCGACCACGTCCCGTTGCTCCGTCGGTGCCGCCAGCCCGATCTTGAAATCGCGGATGACCGGAATGTCCCTGAGTGTGCGCAGCCCCGCGATCAAGCTATCGCGATCGGCTTGCGACCCCGGATCCGCCAACCAGAAGAAGACGTGATGGACGATCCGGCCCGCTTGGGGAGCGGGCGCTGCCGATAATGTACCGGCACCGGCACAAAGGGCAACACTGCCGATCGCGCCTGCGACCATGATGTCCCGACGAGTGGCTGCCATGATCTTTGCTCGAACCTCCGCTGGTTGGCCAAGGTGCTGCCTATTTCAAAACGGCTCTTCGGAAAATACCGTATTCCGCCAAGGCAATCAGCTACCGCTCGGCCAGAAGTCCGCACTACCCTCAGCCATACCGCCAGTGGATCACCCGCCTGCAATTTGATCCCGCCGCTAGGGTGCCTTCCGTTCAGCACTGAAGTTCGAGGCGATGAACTCCACACCCATCCGCAGTCCATCCGGATCGACCGTGTGGCCGATGCCGGCCGAAACATGCGCCGTCACCGGAACACCGAGGCGGCCAAGCTCGCTCTTGGCGGCGTGCAACGCGGCCACCGGCACGACCTGGTCCAAGTCACCATGAACCAACAATACCGGCGGCTTCGTAACCATCTGTTCCGACAATTCGGGCCCGCCGGTCAGCATCCCCGAGTAGCCAACGACCGCAGCCACCTGCTCCCTGCGCCGCAGCCCCACATGCAACGCCATCATGGTGCCCTGGCTGAAGCCGACGATCGCCAGTGACTCATCGGTCAACCCGTATTGATCGAGCTTCCGGTCGATGAACGCATCGATCGAACCGGCCGCGCTTGCTGCACCGGCGGCGAGCGCCTGCGGCGTGAACGCTGTCAACGGCCACCATTGATAGGCCTGGTGGCCGCAGGATTGCGGAGCGTTGGGCGCCAGGAACAAGGCGTCCGGCAGCGCCGCCTGCCACATCTGCGCAAAGGAAATCAGATCAGCACCGTTCGAGCCGTAGCCATGCAGAAGCAGCACGATCTGCCGCGGCGGTTTGCCCGACGAGGGCTGACGGCTCGAGCCGTTCACGATCTTCGACACTGGCGACCCTCCATGAAGCAGGGGATACGCTTGCGTGACCGACCGGTTTCACATTATCGAGCCGCGGCAGCGCGCGAGGTGCCTGCGAGCGCTGAACCGCTGCGCGCTGCCCGCCTGTTTCCGAAGATGACGCGGCGGCGCAGGCTCGCTACCGCGCTAGGCGCCCCCATGCAGGAGAACTCTTCCGCCATGCGCCTCCCGAGCAGCCTGCTTGCAGCCGCCCTGCTGGCGCTCTCCAGTTCGCCCGCCTCCGCCACCCAGTTCTGTGACAGCCCCGTCGTGCAGTCGGCCCCTGACCACTTGCACTCCCTGTTCGAGCAGGATCGGGCCCGGCAGCTTGCGCAGTCGGGGCGGATCGAGCGAGCCAACGGTCGCACCGAGCCGGGTCCGCGCCTCCCCACCGTCACGCCAGAGATGCAGGCACAGTCTGCCGATCATGCGCGCACGATGCTGCAATGCCTCGATGCCATCGACACCGGCGCGCTCTCACCGGCCGAGCGGATCGACGCCGCCGTCTTCCGCACGCTGTTGGAGGAGCGGCTCGGCCATGCGGCCTATCGCGGGTGGGAGATGCCGTTCAACAGCGACAGCAATTTCTGGACCTATCTCGACGCGCGTTCGCCCTACAGCTCGGTGGAGGAATACGAACGCTACATCGCGCGAATGCGCGACCTGCCCCGCTATCTTGCAGAGCACACGGCCAATGCCCGCGCCGGCCTCGCGCGCGGCTTCAGCGTGCCGCGAGTGTCGCTGGAAGGCCGGGATGCCTCGCTGCTGCCTTACACGAGCGAGAGCGGCAATCCGTTCTGGCAGGTGTTCGAGGCCATGCCCGCCTCTATCCCGGCTGCGGACCAGCAGCGGCTGAAGGAGGAGGCGAGCCGCGCGATCGGCGAGCAGGTGGTGCCGTCCTACCGCGCGCTGCTCGCCTTCCTGCGCGAGGAGTACCTGCCGCACACGCGCACCACGCTCTCGGCCAGCGCGCTGCCGGACGGGACGGCGTTCTACGAACAACAGATCCGCAGCTATACCACGCTCAACTTGACCGCGCGGGAGATCCACGAGATCGGCCTCGGCGAAGTCGCGCGGATCGAGGCCGAAATGCGCACGATCATGGCCGAACTCGGTTTCGAGGGCACGATTGCCGAGTTCAACGAGAGCCTGCGCACCGACCCCCGCTTCATTGCCGAGACGCCGGACGAGCTGATGGGCGTTTCCGCCTATGTCGCCAAGCGGGTGGATGGCCGGCTGGGCGATTATTTCGGGTTCCTGCCGCGCCACCGCTTCGCGATCCGGCCGGTCGCGCCCGAACTGGCGCCGTTCTACACCGCAGGGCGAGGCGGGCTCGAGGCGTGCCAGATGAACACGCACGATCTGCCCTCGCGCCCGCTGTACAACATCCCGGCGCTCACCCTGCACGAATGCGCGCCCGGCCACAGCTTCCAGGCCGGCGTGGCGCTGGAGCAGCCGCAGGCTCCGGCCTTCCGGCGCGAGACCTATTTCAGCGGCTTTGGCGAAGGCTGGGGGCTGTACGTCGAATATCTGGGCGAGGAGATGGGCATCTACCGCACGCCCTACGAGCGCTTTGGGCGGCTGAGCTACGAGATGTGGCGCGCTACGCGGCTGGTGATCGACACCGGGATCCATGCCGATGGCTGGGAGCGGGAACGTGCGCTCGCCTATCTGGCCGATCGTACGGCGCTGTCCCGGCGCGAGGTCGAAACCGAGGTCGATCGCTACATCAGCTGGCCCGGTCAGGCGCTGGCCTACAAGCTGGGAGAGTTGACCATCCGCCGCGTCCGCGCACAGGCTGAAGCGGCGCTCGGCGGCGCATTCGACATCCGCAAGTTCCACGATGTGGTGCTCTCGCTCGGTTCGGTGCCGCTGCCGGTGCTGGAACAGCGGATCGAAGGTTTCATCGCGGATGGCGGACAGGGGCTGCCGGGCGTCGTCTACGACTGAGCGCCGCCCGGAATGGGCAAAGATCGCAGAGCCCACGAACCCGCCGGTCTCTTGCCGCGAGCAGACCTTCGCGCCGGCGACCCGGTCAGCCGGCTCAGTCCGCCGCAACTTCCTGCGGCAGGAGCGCGGCTCGGCTCGGCTCGATCCCGATGCGGACCTCTTCACCGGGTGTAGGCGGCTCCTTGCCAAGGTGCATCACCGCCTCCTGGCCCTGCGCACGCAGCCGTACCTCATAATGCGATCCGCCAAACCGCACGTCGATCACTTCGGCGGCAATCCCGCAGGGCTCCAGCTGGAGGGCGTCAGGCCGCAGCATCGCAACGGCCGGTCCATTGCCGAAACCGCCGGCCGGGAACATGCCGAACGCACAGCTGGCAACGCCGCCCGTCACCATCGCGGGCACCAGGTTGGCCCTGCCGAGCAAGCGCGCGGCAGCGGCGGAGCGCGGCCGGAAATAGCATTCCTCCGGTGTCCCGCTCTGCACGATGCGGCCCCGCGCCATTAACACCAGCTCGTCGCCCAGCAGCATCGCCTCCTCCGGATCGTGAGTCACCACGAGCACGGCCGCCGCGCTCTCGCGCAGCCCGGAGAGCACGAAGTCCCGCACCTGCGCACGCAAATCGCCATCGAGACCCGAGAACGGCTCGTCGAGCAGGAGCGCTGCCGGACCGGGGGCGAGCGCGCGCGCAATCGCAACCCGCTGCTGCTCGCCGCCAGAGAGGCTGTGCGGCCAGGCATCCGCCCGATCGGCGAGATGGAACCGTTCCAGCAAGGTCATCGCACGCGAGCGCCGTTCTTCCCGCCCCAGCGCCCTCAGCCCGAAAGCCACGTTGTTGAGCACGCTGAGATGCGGGAACAGCGCCAGATCCTGGAACACGAAGCCGATCCGCCGCGCCTCCGGGGGAACGAAGACATTGCGCGCCTCGATGATCCTGTTCTCGGCCCGGATCTCGCCTTCGTCGGCCCGTTCGAGTCCGGCGATGATCCGCAGCAATGTCGTCTTGCCGCAGCCCGATGGACCAAGCAGGCAGGTGATCCGGCCCGCGCGCAGCGCGAGGCTAGCCTCCTGCACCGCGGGCGCGCCGGCATAGCGCTTGCTCACCGCGCTGGCGGCGATCACGGGGGAGCGGGGTAGGGTCACAGCGCCTTGCCTAGGTGCCGGGCCGGGCGGCTGCAATCTTTCGGCTGAGCCAGATAGTGGGGGGCAGAGCGAGCAGGATGATCAGGAGCGACGGCAAGCCGGCCTGTCCCAGCCGCTCGTCCAGCGCATAATTGTTGGCGATTACCGCCAGTGTGTCGAAGTTGAACGGCCTGAGAATCAGGGTGGCCGGCAGCTCCTTCAGCACATCGATGAACACGATCAGCCCCGCGGTGAGCAACGAAGCACGGGCAATCGGCACTTGCACAAAGAACGCGGCACCCATCTCGCTGCGCCCCAGAGTGCGGCCGGCCCAGATCATCGAGGGGGTGACCCGCGCCATCCCGGCGTCGATCGGTTCCAGCGCCGCAGCCATCAGCCGGGCGGCATAGGCGCAGACGAGCAGGCAGAGGCCGACCCAGAAAGCAGCGCCCGCCGGCACGATCCGCCATACCAGCGCCGCCGGGACGAGCAGCCCGATGGCGATTGCCGCTCCCGGCGTGGCATAGCCCAGGCTGGCGATTCGCACCGCCAGCGGCAGGCGCGCCGCACCCAGCGCCAGCGCCAGCGCCAGCCCGGTGGTAACCAGGGCACCGGCCGCGCCCATCGAGAGGCTGTTCAATGCCGCCTGGGCCAGGCGCGGCAGGTCCGGGCTGTGCGCCAGCGCGCTGGCGAGCAGCCACCCCGCCGGCAGCAGCAAGCCGAGAGTGAGCAGCAGGCCACAGAACATCGTCGCCCCGGCCGCTCTGGCGCCGTGCAACTGCTCGATGGCCAGCGGCCGCGGCTGGATCTGCGCCGCATCGTGGCTGCGGCCCCGCCGGGCGCTGCGCTCGACCCACAGCAGCAAAGCGGCCGCGCCGAGCAGCGGCACCGCAAGCTGCGCCGCCCCGGCCGGGGAGCCGAACACCGACCAGGAGCGGACGACCCCGGTGGTCAGCGTCTGCACGGCGAGGAACTGGGCCGCGCCATAATCGGCGAGGGTCTCCATCACCGCCAGCGCCACCCCCGCCGCCAGCGCCGGGCGGGCGAGCGGCAGGGCTGCGCGAAAGAAGGTCTGGCGCGGCGAGCAGCCGAGCATCCGCGCCGATTCGAGCGCGGACACCGATTGGCCCAGAAATGCCGCCCGCATGGCGAGATAGACATAGGGATAGAAAGCGCACGACAACACCAGCGCCGCCCCGCCGATGCTGCGGATCTCGAACGGCAGGTCGAAACCGAGCGACCCGCGCATCCACAGCCGGAGGTCGCCCGCCGGGTCGAACAGGTCCGCATAGGCATAAGCGAGCGCAAAAGCCGGCGCGGCGAGCGGCAGGGCGAGCGCCCAGCAGAAGAACGAATGGCCCGGAAACCGCTGCATGACGACGATCCAGGCAGCGGTCGTGCCCAGCGTCGCCGTAATGAAACCCACCAGCACTGCCAACCACGCCGAAGTCCAAGCGTAGCGCAAAAGATCATGCAGAGGGATCGCCGCGCCCGGCCCGGACAGCGCCGTGACCACGATCCCGCTCAGCGGCAGTGCCGCCACCAGCGCCGCGAGCAACGCCAGCCACTGCAATCCCGAAAGATTGCGCGCGACCGGCCTTCGCCGGCTCAGAATTGCAGTCGCGGCGCCGCTGCTTAGCGCCACCCGGCCCTGCTCATTATCGCCTGCGCGAGCGGCTGATGCTCGGCAAACGCCTCGACCGGCATCGGATGTGCGGCAAATTGCGCATAGCGATCGGTCGGCGGCACCGCCGGAACGTCCGGCCCGGCCGGGAACTCATTGTTAAAGCGGGCAAAATGCTGCTGCGCCTCGGACGATGCAAGGAATTCGAGCAAGCGGATCGCGTTCTCGCGATTGGGTGCGCTGGCCGCGATCCCGCCGCCCGAAATGTTGACATGGCTGCCATGCCCGTCGAGGCTCGGGAAGCCCAGCCGCAGCGGTCTGACGACTGCGCGATCGGCCTCGTCCTCGCCGCTTTCCATCCGGATGAAGTAATAGCTGTTGGTAATGGCCACATCGCAGATGCCGGCGCCCACGGCGCGGATCTGGTCGCGATCGCCACCTTCGGGCTGCCGCGCCATGTTGGCGACCACACCGCGCGCCCATTGCTCGGCGCGCTGCTCGCCCCAGGCCTCGATCAGCGCACCGACCAGCGACAGATTGTAGATATTGTCGGACGAGCGGACGCACAGCCGCCCCCTCAAGCCTGGTGCCGCGAGATCCTCGTAGCTATCCACGTCCTCCGGGCGGACCTTCTCGGGATTGTACGCAACCACGCGCGCCCGGCGGGTGAAGCCGTGCCAGTCCCCGTCCCGGTCGCGCAGATTGACCGGCACCCGTTCGTTCAGCACGGCCGACTGGACCGGCTGGAGCACGCCGGCCTGCTCTGCGCGCCACAAGGCACCGGCGTCGGCGGTGATGAACAGGTCGGCCGGGCTTCGCTCACCTTCGCTGCGCATCCGGGCGATCAGCTGATCGGCATCTCCCTCGATCCGATTGATGCGAATGCCCGTCTCGCGGGTGAAGCGCTCGTAAAGCGCCATATCGCTATCATAGTGGCGGGCGGTATAGAGGTTCACTTCCCCCCCGGTGCCGCCCGCAGCCGGACTGCCATCGTTCCCGCTGGTCCCGCAAGCGCTCAGAGAAATTCCCCCCAACAGCACGAGCAGCTTGCTTCTCACCGTCATCCAGCATCTCCGGTCGCCCGATTGGCGCTATCGAGAGTCAATTGCAATTGCCGAGCTCGTTGGCAACCCTGCTAACGGCCCAACTGCGCGGGACCGGTGGGTTATCGCGCGTCAGCCCCCAGCGTAGCGCGTTGACAAGGCCCGGGCGGATCGTAACCCAAGGCGGTAGACGATCGGCAGAAGATGGCAACAGGAACAGCGTCAGCACCCCAGCAGAGCCCGCATATGATTGCAGGCGAAGAGACCAGGCCCGCCCTGCCCGGGCGGCGCATTCTCGCGCTGTTTCTGCTGCTGGGTTTCTGCGCCGGGCTGCCCTTCTTCATGTTCAACGCCATCCTCCTGCTGCGGCTGGCGCAGAACGGGGTGGGCATCGTGACGGTCGGCTATTTCGCCTGGGTGGCGCTGCTGCCGACCTTCAAATTCGTTTGGTCGCCGCTGCTGGATCGCTTTCTGGTGCCCGGCTTCTCGAAATTCTGGGGACGACGGCGCGGCTGGATCATGCTCTCGCAGCTGGGCATCTTCATCGCCATGGTGGGGATGGCGTTCACCTCCTCCGATACCAACCTGCCGATGGTCGCGCTGTTCGCCATCGTGCTCGCATTCTGGACCACCACACTGGAGGTGGGAGCCGATGCCTGGCGAATTGAGCTGGCGCCCAGCCAGGAAGGGCAGGCTCGGCTGGTCGCGGCCAATCTGTGGGGCTATCGCAGCGCGATGGTCGCCGCCGGCAGCGGCGCGGTGCTGATCGCCGCGCGGTCGGACTGGACGTGGGCCTATCTGGCGATCGCCCTGGCCGCCTTCCTCCCGTTCCTCGCGCTGGTGGCGACCCGGCGCGAGGACCAGGCGACAGCCGCCCGCCCGGCCGCGCTCGCCATTGGCGTGGTCTCCAGCGTGGTGATCGTCACGGCCTCGGTTGCCGTCGTCGCGCTGCTCGGCTGGCTGGCGCTCGGCGCAGCGCGCTCCGCCGGGATCGGGCCGGAGAGCAACCTTGCGCTTGGCGTCGTCACCATCGCCCTGCTGCCCTTCGCCGTGCTCGCCCTCGCCCTCCCCCGAATCCGGCGCCTCGCGCCGGATAGTCCCGCGCTGAACTCACCCACCATCGGTCCGTTCGTGGATATTTTCTGGCGCTATGGCTTCGCCAGCCTGTGCGTGCTCGGCTTTGTCTCGCTGTACCGCGTGGGCGACGTGCTGGCGCTCACCCTGTCGCGCCCGATGTGGGACGCCCGCGGCTACTCGCTCGATCAGATCGGCATCGCCGATGGGGCGGTGTCGCTGCCGGCCAGCATGCTGGGCGTGGCGCTCGGCGGATGGATGGCGGCGCGCTGGCGGCTCTCGTGGGCGCTGGGCGCCGGGGCGCTGATCGCGGCACTCGGCAATTGGGTCTATGTCTGGCTGTGGTGGACTCCGCCTGAGGGCTGGGTGCTCTACGCCAGCGTAGCGGCCGACCAGTTCGGCAACGGCTTCGCGGGCGCGGTATTCGTGGTCTACCTCTCGCTGCTGGTGAACCCCCGCTTCCCCGCCGCGCAATACGCCTTTCTGTCCGGCTTCGCCTTCCTGCTGGCCCGGCTGCTGGCGGGCACATCTGGGGCAATGCAGCAGGCGATCGGCTATGACGGCTTCTTCCTGTTGTCGGGCGGGATGAGCCTGGCGGCGGTGGTGTTCCTCCCATACCTCGCACGCATCCGCCCGCGGGGCACCAGCATCGGCCCGGCCGCACCGGCATGATCAGGCCCATGATCGAACAGGCCTGCCACACCGCCTTCGCGCCCGCCGCCCGCATGGTGGAGGACGGAACCATCCCCTGCGCCGCGCTCGGCATGGTCACCGCCGCAGGCGCCAGCGCGGTCACCATCGCCGGCATGGCCGCTCTCGAACCCGAACGCGATCGGCTGACCCGCGACCATTGGTTCGATCTCGCCTCGCTCACCAAGGTGATCGCCACCACCAATATGGTGCTGCAACTCGCCGAAGAGGGCCGGCTCGACCTCGACCGCCCGCTCACCGATGCCATCCCCGATCTGCGCCAGTACGATGTCGAGAACGCCGCCGAACGCCAGCTGACGTTCCGCGATTGCCTGCTCCATCGCACCTTCCTCCCGGCGGTGGAGCCGATCTACACCTATGGCGACGATCCCGCCCGGCTGCGCGCCTTTGTCCTCCAGCGCGAATGGCGGCACGGGCCCCCAGTCTATTCGGACATCAACTTCATCCTGCTCGGCATCGCGGTGGAGCGGATCACCGGCGCCCCGCTGAGCGAGAGGCCGCTGCCGCCCGGCCTTGCCTACGGCCCTCCACCCGGCCCCGCCGTGGCGACCGAGAACTGCACTTGGCGCGGCCGGGTGATGCAGGGCGAGGTGCATGACGAGAACGCTTATGCGCTCGGCGGAGCGGCCGGCCATGCAGGGCTGTTCGGAACCATCGATGGCGTGCTCGGCTTCGCCCGGGCGCTGCTGGCAGGCGAGCTGCTCTCGCCCGCGATGATGGCGCAGATCCGCACCGCCGCCTATGCGCACCGCACCTGCGGGTGGGAGAAGGCCCATCCGGGCTGGCCCGGCGGCAGCGCCTGCTCGCCCGAGACGATCGGCCACACCGGCTTCACCGGCACTGGCCTGTGGCTGGATTTCGACCGCGGCCTCGCCTGGGCTCTGCTCACGAACCGCGTACACCCCTCGCGCCATGGCACACAGGCGATCCACGCATTGCGGCAGCAGGTGAGCGACGCTGTGATCGCCGCATGGGAGGCGCAGCACTCAGCAGCAATGCACCCATAACCGCACGGCATCGCCAGCCCGATCCCTGGCCCGATCCTTGGCTTGCCTGAGTGCTGCAAGCCCCGCATCATGCCGCTATGCACCGCCTCTATCGCGCCCTTTGCGCGCTCCTGCTGGCCGCCGCCGGCTCCACCACCCCCGCAGCCCTCGCCGCCCCGGCGCCGATGGCCGCCGCGCCCGCGTCCGCGCCGGACCCGGCGGAGACACCCCTCGCCCGCCATCTCGCCGTCCCCTACCACAGCGGGCTGGTCGGCGCGGCACAGGCGCCGGTGTTCGCCTGGATCGAAAACCGCGCCGGCGTGCGCAACGTCTGGGTCGCGGAGGCCCGGTCTCGCGCCCGCCAGCGCACCGGATACGCACAGGACGATGGCGTCGAGATCAGCGGCCTTGCGCTCAATCGCTCCGGAACGCGGCTGGTCTACGGGCGCGGCGGCGATGCCGAATGGCCCGACACTCGCCTGCCCAACGCCGGCCAGGCAGCCATGGCGCCCGAGCAGACGCTCTATCTGGCCGCCGTCGCCGGCGATCGATCCCCCCGCGAGATCGGCAACGGCCACGGCGCAATGTTCTCGCCGGATGGCGAGCGCATCGCCTTCCTCGGCACGAACCGCATCTTGTTGTGGGAGGGCCGCGAGGCACGCGAACTCGCCCGGCTGCCCGGCAACCCCCGCGACCTCTCCTGGTCGCCCGACGGCAAGCGGCTGCTGTTCCAGGAGCTGCGCACTGGCCACTCCATCATCGGTGTGCTGGACATCGCGCAAGGCACCCTGCGCTACCTCGGCGCGACGCTCGGCGATTCTTCCGATCCCGTCTTCTCGCCCGATGGCACCGCAATCGCCTTCATCCAATTTCGCGAGCCGCCCGCCGGACTTGCACACAGCACAGCCTCGTTCTGGTCGCTGCGCATCGCCGATCCCGCCACCGGCGCCATCCGCACCGTCTGGACCGCGCCCGAAGGCGAGGGCAGCCAGTTCTACGGCACGCGCGGGCGCAATTTGTTCTGGACCACATCGGGCCAGCTGCTGTTCCCCTGGGAGCGGACCGGCTGGCTGCACATCTACGCCGTGCCGCCCACCGGCGGAGTGGCCCGCAACCTCACGCCCGAAGCCAACGAGGTGGAGAACTTCCGCCCCACGCCCGATGGCCGTGCGCTGGTCTTCACCGCCAACCCCGGCGATCTCGACAGCCGCGGCCTGTGGCGTGCCAGCCTCTCGGGCGGAGCGGCCGAGCGACTGACCCCGGAGGATGCCTTCGCCTTCTTCCCGGTGTTCGGCGGCGAGCAACTGGCCGCGACATTCACCGATGCGCGCCGGCCTGCGCATATGGTGCTGGTGGATAGCATGGTGCCGCTCTCGCCCGCGCCCGCGATCGATGCTTATCCGCAACCGGAGACGGTCGTGTTTACCGCCGCCGATGGCACGAAGGTGCACGGCCAACTGTTCCGCGCGCCGGGGCCGGGGCCGCACCCGGGTATCGTCTTCGCGCATGGCGGACCGCGCCGGCAGATGCTGCCCGCATTCCAGCCGATGCATTATTACCATAACACCTATATCCGGAATCAGGAGTTCGCCGCGCAGGGCTACACCGTCCTGTCGGTCAATTTCCGCAGCGGCACCAATTACGGCCGCGCCTTTCGCGAGGCCCCTGAGACCGGCCGGAGCGGCGCCTCGGAATATCGCGACATCCTCGCCGGTGGCCGCTGGCTGGCCGCGCGGCCCGACATCGACGCAGACCGCATCGGCATCTGGGGTGGCAGCTGGGGCGGCTACCTCGCCGCGCTGGGCCTCGCGCGCGACAGCGACCTGTTCGCGGCCGGGGTCGATCTGCACGGCGTCCACGCAATGGTGCGCCCAGTGTCCGACAGCTATTCGCCTGAGGAGGTCCGCCGCGTGCAGCAGCTGCAGTGGGATTCATCGCCGATGGGGGCGATCGAGACCTGGCGCTCCCCGGTCCTCATCGTCCACGGCGATGACGATCGCAACGTCGATTATCGCCAGTCGCTCGTGCTGGCGAGCGCCCTCGCCGCGCGCGGCGTGCCGTTCGAGGAAATCGCCTTCCCCAACGAGCGGCACGCCTTCTCCCGCCACGCCAACTGGCTGACGACGCTGCAGGCCACGGGCGATTTCTTCGATCGCCACCTGCGGGACGCGCAATGACGATGCCAGCCGGAATGCGGCGCTTCCTGCTCCCGCTGGCTCTCCTCGGGCCCCTCTCGCCAGCGCTGGCGCAGCAGGCCAGTCCCCAGCCGCCCCCGGCCCGACACGCGCCCTCGCTCCCGGCCTCGGCACCGGACCAGGCGCTGCTCGGCACGGTCGAACGCGTGCTGGCGCAAGCACCGGCGGGCACCCGCTACGGCCTGCTGGTTGAGGCGCTGGACGGCACCGAGCTGCTCGCCATCGCGCCGGACCAGCGGTTCATCCCCGCCTCCAACACCAAGCTCTTCACCACCCTCGCCGCCCAGATCGACCTCGCCTCGCTACAGGCGGCAGCGGAAGGCACCGGGGTCCGGCTCGAACCGGTGGGCGATGGCCGGTTCGACGTCATCCTCGAAGGGCGCGGCGATGCCGGCCTTTCGGGGGCCGAGCAATGCGCAAGCAACTGCCTTGCAACGCTCGCCGACGCGGTTGCGGCGGCCACGCAAAGCGTGCGCCACGTGGTCGGCGACGCGAGCTGGTACCCGGACGAACGGTGGAGCCCGGGGATGAGCTGGAACAACATCCAGGCCCGCTACGGCGCCGGCATCTCCGCACTGTCGATCGATGACAATGAAAGCGCCGTCACCATCACGCCCACCGCACCGGGCCAGGCGCCCGCAGTCAGCGGCAACGGCTACCACACAATCGCCAATCGCGCGGTGACGAACAGCCAGGACAAGGCCAACCTCTCGACCTGGCGGATGCCCAACGATCGCGAAGTGGCGCTCACCGGTACGATCGGCATCGCAGCCCAGCCGGCGACGCTGCGCTTCGGGATCGACGATCCGGCGCATTACGCGGCGTGGCAGCTCGCCCGGATGCTGGAGCAGCGCGGCGTGCGCATCTCCGGTGCCATCGAAGCGCGCCATCGCCCGCTTTCGCCCTCCGACGATCCGGCGCGGCGTGGCGGCGCGGCGGCCCCGCAGCCACCGGCCGAGGCCATGCTGGCGCAATTGCCGCCGCAGGATCTCACCGCCGAGCTCCACACCATCAACAAGGTTAGCCATAACGTCCGCGCCGAGCTGCTGCTGCGCCGGGTGGCGCGGCACAGTGGCAGTGGCTCGCTCGCCGATGCCGAGGCCGCGCTGGCGGCCGCCATGGCGCAGGCGGGGGTGCCAAAGGATGGCTACACGCTAGCCGACGGGTCGGGCATGTCGACCTACAACCGCATGACTCCGCGCGCCGCCGCGGCGCTGCTGCGCTGGGCGGCTGGGCAGCCGTGGGCCGAAACCTTTCGCAAAACGCTGCCGATCGGCGGGGTCGACGGGACTCTCGCCCGGCGCTTTACCGGCACCGCGCTCGAGCGCAAACTGTACGCCAAGACCGGCTCGCTCAACGCCTCGCGTGCGCTGTCGGGCTATCTCACCACCACCGGCGGGCAGACGCTGGTGTTCTCCGCCTTTGCGAACGACATCCCGCCCGGGGGCGAGGGCGCGGCGCTCTCGGCCATGGACGCGGCCCTGCTCGCGGTCGCCGCCGCCCACTGAGCATCACTGCTGCGCGGGACGGATCTCGAAGCTTCGCACCGCCGCCGCATCCACCGCCGCGCGGCTGAAGGGCAGTTCGTGCATCCGGCCCGCCAGCCACGGCTCGTAGAAGTCACGGTGATGCGGCGATGATGGATCGGCCGACTGGCCCGGCAGCAGCAGGAACCGAGTCCGGTCCCACTCCCCCACATCGGCGACGAACAGGAAGCTGGCGCCGTGCCGCACGTCGAGGCTCGATCCGCGCAAGCCCCGCGCCATCACCGTATAGCCATCGCCGCCCTGTCGCCCGCCCTCGATCGGCGGAAAGGCCGCGGCAATCTCCGGCAAAGCGGAGAGTGGGTGGCGGATCGTCACCCCGTGCTGGTCCCCCCAGCGCCACCCGGCCGGGTCAGGGCCGGCCAGTTCCACCGCCCGTGTCCAGCCCTCCGCCAGCGCCTGATCGATCAGCGCGTCGCGCGCCGCCGCCGGGTCCTCCCCCAGCCGCGGGTCCGGCTGCGCGAGCGCCTCCAGCATCACGCTGAAATTGACCCGCGTCACCAGGTCGCGCGCCTCGGGCGGGATCAGCGCCGCGTGAACGCCCTGCGCCAGCGCCGCCACCACCATCTGGTACAGCAGCGCCGCCGCGCTCTCCGCTCCCATCGCGCCGTCCCACTCGCGCAGCAGCGCGGCGGCGGGCTCGGCCTCGGGCGATGGTGCGGTAGGCAGCAGGCGCTTTAGCGCCAGCGCGGGGAGCGAATAGACATCGTGCAGCAGCGCCGCGCTATCGGCGATCGAATGGTTGTCCCGCGCGCCCAGCACCTGCTTGATCCGGTCATGGCGGTACGGATCGGCCCAGGTGAAGCTGAGGATGCGCTCGCCGTAAGGGTAATCCGCCGGCAGGTTCATGTCGTTGGCCGAGGCGATCCAGCCTTGTGCCGGGTTGAAGATGGACGGCATGTCCGCCAGCGGCATCACCCCCTGCCAGTCGTAGCTGCCATCGCCAGGAGCCGGGAACAGCCCGTCATGGCGCGGCCGCCGGGGCGCGTAGCCGATCGCGTGCCAGCCGGTGTTCCCGTCCACATCGGCATAGTGGAGGTTGGTCGGCGAGACATGCAGCCGGAACGCCTCGCGCAAGCTGTCCCAATCCTGCGCCAGATTGATCGCCACGATAGCGAAGCGCATGTTCGCACCCGGCAGCATCGTCACGATGGCCAGTACGACGGCGCGCTGCCGGGCCGGATCGCGCGCGATCACCGGCCGCCCCCCGGCATAGCGCAACACCACCCGGTCGCCCTCCCCGCCGCGGACCGCGATCTCCTCCTCATGGATCTCGAACCGCTTCCACCCGCCCTCGTGCCAGTAGAGCTCGGGGTCCTCCTCGCTGGTGCGCAGCACGAACAGATCGGTCTGGTCGATGTGGAAATTGGTGCGGCCGAAGGCGAAGCGATCGGTGTGACCCTGCATGATGCCGGGCAGGCCCGGATAGCCCGCGCCGATCACGTCCAGCCCCGGCGCGGTCAGATGCGCCATGTGACGCGGCGGAAAGCCGCCGATGGAAAGGTGCGGATCGTTGGCCAGGATCGGCCGCCCGGTGGCGGTGCGCGAGCCCGCCACGGTCCAGGCATTGCTGCCGTTCGCGGCCAGATCGATGCGCAGCGCCTCCCAATCGGCATGGGCCAGTTCGGGCTGCTCGTACGATCCGCCGCGGTTCACATCGCGCAGAACACCGAGGTCCTCCCGGCTGACCGCCGACGCATCGAGCCCATCGGGCACGGTGAAGCGCCAGGCGGGCCGCAGCGGCTCGCGATAATTCTCGAATTCCAGCTGGCCGCGCGCCGCGAGCATCGCGCGCCGCACCTCCTCGTCCGCATCGTCGCCGCCACTGCCGCGCCGCCGCACGCAATCGAGCAGCGACCAGCGCAGTGGCGCAATGCCGAGGATCGCATATTCGGGCGGCAGCTGCGCCGGGTCGGCCTCCAGCTCCGCAATGCGCGCGTTGATCCCGGCTACGTAGCCTTCGACGCCCTCGCGCACCGTAGCCGGAATCGCCGCCAGCTCCGCTTCGAGGTCGCCGCGATAGTGGAACAGGCGCGCGGCGCGGTCCGACCGCAGGAAGCTCGGCCCGAACGCCTCCGCCATGCGCCCCAGATCGCGCCGCAGATCGAGGTCGAGCTGGAACAGCCGGTCGCGCGCCACGACATAGCCCTGCCCGAAATAGGCATCGTGCACGGAGCCTGCACGGATGTGCGGAATGCCAAAGCCGTCCTCCACGATCTCGATCGGCGCGCGGAGGCCGGGCAAGCCCAGCGCCCGCCGCCCACGCCCGCCGCTTGCCGCGGAAAGGCTGCTGCTCGCCAGGAAAGCGGCGGAGGCCAACAGCAGCGCGCGGCGGGTCACGAGGGAGCCTCGGCAGACGGCACGAGCCACCATGCACGCCCATCCAGCGGCGCCTTTGCGCGCAGATCAAGCGGGCGAGCGTTCATCGCGCTGGGCTACCACAGGCCGGCACGGCGATGCCCGGCAGAAATCCGCACCAGCCATGCCCCGGGTCTATAGGCTCCGTGGCGATTGGCCCAGTCGCCTATTGACGCCCCCCCTCGCCACGGTAACCATACCGTCATAAATGACACGGCTGCTTTAGGGAGCAGCCAGCATTGGCGGAAGGCTCCGGGAAGCGGACGGGCTGCAAGGCACTCGCCAGAGGGGCCGGCCCCGCCCTGCAGCGGCAGGCTTCATGCCGGTCGGCAATTCAGGGATGGCAGCGACCTCCACCCGGCAACCAGGTCCCTTTTGGACGGGTCCCCGCAGGGTGCGCGAACTGCCCGATCAAGGGGGGTAATAACATGCGAACGTCCACGCGCGCTTTCGCCAAGCGCTTTTCACCACGCGGCCGCCTCGCTTGGGGAACGGCGCTGGCAACGCTGGCGCTGCTGCCATGCGGCCCCGCTCTGGCGCAGACCGCCACCACGCCGGGCTCCGCGGATGCCGCGGCGCAGGCACCCGGCGCCCCGGCCAGCAGCATCATCGTCACCGGTTCGCGCATCGCGGGGAGCGGCTTCGATTCGCCCTCGCCGCTCACCGTCGTTTCCGAGGAGATGATCGAGAACCAGTCCCCCACCAACAACATCGCCGATCTGGTCAACCAGCTGCCGGCGCTCGCGGGCAGCCTGCGGCCGGCCAACTCGCGCCTGGCGATCAGCTCCGGCCTGTCCGGCATCAATGCCCTGAACCTGCGCAATCTGGGCGAAATCCGCACGCTGGTGCTGCTCGACGGGCGCCGCTCGGTGGGCTCCAGCGTCACCGGCCTGGTCGACATCAACACCTTTCCCCAGCAGCTCATCAGCCGGATCGAGGTGGTGACCGGCGGCGCCTCGGCCGCCTATGGGTCGGACGCGGTCGCGGGCGTGGTCAATTTCGTGCTCGACAAGCGGTTCGAAGGGCTCAAATTCAGCGCCGATAGCGGCGTCAGCTCCCGCGGAGACGGGGCCAATTATTCGGCCAGCGCCGCCCTCGGCGTGCCGTGGGCCGGCGGGCGCGGCCATGTCCTGCTGAGCGCCGAGCTGGCGCATAGCGACGGCATCTTCAGCGTCGACCGGGACTGGAACTTCGGCGGTCCGCGGATCGTCAACAACCCTGCCTACACCGCCACCAATGGCGAGCCGCAATTCCTCGTGCGCGGCCCGGCCGGGACCAACAATGCGCTGCCCGGCGGCATCATCAACGCATCCTCCGGCGGCGTCGCCAACCGCCTGCGAGGTATCTTCTTCGGAGCGGGCGGAGCGGTCGACCGCTACGATTACGGCACCCTCTCGACCACTGCCACGACCATCGGCGGCGACTACGCCTTGGCCGATAATTCGCGCAATATCGGGCTCGCCTCGGAGGAAGACCGGCGCAACGTCTACGGCCGGGTCAGCTTCGACATCGTGCCCGGGGTCACAATGTTCGGCGAGGCGTCGTACAGCTGGCAGGAAACGCTGTTCAACGCCGGCCCGCAATTCTCCACCGGCCGCGTGCTGCGGGGCGACAACGCCTTTCTGGTCCGGGCCTTGGGCGCCCAGGCGGCCGGCATCAACACGGTCACCGTGGGCACCACGCAATCCGATCTGCCTTTTCGCAAGCTCAACAACACGCGCGACGTGCAGCGCTACACCGGCGGGTTCGAAGGCGAGTTCGAGGCCTTCGGCAGCACCGCAGTGTGGAATGCCTATGGCCAATATGGCGAGACCAACGCGAACGAGCAGCTGCGCGACATCATCATCAACACCAACTACAACAATGCGATCGACGCGGTCGCCGCTCCGGCGGGCAATGCGCTCGGCGTGCCCGCCGGCACGATCGTGTGCCGTTCCACCTTCACCGCCCCCGGCAATGGCTGCGTGCCGCTCAACATCCTGGGCACCGGCGTCACCGATCCTGCGGCCATCGACTACGTGCTGGGCGAACCCTATCGCGATCAGACACTGAAGCAGACCGTCGCCGGCGTGAACCTGTCGCTGGTGCCGTTCAGCACCTGGGCCGGCGATGTCGGCATCGCCATCGGCGGCGAATACCGCAAGGAGGAGGTCTCCGGCTTCGTCCCGGACGAGTTCCAGACGGGCTTCCAGGTCGGCAATTACCTGCCCACCTTCGGCGAATACGACGTGCGCGAAGCCTATCTCGAGGCAAACGTGCCGCTGGGCTTTGGTCTGAGCGTAAATGGCGCAGTCCGCGCGACGGACTACTCGACCTCGGGCTATGTCACCACCTGGAAGGTGGGCGCGTTCTGGCAACCGATCGACGATATCGCACTGCGAGTCACCCAATCGCGCGACATCCGCGCCCCGAACCTCAACGAGCTGTTCCAGTCGGGCACCTCGCGCACCAACACGCTGACCGATCCCTTCACCGGCCGCACCGGTGTCACCTTCCGGGAGACAACCACCGGCAATCTCGCCCTGCGCCCGGAGGAGGCGGATTCCACCGTCGTCGGTGCGGTGTTGCGCCCGCGCTTCCTGCCCGGCCTCGCCTTCGCGGTCGACTATTTCGACATCCGCGTATCGGATGCCATCGGCCAGTTCTTCGCGCAGGACATCATCAACCGCTGCTTCGAGGGCTTCAGCAACTTCTGCGCCGGCTACGGCCCCGACCCGACCGGCGATCGCGAGCTGTTCTTCCGCGCGAGCCCGTTCAACTTCAGCAACATCCAGACGCGCGGAATCGATCTCGACCTCGCCTACCGCATTCCGCTGGCCGATTTCATGAACCTGCCGGGCAGCAGCATCACGCTGAACGCCCTGGCCTCGCACTATCTCGAGAATGTCGTCAACGACGGCATCAGCACACCGATCGACACAGTGGGGTCGAACGGCGGCTCCGGCCCGCCTGATTGGATTTACCGCTTTTCGGCGACCTTCGCCACGCCGGGTTTCAGCCTCTCCGGCGTCGCCCGGGGCGTCAGCGCCGGCACCTATCTCAACACCTATTTTGAATGCACCGCGTCCTGCCCGGCCTCGACCACCATTGCCCGCACGATCGACCAGAATTCGGTGCCCGGCACCTTCTATGTCGATCTCAATGCGGCGGTGACGGTGGCGGCGCTGGCGGCCGGCGAGGCGCAGGCCTTTTTCCAGGTCACCAACCTGTTCGATGCCGATCCGCTGCTGCTGCCCGAAAGCGGACTGGCGGCAAACTCAACCTACAGCGACCTGATCGGCCGCTCCTTCCGCGTGGGTATCCGCCTCGACTTCTGAAAGAAGCGCGCGAGCGGGAGGGCGCCAATCTACCCCGGCGCCCGCCCTGGCCGCCTTCCCACGCTCGCCGCCGCTAGGGGCAGCCCTGCGGCGCCGGGCGCAGCAGCACGCGCCCGGCGGCCTCGCCCGTCGCCCGGCCATCCGCCAGCGCGAGCACGCCATTGACGAACAGTGCGCGCACCCCGATGGCGGGCTGCGTCGGCTCCAGGTAGGTCGCGCGCGGGGCGAAATTCTGCGGGTCGAACACCAGCACGTCGGCGAAATAGCCGGGCCGCAGATAGCCGCGCTCCGCAATGCCATGCGTATCCGCCACCGCGCCGGTCGATTGGCGGATGAAGCGCGCCAGGTCGATCGTACCGCGCTCCACCACATAGCGGCGGTACTTTTCCGGATAGGTCGCGAACATCCGCGGATGGCCCAGCGACCCGTCCGATGCGGTCAGCACCCAGGGCTCGCGCATGAACGCCTCCACATCCACCTCCGCCATGTTGAACGAGGCAATCGTGGTGCCCCGCCCCGCCCCTCCCGCCGATTGGCGGATGATGCGCAATGCCGCCGCGACCGGATCGACGCCCCATCCTTGCGCCATCTGCGCCAGCGTGCGCCCGCTCCACTCCCGATCGCGGGCGGTCAGCAGGAACGTTTCCGCACCGCCCCGGCGACGCATATTCTCCGCCATCTCGCCGCGGATCCGCGCCGCCGTCTCCGGCCGGTCGAGCCGCTCCAGCAGCGCCGCGCTCCCGCCATCGACCGCCCAGCCCGGCAGCAGCGCAGCATCGAGGCTGGAGCCGGAGGCGAGCCATGGATATTGGTCGGCCGTCACCCTGGTCCCGCGCGTGCGCGCCGCCTCCACCAGCGCGATCACCTGCGGCGCCAGCCCGTGCACATCCACGCCCAACGCCTTGATATGCGCGATATGCACAGGCATCCCGGCCTCCTCGCCGATCCGGATCGCCTCCTGCGTGGAAGCCAGCAGACCGATCGAATAGGAGGATTCGTCCCGCTGGTGCGTATCGTAGAGCCCGCCCCGCTGCCCCGCCTCGCGCGCGATGGCGATCACCTCGTCGGTATCCGCGAAGCTCTGCGGCGCGTAGAACAGCCCGGTCGAAAACCCGGTCGCGCCTTCGCACATCGCCTTGACGGCCAGCGCCTGCATCGCCGCCAGCTCGCCGGGCGCGGGCGCGCGGGCGCTGTCGCCCAGCACCCGGGTGCGGATCGCCCCGAAGCCCACGAAGGGCACCACATTGGTGCCGATCCCCGCCGCCCCCAGCCGGGCCGCATCCTCGGCGACATCGGGCGTGCCCCCACCATCGACGCCGATCACCACCGTGCTCGCCCCTTGCGCCAGCCACGCCAGATTGAGCCGGTCCGCCCGCTCGGGCGCCCGCAGGAAGATGTCCGCATGGGTATGCGGGTCGATAAAGCCGGGCGCAACGATCATCCCCGTCGCGTCGATCACCCGCGCGGCGATCACCGGTCGGGGTGGGCCGATATAGACGATCCGGTCGCCGCGGATCGCCACGTCGCCCTCTGCGGGCGCGGCACCGCTGCCGTCGTGCACCAGCCCGCCGGTGATCAGCGTGTCGACCTCGCCCATATCGGCCGATGCACCGGCAGGCGGCGGGGCAATCAGCGCGCATCCCGCGCCCAGCCCGGCAAGACAGATGGCGAGCGCCAGCCCGCGAAGATGCCGGGTCCGGCGGCGCACAGGGAATGGGAGCAGCATGGATCATCCTTTTCCGCGCAGCGAGCGCGCCTGGGATCGCCCGTCCGCCCTCGCCCGGCCGGCAAGAAAGGCGATGCCGACGGTGCAGACTTCCCGATCAGCGCCCCCAGGTCCACCCCCGTGCAGCCGGCCGGCCATAATTGCACGGCAATGATCGCTCTTATCCCCGCGGAACCACCACGATGAACCTGCGCCAGATCGAGATCTTCCACGCCGTCTACCTGCAGGGCTCGGTCAGCGCGGCGGCGCGGGCGCTCAACGTGTCGCAGCCTTCGGTCACGAAGGTCCTGCGGCATGCCGAAAAATCGCTGGGCCTGGCGCTGTTCGAGCGGGTCAAGGGGCGCCTCATCCCCACCGAGGATGCGCGCACGCTGTTCGGCGAGGTGTCCGACATCCAGGATCGCGTGCGCTCGCTGCGGCAGGCGTGCCACAATCTCCGCCAGGGGCAGGGCAGCTTGCTGCAGATCTCCGCCTTGCCCTCGCTGGGGCTCGGCGCGTTGCCGCGGGCGGTGGCGCGGTTCATGGCCGGGCGGGCCGAGATCCTGTTCGACCTGCAGACGCTCCACCATGACGAGATGGTCCGCAAGCTCTACGAACGCGAGACCGATATCGCCATCAGCTTCGAGGTGCCGCCGGGCGCGCCCGTCACTCACCAGGTGATCGGCGAGGGCGAGCTCGTCGTCCTGTTCCGCCAGCAGGATTTCCCCGATGCGCCGCCCCGCCTGCACCTGCGCGATCTTGTCGAACACGGCTTCATCAGCCCGGTGCAGAACGGCCCAATCGGCCGGCTGCTGGCCACCGAGCTGACGCGCCACGGCATCGAGCTGCGCGAGGTGGTCTCCGCGCGCACCTATTATGTAGCGGCTGCGCTGGTGGGGGCGGGCGTGGGCATGGCGATCGTCGACAATTTTACCGCCGCCTCACCGCTGGCGGCGGGCCTCGCCAGCCGACCGCTGCAACCCGCACTCACCTTCAACATTAACGCGGTCCACCTCCAATCGCGCCCACCCTCGCAGGCTGCGCTGGATTTCCTCGCCCTGCTGTCGGAGGTGATCGACGGCATATAGCCGGGTGCTATGGCCGCGTGCAGGTGACCGTCTTGGGCGCCATCGCCGCCGGCGCTAGACAGTGGTTTTTCCCAGCGGAGCGAGTGCGCGCCCGATGATTGCCACCCCATACTTGCTGTATCTCGGCCATGCGGATGACGAGATCGGGATCAAGACCGCGCGCGGCCTCGCCGTGTTCCGCCCGGAGATCTGCCTCGGCGAGTTCCGCGACGATGCCTGCCCGCTGACGCTGGGCCTGCCGCGCTTGTCCTTTGCGGAGGCGGTCACGGCCGGTGCCCGGACATTGGTGCTCGGCATCGCCAATTCGGGCGGCATGCTCGATCCGGCCGTCGTTCGCGATGCCGCCCGCGCGATGGAGGCGGGGCTCGACATTGCCTCGGGCCTGCACCAGCGCCTGAAAGACGAGCCGCTGCTGGCCGAAACCGCCGCGCGCACCGGGCGCCTGCTGCACGACGTGCGCGATCCACCGCCGGGCCTGCCCACCGGCACCGGCAGCAAGCGCCCCGGCAAGCGCCTGCTGACCGTGGGGACCGATTGTTCGGTGGGCAAGATGTACACCACCCTGTGCCTCCAGCGCGCCATGGCGAAGCGCGGGATCGCCTGTGACTTTCGCGCCACCGGGCAGACCGGCATCCTGATCGCCGGCAGCGGCGTCCCGCTCGACGCAGTGCCGGCCGATTTCATCGCCGGCGCGATCGAGCAGCTATCGCCGACGCGCCACGATGATGGGTGGGATCTGATCGAAGGCCAGGGCTCGCTGTTCCACCCTGCTTTCGCCGGCGTTTCGACCGGCTTGCTGCACGGTGCGCAGCCCGATGCGATCGTGATGTGCCACGATCCGTCACGCCGATTGATGCGCGGGCTCAGCGATCGGGAGCCGCCCAATCTGGCCACCTGCCTCGCGGCCAATCTCGCGGTCGCCCGGCTGACCAGCCCCGCCGTGCGCGCGATCGGCCTGGCGCTCAACACCTCGTCGCTGGAGGAAACCGAGGCGCTGGCGCTGTGCCGCCGAATGGCCGATGCATTCGGACTGCCCTGCACCGATCCGTTCCGCATGGGCGTGGAGCCGATCCTCGATCGCCTGCTGGTGGAATATCCTCTCTCCGTCGCCGCCTTGGCCGGAGCGACGCGGTGACCCGGTCCCTGACCCTGCAGGCAGAGGCCTTCCCGCTCGAACGGCCCTTCCGCATCTCGCGCGGGATCAAGACCTGCGCCGAAGTGGTGACCGTCACCCTTTCGCAGGGCGACCTCACCGGCCGGGGAGAGGGCATCCCCTACCCGCGCTACCGCGAGAGCATCGGAGAGACCATCGCTGCGATCGAGGCGCAGCGCGGCCTGCTGGAAAGCGGCGCGGGCCGGACCGATCTGCTGGCGGCGATGCCGCCGGGCGCAGCGCGCAACGCGGTGGACTGCGCGCTGTGGGACCTGGAACTGCGCCTCGCTGGCTCCAGCATCGGTGCCGCCCTGGGCCTTGCCGACGCTGCCGGCCCCCTCGCCACCGCGCTGACGGTCGGCCTCGACGAGCCCGAGCGAATGGCCCACGCCGCGAGCGCGCTGGCACAGGTCCCGCTGATCAAGGTCAAGGTCGACCGCAGCAACCCGATGGCTCAACTGCGCGCCGTACGCGAAGCCGCCCCCTCCCCGCGCCTGATCGTCGACCCCAACGAGAGCTGGACCATGGCGGAACTGGCGGGTCTGCAGGAGCTGCTGGTCGAACTGCGGGTCGACTGTCTGGAACAGCCGCTTCCCGCCGGCGATGATCGCGCGCTGGAGGGCTTCGCTTCCGCCGTGCCGATCGCGGCGGACGAAAGCATCCACACGGCCGCCGATCTTGCCGACCTTCCGGGCGGCTATTCCATCGTGAACGTCAAGCTGGACAAGACCGGCGGCCTTACTGCCGCGCTGGAACTGGCAGAGGCGGCGAAGGCGCGCGGGCTTTCGGTGATGACCGGCTGCATGATCTCCACCTCGCTCTCCATCGCTCCAGCACTCGCCTTTGCCAAGGCGGTCGGCAGCGACCTGGTGGATCTGGACGGGCCCCTGTGGCTCGCCGCCGACCGGGCGGGCGGGGTCGGCGAGAGCGGCGGTTTTTTATTGCCTCCGCAACCCGGTTTCTGGGGCGGCGCAAACCCGATGCAAATGGGTTAGCCGGATGCTTCGAGCGCGCGTAATGGTCTTGCAATGAGGGCATTGTTCCGCCGCTGGCAGGCCATCGTGCTGTGGCGCCGCGTGCTGGTGGGCCTCGCCGGCGGCGTGCTGCTCGGTCTGCTGTGGCCCTCCGCGGCCCCGTACATCGCTTTTATCGGCGAAATCTTCCTGCGCCTGATCCGCATGCTGGTGGTGCCAATCGTCTTCGTTGCCATCATCTCGGGCGTAACCGCGCTCGCGGATCCGCAGCGGCTCGGCTCGGTCGGGGTGCGCACGATCGGCCTGTTCGCGGCGACCACGGCCTGCGCAGTGAGCATCGGCATCGTCACCGCGCTGCTGGTGCAGCCGGGCGTGGGCGCGCCGATTGGCAGCGGCGAGGCTTATCCGCTGGGCGAGCCGACATCGCTCTACGACCAGCTCGTAGGCATCGTGCCGGTCAATATCGTCGAGGCGCTGGTCGCGGGCGACATGCTGGCGATCATCTTCTTCGCCATGGCCTTTGGCTGTGCGGTGGTGCTGGCGGGGGAAGAGGGCCGCCCGGTCGCGCGGATGCTGCAATCGATCGCCCGGGTGCTGTTCCGCCTTGTCGGGCTGGTGATGGAGTTAACGCCGTTCGGCGTTTTCGCGCTGATGGCGACCGCCGTGGCGCAGAACGGCGTTGCGGTGTTCGCCAATGTCGGCTTGCTGGCGCTGGCCGTGGTGATCGGCGTCTTGGTGCAGATCGTCTTGGTACATGTGCCGCTGATCGTGCTGGTCGCGCGCCGTCCGCTCGGCCGGTTCTACCGCGCTGCGCTCGATGCGCTGGCGGTGGCGCTGGCGACCGCTTCCTCTGCCGCGACGCTGCCGGTCGCCTTGCGCGTGGCAATCGAGAAGATGAAGATCGACCGCGGCGTGGCCTCCACCGTGCTGCCGATCGGCGCCAGCATCGGCAAGGACGGTACCGCGATGTATGTCGGCCTGCTCAGCATCTTCAGCCTGCAGGCACTTGGGGTTGAGCCCGATGCGGCGATGTTGCTGATGGTTCTGCTGACGGGCGCACTGGCGGCCTTCGGCACCGCGCCGATCCCCTCCGCCTCGCTTTTCATGCTGGCCGCGGTGCTCGCCTCGGTCGGCGTATCGCCCGAGCAGACCGCACTGGTGATCGGCTTCGTCCTGCCCTTCGACCGGCTGCTCGACATGACCCGCACCGTCGCCAGCGCCAGCGCCAACCTCACGGTAACCGCCTGCGTCGCCCGGTGGGAGGGTGGGACCATGGACGAGAGCGCCCGCGACAGACCGGCTCCACCGGACAGCGCCGAGCTGGCGCCGAGCAGTCAGTCTCAATGATCTTCATGGTCGAGCCTCCAGCTGGCGGACGGGCGCAATCGCCGGATGGATCCTGTTGATCTTCGCGGAACATCCGCACCGCTGCCTCGCTTCCACCATTGATCCATCGCGCCGTTCCGTGGCGCACGAGGCCATGAATGACCCGCGCTCCACCATTCCGCTCGTACGTTCCGATCATTCCAGTGGCTCGCGCAAGCGGGCCCGGCGCATGACGGGCTTGCCTCTGACCGGCCGCATGCGCGCGCTCACCGACATCGTCCGCGATGTTGCCGCGACCATCGAGCGCGACGCTACGACGATCGAGGCTGCGGGAGATGGCAAGACCAAAGGCTCCGCGCCCGGTCCGTTCGGGATGGCCGTGGCCCTCCCCAATGGCGAGCTTTTGACCGGAGGAAACGCGGAGATCGGCTTTCCCATCCAGAGCATCTCCAAGCTGTTCGCGCTCGACATGGCGCTGACCGAGATCGGCGACAGCCTGTTCAAGCGAGTCGGCCGCGAGCCATCGGGCGATCCCTTCAACTCGATTGTCGATCTCGAGCGGACCGATGGCATTCCCCGCAACCCCTTCGTCAATGCCGGCGCGCTGGTGACGGTGGACGTTCTGGTGGAGCGGCTGGCGGACGGTTGGCAGACGAGCGCCGTGGCCGAGGAGGTGCGCCGACGCGCCGGATTGGACCACATCCGCATCGACGAGGAGCTGCTCGTGGAGGAGCGCGAGGGGGGCGACCTCAACCGAGCGCTGATGAGCTTCATGCGGCACCACGGCAACCTTGCCTGCGATCCGACTGAGGTGATGGAGGCATACATTCACCAATGTTCCATCACGCTGGATTGTCGCAGCCTGGCGCTAGCCGGGCTCCCGTTCACCGCCACGCGCCGTGCTCCGGACGACGAACAGGCCGATACGACCGCCCGCCGGCACCGCCAGGTGCTCGCATTGATGATGACCTGTGGCCATACGATGCTTCGGGCGATTTCGCCCTGAGGGTGGGCATTCCTGCCAAAAGCGGGGTGGGCGGCGGCATCCTCGCCATCGTGCCGGACACGGCTTCGATCGCGGTCTGGTCGCCCAATCTCGATCAGCACGGCAACAGCATGCTCGGCGTGCGGGCGCTGGAGATGATCTGCGACCGGACCGGCTGGTCGGTGTTCGGCCCGCCGATGCTGACAGATTGAACTTGCAGGTGTCGGCCCGGGGGTGGACCTGCTTTATGGGCCCAAAGATTGCGCGCCGTAAATGAGAGAGGAGCGATGATGGAGGAGGAGGACGACCTGTCCGAGCTTGAGCAGCTGCAGCTGGCTCTTGTGAAAACCCAGCAGGCGGCGGCCAGCTCGGGCCAGCGCACCGTCCTGGTGCTGGAAGGCCGTGACAGTGCGGGCAAGGACGGGGCCATCAAGCGTATCACCGAGCATCTCTCGGTGCGTTCCACGCGCGTGGTGGCCCTGCCCAAACCCTCCGACCGCGAAGGGGGCCAGTGGTTTTTCCAGCGTTACATCGCCCACCTGCCCGCGGCCGGCGAGTTCGTGATCTTCAACCGCTCCTGGTACAATCGCGCCGGTGTCGAGGTGGTGATGGGTTTTTCATCCGAGGCCGCGCAGTCCGACTTCCTGCGCAATGCGCCCGATTTTGAGCGCATGATGGTCGAGAGCGGGATCAAGCTGGTGAAGATCTGGCTGGATATCTCCAAGGAGGAGCAGGCCAAGCGGCTTGACGCCCGGCGCACAAACCCTCTGAAGGCGCTCAAGGTGTCCGACATGGATGCGGTGGCGCAGGAGAAATGGAGCGATTATTCTGCGGCCCGCGACGTCATGCTGGCCCGGACCCATACCCCGATTTCACCCTGGTACTGCGTCCGCGCCGACCGCAAGAAGCCGGCGCGTCGGGCGATTATCCAGCACCTCCTGTACGAATTCGCGCCGCCCGAGATCGTTCAAGAAGTGCCCCGTCCGGATCCGCAGATCCTGTTTTCGTTCGAAGCGACGGCTGTTAGCGACGGACGACTCGCTCCCTGATCCCTCAAGAGAGCTCGGTAGTCGGGGAAATGCCGAGGTGATGCACGATCTGCCGATCCCGCCGGCAACCGCCGTCGGACCTCTCGCAGAAGATGTTGGTGCCTGGAGGGTGCCAGATACCCAACGCGAGTACAGAGGCAGCGGGGAGTTCAGATAGTCTAGCAGAACCTTATGCGATTCTGATCGTTGGTCTTATATCTTCAAACCAAGGACGAAGGATCGGCTCGATGATCAAAGGTGGCATTCTTTGGATGTTGGGCGTGCCCGGCATTATCATCATCGCTTTACTGCTGTTTGGCGTGTTCTAGGTTCCCGACCATGTTAGCATCTTGATCTCACCTTAAGGTGGCGACGCAGGACCTGCGGCTCCCGCCGGCAATCGCCGCCATTGAGCCCTCCGCCGGCAAGTTGGGCCTGACTCGATGCGGTGCGGTCGCGAGCAAAGGCTGGCGGACGCGTGTTTGCACACTCAGCCGGGCGAGGTACGGACGCAAAACGCTGGTGCTTGGTCACCTGGCGGAGGTCTGGGCGGATTCACCCCAGATGGGGCACGTTCCGGATCCTCATCATAACCGACGAGGCGGGCCAGGATGCTCAGGCGCTCGCGTGACACGTCGGCTCAAGCGTGAAGCGCCGACGGAATTCGCCAATCTGTCGACGCAAACCAGCCAGACTACTTGTTTCGAATATTCTCCAACCCCTTCACCGAGCCGGCTTTCTCGCTTGGCTGACTGGCGTTGGTTTTCGGTTTCTCAGCTTTGGGTTTGCGAGCTTCCCTGTTGGACTTCTTTTGGCCTTTTGCCACGACGGTTCTCCTGCAAGTGCTATGCGCCGCTGCGCTCTAGACCATTCCCGGCGCAAGCTCGACTCAGATCGGGATCGGGTATGCATCTGACCATCCCCGCCAACAGGCAAAGCGGCCAGTCAGGAGCCGACTCGGTAGCGGTCATCACAACGCCCGCAATTGGGCTGGTCAGCGACAGGCGGCTCTCAGGAGAATCTGGCCAGATAGCGACGTTGGTTCAGCTGCCTACCGTATCTGCGAGGACCCAGTTTCCGTCATCCCCGGCTGGTTTGCCGCTCCCCGGGGTTTCGGCCGTTCGTTCAGGTGAGCCGGCGTTGGCGCTCATGCGGGCAGGCAGGACGGGAAAGCGGCGTGCAAATCATTGCCTCGCCACAATTTGCAATCTAATCACCGGGTTACAAATCGCACGGCCCCTTGGCGATTATTGGCAGGGGCGATTCGTGCGGGGAGCGATGGAGAGGTTTCTATGATCATCGAACATGCTCGCGCCGCGCGTGGGCTGCGGGCGATGGTGCTATGCGGCGCATCTGCGGCGGCGCTCGTGCCGGGCTCCACCTTTGCGCAGGATGCGGCCGCCGGAGTCAGAGCCGCTGACAGCGGTCCGAATGCCGACGCCTCGGCTTCGCAGGACGCCACTGGCAACGCCATCATCGTCACCGCCACCAAGCGCGAGCAGACGCTGCAGGAAATCCCGGTGGCGGTCACCGTGACCACGGCCGAGACGCTCGAGCGCGAGCAGATCCGCGACCTGCGCGACCTGCAATCGGTGGTGCCTTCGCTGCGGGTGACGCAACTGCAGAGCTCGGCCAATACCAATTTCATCATTCGCGGTTTCGGCAACGGGGCCAACAATGCCGGCATCGAGCCCTCGGTCGGCGTGTTCGTGGACGGGGTGTATCGCTCGCGCACTTCCGCGCAGATCGGTGATCTGCCCAATGTTGCCCGCATTGAGGTGCTGCGCGGCCCGCAATCGACGCTGTTCGGCAAGAATGCGAGCGCGGGCGTCATTTCCATCATTACCCGTCCGCCCTCGTTCACGCCGACCGGTTCGGTGGAGTTCGCCTACGGCAACTACGATGCGATGGTGGGCAAGGCCTATGTCAGTGGGCCGCTGGACGACAGCTTCGCGGTGAGCCTTGCGGGCGGGATCAACCGGCGCGACGGGTACAACCGCGACGCGGGCTCGGACACGCGCACCAACGAGCGCGACCGCTGGTTCGTGCGTGGGCAGGGCCTGTTCGACAATGGCGGCGCGCTGACCGCCCGCCTAATCGTGGACTACGACCGGATTGACGAGAATTGCTGTGGCGTCGTCAATTTGCAGAGCTCGGCCGCCACCGCCGCCATCCGCGCGCTAGGCGGGCAGGTGAACGATCCGGCCGATCGCTTCGCCAATGTCGTCTACAACAACTTCCCCTCCACCAACCTCATCGAGAATGCCGGCGTATCGTGGGAATTCGACGCTGATCTTGGGCCGGTGGCTCTGACCTCGATCACCGCCTTCCGCGAGACTGAGGGCGATTTCAGTCAGGACGTGGATTTCACCTCGGCCGACCTGCTGCGCCGCGACTACGCCCAGACGCTCGACACGTTCACCCAGGAGCTGCGCGCCTCGGGCAACTTTGGCCCGGTGAGCGCGCTGGCGGGGCTGTTCTACTTCGACGAAAAGGTGCGCGAGGATCAGACCGTCAGCCGGGGCCTAGCCTTCCGGCCGTTCGCCGACCTAGCGATCGGCGGCACCGGCAGCGGCGCGGCGGTGGCCAATTTGGAGGGCACGCTTGGCACACTCTACGGCAATCCCACGCAATTCATCGGCCAGTTCTTCAGGCCGGGGCTGCTGGAGACCGGCACGTTCCTGCTCGACAACCAGGCGCTCTCGCTGTTCGGCCAGGCCGATGTCGAGCTGACTGCCGGTCTGGTGCTCACGTTGGGCGGCAATTACACGATGGACGACAAGCAGTCGACCACAGCCTACCGCTCGACTGACGTGTTCTCGGGAATCGACTTGGTGGATGCGGGCAATCGGGCGATCACCGCGCAGGGCATCGCCACCACAGTGGGCACTCTGCTGATGCTTGGCCGGCCTGCCTCGCAGGCCGAGATCGGCGCCTTCGCCCAAGCCAATCCCGCCGGCTTCGCGCAGGTGCGGGCCGGGGCGCAGGCCTTTGCCGACGCCAACGACAGCAACCCGCAGGTCAACCCGCTGCTGGGCGCCCGCGCGCTGCAGATCTTCCCACCCTTCCTGAACATTCCCAATGCGGTGGAGAGCGGGGAGACCAGCGATAACGATCTCTCCTATACCGTACGCCTCGCCTATGATGTGAATCCCACCGTGAACGTCTATGCAAGCTACGCGACCGGCTTCAAGGCCAGTTCGTTCAACCTTTCGCGCGACAGCCGGCCGTTCGCAGGCGACGCCGGGGCGCTGGCTGGCGCTGGCCTGTCGCCGAACAACCTCGCCTTCGGAAGCCGCTTCGCCGGGCCCGAGGAAGCGACAGTCATTGAGCTGGGGTTTAAGGGCAATTGGGGTCGCTATTCGGCCAATCTGACCGGCTTCCGGCAGGATATCGACGGCTTCCAGTCCAATATCTTCACCGGCACCGGCTTCTTCCTCGCCAATGCCGGCAAGCAGCGCACCTTTGGCGTAGAGTTCGAGGGCACCGCCAATCCGGTCGAGCCCCTGACGCTCAACCTGGGCGTGACCTGGCTGGACGCTACCTACGACGAGTTCCCGCTCTCGGGCGTGGGCGACCTGTCGGGCCGCAGCGTGGCCGGCGTGCCACCCTGGACGGTGGTGGTGGGCGGCCAGTGGGAGCAGCCGCTTGGCAATGGCGACGCGGTGGCGCTGCGCTCCACCTTCCACTACGAATCGGAAACCAACATCGTGGAAGGCCTGCCCGGATTCGCCGGCCAGGGGCAGGATGCGGCCATCGCCGCGGCCGACCAGTTCAGTCGCGAGGTGAAGGACCTGTCCGCCTCGCTCACCTACATCTTCACCGATTTGGGGCTTGAGCTTTCGGTCTGGGGCCGCAACCTGCTCGACGACCGCTATCTGCTGTCGATTTTCGATTCAGTGGCGCAGCCGCTGGCGGTATCGGGCTACACCAACCAGCCGCGCACCTACGGCGCTACGGCCCGGTGGCGCTGGCGCTGAGGAACCGCGAAGGTCGAATGCGTTGCTAGGGCACCGCGGGGACAGGGAAGGATGCGCGATGAACGGGATGCTACAGGCGCTATTTCGATTTCCAGGTCCGTTCGTGGCGGCGCGAATGTTGCGCCCGCACCCGCAGCGTCGGCTCCAGCCCTCGTGGCGGCGGCCGCGCCCCGCGCCCGACTTCCTGCGTCACTAGCTTTCCGCCGGTGCCCCTTTAAGCTGCACTCGAATGACAGGCGCATCCAAATCCATTTGTGCCTGTCGGTTTGGAGTAGAGGACGCGACCCAACCCGATCTTCGTTGGTGTTCTCATCTGTGGAGCAGCTTTGATCCAGAGCGGCTGCGCCACGCATATGGACGAGCGTTCAACGTCAGCGGCCTCTGTCCGATCTCCCGAGATCATGAAGTGGTCCGACCTGCTAACCCGCGCCAGGCCGACAGCAAATGCTAGCATCAGCTACGGTGACGACGAACTTCAGGTAGCAGACTTGTGGCTGCCGCAGGGGTCTGGCCCTCACCCTACTGTGCTGATGGTCCATGGCGGCTGCTGGCAGACGGACATTGCCGACCGGACGATCATGAACTGGATCTCGGATGATCTGCGACGGCGCGGGGTCGCAGTGTGGAACATCGATTATCGCGGTGTGGACCGGCCTGGGGGAGGCTACCCTGGAACCTTCCTTGACGCGTCCGCTGCAGCGGATGCGCTGTACTCGAATGCTTCTCGGTACAATTTGGATCTGAAACGGCTGACCGCGGTCGGCCATAGCGCCGGGGGCCATATTGCATTGTGGCTCGCCGGCCAGCATCGTTTGCCCAAGGGCAGTTTGCTTCGACGACCCGACCCTATCCCGATCCGAACTGTCATCAGCCTTGGAGGGCTGCCGGACCTCGAACAGGCCGCTCGCCCGCCTGGGAGCGGCTGCGGAACCGATGTCATCAAGAAGATCTCTGAAGGGCACTACGATGACACCTCGGTGCCACGCCTTGCGCCGCTCGGCGTGCGACAGGTGCTCATCAATGGTCTGCAAGACAAAATCATCCCTGTCGCCTTTGCCGCTGACTACGCCGCGATAATGCGTTCCAAGGGTGACAGGGTCCTAGTTAGAATGGTTGACCACACCGGACATGTTGAGCTGATCTCGCCCGACACTCGAGCGTGGCGCATCGCGGCCAAAGACATCGAGTTGGCGCTTGGCCTATGACGGAGCATAAAGCGTAGGATCAGCGGACACCGTCCCCACATTACGGTCTGGACAAATCGTCACTCGCTGACCTGTTCAGCTCGACCTTCTAGCGCCGCCTGATCATACAGCTGGGCGCGCCACGCTGAAAACTAGTAAGAGGATGCCATGACTGGCCGATCCCCCACCCTGGATGATGTGCAGGCGCTAGACGCAAGTGATCCGCTAGCCTCGTTTCGACGTCGCTTCCTGTTGCCTGAGGGCGTTCGGTATTTCGACGGCCATTCACTTGGCCCGCTGACCACCGGGGCTCTGCCGGCAGTTCACCAGCTCGTTCTGCATCAATGGGGCGAGCGCCTGATCCGGAGCTGGAACGAAGCCGACTGGATCGGTGCGCCGCAAAGGATTGGGGCGAAGATTGCACCGATCATTGGTGCAAGGTCAGACGAGGTGATCGTCGCCGATTCGACTTCGGTGAATCTCTTCAAGCTGCTCGTAGCAGCGGCGAAGTTGTCGAATCGATCAACGATCCTGACCGAGGCAGGAAACTTCCCCACGGACGTCTATATTGCCACAGCAGCCGCGGACCTCATGGGCCTTCGGCTTGAGGCAGTTGATCGATCTGAAATCGTCAAGCGAATGGGACAGGACACCAACCTGGTCCTGCTCACTCACGTCCATTTTAGAGACTCCGAACGTTTCGATATGAAGGACTTGACGATTGCAGCTCGGGAAGCGGGGGCGAGGATCGTCTGGGACTTAAGCCATTCGGCAGGTGCAGTGCCGTTGCAGCTGGCCGAAGACGGAGTGGATTTTGCAGTAGGCTGTGGATACAAATATCTCAACGGCGGACCGGGCGCTCCGGCATTTCTTTATGTTGCTCGTGATCTGCAGGAGCGTCTTACTTCGCCTCTGCCAGGCTGGATGGGTCATTCAGCGCCGTTTGAATTTGCAGAAGACTACCTTCCAGCAGCGGGCATGAGCCGGTTCCTGGCCGGCACGCCTGCCATCCTCAGCATGGCGGCGCTTGAGGCCGGCGTTGACACCTTCAGCGGCATCAAAATGGACCAGCTCTGGGCTAAGTCGAGCATGCTCTTCGACCTGTTCTCGACCATGATCAGCGATCGTTGCGGGGAGCTGGAGTGCATCACTCCAGAAGACCCGTTGCGGCGGGGAAGCCACATTGCGTTTCGGCACCCGCAAGCTTTCCAGCTTTGCCAGGCCTTGATCGAAGCTGGAATTATCGGGGACTTCCGAGCACCTGATGTGATCCGCTTTGGCCTAACCCCCCTCTACTTGAAGTTCGAAGACGTTTGGCATGCCGTCGAGCAATGCGTCGCAATCCTCGCAACGGAGCAGTGGCGTGCGGATCGCTTCCAGATGCGAGCAAGAGTTACTTAGGCGAAGTCGCTGAGCTGCGGCTGGGAAATGGCCGTCAGCAGACCGACGGTTTAGGGTTGAAGGCCTCGGAAAGCCGCCGGTCAGCTTTCGATGATTTCGAAGGAACTCGCGCTTTCCAATCGTAACCGCAGCAGAGCTCGGCGACTTTGTGATTGGCAGAGCAGCGGTCGCGTGCAGCTATCCGCCGAATAACGGCTTACGCCACAGCAGAAAGAATGGTCGGAGGGGAAAGTTAAATACCGACCCCCCCCTAGCCCAAATGCCCTTCCTGCAAAGCCTTGAGCGCGGCTCGGGTTCTGTCGCGGGCGTCGAGCTTCAGAAGGAGGTTGGAGACGTGATTCTTCACGGTCCCCTCCGCCAGCGCCAGTAAATCGGCGATCTCCTTGTTGCTGTAGCCGCCGCAGATCAGATGTAGCACCTCCCGTTCGCGAGCGGTGAGCGCCTCGGCAACGTAGCTGTCAGACGGCGTCGAAGGGATGCGTCGGATCGCCGCCATCAGGCTTTCGGTGATGGCGGGCTGAAAGGCCGTCTTGTCGTCGGCAAGGGCCCGGATCGCCTGCGCCAGATCTTCGAGCGAGACGTCTTTGAGCATCAAACCCTTGGCGCCGGCCTTGATCGCCGCGATTGCGGCGTCGCCATCGTCGAAGGTCGTCAAGACCAATGTGGGCTTCAGGGCATTCGCCTTTCGGAGAGCCTCCAGAACCGCGATGCCGTCGAGCCGGGGCATTCGGATGTCGAGGAGGAGCACGTCGGGTTTGAGCGCCGGAACCTTCTCCAGCGCATCCTCGCCGTTGCTCGCCTCGCCTACCACATCGATGTCCGGCACCAACTCCAGCAGCCCCCGGATGCCCTGACGGACCAGCGTCTGGTCGTCGACGAGAACCACCCGGATCATGCGGCTTGCGGCTTACTCGAAGGCAACCAGGCATCGACGGTGAAGCCGACATCGTCTCCCATCCGAACGGCCAATCTGCCGCCAAGGAACTCGATCCGCTCGCGCATCCCCAGAAGCCCCGAGCCGGGAGCGGCTGCGGTGGGCCGCGCCCTGCCGTCGTCGTAAGCTACGAGACGTACGCCGCCCTCATCCAAGGTCACTTGGAGCCACAGGTTCGAGGCTTGCGCATGCCTGACGGCGTTGGTTACGGCTTCCTGCGCACAACGCATCAAAGCGTGGGCCTGGTCGGGGCTGACCCGCACGCGGGGCGAGATGTCCACATGAATGGCGGGGGTGGGGACGCTTTGCGCCAGTGCTGTCCCCCGTCAGCACCAATGGCACAGATTTGAGGTTGTGATTTAAGGAGGGTTGGGGCTTCGTCGT
>LXQI01000011.1:149586-198168 GCA_001683845.1 Erythrobacter sp. ANT-B3C2 | reverse complement strand
GCCCATAGCTGCTCCCGCCACTCGTGGTGATCCACCGTATCACCACAGCGTGGGACTAAACAGCTAGGCTCCGCAGACGGAGTTCTGTGAACCCAGCGACCCTCTGCCGAGCTAGCGTTGCACCACCTTCGTGTAGAGGTGCCAGGTTGCGTAGCCGAGGACCGGCAGCACGATGGCGAGCCCGATGAACAACGGCACTGATCCGATCGCCAGCAGGACGGCGACCGTCAGGCCCCAGCGCGTCATCGCTCCCTTGTTTGCCATGACAGCCCTGACCGAGGTGCCGATGGCCGTCTCGAGGCTGACGTCACGATCGACCAGCATCGGCATGGAAACCACGGTGATCGTCAGCACCACGGCAGCAAAGCCAAGCCCGACGAGCGTTCCAGTGGCGATGAGGGCCCAGCCCTGCGCGGTGGTGAACACCACGGCCAGAAACGCGCCGAGCGTCTCCGGGAAGGGGCCGATCAGCAGCATGTAAAGCGCTGTCGCCGCGCCAATCCAGAGGCCGAAGATGACCAGCAGGATCCCGCTTAGCAACAGGATGGAATTGATCGAAGGGCGATCCTTGACGTCGAAGAAGTGTCCCCAGCTGGACTCCTTCCCCGCTTCGCGGCGCCGCGCCAATTCGTAGAAGCCGCTCGCCGCGATCGGCCCGAGCAGGGTGATCCCGGCGACCAGCGGGAACAGCAGCGGGATCAGGTTGCCGCCCAGCGACAGGGCCGCGGCGACCAGCCCGATGACGGGGTACAACAAGCCCAGGATGATCAGGTCGCCCCGTCGGTCCAGAAAGTCGCTCCAGCCCTTGCGGAGCGAATCGCGCAAATCACCCGGTCCGATCTTGCGGACCTCGAAGGGGACGGAGGCCGAGCCGCCCTGTGTGGCAGCCGCCGTTTCGCTCATCGCCCGCTCGCCGATCCGACGCTCTGCGGGTCAAAATTGAACGATAAGACGTGCCTGTTCGCGTGGGCCATCGCTGCATCCTCCGTTGTCTTTACGCCTACTCCTGTAATGCATGTTGGACAATCCCCCGCACCGTGGGTTAGCGTGCACGCCAATGGGTGGTTTTCCTTTCTCAGCGATCGTCGGCCAAGACGAGATGAAGCTGGCGCTGTTGATCGCCGCGGTGGAACCGCGGATCGGCGGCGTGATGATCTTCGGCGACCGGGGCACCGGCAAGTCGACCGCGGCGCGGGCACTTGCGGCGCTGCTGCCGCCGATGTCGGTGGTGGCCGGCTGCGAGTTCCATTGCGATCCCGCCGGCTCACCGTGCACGCACGGCGGCAATGGCAAGGTGGTTCGAACGCCCGTGCCGTTTGTCGACCTGCCGCTTGGGGCGACCGAGGACCGGATCGTGGGCGCGCTCGACATCGAGCGGGCGCTGGTGGCCGGCGAGAAACGGTTCGAGCCGGGGCTGCTCGCCCGCGCGCACCGTGGGTTCCTGTATATCGACGAGATCAACCTGCTGGAGGATCATCTGGTCGATCTGCTGCTCGATGTCTCCGCATCGGCGCAGAACGTGGTTGAACGCGAGGGGCTGAGCGTGCGGCACGATGCCCGGTTCGTCCTGATCGGCTCGGGCAATCCCGAGGAGGGCGAGTTGCGACCGCAATTGCTTGACCGGTTCGGGCTATCGGTCGAAGTGCGGACCCCGCAGGAGATCGACACAAGGGTTGAGATCATGCGCCGCTGCGACGCGCAGGATCGCGACCCGGCGGGGTTCTCGCAATTGTGGCGCCGCGCGGATGGCAAGATCCTTCGCCAAATCGCCGCCGCCAAAACTCGGGTCGCCGAGGTGCATGTCCCCGATGCCACGCTGGGCGACGCCGCCCGGCTGTGCCAGGCAGTTGGCGCTGACGGGCTGCGCGGCGAACTGGCGCTGATCCGTGCGGGCAGGGCGCTGGCGGCGCTCGACGAGGAAAGCGCGCTTGGCCGCAAGCACCTGCGTCTGGCGGCACCCATGGCGCTGCGCCATCGGTTGCGACGCAATGTGCTCGACGAGACCGGCTCCACCACGCGGATCGAACGGGCCGTGGCCGAGCTCTGGCCTTGAGCGGCGCTGCTCAGGGATGGGGGGATGCCGAGCTGATGGCCCGGATGCTGGCCTTGAACCCGGCGGGGCTCGGCGGCATCCGGTTGCGGGGCGGACCCGGGCCTGCCTGCGACGCATTTTTGGACTCGCTCGCCCGCGCCTTTGCCGGGAGGCCGATCAGGCGCCTGCCGATCCACATCGACGAGGACCGGCTGTGCGGCGGGATTGACGTCGCAGCCAGCCTGGTTGCCGGCAGGAAGGTGGAATGCCCGGGGTTGCTGGCGGAGGTTCGGGGCGGTCTGCTGATCGCCGCCAGCGCCGAGCGGATCACGCCAGCCCGGGCGGGGCGCATTGCCGCGGGCATGGAGGCGCATCGCTTCGCGCTCGTGGTGCTCGACGAGAGCGGCGAGGACGAGGCGCCGCCCGCGGCGCTCACCGAGCGGCTGGCCTTCGATGTCCAACTCGGGTCGGTCTCGGAGCAGGTGCCTTGGACGCCTTCTGAACTGATCCTAGCCGTTTCGCTCGCGCCGGCGGACCCGAAGGTGATCGCCGCGCTCGAGGCCACCGCGCGGCTGTTGGGGGTTGCAGGCGCCAGGCCACTGCTGTTCGCGCTCCGTGCCGCCGCTGCGGCCGCTAGGCTTGCCGGCCGCGAGTCGATCTCGCCCGCAGACGCTGCGGAAGCCGCTCGGCTGGTGCTTGCGCCCAGGGCCACGCAAATGCCGGCCGAGCAGCCGCCGGATCCGCCTCCCCCGGAGAATACCGATCCCGAGAGCGCCCCGCGCGAGCAGACGCGCACGCCGGAGGATGTGGTGCTCGAGGCGGCCCGGGCCGCGCTGCCGGAGGGGCTGGAGAAGCTGGTCGAGGGACGGATAACGCGCGATGCGCCGGCCTCGCAAGGCGGTGCGGGGGAACGGCAGCGCTCGCCGGTGCGCGGCCGGGCGATCGGCTCGCGTGCGGGGATGCCGGGAGGACAGGCGCGGCTTGCGCTGGTCGAGACCCTGCGAGCGGCCGCGCCATGGCAGAAGCTGCGCCGGTTGGAAGAGGGACCGGGTCTCGTGCGGCTCCGACGCGAGGACATGCGCATTCGCCGGTTCGAGGCCCGGGCGGAAACGCTGACGATCTTTGCGGTGGATGCATCGGGCTCATCGGCCTTTGCGCGGCTTGCCGAGGCCAAGGGTGCGGTCGAACTGCTGCTCGAGCGGGCGCATGCCGAGCGGGCGGAGGTGGCGCTGCTGGCCTTTCGCGGTGCGGGCGTGGAGTTGCTGCTGCCGCCGACCCGCTCGCTCACCCGTGCCCGGCGGTTGCTCGCCGAACTGCCCGGCGGCGGTGGCACGCCGCTGAGCGCGGGTCTGGATGCGGCGCGACTGCTGGCCGAGGCATCGAGGCGGAGGGGGCGCACGCCGCGGATCCTGCTGCTGACCGATGGCCGCGCGAACATTGCCGCCGATGGTGCCGCTGGGCGCGCGCGCGCCACCGAAGATGCTGCGGCGGCGGCTGGCCGGATCGCGGCGGCGATGCTCGCCGCCACGCTGATCGACATTTCCCCCCGGCCACAGCCCGAGGCGAGCCGGGTGGCCGAGAAGATGAACGCCCGCTACCTCCACCTGCCGCGCGCACCGGCCGCCGCCATCCACGCGATCGCCGCGGCATGAGCGGGCTGCGGTGGGAGGTGGAGGGTCGCGACTGGCCCCACCGGGAGGCGAGCCGCTTCGTGCGGGTCGGCCCGGTGGAGTGGCATGTGCAGACGATGGGCGAGGGGCCTCTCGTTTGGCTGATCCATGGCACCGGCGCTTCCACGCACAGCTGGCGAGGAGTGATGCCGCTCCTTGCCGAACGATTTCACGTCGTGGCGATGGACCTCCCCGGCCATGGCTTCACGCGCGGGCGGCCTCGGCGGGGGCTGGGCCTTCAAGGCATGGCGGATGCGCTTGGCGAGCTTGCAGCGGAGATCGGCACGCCGGAGGCGGCGATCGGCGCGCATTCGGCCGGTGCTGCGATCGCCGCGCGGATGGCGCTCGACGGTATGCATCGAGCGCCGATCGTCGCCTTCGGGCCCGCACTGCTGCCGTTTCCCGGCATGGCCGGGCCGTTCTTCACCACATTGGCGGGGCTGCTGCTGGTCAATCCGGTGGCGCCTTCGCTATTCGCGCAGGTCGCGAGGTTTGGCCGCACCGATGGTTTTCTTCGACGTACGACTGGATCGCAGATCGATGCGCAGGGGGCGGAGCTTTATGGCCGCTTGTTCGCCTCGTCGCGCCATTGCGCGGGGGCGCTAGAAATGATGGCCGATTGGGATCTGACCGGGCTTACCCGCGACCTGCCGAACCTGCCGGTGGCCATGACGGTGCTGCATGGGGAGCGCGATGCCTCCATCCCGCTTGCGCGAGGGCGCGAGGCGGCGGGGCGCGCCGGCGCGGAATTCCAGGCCTTGCCGAACCTTGGGCATCTCGCGCATGAGGAACGGCCCGAGATCGCCGCCGAAGCCATCGCTGCAGCGGCGAGGGTAGCGGCATGAGCAGCGACGAGCTTGGCTGGATCGAAATCGTCTTCGTGGCCGTGGTCGCCCTCGGCTTCGGTTTTTGGCAGCTCTGGTCGATCAATAGAGAAATTCGACGGGACCGCGAGCGCAAATCAGCCGATCCGGGGCATTCGGTAGGGGAGCATCCATTGGACGACGGGTGAGCGCAGGCGGTCGAGCGAGAGGCTTTCGTGCACCGCTGCCACGTCCGTGCCGAACAGCCGGCTCCGCAGGGTCGAACGGGCGTAGAACGGCGCATCTTCCCAGGTTTTCGTCACCCGCGCCGGCCCGTCGGAACGGGCGGTGCGCTGCATCGCCCACCAGGTGCGCGGCAGGGGAACGGCCGGCGGCATGTCCTCCTCATGCGCGGTCCCGGAGGGATCGAACCGCAGCGCCGAGGCGAAGCGGGTACCGTCTCGCCGCACGCCCTCGTACAGCACCGCCGCCTCACGGCCGCAATGCGCGCGCGACCATTGCCAGTCGGCAAAGCCGTCCTCGATTGGCTCGGCGCCCCAGTTGGTGTCGAAATAAGCGGTGCCGCTCCAGCTGAGGTTCGGCTCGGTCATCGCCACCTCGATCCGGGCACGCGGGGCAATGCCGCGCCAGTGGTGGAGGCGCTGCTGATCGAGCGCGAATGCCGCCGGGCCGATCATCTTCGGGTGGACGATCACCCGCCCGCGCACCGGGGGGTGGAAAGGCGAGCCGAGCGTCACCGCGCGCTCGTCGATGTCAATCGTGAGCCGGTCATTCGCCCAGTGCATCGCGCTTGCGCCCACGGCCAGCCGGTCGGGTGAGCGCTCGACTGCAGCGCTGCCGCGCTCGGTCATCGTCCAGCGGGTGGCACGGGGGCCGTACAGTGCGACGTTGATCGTGCTGTGATCGAGCGGGTCGTGGCGGCCGCTGCTGCGGTAGTAGGGCGAGAAGACGCTGCCGACGAAGCCAATGATCGTCAGGCCGAAGCCGCTCCCCTCGGCAACCGCGTCGACATACCACCAGGCATAGCCGCCCGGGGCGACGGGGCGGTCGAAGCAAGGTCCTTCAGCGCCGTCGAGGCCGCCAGCCGCCCGGACAAGGCGGCCATCGGCACCCCGGCGCCCGGATGGGTGCTCCCGCCCGCGCAATAGAGCCCAGGGATCCGCGTTCGAGCGCTCTGGCGCAGGAAGGATGCCGCCCATCCGTGCGAGGCCCGTCCATAAAGGGCTCCACCCGTCGAGGGAAACAGGCGCTCGTAGGTCGCTGGTGTCGCGACGCTCGGCTCCCCGATGGGCTCGAGGAGCAGGCCGCAGGCCTGCAGCCGCTCCAGCATCCGCTTGGTGCATCGATCGATCTCCTCGGGCTTGTAGTCGTGGGTGTCGCCATTGGCCGGCGCGTTGACGATGATCTGCAGCCGCTCGGGGCCCGCCTGCGCCCGCCCCTCGTGGCCCGCCCCGCGGTCGAGCGCGCAGACATAAATACTGGGATCTTCCGGCACGCGGCCAGCGGAGAGAGCAGCGAACTCGGCGGGATAATCGCGCGAGAAGAACACGTTGTGGCGCAGCAGTTCAGCGCCATTGACCCGCGCCTGCATCATCCAGGTGAGCGCCGAGAGCGAGCGATCGCGCGGCGTCAAGGGGGTCACGGCGCGGCGGCCGAGGGGCCCTAGCCGTCCTGCGCCCAGCGCAGCGGGATCGGCATTGACGATCACCGCATCGGCCGCAATCCGCTCGCCGCCGGCCAGACGCACGCCAATTGCCCGCGTATCGCCCAGCACCTCGTCGACCGCCTCGCCGTAGCGAAAGGCGACGCCCTGCGTGCGCGCAAGCTGCTCGATCGCGTTGGCGAGGGCGCTCAGCCCCCCTTCGACCACCCAGCTGCCCTGCGCCTCGACATCGGCGATCAGCATCAGGGTCGCGGGCGCGCGCAATGGCGAGGATCCGCAATAGGTGGCATAGCGCGCGAACAGCTGGCGCAGGCGCTGGTCGGCGAAATGCTCGCCGAGCACCTTCCACATGCTTTCATAAGGCCGGATCGCGAGCAGATCGCCCAGCCGCCACAGTCCGATTCGCCACATCAACAGCGGCGGATAGACCCGGCTGTCCCGCAGGAACGGACGGTCGAGGACATCGTGGATGCGGCGAGCCTCGGCTGCAAAGGTGCGATAACCGGCTGCGGCGGCGGCGCCGGCGAAAGCGCCGATCGCGGCCTCCCTCCCGGCAGCATCGGCGGGCAAGTCCAGATGCTCGTTCGGGCCCCACCAATGGCGCGCGATTTTGGCCGCTGGCGTGATCCGCACCGCATCCTCAAGCCTGACACCCGCGGCGGCGAACAGCTCATCGAACACCGCGCGCAGGGTAAATACGGTCGGGCCACCGTCGATGGGCACGCCGTTCACCGGCACCTGGCGGATCTTGCCGCCGGGTGCAGCCTCCTTCTCGACTACGGTCACCGCGACACCGCGCACGGCCAGCAACAGCGCGGCGGCCAGGCCGCCGATGCCTGCTCCCACCACGACCGTACTGTGTTGCGCCACCCGACGTTTCCTCTTTGCCGCTGCCAAGCTAGCATGTGTAAACGCCATGTTACAGTGGCGCAGTCAGGATCGTCTTACATGGGCAGTTGGGGTGGCGAATGGCGGGTCGCCTGGCGGCGTTGGCGAAACCGGACGATCGGCAGTGCCGCTTTCCAGCGCCATGCGGCAGCCAATCCGCTGCTGCGGCCCGTCGTCCGTCGCCATGCCTCCGCTCTGTTCGATCTGGGCGCCGGGTTCATCTACGCGCAGACGGCGCTGGCACTGGTAGAGAGCGGCCTGCTCGCGGCTCTTGCGGGGCGTGAGTTGGGTGTGGAGGAAGCCGCGAGCTTGGCGGATCTCTCGCCCGCCAGCACCCGGACGCTGTTGCGTGCCGCCGCTGCGCTGAAGCTGGTTGAGCCGGTGGGCGGTAATCGCTGGGCCCTGGCGGTGCGCGGCGCCGCGCTGGCCGGCAACCCCGGAGCACTGGCGATGTTCGCCCATCACCGGTTGCTCTATGCCGATCTGGCCGATCCGCTGAAAATGTTGCGGGAGGGCGGCGGCAGGCTGGCCGGGTTGTGGAGCTACACTGCGGAGGCTGATCCGAAGGACGTCGCAGCCTATTCGCAGCTGATGGCCAGTTCCCAACCGATGGTGGCCGAACAGGCGCTGGCCGCCTACAATTTTGGCGTTCACCGCCGAATGCTCGACATCGGCGGCGGGCAGGGCGCCTTCGCCAGGCACATCAACGCCGCCGCACCAGCGCTCGACATCACGATTTTCGACCTGCCTGCGGTTCTCGGGAGCGCGGGTGAAGGACCGGCAGGTGCGCCGCATCAGTTCGCCGACCGCATCGCCTTTCATGCGGGCGATTTCCGCAGCGAGCCGCTGCCTGGCGGCTTCGATCTCATTACGCTCGTGCGGGTGCTTCACGATCATGACGATCCGGTCGCGGCCCGCCTACTCGCTGCGATCCATGCGGTGCTGCCGCCGCAGGGCCGGCTGCTGATCATCGAGCCCATGGCGGGCACTCCGGGTGCCGAGCGAGCAGGCGACGCCTATTTCGGCATGTATCTCGCAGCCATGGGCTCGGGCCGGTCGCGTCGGCCTGACGAGATTAAGACAATGCTGCGCGAGACCGGTTTTTCTCGCGCGAAGCTGTTGTTCACCCCCGTGCCGCTGATTGCACGCGCGCTGATTGCTCACCGAGATTAGCTGTCAGGTGGGATTGACAGCCAGAAGTGTAAGGTTAGGATGACGGATGGATGAATAATTGAGAATGTAGCCGCAACCCGGCAGAAACGGTTTTCCAGATGCAATCACTGGCGGTCATCATCGAAGCTCCGGAGAGGCTTTCCCTCCGCGCACTTCGATTGGATGCACCGGGCACGGACGATGTTCTGGTCGACACCGCCTGGAGCGGGATCAGCAGCGGCACCGAAAAGCTACTGTGGACCGGCGAGATGCCGCCGTTCCCCGGCATGGGCTATCCGCTGGTGCCCGGCTACGAATCAGTCGGCCGGGTGGTCGAGGCCGGTAGTGGCGCCCGGGGGCGGGTGGGGGATTGGGTCTTCGTCCCCGGTGCGCGCTGCTACCCTGACGCGCACGCTTTATTCGGGGGAACCTCGCAGCGTCTTGTCGTCCCCGCCGCCCGGGCGACCTCTATACCCGAAACGCTTGGCGAGCGCGGCGTGCTGCTGGCGCTGGCCGCCACCGCGCTGCATCTGCTCAAGGGCGGAGCGGCTCCCGAGCTGATCGTCGGTCATGGCGTCCTCGCCCGGCTGATCACCCGTATCGCCATCGCAAATGGCGCCGCGGCGCCGATGGTCTGGGAAACCGATCCCGTCCGCCGCACCGGAGCGCAAGGGTACAAGGTCGTCGACCCGGCGGAAGACGATTGCAGCACCTACGGCACTATCTGCGATGTCAGCGGCGACGCAGGCTTGGTTGATCCGCTCATGAGGCGGCTGGCGCGCGGCGGCGAACTGGTGCTGGGCGGCTTCTACCGTGCGCCGATCTCCTTCGCCTTTCCGCCGGCCTTCATGCGCGAGGCGCGGCTGCGCGTCGCCGCCGAGTGGCAGCCCGAAGATCTCGCCGAAGTGCGGGACATGGTGGTGGACGGCCGGCTCGATCTCTCGGGTCTCGTCAGCGATGTCCGCCCCGCCGAAGAGGCGCCCGAGGCTTACCCTTACGCTTTCGCCGATTCCCGCTGCCTCAAAATGGTGCTCGACTGGAGGAGCTGGTCATGACGATGCTCGACACATCGGGCTTTGCGCCCGTCCCCGACGGCGAGCCGGAGCCCGACGGGGGCGAGCCGGCGGCCCACGAGACCCAGATCATCGCGATTTATGGCAAGGGCGGATCGGGCAAGAGCTTCGCGCTCGCCAATCTCAGCTACATGATGGCCCGCCAGGGCAAGCGGGTGCTGCTGATCGGCTGCGATCCGAAGTCTGACACCACCAGCCTGCTGTTCGGCGGCCGCTCCTGCCCCACCATCATCGAGACCTCCGCCAAGCTGAAGCTCAGCGGCGAGGACGTGCGCATCGAGGATGTGTGCTTCCAGCGCGACGGTGTGTTCGCGATGGAACTGGGCGGCCCGGAAGTGGGCCGCGGCTGCGGCGGGCGCGGCATCATCCATGGCTTCGAGCTGCTGGAAAAGCTGGGTTTCCACGAATGGGGCTTCGATTACGTCCTGCTCGATTTCCTGGGCGACGTGGTGTGCGGCGGTTTCGGTCTGCCGATTGCGCGGGACATGTGCCAGAAGGTGATCGTTGTCGGCTCGAACGACCTCCAATCGCTCTACGTCGCCAACAATGTCTGCAAGGCGGTGGAATATTTCCGGCGGCTGGGCGGCAATGTCGGCGTTGCCGGCATGATCGTGAACAAGGATGACGGAACGGGCGAGGCGAAGGCCTTTGCCAAGGCGGTCGGCATTCCGGTGCTGTGCGCCATCCCGGCGCATGACGATATCCGCCGCAAATCGGCCAATTACCAAATCATCGGCATTCCCGGTGGTGAATGGGCGCCGCTGTTCGAGGAGCTGTCGCTCAATGTCGGCACCGCTCCGCCGATCCAGCCCGCGCCATTGGAGCATGATGGGCTGCTCGGCCTGTTCTCGCCCGAGGATACCGGAGCCAACGTCACCCTGATGCCGGCCACCCAGGCGGACATGCGCGGCGGCAGTTTCGAGCCCAAGCCCAGCCTCGAGGTCATCTACGATGCCGTCTGAGGGGGCCCTGCTTGCTGGTGGGGCTCGTCCCGCAGACGCCACGGGCGGTGCGTGCGCCAATGGCGCCGAACTCAAGCGCTCGGCCGAGCGCGCGGGCAAGCGCGACATCCTTGCCGGCTTCGAGCGGGATTACCCAAAGGGCCCGCACGACCAGCCGCAAAGCATGTGCCCGGCCTTCGGATCGCTGCGCGTGGGCCTGAGGATGCGGCGCACCGCCACCATCCTCTCGGGCTCGGCATGCTGTGTCTACGGCCTCACCTTCACTGCGCATTTCTACGGCGCCCGGCGCTCGGTCGGCTATGTGCCGTTCAATTCGGAATCGCTGGTCACCGGCAAGCTGTTCGAGGACATTCGCGACGCAGTGATCGAACTGGCCGATCCGGCGCTTTACGACGCGATTGTCGTCACCAATCTATGCGTGCCTTCGGCGAGCGGCGTGCCGCTGCAATTGCTGCCGGACCAGATCAACGGCGTGCGCATCGTCGGCATCGACGTACCCGGCTTCGGCGTGCCCACCCATGCCGAGGCGAAGGACGTGCTCGCCGGCGCCATGCTTGCATACGCCCGGCGCGAGGCCGAGGCCGGCCCGGTGGCGGCGCCGCGCCATCGCGACGATCGGCCGTCGATCACGCTGCTGGGCGAGATGTTCCCGGTCGATCCGGTGATGGTCGGTGCCATGCTCGAGCCGATGGGCCTCGCCGCCGGTCCGGTGGTCCCCACCCGCGAATGGCGCGAGCTCTATGCCGCGCTCGATTGCGCCGCGGTCGCTGCGATCCACCCGTTCTACACCGCCAGCGTGCGTGAGTTCGAAGGAGCCGGCCGGCCGGTGTTCGGCTCCGCGCCGGTGGGCGTGGAGGGTACCGCCGATTGGCTTGATGCGGTGGGCGAGATCTGCGGCATCGCCGCCGACAAGGTGGCTGCCGCCAAGGATCGCTTCCTGCCCGCCATCGGCGGCGCGCTGGCGGCCAAGCCGATCAAGGGCCGCATCACTGTTTCGGGCTATGAAGGCTCCGAACTGCTCGTCGCTCGGCTGCTGATCGAGAGCGGGGCTCAGGTGCCGTACGTGGGCACAGCTTGCCCTAAGACACGCTGGTCTGATGTCGATCGCGAGTGGCTTGAAGCCCGCGGCACAAGGGTGAACTTCCGCGCGAGCCTCGAAGCCGATATCGACGCGGTTGAGGAGTTCGAGCCCGATCTGGCGATCGGAACCACTCCGGTGGTGCAGCATGCCAAGGCACGCTCAAGGCCCGCGCTCTACTTTACCAATCTCATTTCCGCGCGCCCGCTGCTCGGCCCCGCCGGCGCCGGCAGCCTGGCCGACGTCGTCAATGCCGCGATGGCGTCGCGCGGGCGCATGGCTGCGATGCGCGAGTTCTTCGAGGGCGTGGGTGAGGGCCCTTCGGCCGGGGTCTGGGAAGACGTTCCGCGCGACCGGCCCGAGTTCAAGGCCAGGTTCGCCGCGCGCCGCATCGCCGCCGAGAAGGCCGAGCAGGCGGTGGGCACATGACGCTCGTCCTCGATCACGACCGCGCGGGCGGCTATTGGGGGGCGGTCTACACATTCACCGCCATCAAGGGGCTGCAGGTCATCATTGATGGGCCGGTGGGCTGCGAGAATCTGCCGGTCACCTCCGTACTGCACTATACCGACGCGCTGCCGCCGCACGAATTGCCAATCCGCGTGACCGGCCTGTCCGAGCAGGAGCTGGGCCGCGACGGGACCGAAGGCGCGATGAAGCGCGCCTGGGCAACGCTCGATCCCGACCTTCCTTCGGTGGTTGTCACCGGCTCGATTGCCGAGATGATCGGCGGCGGCGTGACACCGCAGGGCACCAATATCCGCCGCTTCCTGCCGCGCACCATTGACGAGGACCAGTGGCAGGCCGCCGATCGCGCGCTGGCATGGTTGTGGTCGGAATTCGGCCCCAAGAAGGTGGTGCCGGTCAAGCCGCTCAAGGAGGGCGCCAAGCCCAAGGTCAATATTCTGGGTGCGATCTACGGCACCTTCAACATGGCGTCCGACCTCGCCGAGATCCGCCGGCTTGTGGAAGGCATCGGCGCTGAGGTGAACATGGTGTTCCCGATGGCCGCGCACCTGGACGATGTGCGCCGGCTCTCCGATGCTTCGGTTAATGTGTGCCTCTACCGCGAATTCGGCCGGAAACTGTGCGAGGCGCTGGAGCGGCCGTACCTGCAGGCGCCCATCGGCCTCACCTCCACCACCGCCTTCCTGCGCCAGCTGGGCGAGATGACCGGGCTCGATCCTGAGCCCTTCATTGAGCGTGAGAAGCACACCACCATCAAGCCGCTGTGGGATTTGTGGCGCTCGGTTACGCAGGATTTCTTCGCCACCGCCACCTTCGGCATTCACGCCACCGAGACTTACGCTCGGGGCATCCGCCATTTCCTGGAAGAGGACATGGGCCTGCCCTGCGCCTTCGCCTTCTCGCGCTCGGCCGGGGTGAAGCCCGATAACGATGCGGTGCGTGCGGCAATCCGCACGAAGGCGCCGCTGGTGGTGTTCGGCAGCTACAACGAGCGCATGTACATGGCCGAGTGCGGCTCGCGCGGGGTGTACATTCCGGCCTCTTTCCCGGGTGCAGCCATTCGGCGCCATACCGGCACGCCGGTGATGGGCTATTCTGGCGCCACCTGGCTAATCCAGGAGGTGGTGAACGCCATGTTTGATGCGCTGTTCGACATCATTCCGATTGCGACCGAACTCGACCGGGTGGATGCCACCCCGGCCCGTTCCGAGAGCCAGCTCACCTGGACGAGCGAAGCCCAGGAGCGGCTCGACGAGCTGGTCGAGGCGATGCCGGTGTTGGTCCGAATTTCCGCCGCCAAGAATTTGCGCGACGCCGCTGAGCAGGCGACGCGGCGAGCAGGCGAGCGCACAGTTACCGTCGAACAGCTTCCCGCACCTGCGGTCGCGGAGCTGTCCGCTTGACGCCCGTTCATTCCCTTGCCCGGCAAGTTCGGGCGCAACCACTTCGCGGCGGTGTTCGTCACGGGGAGCCTGGCTGGCGGCGAATGTGCCGCTCCCTCATTGGTCGGGCAGATTGGAGACGCAACCATGAATGACACCAGAGACAACATGAATGACCACACAGGACATGACGATCGCTTCGGACCGGAAACTTATATGACCCCGGAGGAAGCGAAAGAATTCCACAAGCTGTTCATTACGAACTTTATCATCTTCACCGTCGTGGCGATCATTGCACATGTTCTTGCCTGGATGTGGCGCCCGTGGCTTCCCGGTGAGCAAGGCTACGCTGCAATGGATACCGGCGTGCAATATGCCGCCGCGGCAATGAACCTCCTGGCATAAGGAACCAAGACCATGTGGAGAGTATGGCTCATCTTCGACCCGCGCAGGACGCTGGTCGCATTGTTCGTCTTCCTGTTCGTGCTGGCGCTGTTGATTCACTTCATCCTGCTGAGCACCGACCGGTTCAACTGGCTGGACGGTCCGCGGCAGGACACGGCAGCAACGGCGCTGCCGGCCGGCGTGCCGGGATCAGTGTCTGCGACAACGCAGATGCCGGCGACAATGCAAACGAACCAAACGGCGCCCTGAAGGGTGTGAGCGGGCGTAGAAGCACAGGAGCTTCTCGCCCGCTGAGCAAATGAGTGTGACGCTGCCGGGATGGACCCGAGCGGCAACGGGAGGGGTGCGAAATGTTGCTGAGCTACGAGCGCAAGTACCGGGTTCGCGGCGGCACCCTGATCGGTGGCGACCTGTTCGATTTCTGGATCGGTCCATTCTATGTCGGGTTCTTTGGGGTCACGACGGCGCTGTTCGCGCTACTCGGCACCCTGCTGATCTTCTACGCTGCGTCCCTCGGCCCGACTTGGAACCCGTGGTTGATCTCGATCGCACCGCCCGACCTATCGTACGGACTGGCGCTCGCACCACTGCGCGAGGGCGGCTTCTGGCAAATCATCACGGTCTGCGCCATCGGCGCGTTTTGCAGCTGGGCGCTGCGACAGGTGGAGATCTGCCGCAAACTGGGCATCGGCTATCATGTGCCGGTGGCCTTTTCGGTGGCGATTTTCGCATATGTCAGCCTGGTGGTCATCCGTCCCTGGTTGCTGGGTGCGTGGGGCCACGGCTTCCCATATGGTATCTTCAGCCATTTGGACTGGGTATCCAACGTCGGGTACCAGTACCTTCACTTCCACTACAATCCGGCGCACATGATCGCCGTTTCGTTCTTCTTCACGACCACCTTCGCTCTGGCGCTGCACGGCGGGGTCATTCTTTCGGCGGTCAACCCTCGCAAGGGCGAACCGGTGAAGACACCGGAGTACGAAGACACCTTCTTTCGCGATCTGATGGGCTATTCCATCGGCACCATGGGGATCCACCGGCTGGGCCTGCTGCTGGCGCTCAACGCCGGCGTCTGGAGCGCGATCTGCATCATCATTTCCGGGCCGATGTGGACTCGGGGTTGGCCTGAATGGTGGACCTGGTGGCTCGACCTTCCCATTTGGTCCTCGGGAGCAGTCAGCTGATGCCACGCTATCAAAACATCTTCACGCAGGTTCAGCTGCGCACCCCTCCCGAAATGGGCGTGCCGCTGCGCCGGGGGAATGACCCGCGGGTCGGTAAAGGAACCACCAACTACTGGTTCGGCAAGCTGGGCGCTGCGCAAATCGGTCCGATCTATCTGGGTCGGCTTGGGCTCGCTTCCCTGATCTTCGGTTTTCTCGCCTTCGAGATCATCGGGCTCAACATGTGGGCGAGCGTCAATTGGGATCCGATCCAGTTCGTTCGCCAGCTTCCCTGGCTGGCGCTCGAGCCGCCCGGACCGGAATACGGCTTCTCGCCGTTCGTGCCCCTGGCGCAGGGCGGTTGGTGGATCCTTGCCGGCTTCTTCCTTACCGTTTCGGTGCTGTTGTGGTGCGCGCGCACCTATGTGCGGGCCCGGGAACTTGGCATGGGGACGCACGTCACCTGGGCCTTCCTGTCCGCGATCTGGCTATATCTGGTGCTCGGCTTCATCCGCCCGATGCTGATGGGCAGCTGGGCCGAAGCCGTGCCGTTCGGGATCTTTCCGCACCTCGATTGGACCGCCGCTTTTTCGATCCGCTACGGAAATCTGTTCTACAATCCCTTCCATTGCCTTTCGATCACCTTCCTCTACGGCTCGACGCTGCTGTTCGCGATGCACGGGGCAACCATCCTGGCAACCGCGCGATACGGTGCCGAGCGGGAGCTGGAGCAGATCACCGACCGGGGCACGGCAACTGAACGCGGCGCCCTTTTCTGGCGCTGGACCATGGGCTTTAACGCCAACATGGAATCGATCCATCGCTGGGCATGGTGGTTCGCGGTGCTGACGACGCTGACCGGCGGCATCGGCATCCTGCTCACCGGAACGGTGGTGGACAATTGGTACCTATGGGCGGTCGACCATAATTACGCGCCGTCCTATCCTGACACCGGCGTGATCGATCCCTCGTTGTTGCAACCGGAGACGGCCCCATGAGCAGATATATCCCGCTCGTCGGAGCTTGCACTGCCTTGCTGGCCCTCTCGGCCTGTGAACTTGGCGAGAAGATCACGCAGCAGACCGGCTATCGCGGAGCCGGCCTGGCGCAAGTCTACGATCCCGACAATTATGGTACGCCGGAGGATCTCCCGCCGCCGCCCTATGCGCTTCCTCCCGAGGGAGGGCCGTTGGCGACCGAGACCTACGAGAACGTCCAAGTGCTCACCGACATGAACACCGAGCAGTTCAACCATCTAATGGCCGCGATTACACAGTGGGTCTCGCCGGACGAGGGCTGCGCCTATTGTCACAATCCCGCCGATATGGCGGACGATTCGGTGTACACCAAAGACGTCGCGAGGCGCATGCTGCAGATGACGCGTGCACTCAATGGCGAGTGGGCGAGCCATACCGGCGAGACCGGGGTCACGTGCTACACCTGCCATCGCGGTGAGCCGGTCCCGGCGAATGTCTGGGCGTATACCCCGCAGGGCAATGCCATGTCGATCCGCGGCCAGCGACGTGGGCAGAATGCCCCGAATCCGAATGTCGGTTATTCCTCGCTCCCGTCGGATATCTTCGCCAGCTATTTCGAGGGCGATCCGAGCGTCGTCCGAGTGGCATCGTCCAGCGCCTATCCCTCGGCCGGGCACCGCATCTCGACGATGGACGCCGAAAACAGCTATGCGGTAATGATGCACTTGAGCCAGGCGCTTGGGGTGAACTGCACTTATTGCCACAACAGCCAGTCCTTCCAATCCTGGACGCAGAGCAGCGCGCAACGCAACACCGCCTGGTACGGAATCCGGATGGTGCGCGATACCAACGAGCAGTACATCACTCCGCTCGCGCCGATCTTCCCGGCAAACCGCAAAGGGCCTTTGGGCGATCCGCTGAAGGTCAATTGTCTGACCTGTCATCAGGGGCAGGCCAAGCCCCTGGGTGGCCAGTCGATGCGGCAGGATTACCCCTACCTCCACCCGCCTGGCGTGATACCGACGGAACTACCGACCGGCGAAAACCTGATTTCGGAGATCCTGGAGCGGCCGCGGCAGCTCACGGGTGAGAGCGGCGCGCCCAACGTTCCATAAAGGGTTTGGCTGCTCCGGCGGCCAACATCCTAACGCCTCGTTTTCAAAATTGGGTCTTAGCCAAGCGGCGGCGGGGTGTGTGTCTCCTCCCGCGCTTCCTCTATTTCTTCTCGGCGGTCCTCATCCGCTTGGCGCCCGGCTGGCGTGTCCATCGGGTGGCGGTTTTCCGGCTTCCGGGAAAACCACATGAAATAGACGATGGCGATCACGGCGAAAATGCCGAGCGTTACCAGCGCCAAAACGCCAACGAAGGAAGAATCTGTCATGGATCGCGAACGCGGCGATCCGACAAGTGTTCCTGACTGCTTACTCGCGAAAGTCGTAATCAGGCGGCAATGGCGATCCGGTTAAGGGCGCAGCGCGACCACAACTCGCTGAGCGCGTCCACCAGACGGTCGATGTCGCTATCAGAATGGACAGGTGACGGTGTGATGCGCAGCCGCTCCGTGCCGCGCGGCACGGTGGGATAATTGATCGGCTGGACATAGATGGCGTGCTCCTCGAGCAGCCAGTCACTGATCTTCTTGGTGTGGTGCGGATCGCAGACCATCACCGGGATGATGTGGCTGGGATTCTCGAGCATCGGGATGCCGACCGCTTTCAGTCGGGCGCGGACCTTGGCCACCCGGTCGCGCTGCGCCTCGCGCTCGGCGGAGCTCTGTTTCAGGTGTCGTACGCTGGCGCAGGCGCCAGCGGCGAGCGCAGGCGGCAGTGCGGTGGTGAAGATAAATCCTGAGGAGAAGCTCCGGACGAAGTCGCACAAAGCATGGGACGCGGCGATGTAGCCGCCCATCACCCCGAAGGCCTTGCCGAGGGTGCCCTCGATCACGTCGATGCGGTCCATCAGGCCGCGCTGTTCGGCGATCCCACCCCCGCGCTCGCCATAGAGGCCCACGGCATGGACCTCGTCGATGTAGGAGAGTGCGCCGTGCGCCTCGCAGACCTCGATGATCTCCTCGATGGGCGCGATGTCGCCGTCCATCGAGTAAATGCTTTCGAAAGCGACCAGTTTTGGCCGGGCGGGGTCGAGGGCGGCCAAACGCCGGTCGAGGTCGCGCCAATCGTTGTGGGCGAAGATCTGCCGCTCTGCCCGGCTGTGGCGAATGCCTTCGATCATCGAAGCATGGTTGCCCGCATCGGACAGCACCACGCAGCCATGCAGGCGCGCGGCCAGGGTTCCAAGGGCCGCCCAGTTTGAAATATATCCGGAGGTGAACAGCAGCGCGGCTTCCTTGCCGTGCAGGTCGGCAAGTTCATCTTCGAGCATCACGTGCTGGTGCGTGGTCCCGGAAATGTTGCGCGTTCCGCCAGCTCCTGCGCCGCAGCGATCGATCGCTTCGTGCATGGCGCCGGTGACGGCCGGGTGCTGACCCATGCCGAGGTAATCGTTGGAACACCAGACGGTGACCTCACCCGTGCCACCATCGTAGTGCCGGATGGCGCGTGGAAAAGCGCCGGCGCGGCGCTCTAGCTCGGCGAAGACCCGATAGTTGCCTTCGTCCCGCAACTGGGTGAGCTCCGAGCTGAAAAACTGATTATAGTCCATATCCACCTCCCTTAATTTCTTCACGCCGCCGGGTGGGCAGCGCCCATCGCCACAAGGCTCCATCGCGGATGGGCAGGGCGAGGAAGACGTGTTCGAGCGCGCCGAGCGCTGCGAGGGCAAACAGTAGGCCTGCGGCCGTGGTTTCGGCCCCGGACGGCGCCACCGCCACCCGGGTGCCCAGCCAGACCGCGAGCGCGAATACGGCCACCAGCGAAACAAGCAGCCAGAATCCCAACCGGCTTGGACCGAAATAGGTCAGCAGGTAGCGCAGATGCGTGGGCAGCAATTCGTCGGAAAAGTTGGGCGTGCCCAGGAACAGGTTCAGCTTGGTGCTCAGTCGAAGGACGAAGAGCAGTGCGAAGGCGGCGGTTCCGGTCTGGTTCGGTGCGCCCCAGGTGACAAGCAGCAGCAGCAGCAATGTGACGGCGAGCGCGATCTCGTGATAGATCACGGTGGCGGTAGCCTGCGAAAATCGACGCCAGCCGGTCGCCATCGGGTCCGCAACGCAGCGGCGGGGGCCCCCGACCGCGCCGGTGAGAAAGGCAAGCTCCTGCCAGCCCCATACTACCAGCGCGCCGCAAAAGGAGAGATACACCGCTCCGACCGTCATGGATTGCGCCGTAGCCGCAATCGTCAGCAAGCCAGCGGCGCCAGCCACCCCGCCTATCGCCAGACTGCGGCGATAGGTCGCCCGCGAGCGGTTCGCCATCCAGGCGATCAGTGCCGTGCTTCCAAACCAGAGCAGCAGGACCGCGCCTGCCGGGAGAAGATGCGAGCCAAGGCTCACCAGGAGGGCTCCAGCCGTACGGTGGCTGGCAGCGCGCTGGTTTCTGGCCGGAGCAAGTAGAGGCGAACGAAGGCGGCGCCGGCGCCGGCGATGCCGCCGATGCGCTTCAACCATCCGCCCACGCCGCCCTGCGCCTTCCCGCGCTCGATCCGGTCGGCCATCCGCAGCATCGTATCCATGCCGCGACGGAAGCGGGGATCGTCGGTCGGCAGCGTGTCGGGGAACACTTGGCGGCTGATTTCCGAGCAGATCGAGAACACGCGGTAGTCGTATTCGGTCGGGTGCATGCCCAAGGCGGCATGGAACACCGGGCGCGCGTGATCGCGCACGTACATGGTGGCATAGACCGATAGGACAAAGAACCGGATCCACAGCCGATTGAAGCCCGTGAGCAGCTTTGGATCGGACCGCAACAGCAGCGCAAAGGCTTCGCCATGGCGGAACTCGTCGTTGCACCAGCTTTCAAACCAGGTGAAAATCGGGTGAAATTGCAGCTCGGGATGGCGAGCGAGCTGGCGGTAGATCGTAATGTAGCGCGCGTAGCCGATCTTCTCCGATAGATAGACGGCGTAGAAAATGAATTTGGGTTGGAAGAACGTGTACTTCTTGGACTTGGTCAGGAAGCTCAGATCGACCCCCAGCCCGGCATCCTTCAGGCAGTGATTAATGAAGCCGGCGTGCCGGCTCTCGTCGCGCGCGAGGAGACGGAACAGGGTCTTTATGTCGCTGTTCTTAGTCCGCTTCGCGATCTCGGCATAGAGGATGCAGCCCGAGAATTCCGAGGTGAGCGAGCTTACCAGAAAATCGGTGAATTCCTGGCGCAGCGCCGGTTCGAGCGATTCCAGAACCCCTTCGAAGGCGGTCGTGCGCTTGAAATGGTCTTTGTTCGGATCGCTCTCCATTTCGGCGATCAGCGCGTCCCATTCTTTGCGCACCGAAGACACATCCGTCCGGTCGAGCGCGGCGAAATCGGTGGTGTAGAAGCGCGGGCTGAGCACCGTGTCCACCTTCGCCATGGCGAAGGTATCGACCGCTTCGATGCGCGTATGGGCATTCATGGCAACTTCCCGGATGAAAAGCTGACCTCGTACAACTCGGCGAGATCAAGATAAGCGGCGGACCGGGTCCAGGCGCGGCGCAGCGCGCTGGCTGGATGGATCGTGGCGTGGCGGCGGAAGTTCTGGCTTACTCCGAACGGCACGATCACCGGATCGCCGTGGACCTGCACCCGGTCGCCCGGCTGGATCGCGATGTCGCCTTCCAGTTCGACATGGGCGTGGAATGCGGCCTCGCTCTGCTCCACCATGATCAGGCAATCGGTCTCATAGGGCGGGGGGCGCAGGCGGAAGTTCATGCGCGGGGCTCCAGCCGGGGGGGCTCCAGCAGCCGGGCAAAGGCGGCGCGGTTATCGGGCCCGAAGCTGCCCAACTCCACGATCCGGCCGGTCACCGGGTCTTCCAGCGACAGCGCGCCATCGGGCCACAGGGTGAGGCGGAATGCCGCCTCCGGGCCGGCGTCATGCATCATTCGCTCGCGAGCAAGGCCGCGCATCACGCCCCGGATGAAGCCGCTGCCTTCCTCCTGGCCGATCAGCGCGACGCTGCTATTGTCGCGGGCATCGGAAATGCGCACTTTGCCATCGGCCTGATCTTCGAAGCGGAGCATCCGCTCTGCCGTGGGCACGGCTCCGGCATCGGCGCGTTGCACCGCGGCAGTGGGGGCTGCATCGACCAGGCCCAGCCGCACGGATGCCACAAGCATGAGCGACATCAGCACCAGCGCCGCGGCTGCCACCAAGGCACCGGGCGGCACCATGTTGTCATGGGAGTGGGCGCTCATGCGACGGCTCCGCCCGCGAACGAACCCGCCGGCGGAGGCGATTGCACCGAGGGCGATGCCACCGATGCGTGTTCGGACACTGCGCGTGCGAGGCTCGCTGAGAAGGCATCGGCGTCCGGCAGTGCGCGCAGCATCGGCTCGGGCACCTTCATACGCCATGGACGGACATGCGGCCACAGCAGGAGCCAGGAAAGCGGGACCGACCCGGTCATCCGCAGCACGACATCGCCCCGGCCCGAGCCGTGCGGCCGCAGGTCGGCGGCACCGACGAGCTGCAGCGGCAGGTTGACGCACTTGGTGAAGGCGATGCCGTAGCGCAGGACGATCCGCCGGTTGGTGAGCGTGTAGACCGTGCTGCTCGCAATCGCCCAGGCCAGGAAGGCCAGCAGGGCGAGACAGAATGCGCCCGCGCCGAAGGTGAGGAGCGCGCCGGTGGTGCTGCCGGAGAGCAGGCCGGCTGCGCCGAGCGCCGCGAAATAGGTTCCGATCAGCGGCAGGTGGAAGGCGCTGCGGGCGAACAGCCGCCAGTCCGGCCCGCCTTGCCACAGGATCGTCTCGCCGGGGGGAAGCCGACCGGGCAGGCCGCGGATCGGCTCGGCATCATATTCCATCATATCAGCGGCTCCGTTCTTTCACGCAGGCCGTAGAGATAGCCGCCGCCGAAATAGGCCAGCACCCGCTCTTCCTCGTAGCGGGTGATCTCACGCGGTTTGGCCCGTGAGGGGGCGCCCTCGTATTGCGCGGCGGACAGCGCATCGATGTGGACCCGCCGCCGGCCGCGCTGGACCACCGCCATCGCCATCGGTGCGAGCACTTCGCGGCCCGATGGGGTGGTGACGGCCAGATAGCGGAGGACGTGATCGGAACGATCGACCCACAGATCGGTGATCGTACCGGCGGTCGCTCCGTCCGCGGCGATGACCGGCCAGCCGATCAGCTGCGGATCGTTCTTGGCGATGGACATGTGCCCATCCTCGCCGATCGGGACGATGCGGGGCCGGCCCTGCACATCCTGATCGGGCCATGGGGCGCGGTCTGCCCAGGCCGCCGGACCGATGCCGTCGACCAGCGGATTGCCGGTGGGTGCGTAGGGAGCGCCGGCGAAGCGATCGATCCGGCGCCCGGCCAGATCGATCGCTTCGCGCATCTGGGTGGGGGTGGTGGCGGTGCCGCGACCGAACGGCAGCTTGAAGCTCTTCCTCAGCGAACTGCTGAACGGCCCCGCGGCACTGTCGATCCGGCCGGTGATCTCGTCTTCGAGCGGATAGCCTTCGCGTCGGTCTTCCCGTCGCAGGTAGAACACGAGGCAGACGAAGAACAGCACGAATGCCCAGAACGCGAGCTCTGCAACGTCGAAGCCGCCGGCCAGAATGGGACTGAACATCTCGATCTCCTTCCCGTCAGGTGGGAAAATGGCTGAGCCCGAAACGGGCGGGAGTGGGCGGGTGGGGCGCGTCGCGGCTGCGGACCAGCGGCCCCAGCACCACCAGCGTGAGCAGCAGCAGTACGATTTCGAGCAGATAGATGGCGCCATAGCCGGTCGCTCGGTGGGCCAGGGTGGGGCCAAGGTGGTTGGCCAGCGCTAGACTGCCGAGCAGATCGCGGCCGATCCCGCCCAACGCGATGGCAAGGCCCGCCGCGGTCGCCTGAACGGCGCCCCAGGCGCCGAGCGCGAGCCCCGATCCGCCGCCGGCAAGCGCCATGGCCGCAATCAGCGTGCCGACCATGAACATGCCGCCGCCAAAACCGATTACCATGGCGCCCACATAGAGCAGCAGCGGCGAGGCGAGCGGCGCGGCGAACAGCACCATCAGGAAGGCGGCGATGCCGGCAACCCCGCCGACCCCCGCAAGGCGGTGCGGCTCGGCGCCGCGGGCGAGCCTCCCGCCGGCCAGCGCAAAACCGCACAGGGTGCCAAAGGCCCACAATCCGGTGAGCGCGGTGGTCGCGCCCACGCTAAGGCCGAGCACTTCGCCGCCATAGGGCTCGAGCAGCACGTCCTGCATCGAGAAGGCAGCGGCGCCCAGCCCAACGGCGACCAGCAGGCGGGCGGTGCGCTTGTCGGCGATGAACGCGCGCCAGGTGGCGGTGAATGAGGGGCGGGTACGAGTGCTCGCGGTGCGCTGCGGATTGCGTGCTTCCTGCTTCCACAAGGCGATGAAGTTTAGCACTGCCACCGCCACCGCCGCACCCTGGATGACCTGGACGAGGCGAGTCGGCGTGAAATCGGCGAGTGCGCCGCCGATGATGAATGCGGAGATCATCATCCCGACGAGCAGCATGACGTAGAGCAGCGCAACGGCGCGCGGGCGGGCTTCCTCCGGCGCCAGATCGGTGGCGAGGGCCAGGCCGGCGGTCTGGGTGGTGTGCAGCCCGGCTCCGGCGAGCAGGAAGGCGAGGGCGGCGGCCACCGCGCCGGCGGCGGAGGTGTCGGGGCGCGAGAGCAGCAGCAGCGCGAAGGGCATGATCGCGAGGCCGCCGAATTGCAACATCGTGCCGATCCACAGATAGGGGACGCGGCGCCAGCCGATGGCCGAGCGGTGATGATCGGAGACATGGCCGATGAGCGCCCGCGCCGGGGCGAACAGCAGCGGGAGCGCAATCATGATCGCCACCAGCCACGTGGGCAGGCCGAGTTCGACGATCATCACCCGGTTGAGCGTGCCGTTGAGCAGCACCACGGTCATCCCGACGCTGACCTGGAACAGCGACAGGCGCAGCAGGCGGGGCAGCGGCAGATCCTTGCTGGCCGCGTCGGCAAACGGCAGCCAGGCGGTCGCCACGCGGCTCCAGCGGGAGGCGAGGGGCTGCCGCTGCGCCATCAGATGCGCACCAGTTCCAGCGCGTGGGAGGTGTAGAAGCCACTGGCGATCCGCTGGTCGCGCGCGATGCGCCAGCCGGGCAACTCGGCGAGCCGGCGGCGCAGGCGCGCGGCGGCGACCGGCTGGATGGCCGGGGCGCGATCGGCGCGCGGGAAGAACTTGCCCACGGCGTGCATGGTGGCGAGTACCGGGGTGCTGGGGGCGAAGGTGAACAGCATCGCCTTGCTAGTGCGTTCGGCGAGCGCGGTGAGTGCATCGGCGATATCGGCGAGCGGGTAATGAATCAGCGAATCCATCGCCACCACGTAGTCGAAGCGGCCGAAGGCGGGATCGAGCATGTCGCCCACCCGCCAGTCGATGCTGCCGGGGCCTGCAATGGCGCCGGTGCGCAGGCTGGCAAGATCGACCAGCCCGCCTGCGACGTCAACCGCCAGCACCGATGCACCGCGCCGCGCTACCTCGCCCGCGAGTGCGCCGGTGCCGCAGCCGGCATCGAGCAGGCGCGTGCCGGAGAGGTCTTGCGGCAGCCAGCCGAGCAGCGTGGCGCGCATCCGGTCGCGCCCCGCACGCACCGTGGCGCGGATGCCGCTGACGGGCACATTGGAGGTGAGATCGGCCCAGGCCTGGCGCGCGGTGCCATCGAAATAGCGCTCCAGCGCGGTGCGCTGGACGGCGTAGCTGGCGGTCGTTCCCGGCGGACCGGAGGCGGGAAGATTGCCGGGCATCATTCGAAGCCCAGGAAGTCGAAGATGTCGCGGTCCTTCATCGGCCGCGCCTCGAGCGGCTCGACGCCGGCCCACAGGGTGGCCGCGAGCTTCATGTATTCGTTGCGCGCGGTCTCGACATCGGGCGAATCGTCCATCTCGAACAGGGTGCACTTCTTGAGGCGCGAGCGGCGGATGGCGTCGAGATCCTTGAAATGGGCGAGGCGCTTGAGGCCCGTGGCGGCGGCGAAGCGGTCGATTTCATCGGTTTCGGCCGAGCGGTTGGCGACAACCCCGGCGAGGCGCACGTCGTAGCTTTTGGCCTTGGCGCCGATGGCGGCGATGATGCGGTTCATCGCGAAGATGGAGTCGAAATCGTTGGCGGCCACGATGATCGCCCGGTCGGCATGCTGGAGCGGGGCGGCGAAACCGCCGCACACCACGTCACCCAGAACATCGAAGATCACCACGTCGGTCTCGTCGAGCAGATGGTGCTGCTTGAGCAGCTTGACCGTCTGCCCCACCACGTAGCCGCCGCAGCCGGTACCGGCCGGCGGACCGCCCGCCTCCACGCACATCACGCCATTATAGCCTTCGAACATGTAGTCTTCGGGCCGCAGCTCCTCGGAGTGGAAGTCCACGCTTTCGAGCACGTCGATGACGGTGGGCATCAGCTTCTTGGTCAGCGTGAAGGTGCTGTCGTGCTTGGGATCGCAGCCGATCTGCAGCACCCGCTGGCCGAGCTTGGAGAAGGCGGCCGAGAGGTTGGACGAGGTGGTCGACTTGCCGATCCCGCCCTTGCCGTAGACCGCGAACACCTTGGCGCCCTTGATCGCCAGATCGGCATCGGGGTGGAATTGCACGCTCCCCTCACCATCGGGCGGGGTAGCAGCGGGTTGATCAAGCAGAACCATCAGAATTCCTTTGTCATGCGGCGGCGACCATCAGGCCTTCGAGCCGGTCTTCAATCTCGTCGCTCGCCTCGCGCAGGGCGGCGAGCGTGGCTTCGTCGGGTTGCCAGAAGTCGCGGTCGCAGGCTTCCATCAGGCGGTCGGCGACGCGGGCCGAAGCCTTGGGGTTGAGGCTGGTGAGGCGGGCGCGCATCTCGGGATCGAGCACGAATGTCTCGCTGATCCGCTGGTAGACCCAGGGCGCCACCTGGCCGGTGGTGGCGGACCAGCCCAGCGTGTTGGTGACGTGGGATTCGATATTGCGCACGCCCTCGAACCCATGTTCGAGCATCGCCTCGTACCATTCGGGGTTGAGCGTGCGGGTGCGAGTTTCCAGCTCGACCTGTTCGGAGAGCGTGCGCACCTTGGGTTGGCCGCGGGTGGAATCGAGGATGTAGACCGGCGCGGCCTCCCCGCGGGCGCGGGCCACCGAGCGGGACATGCCGCCCAGCGCATCGACATAATGATCGATGTCGGTCACCCCGAGTTCGGCGGATTCGAGATTCTGATAGGTCAGTTCGACACCCGCAAGTGCGCTCTTGAGCAGCTCGCGACTGGCCACCGGCGGACCCTTGATGCCATAGGCGAAGCCCTTGCGGCGTTCGAACACTTCGGCGAGTTCGTCGGGATCGGTCCAGGCGCCGCCGTCGACCAGCTGATTGACGTTGGCGCCATAGGCACCCTCGGCATTGGAGAACACCCGCAGGCTCGCGGTCTCCAGGTCGCAGCCATGTTCCGCCTGGTGCGCGAGGCTGTGCTTGCGCACGAAATTGTGCTCGATCGGCTCATCCGCATCGCTCGCCAGCCAGGCGGCTTCGGCGAGCATCCGGATCTGCAGTGGCAGAAGATCACGGAAGATGCCCGAAAGCGTGATCACAACGTCGACGCGCGGGCGGCCGAGCTCTTCCAGCGGGATCAGCTCGGCGCCGGCAACCCGGCCGTAGCCATCGATCCGCGGCCGGGCGCCCATCAGCGCCAAGGCCTGGGCGATCGCCGCACCTTCGCTCTTGAGATTGTCGGTGCCCCACAGGACCATCGCCAGGCTCTCGGGGAAGGTTGCGCCCGATTGCAGATGGCGATCGAGCAGGTGGCTGGCGGCAATGGCACCTTGCGAGACCGCAAAGGCACTCGGCATCCGCATCGGGTCGAAGCCGTGCAAATTGCGCCCCGTGGGCAGCACATCGACATTGGCGACGATGTCACCGCCGGGCACCGGGCGGACATAGCCGCCATCGAGCGCGTGAACGAGGGCGCCGAGTTCGTCGCAGGAATCGAGCCGCTCGGCAAACAGCGCCCGATCGTCCTCGGGCACAATTGCGAGCAGCTTCTCGCGCGCCGCGCCCTCCGGGTTGGAGCCGAGCACATGCAGGCCGCAGGGGATCAACTCGCGTTCGATTTCGTAGAGGCGGGCGGCCAGCATGGCGGGCGCGCAGGGTTCGATGTCCGCGGCCTCGGCGGCATCGCGGATCATCCGCTCGAGTTCGGCGCGCTCCTCATCGGCACTGATGGAAAGCGTCCGCCAGCGCTCGACCAGCGCCTTGAGATCGGCGAGCGCCTTGTAGAGGCCGGCCTCGGCCAGGGGTGGGGTCAAATAGCTGATCAGTGTGGCGGCGGAACGGCGCTTGGCAATCAACCCCTCGGACGGATTGTTGGCCGCGTAGAGATAGAAGTTCGGCAGGTCGCCCAGGAGGCGCTCTGGCCAGCAGTTGCCGGACAGGCCGGTCTGCTTGCCGGGCATGAATTCCAGCGCACCATGGGTGCCGAAATGAAGCACCGAGTGGGCGCCGAAATCCTCGCGGATCCAGCGGTAAAAGGCCGAGAAGGCATGGGTGGGGGCAAAGCTGCCTTCGAACAGCAGCCGCATCGGATCGCCCTCGAAACCAAAGGCCGGCTGGACCCCGACGAACACGTTGCCGAAGCTTTGGCCGAGCACGTGGATGGAATTGCCGTCGGCCTGCTGGCGGCCGGGGGCCGGGCCCCATTGCGCCTCGATCTCGGCCAGATGGGGCTCGCGGCGGATATGATCGTCCGCCGGGATGCGGACGGCGACGTTCGCGTCGGAACAGTAGCGCTCCGAATTGCCACCGAGGATCGCCTCGCGCAGCGCGTCGACGTCCTGCGGCACGTCCACCGTATAGCCTTCCTGTGCCAGCCGGACGAGCACGGCCTGGAGCGATTCGAACACCGCGAGGAACGCGGCGGTGCCGGTGGCGCCGGCGTTGGGTGGGAAGTTGAACAGCACGATGGCGAGCTTGCGCTCGGCATGGTCCGACTGGCGCAGCGCAATCAGGCGTGCGGCCCGATCGGCGAGCGCCGCTGCGCGCTCGATGCAGGAGCGCATCTCGCGCGCATGGCCGTGATCGGGAAAGGTGCAGCGGTGCCTGCAGCCTGTGCAGCCGGTGCTCGACCCATCCGAACGTCCGCCGAAGACGGAGGGGGCCATTGCCCCGTCGATCTCCGGGATCGCCACCATCATGGTCGCCTCGATCGGCAATAGACCTTGCCGGCCCGCTCCCCATTCCTCAATCGATTGAAACTCAATCGGATGGGCGGCAATATACGGCAGGTCGAGCCCGGCGAGCGCGGTAACGGCAGCATCGCTGTCATTGTAGGCCGGGCCGCCCACCAGCGAGAAACCGGTCAGGCTGACGATGGCATCCACCACCGGCTTGCCCCCTGCGTGGAAGAACGCCTCGATCGCCGGACGGGAATCGAGGCCGCTGGCGAAGGCCGGGATCACCCGCAGGCCCTTGGCTTCCATCGCCGCGATGACACCGTCGTAATGGCCGGCATCGCGGCCGAGCAGATAGGAGCGCAGCAGCAGCAGGCCCACCGTCCCCGCCTCGCCGCCATTGCGCGGGAGGGCGGCGACGCTCTCGGCAAAGCGGCCTTCGAGCGCGGGGTGATAGACGCCCACCTCGGGATAGTCGCGGGGCGGATCTGCGGGCAGCTTGCCGCGCAGGGAACGGCGCTCGCCATCGGCATAGCGATCGACCAGAGAGCGCACCATCGCCACGACATTGTCGTCCGATCCCGCGAGCCAATATTGCAGCGTGAGGAAATAGGCGCGCAGATCCTGTGCCGTGCCGGGCATGAAGCGCAGCAGCTTGGGCAGGCGGCGCAGCATCTTCATCTGCCCCGCACCCGAACTGCCGCCGGGCTTTTTCGAGCCGCGCAGCTTCTTGAGCAGCGCCATCGGCCCACGGGCGGGTGCATCCATGCGATAGCCGCCCATGCGGGTGAGGCGCACGACCTCGCTGCCCGACATCAGCCCGAGCATGGCGTCGCAATGGTCTTTCCGCTCGGTCAAAGCCGGCAACACGGCGCGGATATGATCGTCAAGGAACATCATCGTGGCGATCACGATGTCGCCGTGCGCAATGTCTTCCCGGGCGCGATCGAGCGCTTTGGGGTCGCGGTCCCAGTCGGAAGCGGCGTGGAAGCCGATCGAGATGCGGTCTTCTGCCAGTTTGGCGCCGGCCCGCTCGGCCGCCCCGGCCAGGTGGTTGTCCAGCGTGACGATGACCACGCGTACCGGCGGGCGTGCCTGCTGGTCTCGAACAAGGCGCTCCTTACCGGCCATGATGGGCCTTCGCATCGTACAGCGTGGCGAGGTCGATCGAAGAGCGCCCTTCGGCCAGCGCGAACGCCTCGGTGTTGCGGCGGGCCTTGCCGCGGACGAAGAAGGGAATCTTGCGCAATTCGGCCTCCGCTTCCTTGGTCCAGCGACCGTCCGGCGCGGGGGGATCCTCGCGTTGCGGAGCGAATGCGGTCGGGCCCAGATGCGAGGCGCCGACATCGTCGTGGAACTCGAAATCATCGCGGAACATGGCGAGCAGGTGCTCTTCCAGGCCCATTGCGAGCGGGTGCACCCAATCGTCGAACAGCACGTTCGCGCCCTCGAAGCCCATCTGCGGGCTGTGCCGGGCGGGAAAATCCTGGACGTGTGCGGGGGAAGAGATGACAGCGCAGGGAATGCCCAGCCGCTTGGCGATGTGGCGCTCCATCTGCGTGCCGAGCACCAGCTCGGGCTGCAATTCGGTGATGCGTTCTTCCACCGCGAGATGATCATCGGTGATCAGCGGCTCTACGCCGTACAGTTCGGCCGCGGCGCGCATTTCGCGGGCGAACTCGCGGTTGTAGCAGCCAAGGCCGGCGACTTCGAAGCCGAGCTCGTCGCGCGCCACTCGGGCGGCGGCGATGGCATGGGTGGCATCGCCGAACACAAATACGCGCTTGCCGGTGAGATAGGTGGAATCGACCGAGCGGCTCCACCAGGGCATGTTGGAATCGCGATCCGCCAGAACGCCGGAGGCATCGACCCCGGCGAGTGCGGCGACTTCGGCAACGAATGCGCTGGTGGCGTTCACGCCGAGCGGCACGGTGCGGATCGTGGGCTGGCCGAACTTCTTTTCCAGCCAGCGGGCCGCGTCGTCACCGGTTTCGGGATAGAGTACGATGTTGAAATCGGCATCGGGCAGCCGGGCGATATCGGCGGGCGAGGCGCCGAGCGGCGCGGTGACGTTGATCGTGATGCCCAGCCGCCCCAGCAGCGCGGTGATCTCGGCCAAATCGTCGCGGTGGCGAAAGCCCAGCGCCGTGGGGCCGAGGATGTTGGCGCGCGGCGGGCCCGGCTTGCGCTCGGTGGCGGGCTGGAGGCGGCCGCACATTTTCTTGACGATGGCGAGGAAGGTTTCGGCCGCCCCCCAGTGCTCCTTGCGCTGGTAGCTGGGCAGTTCGAGCGCCACCACCGGGATCGGCAGGCCGATGGCCTCGGCGAGGCCGCCCGGATCGTCCTGGATCAGCTCGGCGGTGCAGGAGGAGCCGACCAGCATCAGCTCGGGCTTGAAGCGGTCGTAAGCGGAGATCACCGCATCGCGGAACAGGGCGGCGGTGTCCGTGCCGAGGTCGCGCGCCTGGAAGGTGGTGTAGGTGACCGGCGGGCGCTGGCGGCGGCGCTCGATCATCGTGAACAGCAGGTCCGCATAGGTGTCGCCCTGCGGCGCGTGGAGCACGTAGTGGACGCCGCGCATCGAGGTCGCCACGCGCATTGCGCCGACATGGGGCGGTCCTTCGTAGGTCCAGACGGCCAGCTGCATCGCGCTACACTCTCAAAACATCGCGCCGGCGCAGGGGCCGGGCGAACAATTCGGCAAGGTCGCCGGCCTGCTCGAAGCCGTGGATCGGCGAGAAAACGAGCTCGATAGACCATTTCGTGGCGAGGCCCTCGGCCTCCAGCGGATTGGCGAGGCCCAGACCGCAGACGGTCAGATCGGGGCGTGCGGCACGGACTCGATCGAGCTGGCGCTCTACGTCCTGGCCTTCGCTGACCGTCACAGCGGCGGGCAGCAGCGCCAGTTCCTCAGCGAGATGCGCGCGGTGGAGGAAGGGGGTGCCGATCTCGATGGGCACCATGCCTAACTCCGAGGCCAGGAAGCGCGCCAGCGGCACTTCGAGCTGCGAGTCGGGCATGAAGAACACGGTCTTTCCCGCGAGCGCGGGACGGTAGCGTTCGAGCGCGCGCTTGGCCCGCTCACGCGCCGGGGCGATGGCGCGACGCAGGGCGAGTTCCTCGATGCCGAACGCGGCGGCGGCGGCTCCGGCCCAGGCTGCGGTGCCCTCGGCGCCGAACGGGAAGGGCGCGGGGATGCGGACCGCGCCGCGCTCTTCCAGCGCCTGCGCAGTGGTGCCGAGGAATGGCTGCGCGAGCAGATAGCGGGTGCCCGGGCCGACGGGCGGCAGGTCGCGCACGCTGCGTCCTGGCAGGAAGGCAACATTATCAATGCCGATCTCGGCGAACAGGCGGGCGAACTGGTCTTCCACGATATCGGGCAGTGCGCCCACGATCACGAGCGACGCGGCGTCTGGCGCCGCTTGCGGCAGAACCGGAACCATCGCAGCGAGGCAGGCATCCTCGCCTTCGGTGAAGGTCGTCTCGATACCGCTGCCGGAGTAGGCGAGGAAGCGCACCTGGGGGCGGGTGCTGCCCAGGCGCACCGCGGCGCGGGCAAGATCGAGCTTGATCACCTCGGACGGGCACGAGCCGACCAGAAACAGGGTGGCGATCTCCGGCCGGCGCTCGAGCAGGCGCGACACGGTGCGGTCAAGCTCCTCGTCGAGATCGGCCATTCCGGCCAGATCCCGCTCTTCGATGATAGCCGTGGCGAAGCGCGGCTCGGCGAAGATCATCACTCCGGCGGCCGATTGCAGGAGGTGGGCACAGGTGCGTGAACCCACCACCAGAAAGAACGCATCGGGCATCTTGCGATGCAGCCAGACGATGCCGGTGAGCCCGCAGAAGACCTCGCGCTGGCCGCGTTCGCGCAGGATTGGGCGTTCAGCGGCAGCAGGGGCCGCCGCGCTCATGCCGCTACCGCCGTGCTAGGTGTGCCGGTATGGGCCTGGGTATGGGCCTGGGTATGGGCCTCCGTGCTCGCCTGGGTGCGGGCTTCGCTGCGCGCCACGCGCAGCTTGCGGAGGAACTGGCCCGCATTGACGAGGTAGAAGGCATAGCCGGCCAGCGCGACCCACAGGCGCTCCTCGGCCCCGCCGAGCCCGCCAAGCAGCATGACCAGATACGCCGTGTGCAACGCGATGACCACCATGCTGACCGCGTCTTCCCAGAAGAACGACGGGGCGAACAACCAACGGCCGAACACCTGCTTTTCCCAGACTGAGCCGGTGATCATGATGGTGTAAAGTGCAGCCGTCTTGACGACCACCGAGATGTCGGCGGCGAGCAGGCCGGTCCCGTACAACAGATAGTGCGCCACCAGTCCCAGGCTGGCGCAGAAGATCACCAGTTGAACGATTGCCAGGATGCCCTGGACCAGTGTCCAGGGCGAGGAATCGCGCCGGAGACGCTCTTGCGGGCTGTAGACCGGACGGGCGCTCACGCGCTTGCCGTTCGGTTGATTGTGGATCCTCGCTCCATGGCGCCGATCCTATGGAGTGAGGCCGATAGTGTCAATCCGAATGGACGTAAGGAAAAACTTACACCTAAGTTTGTTTGTCGTATGGACATGGGCGAATCGTTGCCATACGTTGCCGGACCAAGAGAGTGTCAAGAGTCGGAACGTAACCGCCAGACACTGCTTGCCGCCACACTGGGAGGGCGGGGGGAGACGAGCCGAATGGCCTCCATGAGCGGAATCGGGCGCGAAAGTCTGCAACCTTCGCCTCGGAGCATGTCTGGTTCGCCGACCGGTTGCCATGCGATGCTCGATCGGCTGGACCGCGTGATCGAGAACGAGGTGATCCCCCGGCTGCTCGTCGCCCATTGTGATCCGGTACTAGCGGTGCGCGAGATCCCCATGTCGATCGCCCACGACGAAGTAGGGCGCTTTTGCCACCTTGTATTGAATGCCCGCGCACATGAGGTACTCGACGCGGTCGAGCATTGGCTGGCGCGCGGAGTTTCGCTGGAAACCGTCTTCGTGGAAGCGTTCGCGCCCGCAGCGCGGCAGATGGGCGAGCAGTGGGACGACGACCGCCTTGATTTTATCGAGGTGACGATGGGCTTGTGGCGACTGCAAGAGGTGTTGCGAGAGGTGGCCGCGCGTTCTCCCGGCAGGCTTTCACCGGTGGGGTTCGCTCGTTCGGCGGTTTTTTCAACGATGCCCGGCGACCAGCACAGCTTCGGCAGTGCAATGCTGGAAGAGTGCTTCGCCCGCGCCGGGTGGGACACGATTTTGCTGATCGATGGATCCCGGCGGGATTTGCTGGCCAATGTGTCAAGCCGCCGTATCGACCTTGTTGCCTTGACCGTCAGTCTGGACGCGCATATCGAGCGTCTCCCCTCGGTGATTGCTGCCTTGCGCGGCGTGTCTAGCAATTCGGACCTCAAGATCATGATTGGTGGCTGCGTACCGCTGGCCCATCCGGGTTTGGCTGCCCTGGTCGGTGCTGACGGCAGCGCAATGACCGCGATCGAGGCGGTGGCGACGGCCGAAATGCTGGTCGATGTAACCTGCTGCACCGCCGCTGCCTGAATATATAGCGCCATGACGATCCTCACTGTGCATGACGAGGTGATGCCACCTCCGCTCGGCTTCGCGCACGAGCAGCGCTGGTTGAGCAACCTCAGTCCCGAAACCGTGGCTGCACTGGTCACCGCAGCGGGTGATGTGATCCTGGTGCTCGATCCTGAAGGCCGGGTTCTCGATGTTGCGGGCACGGGCGGGGGCATTCCGGGACTGGCCAATTGGACAGGGCGCGAATGGGGCGAGCTGGTGACCAGCCAAAGCCGACCCAAGATTCAGGAAATGCTCGGCGAAACGGGCCAGCCCCGCTGGCGCCAGGTCAACCATCCGGTCGAGGGCGGCGACGTTCCCTATCGCTATCTGGCGATTCGGCTGGGCCATGGCGACCGGCTGGTGGCGATTGGCCGTGACGTGCGTGCGGCTGCGGCGCTGCAGCAGCGCCTGTTGCGTGCGCAGCAATCGCTTGAGCGGGATTATCTACGGCTGCGACAGGCTGAGGCGCGTTATCGGCTCCTGTTCGAGACGACGGCCGAGGCGATGATCATCGTCGATGCCGCATCACGCCAGATACGTGAGATCAACCCTGCTGCTCACCGCATGTTCGGCGCACCCCTCGGCAGCTTTGTTGGTCAGGCAATTTCATCCCGCTTCGATCGCAAGGAGGTGGAACGTGTTGCTGGAGTTCTTGGCGCAATCTCGGCAGGAGCCGAGGTGTCGGCGATCGAGATCGAACTGGCGGACGACGCGGGTGCGGCGCGGCTTGCAGTAGGTGCATTTCGCCAGGGCGGTGCGAACTACTTTCTTCTCCGGCTTTCGCCCGCTCTCGGAGCAGAGAGTGCACCGGACGAGAGCCGCCGCGTTGTCGCTGTAGTTGAGTCCATGCCCGATGCGTTCGTCCTGGCCGGGCCGGATCAGAAGATCCTCACGGCCAACCTGGCCTTCGTCGAGGCGGTTCATGCCGTGTCGGCCGATCAGCTGCGCAGGCAGCCGCTGGGTGATTTCATCGGCCGCCCGGGGATCGATCTCGAACTGATCCGCGGCCAGCTTGCCGAGCATGAGGCGGTGCGGAACGTCTCCACCATTCTGCGCGGTATCGATGGTGGCCGGGAAGAGGTCGAGCTTTCGGCAGTGCATGTGCCCGGCCCGGATGAAGTGCTCGGCTTCAGCATCCGTATCGTCGGGCGGCGACTGCGCGATCTTCCGCCGACCACCCGCGACCTGCCGCGTTCGGTCGAGCAGCTGACCGATTTGGTCGGTCGCATGCCGCTGAAGGACATCGTTCGCGAGAGCACCGATTTGATCGAGCGCCTGTGCATCGAGGCTGCGCTCACCTTCACCACTAACAATCGTGCGTCGGCGGCAGAGATCCTCGGGCTCAGCCGGCAGAGTCTCTACTCGAAACTTCACCGGCATGGGCTAGTGCGGAGCGAGAATGAAGGCAACTGATAGCGCGGGGCAAACTGTCCAATCGAGTTGACGGTCTACTATGTCAACTCTACCATGCGGGCATGACTCGTCGCGCGCTCGACACCTCTCCTGTTCCCGTCCCGGCTCTCTCGGACGTACTGGCGCTATCCAAGCCGATCACCTGGTTTCCCCCGATGTGGGCGTTTGGGTGTGGAGTGTTGTCCTCCGGGGTACCGGTGGCCGATCGCTGGTTGTTTCTGATCGCCGGATTGCTCCTGACCGGCCCGCTGGTGTGTGGGACGAGCCAGGCCGTGAACGACTGGTTCGATCGCCACGTCGACGCCATCAACGAGCCGGACCGGCCGATCCCGTCCGGTCGCATCGCAGGCCGCTGGGGTCTGGCGATTGCCATCATTGGAAGCGGTCTTGCCCTGATCGTCGGCTTGGCCACTGGCCCGTGGGTCTTTGCGGCCACCGTTCTGGGGCTGGTCTTCGCCTGGGCGTACAGCGCCCCGCCGTTGCGGCTCAAGGCCGACGGCCGGATCGGCCCGGCGGTAGTGGGGCTATGTTACGAAGGGCTGCCGTGGTTCACGGGCGCGGCCGTGATGGCTGGCGCTTTGCCGGACGCTCGCGTGCTGGTGGTATTGCTGCTCTATAGCGCCGGTGCGTTTGGGATCATGACGCTCAACGATTTCAAGGCGATCGCGGGTGACCGGGTGACCGGTGTGCGCTCGCTCCCCGCAGTGCTGGGCCCGGCCCGCGCGGGGCGGATCGCCTGCGTGGCCATGGCGGTTCCGCAAATCATCGTGGTGGCGTTGCTCTGGCATTGGCAGTTCGCCATCGCCGCCACCGCGGTCGCGGTGTCCCTCGCCGTGCAATTGGTGCTGATGCGGCGCCTGCTGACCGACCCCAAGAGGTTGGCGCCCTGGTACAATGCGACCGGCACGACGCTGTTCGTGCTCGGCATGGCGGCCGCGGCGGCGGGCTTGGGAAGCGCTGCATGACCGGCGCCGCGCTTGGCTCCGGCCCCCAGGCCGGGCTTGGCTGGGTCGGGATTGTCCGACTCGGGCTGGTGCAGGCCTCGATCGGGGCGATCGTGATGCTGGTGACCTCGCTGCTCAACCGGGTGATGGTGGTCGAGCTCGGGCTGCTTGCGTCAATCCCCGCCGGGCTGGTCGCCTGGCATTATGCGGTGCAGCTTTCGCGTCCGCTCTGGGGCCACAGCTCCGACAGGGGTGGCGAACGCACCTTCTGGATCGTGGGCGGCATGGCGGTCCTGGCGCTGGGTGCGCTTCTCGCCGTCAATGCGACGATTCTGTCGGCAACGGAGGCCTGGTCCGGGCTGGCCCTGGGGATCCTCGCTTTCGCGATGATTGGCGCGGGCGTAGGGGCTGCGGGAACTTCGCTGCTGGCACTGCTCGCCAGCGCGGTGGCGCCCGAGCGGCGCCCGGCGGCGGCGGCGATTACCTGGATCCTCATGGTGGCCGGGATCGCCGGTTCGGCGGCTCTGGCCGGGAGCCTGCTCGAGCCCTTCTCGATGGGGCGCCTGGCAGTGGTATCCGGCGGGATTGCTCTGGGTGCATTGTTGCTGACGCTGGTGGCAGTGCGCGGGGTCGAGGCCGGAGTTCGGCGCTCCATGGCGCAGGCGCCGCCAGTGGCTTCTCGCCAAGCGCCCTCGCTACCCTTCCGTGAAGCACTGCGCAGCGTGCTCGACGATCGCGACGCGCGCCGCTTTACGGCCTTCGTATTCGTTTCAATGCTCGCCTACAGCATGCAGGATTTGATCCTGGAGCCCTATGCTGGGCTCGCCTTCGCCATGACGCCGGGTGAATCGACAATGCTGTCGGGCGCGCAGAATGGCGGGGTTCTGGCCGGGATGCTGTTCGCCGGGATCGCCGGCAGCCTGTTCGCACGGCGGCGGCGGCGGCCGAACGAACTCGAAGGCTGGATCGTTGGCGGATGCCTGGGCTCTGCGCTTGCGCTTGCCGGCCTGGCCGCCTCGGCATCGTACGGGCCGGGATGGCCGCTGACCCTCAACGTCGTGCTGCTCGGCATTGCGAATGGCGTGTTCGCCGTCGCGGCGATCGGGGCGATGATGGGCCTGGCCGGCGCTGGCGAGGGGCCGAGCGAAGGGATCAGGATGGGCGTTTGGGGTGCAGCGCAGGCGATCGCTTTCGGTCTTGGCGGCCTGATCGGCGCCGCTGGAGCGGATGTGGCGCGCTGGGCTGCCGGCTCTGACGCGACCGGCTTTGCCATCGTCTTTGCGGCGGAGGCGGCCCTGTTCGTGTGCGCCACCTTCTTGGCCGTTCGCCGGCCGAATGCGCTTCCCACAATGTCACGACCAATAGCAGGAGACCTGGCTTGACCTTCGATGCTGTGGTGATTGGGGGAGGGCCGGCCGGGGCAACCGCGGCGGCCGATCTCGCAGAGGCGGGCCGAAGCGTGCTGCTGCTCGACCGTGCCGGCAGGATCAAGCCGTGCGGCGGTGCGGTGCCGCCCCGGCTGCTCGCGGATTTCGCGGTCCCCGAAGCGATGCTTGTCGCGCGGGCCCGTTCGGCGCGGATGATTGCCCCTTCCTCGCGCACGGTCGACATGCCGGTTGGCGACGGCTTCGTCGGGATGGTGGACCGCGATACATTTGACGAATGGCTGCGGGATCGCGCTGCAAAGCTCGGTGCAGAACGGCGGATCGGCACGTTCGAGGCGCTCGAGCGCGATACCGACGGGACAGCGATCGTTCGCTATCACGCGGAACGCGGCGGCGCGCCCCAGCGGGTTCGCGCCCGGGCCGTGATCGGTGCCGACGGCGCCCGGTCGGCGGTGGCGCGCCAGGCACTAGGTGCCCAGCGTGTTCCCTGCGTCTACGCGTATCACGAGGTGATCCGGGCACCGGCAGAGGGAGCCGCCGGCTACGAGGCGGGCCGCTGCGATGTCTTCTACCAGGGCGACCTCTCGCCCGATTTCTACGCCTGGATTTTCCCGCACGGCGATACCGCCAGCGTGGGCGTTGGCAGCGCAGACAAGGGCTTCGGCTTGCGCGACGCAGTCCAGCGGATGCGCAGCCGCAACGGGCTGGAGCATTGCGAGACCTTGCGGCGCGAAGGCGCGCCGATCCCGCTCAAGCCGCTCCGTCGCTGGGACAACCGCCGTGATACGATCGTCGTCGGTGACGCTGCCGGAGTGGTGGCCCCGGCCTCTGGGGAGGGCATCTATTACGCGATGACTTCGGCCCGCTTCGTGGCGCAGGCGGTCGACCAGTTCCTCGTGACGGGCGATGCGCGAGTTCTTCGCACCGCCCGCAAGCGTTTCATGCGCGAGCATGGGCGCACATTCTGGATTCTGGGGATCATGCAATATTTTTGGTACAAGAACGACAAGCGCCGCGAGCGCTTCGTCAAGATCTGCGCTGATCCGGATGTGCAGGAACTCACCTGGCAAGCCTATATGAACAAGCGGCTCGTTCGCGCCAAGCCCGGGGCCCATCTGCGAATCTTTCTCAAGGATACGGCCCATCTGCTGGGTCTGGCGCCGGTGGCACGATGAGCCGAACATGGATCCTGCCCGCGCTGCTGGCCGCGCTGGCAGCGCTGGCCGTGGCAGCAGTGGGCGCGACGATGACTATCATCGGCCCCTGGTATCACGACCTCTCGAAACCGGAGTGGGCGCCACCAGATGCGCTTTATGGGGTAGCATGGACGATCATCTACGCGCTCGCGGCACTATCGGCCGTGATTGCATGGGAAGCGGCCCCGACGCGCCGGGCCGCGATTACGGTTATCGGGCTGTTCGCGCTTAGCGGGTTCCTGAACTTTGCCTGGAGCCTGTTGTTCTTCCGCCTGGAGCGCCCGGACCTCGCGGTGATCGAACTGGTCGCGCTAACGGCCTCGATCATTGTGCTGATCGCCTATTGCGCCCGCATCCGTCTCGCGGCCGGACTGCTGCTGGTGCCCTATCTCGTCTGGGTCGCTTTCGCCGGCGTGCTCAATTGGGAGATTGTGCGGCTGAACTGGCCATTTTCCTGAGTTCGTCGCCATGAGCGACTGGCTATCCTCGACATCGATGGTCGATGTGGTGCTGATCGTTGTGGCACTCGAAGCGCTGTGGCTGATCGGCGCCCGCAAGATGATGCCGGTGGAGGTGATACTGTGTCTCCTCCCGGGGTTGCTTTTGCTGCTCGCTTTACGGGCTTCGGTAGCCGGTTCCGGTGGCTGGTGGATCGCAGCGCTGCTTGCTGCATCCTTTCCGGTACACCTGGCGGATCTCGCCCGGCGACGAGGCTTTGCCTCGCCCCGGGCGGAGCCGCCGCCGGCAGGCTGATCAGCTCTGGGTTTCTAGCCAGGCGATCAAATTGGCCCGTTGCTGTGGGTCGGTGATGCCGCCGAACGCCATCTTGGTGCCCGGGATCACCCGCTGGGGATTCTCGAGATATTGGAACAGCTTTTCAGGCGTCCAAACTATGCCGCTGTTGGCGTTCGCGGGAGTGTAATTATAATCCGGAACCGTGCCGGCCTCACGGCCCACGATCCCATGGACGCTGGGGCCGATCCGGTTCACGCCAGGTTCGACCGCGTGGCAGGTCTGGCACTGGACGAACGCCGACTCACCAGCCGCAGCGTCAGGAGTGAACTCGGCCAGCGTCACGCCGGTCAAGGTCGTTGTGTCATCGGCCGCCGGTGCCGAGGATGCCTGGCCTGCGACGGCCGGTTGTGCTGCCCCGGTATCACCTGTCGGTGTGCCTGAAGTATTCTCCTCCTGGCCGCCCGAGCAAGCTGTCGTCAGCGCAAGCGTCAATGCCACCCCCACGTTCAGCATGGCTTTGCCGGATCTCATCATCATCATCTCTCCCACTTGTTGCGACATCTGCGATATACATGCTGTGGCCGCAGCCTCAACCAACAAAGCCTGGATCCGCTCGTCGTTCCAGAGGGGTTTTCGAGAGGGCAGGGGAACGATACGGGATCTGTGATGAATGGAAGAGCTCTGCGGCTTCGCCGAAAACACCCCGGCCGGGGGGGGCGAGGAACAGGCGCTCGACTCGACAGGTGCTCCGGGGCGTCTGCTGTCGCTGCTCATCGGGTTGCTAAGGGTCTCTGTGAAGTTGCGAGCTAAGATGTTGCGAACGCAATATGGGCCCGGTTGACGCGAGCCGTCCGGCCAAATGTGCAAGCGAGTGCCCACAGGGCGTGCCGTCGGTCGGCCTGCGAGAGCACCACGCCGGCTGCGGCCCGGTCGGGAGTTCGCGGAGCGCATGAATTCCGATTTCACAGTCTGAAGGGCCCACCCCGTCGCGGGTCCTAAACGCCTAATATTATCGCGGTCGCCTTAAATTATCGTCCCATCGGGCTTCAGCCGCATGGTCTGGCCAGCTGCCGCGGACGCGTAGATCGCCTCGATCAATCGCACGTCCCGCAGGCCCATTTCACCGGGAGCCCTGATCGGAGCGTCGTCACGGATCACATCGGCCAAATGGTCTAGCTGGCGCGCGAACTGGACGCGCGGGTCGCCCGGGTTGATCTCGCGTCGCTCGCTGCCTGCCAGGGTCAAGGTTTGCCCGGAATAGCCGGTTGCCGGGTTCATGATCAACGCTCCGGTGGTGCCGCGCGCCTCCACCATATTGATGCCTGCCGAATCATAGGACGTCGCAAGCTGCGCGACCGCGCCCGACGGAAACCGCCATTGAGAGGATACCTGCGCGAAGATCTCCGCAAAGCGAGGGTCGTTCGCGGGCTGGAGGGTGGTGGCGGTAATGCTCTCGGGCATCTCGCGCGTGAGGTAGAGGGCGGCCTGGAGGCCATAGATGCCCAAATCCTCCAGCGGACCGCCGCCCGCCAGAGCACGGTTGGCCCGCCAGTTCTCGCTGGGGCTCGTCGGACCCATCCGGTAGGATTGTTCGGTTCGCAGCAGCCGCAGCTCGCCCACGGCACCTTGCGCCATCAGCTCCATGGCTTCCAAATTGTGCGGCTCGAAATGCGAGCGATAGGCGATCATCAGCTTGCGGTCCGCCCGCCGGCTGGCCGCGATCATGGATTCGCATTCGGCACTGGAGAGCGCCATGGGCTTTTCGCAGAGGACGTGCTTGCCGGCTTCAAAGGCGCGGTTGGTCCAGTCTGCATGCAGGCCGCTCGGCAGGACGATATAGACCGCGTCGGTTCGATCGTCCGAAGCGATGTCGGCAAATGTCTCGTAGGAATAGCGTGCATCCTCGGGCACACCATAGGCATCGCCCACGCGCGCGAGCTTCTCGGGATTGCCGGACACGATGGCGGAAATGTGCGCTCTTTCCGCGTCCGAAAACCGCGGCATCATCTGCCTGAGCGCATAATTGCCCAGGCCAACGATGGCGAAGCCGACGCTGTCCAGCCGCCGTGGCGGTGGCGTGGTGGTGGGAAGCTCAAGGCCGTTCGGGATTGGCTGGCCCTCTGCGCGGGTGGCTCCGGCCTGCAACAAGGCACCTGCGGGGCTGGCCCCCAGCGCGATCGATGCGACTGCCACGCCACCGCCAAGGATCCCCCGCCGGGTCACGCCATCAGCGATCATCGATTGCCTCCTGATTGATGCATTCCGCTTCTTCGCATTTCGCCGCGGCTGGCGCCACAGTGCATTCCGGCCGACTCCCGTGACCGTGGCGCAGGACTTTCCATCCGCATAAGCTGCGCTCCGACGGCGCTGGATCCGGTCGTCAACGGCCGCTGCGAGGATCGGTAAGTCCCTTAGTATGTCGAAATACGGCCTGATCGTATCGGGGGCTCGGAAGGTCTGCTGGCGAGTGTGGACTGCGAGTATGCCCCTGTGGTTGCGCTGGGAAGTGAGCCTCCTGAGTGGTTTGTCTCAAACCTTGCCCGACCAACTCATCGAGCGGGTCTCGCCGAATTCGGCCATCAGCCGCTAGAACTGCTCACTTGTGTATTGGCTGCCTCATCCGACTTGTGCAGTAGGGTCGGGTTCTTGGCGCGGGCAGGTCGCATGAAAATTTGCCATGCAGGCTGCAATAAGCGCTGACGTTTGGTCCATGTCGCCCACGCGCGTAGAAGGCGGAAGTGGCCGCAATTTTTCGTGCGACGGGAAGGTTCCATAGCCGGCGAACAGGCAGTGCCAACTGGCCAAGCTGTAAGGTGATGTGGTGCCGTAAACCTGCGCCAACGCGCCGGCCATGTCGGCATTGGTGAACCAGGCCGTCATCACCGCCTTCAGTCCGTCGGACAGGGTGTGGTTGGCAGCATTGTCGCGCCAGTAATCCGAGGTTGTTCGCTGGCTGAGGCGATAGTGGCCGACGATGTAGTCTCGAATTCCTTCGTAGCGCAGTGCGATCGAGCGGTTGAAGGCATCGCGGTGCTGGGGGGTGAAACGGCCCTGTTCGTAGGCTTGCGCGAACTCCAGCGCGGTGACGATGACGATGTGAAGCGCGGTTGCCTCCAGCGGCTCGATGAAACCTTGGGCGAGGCCTGCCGCCAGGCAGTTTGCCGTCCAGCTGTTCTCCAACCGCCCGACCTTCATCCGGAGAATGCGCGCCTCCGCAGTCTCACCTTGCGGGCCCAGGGCTGCGCGCAATTCCGCCTCCGCATCATGGTCAGAGATGTAGCGCGAGGAATAGACATAGCCGTTCCCGGTGCGCGTGGTCAGCGGGATTGCCCAGCGCCAGCCTGCCTGCATCGCGATACTGTCCGTCTGCGGGCGGAACGGGGCGGTACGCGGCGTGGGCATCACCACGGCGCGGTCGTTGAACAGATTCTCTGCGAAGGGGATAAACCTGGCGCCCAGAGTTTCCTGCGCGATCAGTGCGCGAAAGCCCGAGCAATCGATGAAGATGTCACCCTCAAGACGCTCGCCGCCCGTCAGGATCAGCGCCGCAACGTTTCCGTCGCCGGCAACTTCCACCTGCTGGACCATGGCCTCGCAATGCGTGATACCCTGGCCGACTGCCCAGCGGCGTAGGAATGCGCCCAGCTTGAAGGCATCAAAGTGAAAGCCATAGGAGGGCCGGAACGGAAAATTGCTGGACGGCTCCGGTTGCATTCCCTGGTCGGCCAGCCGGGTTGCGAGGAACCAGTCATCAGGATGAGCGGGGACGTTCGCTCCTCGTCGGCGGAGCGCGCAATTGCGGATGAAAGCCGGTTCGGTGTGCAGGTCGACCGGGCAGGGGAACGGGTGGAAGTAGCTCGCGAATTGCTGACGCTCGCTCCAGCCGGTAAAGCGGATGCCGAGCTTGTGGGTGGCATCGCAGGCAGCCATCCAGTTCGCTTCCGCGATGCCGAGATGATCGAAGAACACCCTGAGCTGCGGCGTTGACCCTTCGCCGACACCGATGATCCCGATATCCGGGCTCTCGACGAGTGTCACCGAACCACCCTTCGCCCCCCATTCCCGGTGGAGAAGGCAGGCGGTAATCCAGCCGGCGCTGCCTCCACCCAGAACGACAATTCTTGGCGGGCCGCTGTGTGTCACCGGGCGAGCGCAGGCTGCATCGCCAGCACCTCCCTGCGCCCGCTTCCGACACATTCGGATTGTAAGCCAAAACGGTCGTTGAAGACCGGCATCCCGCCGGTTCGCTCCCGGCCCGACAGATCGCGGTTCTGACGAAAGCTTACGCCGAGCTCGTTGGGATGATCACGCACGATGCGCCGCTATCCGGCGGAGAGCGGCAGGGGGCCTGCGAAGGCGGTGGCAATCAGGGTCGGCTTGATCACAGCCGGACAAACAAGGCGGCGAAGGGTCCGAGCCGGGTTGGCTCCGCGTGGTTGACGGAACAGAGAATGGCGTCCTCGGGAACCGGGGCAATGGTGATGGGCTCGGGCGAGAGGTTGAAGAGGCAGCGCAGGGTCTCCTCGCCCGCCATCCGCTCAATGATAAGCAGCGAACCGTCCTGGTCACATCGGACCAGCCGACCATGGCGCAGGGCACGGTGTGTCCTGCGCAAGTGCAGCATCGCCTGCGTATGGTAAAGTAGACTGTGCGGATCGGCCAGCTGGCGATCGACGGCACGAGCACGGTTCTCCTCCCCCACTGGCAGCCAGGGTGCGACCGAGCCAAAGCCCCCATGGACGTGCTCCGCCACCCAGGGCATGGGCGTGCGCGCCCCATCGCGTGACAGGGTGAGGGGCCAGTTGGCGATCGCTTCGGGATCGTGCAGCTGCTCGAAGGGGATATCGACCTGCGTCAGCCCCAACTCCTCACCCTGATAGATGATGATGTTGCCGCGCAGGGCCGCCAGAACGGCAATCTTCACCCGGGCGAACGCCTCCCGATCGGTGGAAGGCGCCCACCGTGAGGCGGCGCGCGGCGCGTCGTGGTTCTCGAACGCCCAGCTCGGCCAGCCCACGCCGGGCTCCTCCGGCCATCGGCGCATGGCTTCCACGACATGGCTTGGGGTCAGTCGGTCGGCATAGAGGAAGTTGAAGCCATAGGCCGAGTTCAGCCGCCGGTCGCCTCGGGTGAACGCCTTCATCTCGGCTTCCGAGTTGCGTCCGCCCACCTCGGCGACGGTGAAGATGGCGTTGTACTGGTCTGTCAATTGGCGGACGCGCTCGGTGAAGCCCGGGATATCGCCGTGCGACTGATTGTGGATGCGCCGCTGGTAGTCGCAGGGGCGCGAGCGCTTGCCGCCCTCTTCCGCAGGAGGATTGTCGCGCAGATCCGGGTCATGCATCAGGAAGTTGAGCGCATCGATCCGGAACCCGTCCACCCCGCGATCGAGCCAGAAGCGCATCACATCGAGAAGCGCGTCTTGAACCTGCAGATTGTGGCCGTTCAGCTGCGGCTGGCTGCTGAGAAAGTTGTGCAGATAATATTGCCGCCGGCGCGCATCCCAGCGCCAGGCCGGGCCCCCAAAGACCGACTGCCAATTGGAAGGCGGGGAACCGTCCGGCTTTGGATCACTCCAGACATACCAGTCCGCCTTGGGGTTGTCGCGACCGGAGCGGCTTTCCGCAAACCACGGGTGCTGATCGGAAGTGTGGGAATAGACCTGGTCGATCAGCACCTTCAGCCCGAGCGCGTGCGCCCGTTCCAGCAGCGCATCGAAATCGGCCAGCGTGCCAAAGATCGGATCAACGTCCCGATAGTCGGAAACGTCGTAGCCGAAATCGGCCATCGGGCTGGTGAAGAACGGAGAGATCCAGATCGCATCAACGCCAAGCGCAGCGACATAATCCAGCCTCTGAGTGATCCCCGGCAGATCGCCGATCCCGTCGCCGTTGGAATCCACGAAGCTGCGGGGATAGATGTGGTAGGTGACCGCACCCTTCCACCACGGCAGTTGCTCAGCCTCCGGCCGTGGCAGCGTTTGAGGATCGAACTGCAGGTTCATCGGACGGGCTCCAGCACCAACCGGCACGCGGCATGGCCGAACGGCGGCAGCATAATACGCGCGGAGCCGGGTGCGGCGATCCGCGCCTCGCAGGGGCCAACGGCCTCTAGCGTGGTGGCCGCGTAATCGAGTTCGACCAGCCGTTCGATTGGCGCATTGCTCGTGTTGAATGCCACCAGTACACGCTCGCCGCTGGCCGGATCGTGCCGCTCTATGGCGAGCAGGCCCGGCCCCTCGTGATCGGCCGCACGGACGATCGAGAGGCCACGGCGCAGGGCAGGAGAGGATTGCCGCAGAGCGGAGAGGCTGGCGATCTGGCGGTAGAGCGGGTGCGCGGTGTCGTAATTCTCCTGCACCGTGGTCGCCTGTGTCCCAAGCAGCACGTTATCGTTGTACTCGGCAGTCCGGCTGGGGAACATGTCCTCGCGGGCGAGCTGATCGTTTCCATCGGAGATAAAGCCCTGCTCGTCACCGTAATAGACCGTCGGGACCCCGCGCAGCAGGAACATCATGGCGTGGCCAAGCTTTGTCCGGGCCAGCAATTCGTCCCGTGAAGCACCGGGAGCCAGGTTCCGCAGGAACATCGAATATCGGCCGAAATCGTGATTTCCGAGGAACGTCGGCAAGCCCAACGCCGTGGTCGCGCCACCGGGATAGATCGCGTCCTGCTCCAGCAAATTCGCCATCACCTGCGGGCTCTCGCTGCCGCTGCCGACGAGCTGCGCCGCCGTCGCAAAGCCCATGTCGAGCGCATAGGGTAGCCGCGATTGTGCCATCACCTGCGCTACCAGCGTTGCACTCGGCGCCCCGTCGGCGATCTCGCCGAAGATGTGGAAGTTCGGAATGCCCCGCGCCTCTGCCCGCTCCAGCATAGCCGGAACGAAAGCATGCCAGAACTCCGGGTTGACGTGCTTGGCCGTGTCGATGCGAAAACCGTCGATGCCGAACTGGGTGATCCAGTCACCATAGATCTCGATCATGCCGGCAACCACACGCGGGTGCTCGGTGAACAGGTCGTCCAGCCCAACGAAATCGCCATAGACGCTGCTCTCGCCCACCCAGAAAGTATCGCCGCGATTGTGGTAGTAAATGGGATCGTTGAGCCATGCGGGAACCTTCACGTCTCGCTCCGCCTCGGGAACCACCGGCGTGTAGGCGTAGGTGGGGTCGGTCAGCCTGGCCCAATTCGCCGAGGTGGGATCGCCGCCACCGGTGAATCCCTCATTGATGCGGGGGCCGTCCGGACCGCCGCGGGTCGAGTAAGGAAATTCGGCCTTGCTGCGATAGGCATATCCGGTCTCGTCTCCCTCGGCAAAGCGGATGACGTCGGCCGTGTGATTGGTGAGGATGTCCATGTAGACCTTCATCCCCCTGGCGTGGGCGGCGTCGACGAAGGCGCGAAACTCGTCATTGGTGCCGAAATGCGGATCGACCTGCGTGAAATCCGTCACCCAATAGCCGTGATAACCCGCGGTCTCCTCGCCGGGTGGGCCCTGGACCGGCTTGTTCTTGAAGATCGGCGCAAACCAGATCGCGGTCACGCCAAGCCCCTGGATGTAGTCGAGCTTCGAGGTCAGTCCTTTCAGATCACCGCCATGGAAGAAGCCCCGGTGCGTTGGGTCGAAGCCGCTGACGAGCCGGTCTGCCGAATAACCGCCCCGATCGTTCGCCGGGTCGCCATTGGCGAACCGGTCCGGAAGGACAAAATAGATCACCTCGTCGGTGACCGGTCGCTGGCGGAACTCGTGGCTGGCGGTTGCCGTCAACGACGGTGGCGAAAGGGGGGCAGTCGCGCACGCCGAGAGAGCAAGGGCAAGCGCGAGGGCACAGGCTGTCTGCTGGAAGAACTTCATGCGGTGCGGGCTTTCGATGTGTCGGATTGTGGGGTGATCAGCCGTTGCAGGAACTCTGCATGGCCGGGCATCCGGTTCACCGTCTGACGGTTCCGTTCGGAGATGCGGGCGAACATGGCGGCAAGATCGGCTTGCGGCATAATATCGGCGAGGGGGTTGTAGCCTCCCGGCCCGATGCCCTGACCGATCAGCACTTGCAGCCAGCCCGCTTCGGTAAACAGTTCCTCGTGCTCGCGGTGAATGTAACCGGCCGCGCGGAATTGTTCGATCTTTGCGGTGAGCGTGTCGGGCAGGGCCATGGCCCGGCAGCGATCCCAGAAGGGCTCGCCGTGCCGACCGTTGGCCCAATAGTGCAGGATAAGGAAATCGCGAATCCGGCTCCATTCGAACGTCGCCTGCGCGTTGAACTCACTGCGAAGCGCCGGCGCAACGGCATTGCCCGGCAGCATCTGCAACAGCCGCGCGAGCGAGGACTGGACCAGATGGATGCTGGTGGATTCCAGCGGCTCCAGGAAACCGGCGGCGAGACCCAACGCCAGGCAATTGTGCGACCATTGCTCCGCCCTCATCCCCGTGGTGAACCGGAGCGTTCTGGGCTCGGCCGCTGCTTCGCCCTCGAGGCTGGACAGCAGGGCTGCGGTCGCCTCGTCTTCCGACAGGAATGCGCTGCAATGGACGAGACCGTTACCGACGCGGTGCTGCAAGGGAATACGCCACTGCCAGCCGGCCGAGCGCGCAATGGCGCGGGTGTAGGGGGTGAACTCACCCTGCGCCCGGCACGCGACGGCGATGGCGCGGTCGCACGGCAGCCATTCACTCCAGTCGGTGAAAGGGCTGCCAAGGGCGTCGCCGATAAGGAGCGAGCGAAAGCCCGTGCAATCGATGAAGAAGTCACCCTCGACGCGGCGTTCCCCGCCGAGCAGCAACGCCGCGATATCCCCGGTTGAGGCGTTGCGCTCTACCGTCGCGATGCGCCCTTCGATGCGTGAGACCCCGCGCGCTTCCGCATAGCGGCGCAGGTGATCTGCGTAGAGCGCGGCATCGAAATGGTAAGCCCGGGGCATGTCCGGCGCGGGCTCGCCCGGTTGCGGCCGCCAAACCTCCATCTTCGCTGCGCGCGCGGCGCGATCGTTGAGGCTGTAATCGGCCAGCGGCCCGGCCAATCCCAGAGCGCGAGCGCGCAGCCAGTAATGATGGAACGGCAGGGGCCCGGCACCGTGCCCGATCGGGCCGAAGGCGTGGAGATAGCTCGATCCGTCACCGCTCCAACCGGCGAACTCGATGCCCAGCTTGAAGCTGCCCTTCGTCTCGCGCAGGAACTCCGCCTCGTCGATACCGAGCGCCGCGTTGAACAGGCGGATCTGCGGGATCGTCGCCTCGCCCACACCAACCGTTCCGATCTCCTCGGACTCGACCAGCTTGATGCGGTTGCCTGAAAAGCGCGCCAGCGTTGCTGCCGCCATCCAGCCGGCAGTGCCGCCACCGGCTATGACGATGGTCGCGGGATCGCTCATCGCTGTTCCCTCTCAAACAT
>LXQI01000011.1:0-149480 GCA_001683845.1 Erythrobacter sp. ANT-B3C2 | reverse complement strand
GCAGAATGCGCACCCAGCCCCTTCGTCCGTCAGAACCGGTAGGTGAAGCCTGCCAAGAACCGGCGGCCGTATCGCTGATGATCGATTACCGCGCGCGGCTCCGGAACATCGAACTGCGAAACGAACGGCTGGTCGGTCAGGTTCTGGCCCTGCAGGTAGACCGAGAGACCATCCAATGTGCCGCCATCGAAATCGTAGCCGATCTGCGCATCGATAATGGTTTCCCCGCGCGCCAACCGCCGGGTGGGCGACCCGCCGAAGCCGCTGAAATCGGCCAGGAACTCCGAACGGTAGCGAATGCTTCCGCGGGCATTGAAGCCGCCCATCTCGTAATAGGCCGTCGCATTGGCGACCCACTCGGAATAGCCCGGGATCTGGTCGATATCGCCCTGCGCGTTCTCCACCTTGGTTTGCGTGTAGCCGAGGCCTCCGGTCACACCGAACCCGTCCAGCGCATTGGTGAAGATGTCGAACGGAAGGGTGGCCGACAGTTCCGCACCGTAGAAATTACCGCCGCCTGTATTCACTTCTGAATCGAGGAAGCCGATCAGCGTCGCCGGGGTCGGTCCTGCCGGGGGTGGGAAGTCGCTGTAGTCGAAGATCGTCCGGTCGTTGTCGATGTAGTTGACGATGTCCTTGTAGAAGAACTGCGCGGCAATCACGCCCGACCCATTGCCGAAATATTTCTCGAAGGTCAGGTCGACCGCGTTGGCGCGGTAAGGCCGCAGCAAGGGGTTACCGCCACCGCCGCTGATGAACGGGGCCTCGCCTGTGGGGCTCTCTGCCACATTGTTGTTCAGGCCGTAGCTAATTGCAACGCGCAGATCGTCCAGCTGCGGGCGCTGGATCTGGCGGGAAGCGGCGAAGCGAACCACGAAATCGCTGTTGAATCGTAGAGAGAGGTTCAGGCTGGGCAGCACATCCCAGTAGGAATCGCCGATCGATAGATCGACCCGCTCCGAGCTCGCGAAGGCGACGCCGGTTGAATTCTGCGTCGTGTTAATTGCCTGGACGCCGATGTTGCCGGTCAGGCGGCCGAACCCATACTCCTGCTCAAGGTCAAACTGGACATAGCCGGTCAGCAATTCTTCAGTGATCGTGTAGGCTTTGGCGGGAATATCGTTCGACAGGTTCGGCTCGAGGACCAGGATGCCATCGCCGATCAGGTCGCGCGCATCGTAGCTGACGATCGGGCCCAGGCCGAGATAACCAAGATTGGTCGAGCGGAGCAGGTACTCGTCCGGAATGCGGATCTCTTCCGCGCCGCCGGCGAGTTGGACGAAGAACTCGTCCGGCGTCAGCTTCTTGCGGCGATCGGTGAACGCTACTCCGAAATTGACGGCGGAAACAAAGGAGTCGATCTCCCGGGCGATGCCAACCCGGTATTGCTTCAACTCGTCCTCAACGATCCGGTCGTTAAAATAGCCCGCCTGGATCCGGTCGCCACCCCATCCCAGCGGATCGGTCAGGCGGATCAGGTTAGGGTCGCTGTAATTGAGCGTGGGGCTGAAGCTGGTCCCATTGCTGTCCGAGCGGAAGCCGATCGTGTCCGTGATATCATTCGGGTCGAGATTGTAGCCGGTGCCCGAATAGCTCTCGATGCTCAGCTCGTTGCGATCGGTGCGCGAGTAGCCGACATCCAGGAACCCGCTCCAGCCATCCTCGCCGTCATAGGCCAGGTTGATGCCGCCCGAATAGAGATCGGCCTTGCGCTGGAAGATGTCGTTGCGAACGACCCCCTGGACGTTCCGGAACTCGCCCGCTTCGGCGAAACCGCCGAACTCGCCCTCGCCGACCGTGGCGGTGGCAGGATCGAAGGTCGTGCCGAAAGCTCCGAAGCCGAGCGGCAGCTCGATTCCCCGCTTCGACTGATCGTCATCGAAATTGGAATAGAAGCCGTCCACCGTCAGCATCAGATTCGGCGTGAACTCCGCCTGCACCGTCCCGTTGATCCCGAACCGCTTGAGCTCGGTCGAGGTCACGAAGCTCTTGCTCCCGCCGATGACGAACGGACTGCCCGGCTCTCCGTTTCCGGCGTAGCCCCAGGCGTTGAATTCCTGCAACTGATAGGGCTCGTTATTATAGGCCGCGGCCAACGCAATGCCGATCGTGTCGTCGGCGAACTGATCCACGTAGGTGGCGTTGACACGGTAGCCGTATTCCTTGGAACCAGCGTTCAACTTGCCCAGATCCGCGTAAGAGCCCTTTGCGCCTATCGCGAGCACGCGTTCGCTCGTGTCCAGCGGGCGGATCGTACGGATGTCGATCGTGCCGATCAGCCCTTGGCCGACCAGACTGGCGGACGGAGTCTTGTAGACGACGACCTGGCTGACGACTTCCGATGGATATTGGTCGAACTCGACCGCCCGGTTGTCTCCGGTGGAGGTTTGCTCACGCCCGTTGAGCAGCGTTTGCGAGAAGTCGGGCCCGAGGCCGCGAATGGCGATGACGTTTGCACGGCCATTCAGCCGCTGCGAGGTCACGCCCGGCAGGCGGGCGATAGACTCGCCGATGGAATCGTCGGGCAGCTTGCCAATATCTTCCGCGGTCACCGATTCGAGGATCAGGTCCGAAGTTCGCTTCTCGTTCACGGCCGATGCCAGCGCGGCACGGAACCCGGTGACGATGATGGCCTGGCCCTCCTCGTCCAGCTCGACAGTCGCGGCATCCTGGCTTGACTGCGGGGTCGGCTGCGTCGTCGTTCCCTGAGCCAGCGCCATCTGGGGTAGCATGGCACCACTCATGGCCGTACCGCCCAAGAGGGCAGCGCAATAGAAGCGATAGTTCACCGGTTTCTCCCCGTCCATATTGGCAAGTGCATCGGCTTTGTAAGCGAAACCTTGCCCTATGCGGGATCATGCTTGCAAAATGCCCAGGGCGCCAGTCCACATACGTATGTTTGTGCAACGCAGCATAGTGTCACCGGAAAGTGACACAGTTCGCAAACCGGACTTACGACCCTCTCTTGCTTGCGTCGCCTGCTCCGCTTGCTAGTTTCCTTAGCGAGGAGTGAGGGCATGGGGCGCCGGGCCAGCGGCAAGACGACGAGCTTCGACATCGCCTACAAAGCCGGGGTTTCGCAGCCCACCGTTAGCCGGGCCTTGCGGGGAGATCGGTCCGTCAGCCCGACCACCCGGGCGCGGATCGAGAAGATCGCGCGCGAACTGAACTACACGGTCGACAAGAACGCTTCATCTCTGCGCAGCCAGCGCGCCAACACGATCGCCCTGCTGTTCTTCGAAGATCCCACACCCGATAGCAGCATGATCAACCCGTTCTTCCTGGCGATGCTGGGTTCGATCACCCGGGCGGCGGGCGCGCGCGGGCTGGACCTGCTGATTTCGTTCCAGCGAATGCAGGACGATTGGCACACCCGCTACCAGGATAGTCATCGGGCGGATGGATTGATCCTGCTGGGCTATGGGGATTACCAGGCTTATACGCACCGTCTCGAACAGCTGGTCCGGCAGGGTACGCATTTCGTCCATTGGGGCTCGGTGAAGGATGGCAACAATGGCGTGACCATCGGTTCAGACAATGTGGGCGCGGGCCGACTGGCGGGTGAGCACCTGCTGCGGTGCGGGCGCCGTCGGATCGCTTTTCTGGGCCGGGCGGATGATCGTTACCCGGAATTTGCCGATCGCTATCGGGGGCTCCGCGCCGCCATGGAGGCGGCAGGCATCGTCCCGGACCCGGCATTGCAGGTCGACGCGCTGACGGGCGAAGAGGAGGGTGGCACAGCGATCAATCGGCTGCTTGCCGACGGAACAATGTTCGACGCCGTATTCGCTGCGAGCGACCTGATCGCTATCGGCGCATTGCGCGCGTTGGCCCAAGCGGGCGTGCGTGTTCCGCAGGACGTTGCGGTCATGGGCTTCGACGATATTCCGGTGGCAGCGCTGGCCTCGCCCCCGCTGACCACGATAATGCAGAATGTCAGCGGCGCTGGCGACGCGCTGCTGGAGGCGCTGCTCGCCCAGATCGAAGGCCGCCCGCCTGTCTCCCGTGAGCTTCCGGCACGGCTGGTGCTGCGCGCATCGACTGGTCACTGACCCAGCGCCTACGCCGAAATGTCGCTTGCCCCGGGGGCGACGCCGTGCCAGCCATCGCGCTCTAGAGCGAGCCCGCGCCCACCAAGAGCGCCGCCGCCGGAAGGGGAACATGGACAGCATCGCCGCAACCAAGCCGCGCCAAAATTTCTGGGGTCTGTGGAACATCAGCTTCGGCTTCTTCGGCATCCAGATCGGCTTCGCTCTGCAGAACGCCAACATGAGCCGGGTCTTTCAGACCCTGGGCGCCAGCATGGAAGATCTGCCGGTGCTGTGGGTTGCCGCCCCTCTCACCGGCCTCCTCGTGCAACCGATCATCGGCCATCTGTCGGACAAGACCTGGAACCGGCTCGGCCGCCGCCGCCCGTATTTCCTCGTGGGGGCGATCTTTGCCGCATTGTCGCTGTTGGTCATGCCGCTGAGCCCGCTGTTGGGGGCGCCGCTGCTTTTCGCCGCAGCCATGCTGTGGGTGCTCGACGCCAGCCTCAACGTTGCCATGGAGCCGTTCCGCGCCTTCGTGGGCGACATGCTGCATACCGATCAACACAGCGCCGGCTATGCCGTGCAGACGGCCTTTATCGGGGCGGGCGCGGTGGTCGGCTCGATCTTTCCCTGGCTTCTCGGGCAAATGGGTGTCTCGAACGTCGCTCCGGGCGGCGGCTTGCCGGACACGGTGCGCTGGAGCTTCTGGGCGGGCGCGGTTGCCCTGTTCCTCGCGGTGCTGTGGACCGTCGTCACCACCCGTGAATACAGCTCCGAGCAACTGGCCGCCTTCGACCGTGACATGAAGACCGTCCCCGTTGGGCAGCCCCTGCAAATGCTGGCGGACAAGTCGTACCTGTCCGGCGCCATGTGGATCGGCCTCGGCATCGTGGTGATCGTCTCGGTGGACGCACTTGCCCTCGAAAAGGAGGTGCTGCTGCTCGGCGCGCTGCTCGCTGGATACGGCTTGTTGAGCATCATCGCGATCTACTACGCGCGCCACGGCAAGGGCACGAATATGCTGAGTTCGATCGTGGGCGATTTCAGCGGCATGCCCGAATTGATGAAGCGGCTGGCGTTGGTCCAATTCTTCAGCTGGTCCGCGCTGTTCATCATGTGGATCAACACGACGCCGGTGGTTACGCAGTACGTCTTCGGCAGTTCCGACACCACGAGCGTGGCCTATAACGAGGGCGCGAACTGGGTGAACGTGCTCTTCACTGTCTACAATGGGGTGGCTGCGATTGCCGCTCTGGCGCTGCTGCCCTGGATGAGCCGGCGGTTCGGGCAGGTCAGGACCCATGCGATCTGCCTGTCGCTCGGCGCGGCGGGTTTCCTGATGTTCTTTCTGATCCGCGACGCACAGGCGTTGCTGCTGGCGGAAATCGGTATCGGCATCGCCTGGGCCAGCATCCTTGCCTTGCCTTACGCGATCCTCGCCTCCAGCCTGCCGCAGGCCAAGCTCGGCATCTTCATGGGGCTATTCAATGTCTTCATCGTCGTGCCGCAATTGCTGGTGGCGACGGTCATGGGATCGATCATGCAAGCCTTTTTCCCGGGCGAGCCGATCTGGACCATGCTGTTCGCCGCTGCGGCGTGGATCATCGCGGCGCTCGCCATGTTGCGAGTCGAAAGTGTTCTTCCAGGCAGGGCTCCACGAACGACCTGAGCATGATGAGGCCGGCTGGATAAGAAAAACTCTGGCACCGCCTGTCGTGGCTGAATGCGCGCAGACTTTCTCCCCTTGCTCCCGCTGCGCTTGTGTCTAATCGGATGGGATTGCGTTTGTCGACACTTTGCCAACCACCCTCGTTCCCCCCCCTAGCCGCCGCCTCAATCATAACGGCAAGGCGCTTGAGGCCCGCGATTGCGCGCGCGCGATGCACCGCGCTAACGAGTTCAGCCATGGGGGAGGGCACAAATCTTCAGCTGATAAACTTGGAAATGGCGGGCGCAGAAATTGCCACGCCTGATTTCCATCCGGTGACGCCGCGGCGGGCACGAACCGGCCTGCAGGCCTTCTCCTAGAAAGGCGCGGCATGGACCGGTCCGTCATCGTGCATGAGAATTTCCTCCGCCGCGTAGGCACGGGCGACCTCCCCCCGGGGCGAAAGCCGTCCGGTCCGCTGGGTGCACGGCTGGCGGTGCAGCTTTATCGGTCCGGCTGCCTGACCCGCGCGCTCGACATCGTCAGCCGCCGGATGCAGGCGGCCGGCGAGGGCTTCTACACGATCGGATCGTCCGGCCACGAGGGAATGGCGGCGGTTGCGGCGGCTCTGCGGCCGACCGACATGGCATTCCTCCACTATCGCGACGCAGCCTTCCAGGTCGAGCGGGCGAACCAGGTGCCGGGCCAGTCGATCCTGTGGAACATGCTGCTCTCCTTTGCCTGCTCCGCCGAGGACCCGATCTCGGGCGGGCGGCACAAGGTGCTGGGCTCGAAGGCGCTCGCCATTCCTCCGCAGACCTCGACCATCGCCAGCCACCTGCCCAAGGCGGTAGGTGCGGCCTATTCGATAGGGCTCGCCAAGCGCGTCGGGGCCGAGCACCGGGTCCTGCCCAACGATGGCATCGTCCTGTGCAGCTTCGGCGATGCCGGTGCCAACCACTCCACCGCGCAAGGGGCGATCAACGCCAGCTGCTGGACCGCCTACCGCGAAGTGCCCATGCCGGTGCTGTGGGTGTGCGAAGACAACGGGATCGGCATCTCGACGCGCACCCCCAGCGGGTGGATCGCGGCGAACTTCTCCGTCCGTCCCGGTCTCGCCTACTTCGCTTGCGACGGGCTGGACATTTACGAAACCCACCGGGTGGCCTGCGAGGCGGCGGACCATGTTCGCCGGCGGCGCAAGCCCGCCTTTCTTCATGTGCGCACCGTGCGGCTTTATGGCCATGCCGGGGCGGATGTGCAGGCCGCCTACATGAGCAAGGCCGAGATCGAAGCCGACGAGGCGAACGACCCGCTGCTGCACACGGTACGCCTGCTGGCTGAAGCCGGCGCGCTGGCCCGCGATCAGGCGCTGGCCATCTATGAGGACACGCTGGCGCGGGTCGAGCGGGTCAGGGCCGAGGCGATCACCCGTCCGCGCCTACAGACGGCCGGCGAAGTCATGGCGAGCATCGTTCCGCCCGCGCGCAGCAACGCTCCCTCCAACGGCCCTTCGGCAGAAGCGCGGGCAGCGGCCTTGGGTGCCGATCTCAAGGCGATGGACAGCCCGCAGGTCATGAGCCGCCTGATCAACTGGGCGCTGACCGACCTGATGCTGGAGTATGGCGAAATTGCCCTGATGGGCGAGGATATCGGCGCCAAGGGCGGGGTCTACGGCGTCACCCAGAAACTGGTCCAGCGCTTCGGCAAGCCGCGGGTGATCGACACCCTGCTGGACGAGCAGTCAATCCTCGGCCTTGCGCTGGGCATGGCGCACAACGGCCTGCTGCCCATCCCCGAGATCCAGTTCCTCGCCTATTACCACAATGCCGAGGACCAGATCCGCGGCGAAGGGGCGACGCTGCCGTTCTTCTCCAGCGGCCAGTTCACCAATCCACTGGTGCTGCGGATCGCCGGGCTCGGTTACCAGAAGGGCTTCGGCGGGCATTTTCACAACGATAACAGCCTTGCTGCGCTGCGCGACGTGCCGGGGGTGATCCTCGCCTGCCCGTCGAACGGCGCGGATGCCGCGCGCCTGCTGCGCGAATGCGTGCGGCTGGCGCGCGATGAGCAGCGGCTGGTCGTGTTCCTGGAGCCGATCGCGCTGTACGCGATGCGCGACCTGCACAAGTCGGGCGATGGACTATGGCTCCGCCACTACCCAGAGCCGACGGAGCGGATCGGCTTCGCCGAGGTGACAACGCATGGCGAGGGCATGGATCTCGCCATCGTCAGCTACGCAAACGGGCTACACCTTTCGCTGCAGGCGCAGAAACGGCTGGCTGTGCTCGGGATAGCCGCGCGGGTGATCGATCTGCACTGGCTCAACCCGCTGCCGGGGGAAGCGTTGCTGAAAGCGATCGCCCCTGCGGCGCGCGTGCTGATCGTCGACGAGACCCGCCGCACCGGCGGGCTGGCCGAGGCGCTGATGGCGCTGCTGGCTGAGCGCTCCGACAAGGTGATGGCGCGTCATGTGGCCGAAGACAGCTTCGTCCCGACCGGCCCGGCCTACGCATCGACCATGCCGGGGGTGGAGTCGATCGTCGCCGCCGCCATTGCGCTTGCAGGAGAGCAGGCGTGAGCGCGCGCAAGACCGCGGTGCTCGTCTGCCCCGGGCGCGGCACCTACAACAAGGACGAACTCGGCTATCTCGCGCGGCATTTCCCCGATTCGACGCTGCTGGCGGCCTTCAACGCTCAGCGTGCAGCGATGGGCCAGGAAGCGCTGAGCGAACTCGATGGCGCCGAGCGGTTCAGCCTCGCCCGGCACACCAGGGGGGACAACGCTTCCGGCCTGATCTTCGCCGCGACTTTTGGTGATGCCATGGCGATCGATCGTGACCGGATCGAGATCGTGGCAATCACGGGCAATTCGATGGGCTGGTACTCGGCGCTGGCCTGCGCCGGGGCGGTCACGCCGGAAGATGGCTTTGCGATCGCCAACACCATGGGCACGCTGATGCAAGAGGCGCTGATCGGCGGCCAGCTGGTGTACCCCTTTGTCGGCGCCGAGTGGCAAGTCGCCGCCCAACGCAAGGCTGCGCTGTTGGATCTCGTTGCAACGATCAATGCGCGTGCGGAGCATGATCTGATGCTGTCGATCGATCTTGGCGGGATGCTGGTGCTGGCCGGAAACGAGGCCGGGCTCAGCGCCTTCGATCAGCTGGCGGAGCCGGTCGACGGGCGCTTCCCGATGCGGCTGGGCAATCACGCCGCGTTCCACACGCCCTTGCAGGCGCCGGTCGCCCACCAAGGGCGCACCATGTTGCCGAGCGAACTGTTCGGGCAGCCACAGGTGCCGCTGATCGACGGGCGCGGATCGATCTGGTGGCCGCATGCGACCGAGCCGGCGAAATTGTGGAACTACACGCTCGGCCACCAGGTCACGACCAACTATGACTTTACGCGAGCGGTAACAGTCGCCGCGCGCGAATTCGCGCCCGACCTGTTCATCGTCACCGGCCCCGGCACCACGCTGGGCTCCGCCGTGGCGCAATCACTGATCCTGGCCGGCTGGCGCGGAATGGCTGGCAAGGCCGACTTCAAGGCGCGGCAGGCATCAGAACCGCTGCTGGTCTCGATGGGGATGCCCGATCAGCGCCGATCGGTGGCCCGACGATGACTCTATGAGTGAAGGGAGCCCCGTTCCCCGCGGCGGCTCAGGATCCGCGCTGAGGGTGCAAGGTGGGGATTGCAACCACATGGGTGCTGACCGGCACAACAGCGGGTGCTAGCCAGTGGATCGAAGTAGCAAGGAAGAGGGCGGTTGAACATGGCAGAGGGGGCCGCAAGCTCGGCACAGCAGAAGGGCTTCCTCGGCGCGATCGAGCGCGGCGGCAACAAGCTGCCTGATCCGGTGTTCCTGTTCCTGTGGCTGATCGGCGGCCTGATCCTCATTTCGATCATCGCCTCGCTCGCCGGCTGGTCGGTCGTGCATCCCGCCGAGGTTGACGAAGCCACCGGCGCTCCGCTGAGGATCGGCGCGGAGAGCCTGCTGTCGGCCAATAACATCCGCCGCCTGTGGGTCGAGATGCCCACCACCTTCACCCATTTCCACCCGCTGGGATACGTGTTGGTGGTGATGCTCGGCGCGGGCGTAGCGGAGCGCTCGGGTCTGTTCGGCACGGCCATGCGGGCCGGCGTCAGCCGCGCTCCGACGTCGCTGCTCACGCCCATCGTGGTGTTCGTGGGCATGATGGGCAATCTGGCCGCCGACGCCGCCTATGTGGTGCTGATCCCGCTGGCGGGGATCATCTTCCATGCCGCCGGCCGCAACCCGGTGGCCGGCATCGCGGCCAGCTTCGCCGGGGTGTCCGGAGGCTTTTCCGCCAACCTGCTGCCGGGCCAGCTCGATGCGCTGCTGTTCGGCATCACCGAGGCTGCGGTGGAGACGGTGTTCGGCGAGTTCACCTCGAATATCGCCGGAAACTGGTACTTCATCGCGGCGATGACCTTCGTCTTCACGCCGGTCATCTGGTTTGTGACCGACCGGATCGTGGAACCCCGGCTGGGCCCTTGGAACCCAGCTAGAGCTGGCAATGCCAAGGTTGACGATCAGGGCGATCGGCCGCTCGCCGACGACGAGCGCAAGGGGCTGCGCTGGGCGGGCCTCGCGATGCTGGCGGTGGTGCTGGCCTGGGTGCTGTTCACCGTCGGCCCTGGAACGCCGCTGATCGACCAGACCGCCATTCCTGAAGCGCGCCTCAACCCGTTCTACCAAAGCCTGGTGGCGGGCTTCTTTCTGCTCTTCCTCCTCGCCGGTTGGGCCTACGGAAAGGCGGTGGGCACGATCGACAACCACCGCGACCTCGTCAAAATGATGAGCGGCTCAATGGCGGATCTCGCCTACTACTTGGTGCTGGCCTTTGCCGCCGCGCATTTCGTAGCGATGTTCGCCTGGTCCAATCTGGGGCTGATCCTGGCGGTGAATGGCGCCGCCCTGCTCAGCGCCAGCGGCCTGCCGGCCTGGGCGCTGCTGACGGCGATCATCCTGGTGTCTGCATTACTCAACCTGTTCGTGGGCTCGGCCAGCGCCAAATGGGCGCTGCTGGCGCCGGTGCTGGTACCGATGCTGATGCTGCTCGGCATCTCGCCCGAAATGGCCACCGCCGCCTATCGCGTGGGCGATAGCGCCACCAACATCATCACGCCCCTGATGGTCTACTTCCCGCTGATCCTGATCTTCGCCCAGCGCTGGGACCGTGATTTCGGCATCGGCAGCCTGGCCGCGACCATGCTGCCCTATTCGATCGGCCTGATGGCGGCCGGCCTGGCGATGACGATCGGCTGGGTGGTGCTCGATCTTCCACTGGGCCCCGGCGCGAGCGTGTTCATCGATGTGCCGGGGACGGTGGATCCGACAGCACCGGCGCAAGCAGAGTAGGCGGTTCTCGCAAGCCGCGGGCCTAAGTTTCGTGCGGCAGGCGGTTTCCTAGAGCACCGCCCCGCGCGGCGTCATGCCGAGCAAACGCACCGGCTCTTCACGAGCCGACCAACGACTGCAGCCTTTCGCCAAACGCGATCAGCCCGGCGATCACAGCCAGCGACGAAAGCACCGTTCCAACGATAAACCCCTTGGACGGGAGATGGCCGACGCGCTCGGTGAGAACCCCCAACCGCTCCGCCAGCGTCCCTACGCGCTCCCCAACCGTGTCGACCTTGTCGCTCAGCTTGTCTTGCTGGGCTTCAACCCGCGTGATCCGCTGCTCCAAATGGTTCCCCCCACCGCCGTTTCCGCCTCCACCATTATCGTGGACTTGCCGAAGCCGCTCTTCCAGGGCCTCCAGCTCGCGTGCTCTGGCGATAAGCTCGTTGAGCCGATGGTCAATCGTCATCTTGCACACCGTAATAGGCGTGGATGAGATCCGATCGCCGCGTGAGAATGGAAGTGGCCAGATCGGCGAGCCGGTTCAGATCGCCTTCCTCGACCTCTCCGCCCTCGATCAGCGCACTGAGCACGACTAGGCTGCGCACGTTGAAGGCCGCCTGGTCCCTCATCCAGCCCATCAGCGGCTTGCCGCTTGCCTCCCGCAGCACCGGCTTGCGTGATGGCGGAACCGTAGGGCGCTTGGGCGCGCGCCGGCGCTTGGCTTCATGCCTCCAATTGGGGGACGGAGAGCGAAACGTCCGCATCGCCATCAGCACTGCCACCGCGAGGCCGCGACACCGCCCACCCGGCAAGTGGCGCACCCGCAGCCGAAGGAAAAGCACGCCGGACCGCCAGCGGTTAGCGGTCTGGCGTCGATCTGCTCACAGTTCAGCCTCGTATTCATGGCCTGCAACACGGTTCACCCGCTCGCACGGCTGCGCCATTTAGGCTCTGCGGCCAAATTGACTGGCGGAAGAGTGGTGGCGCCGAGCAACGGGCAAGCTTGTCAGTTCTGTTCGAGTAACCGAATAGATTGCACATTCACACAGGCTTGCGTTGCTCTGTTGACGTGTCAATGACAATCTCAGATCATCAAGGTGATTACGCCATCAAATTGATCCGTTTTGACACAGGCCGTCCACCCAATTCGTAAGTTTATCCCTTACACGTGACGATTGGCGCGGTGATACATTGTCATAGCCAAGCTCGATGGGATGGTGCGCTCAGTCCAGCGCGGGGTCGATCGCATGCCCATTGCGGCGGATTTCGTAATGCAGGTGAGGCCCAGTGGAACGGCCGGTGGAACCCACGAAGCCGATCACATCCCCCGCCATCACCGCCTGACCGGGCCGGACGTTCAATCGCGACATGTGGCCGTAGCGCGTTTGCCACCCGGACGGGTGGTCCAGCGATACCAGCAGGCCATAGCCGCCAGCCCATCCGGCATTGCTCACCAGGCCGTTGGCCGTGGCGATGACAGGCGTGCCTTCGCCGGCTGCCACGTCGACCCCCTGATGCGATCGCCATTGGCCGCTGAGTGGATGGAACCGCGGTCCGAAGCGGCTGGTGATGATGCCCGCTACCGGTGAGCCACTGGGCGAGGGGCCGTAAATTGCCGGGTGTGTCGGCTGCGGTTGGCCTTGGGGTGCAGAGGAAGAGAAGGTGACCATCATGGCCCTGCCGGCGACCTGGGTGCGGATGGCGTAGGCCTGTGCATCTGCCACCACGGCTTCGGGGCCGATGGTGATTTTGGCGCGGGGGCGAGGTGGTTCGGCTGGACCTGAGTTGACCGGTGCGATGGCTGTCGCGTCGGTAAGTGGCTGAATTGCAGAAGTTTGGCTGCCTTCCGCCGGTCGGGCTGAAACATTGTGCGGCAGTGCTGCAACGCTCATGGCCAGCAGGCAAGTGCAGGCAAGCCACGGCCGATGCGATTTGCGCTTGTGCATGCCCTTTCCTCCCGTGGCGAGCGTAACGCCGTGAGGGCGGGGGGCCAAGCGAAAGAAGCGGGGCCGCAGCGCCGGTCCTGCGATGGAACAGGTTTTCAGGACTTACGGGGGAGTGAAATGGCGAGGGGGGCTTTATTGCCGTGCTTGGACGCGGGCCAGCTTTTTCAACGCGATAGAGGGGATAATGACTGACAAAGCGATGCCGCCGAGCGCGCAAATAGCCAGCCAGATGGCGGCGAGGGAGCCGCCGGCCTGGTACAGGCCGTAGAACACCGGGGCGGCGATGATGAAGCCGCGGATCTCGTTCAGCACGATCAGAACGGTGCCGATTCGGAGGAATGCCTTGAGCAGATCTGCGGGCGAGAATGACATGCCCATTGTATAATTGGGAGAAAGTAAAGGTTCCGTTGACGGGGCCGGGGGCTAGGCGAATGGACCCTCATGTGCGGCAAATGAGCCAAAAAGGCGTTTTGCATCAAGGTGCAAGAGCAATGCACCGGGTTTGGAACTCACCCGCAAAACCGCTGCTGCTAGCGTGCAACCCGGTTGCGATAGGTCACATTTACGCGCCTCGAGAGCAGGAACAGCTCGGCAAAGGCGTGCGGGCTATCGATCGGCAACGGGGCGGTGGCGACGCGCGGGGCGGCGGCGGGGCTGAACTGCGCCATGAGTGCCACGAGCATAACGCGCTCGCAATCAGAGCACTTGTGCTGCGAAAGTCGCGATGCCTCCGGCTCCGATCGCAACACCATAAGGCAATTCTCCCTTCTGGTTACGCTGTGCAGCATTTGTGCGCAGTCGCCTCGCGACAAACCATACGACCAGCAGCACTAAGCCCGCGACCGAGATCGTAAGGATCAAACGCGGAAGATCAGATAGCGTGAACCAGGCTGATGACCCCGCATAAAACTTCGCATCTCCGCCGCCCCACATGCCCAATGCGTATATTGCCATTCCAATGGCCAAGGCGATCAGCAAATGGAGGAATGCACTTCCGGCAGCATTCGCTCCATCGGCCAACCCAGTCGCAGCGAGCCCAGAAATAGCGAGAACGGCGCACAATATGTTAGGGATCTTTCTCGTGCGCAGGTCGGAAAAAGCACCCCAAAGCGCAAGCCCTGAAAACACTAGCAAGGCAAGGAGTTGACCGTCGATCAACGCCTACGCTCGCGCGCGGCAAGACGAAAGGGTTGGTCACGCTCAGCGCCGACCCGTGAGCGCATCGAAACGGCTGCCACCGCTTTTCCGGAGACGTGCCGCTCCAAACCATCACCGGTACTGCGAAGGTGTAATTCCCGGAGTGGTTTCGCTCCTGCAATCCCATTCGTTCCAAGCCGAGACAGCAGGCGGACCTCCAGGCGCGAGGTCCTAACGAGAAGTGGCTCGACTGCCTCAACAGTGGCTGTCAGCGGTCGCCCTCCATCGCTGCCGCCTGCAGTGGGCGCGGGCTCAGGTCTTGTGCTGCCAAGTGGCTGGCTTCTCATTGCAGAATAGGTGTTCGCTGTCCCTCGCGCCGTTAATTCGAGCCTGGCAACGTTCCGTTGGTATCGGGCATTCTCGGGTTCCGCATTGATGGCAAGGCGGAAATGCAGCCTCGCGAGATCGGCACGGCCCAGCTGCGCATATGCCACTCCCATGCCATTGAATGCCTCACCCGCACGGGCCGGATCGTAGGACGCTTGGCGGAAGGCTGTCACTGCCTGAGCCAGACGCCCCCGACGAATGTGTTGACGCCCTGCATGCAAGCGGGCGAGGAAGTAATCGGACATGTCGACGTCGGTCATTTCCGAACTTGCGGTAAAACCTCCGGGAGAGATGGCGCTGGATATGGTTTGACAACCGCCCAACATCATGGAGCAGACGGACACCAGAATGACGGCTACGACCTTCTTCACGGCTCAGCCTCCTGCCATCAATGGGAAAACTTCGCGGCCCATTCGAACACTGGCAGGCAGCATCAGTACCCCAATCATGGTGGGGAGCATAAAAACGACCAGCGGGATCGAAATCAGCACCGGCAGACGGTGCGCCTTCTCCTCGGCTCGCATCCGGCGCCGCTCGCGCATCTCAGCCGCATAGACACGCAGCGTGGTCGAGATGCTAGTTCCCAGCTTATCGGACTGGATAAGCAGTGTGGAGAAGGAACGAATCTCGTCGACGGCAGACATGTCGGCCAGCCTACGGTAAGCCTCTTCGCGGGTCGCGCCCGCTCGCAGTTGCAGCACAGCGACCGAGAGCAGATGCGCGACGAGCGGGTGAGAATGGACCATCTCTCGGCCTACCCTATCCATCGCCGCCTCAATTCCGAGACCTGCTTCCACGCAGACCAAGATCAGGTCGAGGCAGTCTGGGAAGCCATTGACTATTTCTTCCTTCCGGCGGTCCGCCCTTGCTTGAATGTAGAGATTTGGCAAATACAAGCCAAGTAATGCAAGCACCGACCCGTAGAGGTAGATTTTGAAGAAGGTGGGCGGAACATCTTGTGAATAGGAGATTACAACATAGAAGAGAGGGAGCGCGATGACCATCGCAAGCCGGGCCATCGTAAATACACGTGGCGCGGCAGGCGAGGCGAAGCCGGCGGCGACAAGCTTTTCGCGAAGCCTGTCGTTCCGGGTATCAGTTAGGTTTAAGCCGGTTCTCTCGACCGCATCAGCAAGCTTTGCCCAAGCGCTCTCACGGCTTTGGAATTGTACGCTACCCGGTGTCGCATCCGTTACGCGGAATGAAGATTGCGCGATGGACGCCAGTTGGCCGCGGACCGCCATTCGGCGGCTGACGAGAGTCATCAGTACGTAAGCCATTTGGTGGTGACCGGCTTCTTCTACATGGTGGTGTTCGTGATGGCGCTGCGCACGATGCCGCTGTTCCCGCGGATGCTGCTGTTCGCCTGGGCGGTGGACGTGACGATGCAGCTGCTGATCGCCCAGCGGCTCGCGCAGATCGGCGGCGTGCCGGCTGATCTGGCCGAGCCGCTGCTGGTGCTGCTGGACGGGAACATCAAGAAGGTGCTGATCAGCGCGGCGATCTGGCTGCCCTACCTGATATTGTCGGAACGGGTGAACGTCACCTACCGTCACCGCACAGGGGCGGGGTAGGGCCTGAAGACGGCGAGAAGCTAGGCGCTCGCGACGCGGTTGCGATGGCTGCCAAGGTGCGAGCGGGTCTGGTGCTTGCCCGTTGCGCCGCACTTCATGATGGGGGTGCGGCCCGGTCGAACGGTTGGTCGAACCGACGAAGCCGATCACCTCTCCGCTGGCCACCCGCTGGCCGGCCTGCATCGCCAGCGCCGACGGATGCGCATTGCGGGTCTCGATCCCGCCGCCACCCGCTGTTTTCCGGATTGCTCTCCCGCGTCACCTTGCAGCTTCGCGCCCGTGCGCGCCGGGACGAGGCCGTGTGCAAGATGCCGCGCCGACGCGCAACAAGGGGCATCCTGTCTTGCGAGCGCTCGGTTGCGAGCGGAACGCGGGGCTTGGTTCGAGGATTCAGGGTCCGCGAACACGGGGGGCGGATGACCAGACATGATGGGGCCAGGATGAAGGCTGTTAGAGCAGCGCTGACCGCGATCGTGCTCTGCATGGGCTCCGCGCCGCTTGTCGGGTAGGCGCAGACCGCCATTGCGATCGACCGGGGGGATCCGATCGGCACCATCCAGCCGGAGGTCTACGGCCAGTTCCTCCAGCATCTGGGCGCGCAGCTTTATGGCGGGTTGTGGGTGGGCGAGGACAGCCCGCTCCCCAACACGGAGGGCATCCGCGACGATAGGTTCGCCGCGCTTGATGCATATCGATTGCTGCAAACCTGACGGGATCAACCCGCACGATTGCATCACCGCTACGGTGTCGCGCCTCGCCGCAGGTCACCCCAACAACGCGGCTAGCGAACGCATTCCGCGGGTGGCCGCGGCCAGAGAACATCGGTGACGTTGTAGCAGGCGGTCCAGCGATCAGGCCCGCGGCACAAGGGTGATCTTGTTTCGAGGGCGTGCCCGCATTGTCTTGAGTGATCTGAACGCTCTATCTCTGCGCTTTGTGAGAAGAGCTTCAGGCCTTCAGCAGAGCCCGGAACAATCCGCTTCCCCACGACAACGAACGATCATAAATTTTCTCGCGTACCGCGGCTGTTGCGGCGCAGCGTTTACGGTAGGTGGGCGGATCATCAATGAGGTTGGTAAGCGCATCGTGAAGCGCGGTGGGGTTATCAGCTTCGAAAACGGTACAACCTTCTCCGAGCAGCTCAAGGGCGGGTACAACGGAGCTTAGGACAGTCGGAATACCATGTGCAGCCCCCTCGAAGCCAACCACGGCCAAGCCTTCGTTGAAATTCTGCATGGTAGGACAGACCAATAGGTCGGAGGAGGCAATAAAAGAGTGAACCTCTACAGAGCCGACTTTGCCGGCCAATGTGATACGATCCTGATAGGATGATCGGGCCGTTCGCGTTTTCAGATCAGCATCTGCGCTGCCAGACCCTGCAATGACCAGCGACAAATCTGGGTAGCGCTTCGCAAGCCGGTCGAACACGTCCAGGAGAAGGAGAACGCCCTTTGAGTGCTCAACTCGCCCCAGAAAGAGCAGCTTCTTGACTTCGTTGCGCTTTTCAATCGGATAATGCGCTACGATTTGCGGGCATTGAACCTCTCCACGAATACGACCTTTCGTAAGATCGGCAATCTGTCGGGCACATTCGTGTGAGGTGCAGATTGCCGCGTCGATGGCCGTGGCTTGGGAGGAAAGAAGCGCCTTGGCAAGCCGGCCTTTAAGATCCTTGCGGGGCCTCCCCATCGGCCAGAACGTATTGTGTGCCGTCAGTACAAGCGTCCTGTTCTTGGTAAGCTTTTTCCATGAGGAGGCTGGATTATGGGTAGAAGTGACGACGATATGCGGATCATGGCGCTCCACCGCCTGGACCAACTTACGTGAAAAAAGGTATCGACTGCGTATGTAGCTCCACCGATCTTTTGATGGTAGAACCGCCACATGTTCGAATCTGAATTGCGTGCCCGTATTATTTGCTGAAGGCCTAAAAGGCTGGAGAGAAACGATCTGGCATTTGGCATTTAGATTTGACATGACTTCGTAGAACATAAGCGAATAGGCAATTGTTGGCACCCGACGATCGTGCTGACGGATTTGCCAACGAGCAAAGGTTCCAGCCACATCACCAGGGCCGGGAATGAATGAAACACGAAGTTCGTCAGATGATTTAAGGCCCATCTTTAGCCGAATATCACCAGCTGGGTCAGGTGGAAGCGTCAAAATGCCATTCAAATCGTTCACATTATTGTTCCGCTCATTAGATCGTGTCGGCATTACTATGCCATAAGTCGACTGATGCTGAGATGAGCAGTACGTTAACCACACCATAGATTGATAGGCGGCGTGCGCTTGTGCTGCAAGCACCAATGAAGCCGCAGCGCGCCATCACGTAGATCGTAGGTTAGCGGGCGAGGCTTGCGAAGGTTCCACACCCCCGTGTCGTAAAAGCCTTTGAGGCGGGGCCGCCGTCGTCGATCTCATTCAACGTATAACCGATGACGAATGCCTTGGGTCCAAACACAATCAGCAGCTTGGCTCCGCCTCGGGACCCTCCTTCATCAGGGTTCAGTCGAGGGCAGCTGCGGCCGGGATCGTCGTTCTGGTTTTCGGATGAAGCATGGTTAGCAATTGAGCAGCACCTGGCGGAGAAGCGGCCAGGGCGCGTCCGGGTTGATGATCGGCCGTTGCGGTCGCGCGGCCGCGATGCCAAGCCGAAGCGGCGCCTTCAGTTTGACTGGAGGCGTGTAGCACCGGTTTCGACCGCAAAATCAAGAACTTCATGGCTACCAATGCCACCACTTCATTCGTCGTCCGGTAGCCCCAATGCGTCCGCCCTCTAAAACTGAAGCGACATACGTCCATACAGGAATCGACCGTTGAATCCGAACGGAGAGTACTGCGAGAACGCGACGATATAGCTTGTGGCCGGGTAAAAGACCGGAGCGCCATTTGCCGCTGTTCCCGCTTGACCCATCGGCACCAGATCGGGGTATTCATCCAGCAAATTGTTTGCACCGAAAACTCAACCATTTCGTCGGCTCTCGCACGCAACTCCAGATCCACCACCCACTTCGGGGCCATGCGAAGATCATTGAAGATGCCCGAGCCGGCTGGCCCCAGTTCACCACCAGCGGCAAAGACTTCGCCATACCGGGTGCCGCGAGCGGTCAAGCCAAACATACCCTGTTCGTAGTCCAGCGAGAGGTTGATCTTGTCCTTGGGCTGTCCGCTCGTCAGCCGGAGTTGCTCCTGGCGGCCGAACAGGACCACACCCGGCACGCTTGCGAGCGGACCCGGTGCAGCAAGGATGCGTTCCAGCTTTGTCTCGTTGTAATTGAAGCCGGCGGTGAGCGTCAGGCTGCCCGCGGCACCAATGTCGACCCCATACGTCCCTACCACATCGACACCCCTCGTACGGGTATCGAGGCCATTTACAAAGAAACGGGCCGCGTTGGTCGTCCGGAAGCCAGCGTTGTTGAGAATTTCTGCAATGGCGCGACCTGGGTTGCCGCCACTCGGATTACCCGCCGCGTCGCGCGAGGCACTGAGATTTTCGGTGACGACAATGCGGTCGTCGATGGAGACCTGATAGACGTCCACGGTGAGGTTTACGCGCCGCAACGGCTGGAGCACGACGCCTGCCGAGTAAGAGACCGAGGTTTCGGGGCGGAGCGGAGTGGCACCCAGTGCGATTGCAATGGGGTTGTCGACGGGCAAAGTGACCGTTTCGAGCAATTGGCCATTCACGTTGTTGGTTGCCTGCGCCGCAAAGAATTGCTGCTGAAGCGACGGCGCTCTAAAGCCAGTCGAGATGGAGCCCCGAAGCGCAACCCCGTCAAAGGGTGCAAACCTCGCCGCAACTTTGCCGTTCCAGTCAGAGCCGAAGTCCGAGTAGTCCTCGTAGCGGCCAGCGAGCTGTAGGTTGAAAGCGCCCGTAATCGATGCGTCCAGCTCCGCATACGCAGAAACATTGTGCCTTGAACGCTCCTGATCGACTTGCTGGCCTCCAATGACAGGAGCAAAGCCGGGAAAGCCCTGCGATCCAGAAGCGCCGCCGAAGGTACCACCCGCGAAACTGCCGTTCTCTCCCGGGCGGATCTGAAATGCCTCGCGGCGATATTCAGCACCCGCTGACGCGGTGACACTGTTGGCGAACCCAAAGGGTAGATCCTTGCTGAGATCGAGGTTCACGAGCGTCTGCCGGTAGCGTAACCCGCCCGAATCGAACCGCGTCGGGGACGCCGGCCCGAACGACCTGTTCAGCGTATTGCTGATCAGGAAATCGAAATCGTTCTCGGCATGGCCAGCAGAAAGATCATACCGAAAGCCGCCGCCGACCTCGCCCCTAAGTCCGACGGTTCCTGCGCGGTCATCCAGCTCAGTGTTGATGAGCGGGAGAAAGCCCTCCGGGTATATCGCGAGCACGTTCCGAGCGTCACCCGCAGTTCGGTAGAACGCGGCGCTTTGCCCGTCGCGGTTCCCATAGCTTGCGAAGGCGTATAGCTCGGCCGCGTCGCCTGCCAGAGGAAGACCTGCATTCATAAACAGGTTGAGGTCTCGTGTCATCGGATCGCCGTACCGATGGCTGAGACGATCGAACGTAAACTCCCGAGCATCGGGTGCGCCATTCACGAGCGGGAACTGGCGTCGTGGGTCGTATCCTGACCGATTGGTCGGCTCCCGGTATTGGTACTGCGCCGACAGCGTTACATGACCTTCCTGGGCTAATGGCAGACCGAACACACCGGCAATTGTGATGGTTTGGCCGTCCGTCACCTTCCGATCCTCACCTGTCGTGTTAAGGACGTATGTACCATCGGCTCGAACAGTCGGCCCAGTTGCGCCCGGCGCCACCCCAGTCACCTCTTCGATACCGCTGACGCGAGTGACATAGGTACCGTAGTTGATCTTGATCTGGCCTCCCTCCCGGCGGTCGGACAGTTGGAAGTTGATGACCCCGGCGATGGCATCCGATCCATATTGTGCGGCTGCACCATCTCGAAGAACTTCCACGCGGTTTAGGGCGATGGCAGGAATCAAGTTGATATCAACGGCAGAAGATCCCCTGCCGACTGAACCGTTGATGTTCAGGAGCGCGGTTGTGTGACGACGCTTGCCGTTGATCAGCACCAGCGTCTGATCGGGGCTGAGGCCTCTCAACGTCGCCGGCCGCACGACATCCGTTCCATCGGTGATCGACGGTTGTGGAAAGTTGAAGGAAGGAACCTGCTGCGCGAGCAGCCGATTCGTTTCGGTGTACCCGCTCTGGGTGAGTATCTCGGCCGATAGAACATCGATTGGCACGGGGCTGTCAGCGACAGTTCTGTTAGCCGCCCGAGTTCCGGTGACAATGATCCGTTCCGAGGGGTCGACCGCTGCAGTGTTGCGCTCATCTGCGGTATCTTGGTTTTGGGCGTGCAGAGGGGAGGTGAACGCTGCTGTCGCTATCGAGGTAAGAAGCGTCGCCTTCAGGAATTTCATCACTCGTATTCCCCCCGTCTAATTCGCCCCGCCCTTCTGGGCACAGGCGTGGTCGAGAGAAAAACACACCAGAAAACCCTAAGCAAGGCAGCGTCGTGGATTGCGAGTTTTCGTGTCTAAAGTGCAACAGCGGCCGTGCGGAGGTGCCAGGATGTGCCGCTTGGATGCTCGTACTCGCGCCGAATTTTTACACTACCGCTTTGGGTCCCATCCCTTGGATGAGGCTCGGTAGATCACTGTCTTGGTAAAAACTGCGCCGAAATTCTTTGCCGATGGCTATGAATAGTTCATCTGCCGACCGTCAGATTTTAGGCGATCGAAGCGGACGGCTGCCCTTCGTTCATACGCCCAAACAAGCGTTGATGAACGTCGCCCCGCAGGCCATGTGCTCCCTGGCAGGTTGGACCATGTCGGTGCGTTATGGCCCTTGTCCCGCTCGGTTCGTAAAGGATACCGATGATGAACATCTGCGCGCTGCGGGCCTCGTCATGCCTGACATAGAGGTACAGCGTGTCACCCACTACCAATGACGCCGGGTCGGCGGTGTGGTGGTCGCGGATCAGCGGGTTGCCGGTGTACGTGAAGGTGCCAATGCCGGTGGGCTGCGGCGCGATGGCATAGCCCGCGAGCGCGCTTAGAGGATTGGCGAGAAGCAAGTCTGCAAACTTGGCATCGGTTCTCTCCTTGGGGATTGCCTCGCCGGGTGCCCCCCTACCGGCGGAGGCGCCATAGCAATGATCTGCGTTTGGTTGCGTTCGCAGCCGATTGCACGAATATTGAGGTGAGATGGGGGCCTGGCGCCTCCAGCGAATTAAGGGGTGAATGGGCAAGCAAGCGCCTGGTCGTGAAACGCTTGCCGGTGTTCTGCCGGAGACGCTGGTCGGATCGCCAAGGGCGTCTGGCTGCAGGCTGCGCGGGGCGGTGGCCAATTATCTGGGCGCAGCGATCGTCTCTGGCCAGTTCGCACCCGGCGAGCGGCTGACCGGGGAAATTGCCAATGCCGAGGCGCTGGGCGTCTCGCGCAGCGCCTATCGCGAAGCGGTGCAGGTGCTCACCGCTAAGGCCCTGGTCGTGAGCTGGCCGAAGGACGGCACGCGAGTTTTGCCGCGCTCCGAATGGAACCTGTTTGATCCCATGTTGCTGTCGTGGGCGTTTGCGAGCGAGCCCGACGTCACCTTTGTGCAGGACCTGTTCGAACAGCGCCGGGTGGTGGAACCCGCAGTCGCCCGTCTGGCGGCCGAGCGGCGTAGCGAAGCGGAACTCGTAACCATGTTAAGGGCGCTCGCCGCCATGCGCGCGCGCGCGCACTGACGACCGCCGAGGGGCGCGAGGCAGATCAGGCTTTTCACGAGACGATGCTGCGGGCAGCGCGCAACCAGGTGATGATGTCGCTCTCGGCCGGTATCGGCGCGGCGGTCCTGCGGCAATGAGGGTGGGGAAGGGCGACTGACCGTCTCGCCACCGCAGCAGCGCCGCCACGCCCCAGGTTATGCGGACTGGCGCGTCGGTCGGCTTCGGGTGCGCACGACCATCTTGAGCAGGCCCGCCGAACCAGGTCGGCCGCCAAGACCCGGCGAGCTGGCCGAAGCCGATCCATTCGGTCTGTGTCGATAGATGGCTGTTGCCATGAAGCTCGAACTGCACCTGCTGCCCAATTACAGCGAAACCGCCGACTCCCGACATTTGCCCGGAAGCGGCTGTAGCTGCCACTGCGCAAATCGAGGCGCGGATTGGCTAGCACGCCGATGCCGCTGCTGAACTCGCGACCGGCGATGCGCAGGGAGTGTGGGTGGAGCGAAGCATCCGCCTGCGCGACGACCCAGCCGGTGTAGCGCGGCCGTTCGCGACGCCCGCGCGTGTTCTGCCAGTGAACCACCGCGCGGTGGACGGTCTGATCAGGCTGAGGCCGCACAACGCCGTCATGCGCTCTGTGAACGCGGCCAGGCAATTCGGAGAGGTAGTGCCGTTCGGGCCGTTCGCACGTGCCGGTGGCGCGGAACAGGCGGGTCTCGTACAAGGCAAGGGTAAATGCCCGCTCGTCGGTGAAGGTGAGCGGCTCGCCTGACCACAGGTCGGCAAACGCGATGGGCGCGCCGGGATGTGCTTGATATGCTGCGCAGCCAGCACCGCTTCCAGCGGTGATCGATGCGATTGAACAGCGCCACCGCCTTTTCGCGATTGGCCAGCGTCGTAATGTAGATCAGTACCTCGTTGCCGTCGAGGGTCAGCACGGTGTGGTGCCCGGCCGGATCCTGGTTGAGCGCGATCACCTTGCGTCGTCCAGATGGCGAGCAGCTCGGGCCTAGCTTACCGGCAATCGTAGCCGATGATCAGCGGGGCACTGAGCATAGCCCAAAGCGAGAAGTGGTGCGCGCCTCGACCAGTTGGGCCGCCATCGAAATTGCCGGTGCCTACGAACAGCTTATCGGGATCGTTCCAGTTGCCGGGCAGGGTGTAGAGCGGGCGGCGGGCGGCGCCGTCGATTGTGCAGCATGCGGCCCCAGTATAGCGTACACCGCCGATGGTGCGCGAGAAGTTTCCATAGCGCGGAGCCTGCTTGCGCACGTTAGTCGAGCCCCAGATGCAGATTGATGTGGTCGAAGCCCCATTCGTCGAAACAGAGCGCGATGTCCTGGTCGTAGCAGCGGTAGCGGAGGGGATGCCAACCAGGTGTGTCCTGCCTCCCGCAATTGTTACAAACCGATCGATGCGGCTTCTGCGCTGGTGTTCACACCACAAGCCGCAGCCTCGGATCAACCGGCTTCAGCAGAACCCTAAGCTGCTCACGTCCCACAGCTTTTCAGAAGCCCGGGCTGAAGCGTAATCCACTCTCGTTGAGCGTGTCGAAAAAGCGGTGCTAATCCTCGAGTTCACTTTCTACGGCTCACTCCGGGATAGCACGTAGGCATCAGGAATAGTTTGTTTACTTTCTCCCATCCTGCAATACCTGTTGTCACCGGAGCCACTCCGGTGCCAACACGTAGGAGTCACAACATGATCAACAATCTGAACACGACCGAGACCGAGTCGAGCGAGATCGAAGTCCTCACCAGCGACGAAATTGACCAGGTCGCCGGTGGCGTGGGTCACATCCGCACGTTCTAACACGTCTGTTCTGGGCAAGCCCCAGTGCGTTCGTACGCACCGGGGCTTGTTTGCCAAGGGCATGCATGGACCGCAGCGGCGATGCGACCAGCCGGGCCCAGGGCTGCAATCGTTCGGACCGGCGTCGTGGTTCGGGATTGCTTTATGTAGCCAGTCCGGCCATTTCTGCTGCAGAGCCGTAACACTTCGCCAGTCAGCTCTGCTGCTCGACCGCCCGATCGCTCTCGATAATGCCATCGCGGATCGTGACCACGCGCCGCGCGGCTTCGATGGTCTCGCGGCGATGGGCGATCCCAATCCTCGTGATGCCCATGCGAGCGATCGTCTCGTTCACCAGTCTTTCGTGGGCCGCGTCGAGTGCTGACGTTCCCTCGTCGAGCACGAGCAGCCGCGGTGCCCGATACAGCGCCCGGGCAATCAGGACCCGCTGCTTTTGCCCGCCCGAGAGCGTCGAGCCCATATCGCCCACCAGCGTATTCTCACGCATGGCCATTTTGTTAATATCATCGAGGATCGAAGCGTCTTGCAGTGCTGTCTTGACCCGGGCGAGGTCGGTGCCGGTAAACCCGGCAACATTGTCTGCGATGGTGCCGGTGAACAGCGTGTCTTCCTGCAGCACCGCTCCCACCTGTGCCCGATAGGCGCGTCGGCCGTATCGTCCGATGGGTTGGCCATCGACGAGCACCTCGCCCTCGCTCGGCTCGAGCAGCCCGAGCAGAATCTTGATGAGCGTTGTTTTCCCGCTTCCGCTTGGCCCGGTGATGACGAGATGCTCTCCCGGCTCGATGGCAAGATCGATGCCTTTCAGGACGTAAGGGTCGTATTGCCCATACCGGTGGGACACGCCCCTCAGCTCGATCCGGCCCTGCATCTCCTCGGTCTTGAATTCCGGCTCGCTGAAGCCCGGATCTTCCTCGGAGAAGGCGATATCGGACAGCCGATCGAGATGCAGCTTCGCCGTCCGCCACGCTGCCGCCTGGTCGACCACGCGGCGAGCGGCGAGGGAGAATTGCAGCCGCCAGGCCGCGAAGGCGAACAGCATGCCGATCGAGAAGCCGCCGTCGATGACGAACATCGCGCCCAGCCAAACCACCGCGACCATCTCCAGCGCTTCGAGCAGATGGCCACCGGCCTGCTGCGTGGTGGTGATCTTGTCATGCGCGTAGCGTTCGCTGAGCAGATCCGTAAGCCGGTTCTGCCAGGCCGCCTGCCGCAGGGCCTCTCGTCCCGACAGCCGGATGGTGGTCATCCCGCGCAAGGTCTCGATCATCGCGCTTTGCTCGCGACCGAGGGCGATGATCGCCTCGCCCTCCGTCGTCCGTTCGCGCGAGAGGGTGAGGGCGCGCAAGGCGAAATAGGCGAGCAGCGAGACCAGCGGGATCGCCGTTAGGGTGGGCGAATACAGCACCATGGCCACCAGCGTGATAACGGCCATCAGGCCATCGAGGAAGGCCGCCGCCATCCCCTCTGTCATCAGCAGCCTGAGGGGCTGGATCGACTGGAAGCGCGAGAGGATGTCCCCGACGCTGCGCCGTTCGAACCAGGCGATCGGCAGACGCAGCATGTGCCGGGCCACGTTGGTCGACATGGCATAGGCCAGCATCGTCCCTGCAGACAGCAGGACATAGCCGCGCATGGCATGGGCAACGCCAGTGATGATGGCAAAGACGCTGAAGCCGATGCCCAGCGTGGTCAGCAGGTCGGCATCCGCCGCGGGAATGGCCTCGTCTACCGCGACCTGGAGGAAGTAGGGCGAGGCGAGAACGAACAGCTGCAGGATCAGCGAGAGCAGCACCGCCTGCGCGATGGTGCCGGCGAGCCCGTGCGTCCGGCCCCACAATTCGCTCAGGCGCAGTTCGCGCTTCAGCGTCTCCGGCGCGAAGCTGTCCGAGGGCTCGAGTTCGAGAACCACGCCGGTAAAGTGTCGATCGAGCGATGCCCGGTCATGCCAGGCCCCGGTGCCATGCGCCGGATCGACAATGTACACCTTTCCACGGCGAAACCTCTCGGCAACGACATAATGGTTGAGGTCCCAGTGCAGGATCGCCGGGTAGGAGAGTTGCCCCAGCCGCCCGATGTCGACCCTCAGCGGCCGACTGGAGAGATGGAGCGCGCTGGCCGTCTTCACCAGATCGCCCAGGCTCATGCCCCGCGCGGTGACCGGATGCCGCCGGCGCATTTCGGCAAGATCGATCCTCTTGCCCCAGAAGCTGGCGATCATCGCCACACAGGCAAGGCCGCACTCGGCAATCTCCGTCTGCGCGACGGGGCGCACCCGGCGGCTTCGCCGCAGGCTGATGACCGGCCCGGTTGCGGCGCTGATCCCGGCCTCTGCATTCATCGCCGGCCGACCGCATACAAGGGGTCGAGGATCCATTCGAGCAAGCTGCGTTCCTTGGTGCGGATCCGGGCATTCAAGGTCATGCCGGGAAACAGGTCAGCCGTACGGCCATAATAGGGCAGCGCTTCCGGTAGCTCGGCTTCGACGATGAAGACCGGTCCGAGGTCGGTCTGGACGGGTGCGCTGGCAACGTTGCGGATCGTGGAATCGATCATGCCGAAGGTCTGGTAGGGATAGGCATCCACCGCGATGCGCACCGTCTGCCCCGGCCTCAGATCCGTCATAGATCGGGCCGGCACCGATATCCGCGCGATCCGCTGGCCGGCATGTGGGATTAGGATGGCGATCGTGTCGCCAGCCTCTACCTGGCTGCCGGCGCGCAGCGGCAGCGATGCGATCTCACCGGCCACGCTGGCGACGTGGACGATGCTGCCGACCGCATCTTCAGCCACAGCGCTTCGCCGGGCTCGCGAAGCATCGCTATCGGCCGAGCTGGCCGTGACCCGCGCCTCGCTCAGGGCCTGCTCGGCTTCAGCGAGCGCCACCTCCCGCTCGCCGCGGGTACGGGCGATCTGCTCCTCGATGAGCGCCTCGGCCTGCCGCTTCTGGGCAACGGCGCTTTCCTTGCCATCCAGATCCTGCCGCGACAGGAACCCCCGGGTCGCGATGGCGGCCGCGCGCTCGAGATCGGCCTCCGACCGGGCGGTCTGCTCCCGCGCCTGCTCGAGCTGCTCGAGCAGGCTGTCGATGCGTCGGTCGGCCGCTTCAGCCTGCGCCCGCCGGGCATTTGCCTGTGACCGCCCGACATCGCCTGCCGCCCGCGCACGCAACTCCGCGTTCTGCGCCTCTTCAAGGCTCGCGGCCCGCCGCATCGTTCCCAGGTTCCCCTGCTCGTTACGCGACACGATCCGCGTAATGGCGATGACATCGCCAGCCTGGACCTGCTCGCCAAGTTCGACCTGCACCTCGAGAATGCCCTGCTGTTCCGCCGCGATAACCGGCGTTCCGCGGGTCGTGTCGACGATCCCCGGCGCGTCGACGGTGCGGGCATAGCTGGCAAGCGAGGCGAAGACGATGCCGCCGATGACGAGCACTGCCAGGAGCAGGTTCGTGGCGGTCCAGCTGGGTGGTGGGGCGATGCGCGTGCGCCCGTTCATCACGTTTTGCGCTTCGACGGCCTGCCGCCGGAAGAGTTCTGTTCGCTCGGACATGATCGGAACTATAGGACGCGCAAAGAGATTTTGCCTACCGCGTTAACCGCTCCTTAGGAAATACCGTCCATATCCGGGAAAGAGCGCGGGGATTGTGACCCTCCGCCCTCCGGTCGGCCACGTTGGCCCGTGTTGGCAATATTGGGCCTCGGCGTCGTGGTTTGGCCTGCGACGCCGAGGCCCACACCCTTGGCGCTCCCCGCCGGAGACCCGATCCCGCCGATCGACCCTGGAGCGGTACGCGAACCAGCACCCCAGCCGATCCCCACGATAAGCAGTCCAGCACGACCACTCCATCGACAATCTGGATAGAACTGCGCCGCATGCCATGCTGACCGGCGCGAACTCATGCGGGAGGACACAGCAGCAACAAACCGGATGCGTGTGGCCTGTTTTTACCTCCGGGGGCACGTGCGCCGCCTGGTCTTTCGGGAACAACCCCTCGTACTGTTCGGTTTGATCGGCACCCCCACACGGCACGGAGTGACCCTTCTCTCATGGATTTCCAATTCAATACAGATAGCAGCGTCATGGGCACCGAGAACGTTGCCGAGCGGATCGAGGAGCAATTGCGCAATCGACTGGCCCGGTTCGAAGATCGGCTGACCCGGCTCGAAGTACACATCACCGACACCAACGCCTCACGCGGCGGCAGCGATGACAAGCAATGCACAATCGAGGCCCGTCCACGGGGGTCCAACCCGGTTACCGTCACCGCCCAGGCCGGCGATGTCGATGCCGCTGCACGCGATGCGGGCGCGAAAATGGTTTCGCTGCTCGACACCCAATTCGGCAAGGCAGATCGCCATCCCCGCTGAGCGAGTCTCTCAATCCTACTCCCATCCCCAAGGTGCCGGCGGCGCTGCGACGGGCCGGGTCAGGTCGAACTCCACCCGGAACAGGCGATTGGCGCGGCTCAGCTGATAGGCATAGGCCGCGCCCTCGCTCCCCGCCGGATCGACCTCGACCCGCCACACATTCGTCACCGAAGCGGTCAGCCCATTGGCCTGGAACATTGCGATGCTCTCCGCATCCACCGGAAATTCCTGAGCCCGCGCGCTGCCCTTGCTGGCGGTATCCCCGCCGTAGAGCGTCACCGCATCGTTCGAGCCATCCTCGTGCCGATGATCGTGCTTTAGCCGCAGGCCCGGCCCGCCGGATCCTTGGGTGCGCGTGATCAGCCAGGTGCGTGAACGGTCCCAGCTGCCATCGGCGTTCTGGATGTGGAACGGCACGGCAATGCGCGTGTCGCTGCACTCGCGCACATGCATCACCATCGGCCGCCCCTGCATGTCCGCATCAGCCGCCTCGCCCGAAACCAGCCTGCCCGCATAGGCGTTGCCGCAATGGCTCGAGAGCGCAGCGAAGAAGCCGTCCTGCTGTCCCGTCGCGGCCGCTCCCGCTCGCTCCAGCGGCACCCCGCATCCCCCCAGCACCAGGCAGGCGAGCGTCAGGGCGAGAGCGGGGCGAGCGGCGGGAGCGAGAGAAATGATCATGCTCGAGTTTGCCCCAGTCCTGCAGCAAGCGATAGTGGCTAATGTGTCGGGCGTGCACTCTCGAGGCTGAAGCCGAGGGACCGCAGTGAAGCCTTCCGGCTATGTAATTCGGGCCATCCTCCGCTCGCGGCAGGAGAGTTCGGGCAACCAGCAGCGCACAATTAGGCGATGGGGTGAATGCAAAGCCTCCCGCAGCGGCTGCCCGTCACGCGACCGCTGGACGAGTAAAACGTTAGCGCCAGCAGCCCGTTCGCTTCTTGCCTCCTGTCGTCGGCCCGCACCGTCGAATCTGTCGCAGATATCCTCCGCTTTACGCGTTCTTGAAAATGCAACAGGCCGACCGGTGTCGCCGCTCCGTGTCTGATCGGTCGGAACGATCACCCTCGCGCGCCGTAGCTGAGTGAGGTGCACGCGAAATCAGCCGCCGGTGCCATGGAAAAAGCTCTCGTGAAATCAATCTATTGCGTCATCCCATTTGTGGCACTTCTATCTCCGGCACCGCTCTTGGCACAGGACTTTGGCGGATTGCGCCTCGAGGGACGTGTCGGGTGGGATAAGGTCGGTGTGGCACTTGAAGTGCAAGATGGGATCAATCGGGAGTTTGACGGGGATGCCTCCACCTTCAGCTATGGTGGCGAGATCGGCTATGACCTGTCCCTGGGCGGCGCTGTTATCGGTGCTTATGGAGGCGCAGATTTCGCACAAGGAGAGGTGTGCGATAGCGTTCTCGGGAATGACCGGGCCTGCGTCGAAGCAGAGCGAAATCTCACCGCAGGAGCTCGGGTCGGCTTTCTGGTCATCCCTGTTGTCTTGCTCTACGCAAAGGGCGGCTATTCGAACGCGCAGGTCGGCGCGACTTACAGAAGCGTCGGCGACCTCGTAAACATCGAGGAAAGCGCAAGCCGCGCCGGCTACCACGTCGGCCTCGGAGCCGAACTCGGCATCGGCCAGTTGTATGGGAAGGTCGAGTACGTCCACACGCGATACAATGATTTCGAACTTGGCACGTCGGCCAGTGGCAGCATCAATCGAAACCAGGTTCTAGCGGGCCTCGGCATCCGCTTCTGAACGGCCTTCGAAAGCTCCGATGGCGCAGCGAGCCAGTGCCTTACCAACGTCGGCGCCTTTCGATGGAACTGCGAGATCATTGAGGTCGAGCGGCGCCCCTTGATCCTCCGGGCGTTCCAGCAGAGGCGTTAAGCTGCCTTCCGCAGCCCATCTCCTTTAAGCACCAGGCGGTCCCGGCCGTGCGCCTGGTATAAAGCGCCACATCAGCTTCGTTGACCAGTTCGGCCAATTCGGCGCCTTCGGCTACTTAGGATCGTGCGCGCGGTTGGTGCGGTCCGATGAGCATCGCCGCATCGCTGACGGCTCGGGCGATCACATCGAGGCCCCGACGTGCTACCCTGTTTGTTACCGGTCCGAGATTAAGCCTTTGCAAGATCGCGAGCATCCTGTTCGGAGATGACCCGGCCCGCTCCAGATTTCGACTTGCTTCTTATCAACTCTTTAACCCTCGAACATCAGACTGCCCTGCGTGCAGCCGACGCAGGGGGGCATTGTATGCAGTCGAACACCGCATTTTATTCTCGTCGCGCCGTTCAGGAAGAGTTGAGGGCATTGGGCGCGGTTGGCGATGTCGCGCGCGAACGACACGCCAAACTGGCCCGCACGTTTCGTGAGCGCGTCCAGAGCCACGAGAGTTCAAACCATGGCAGCAGCCAACCGGGCGATGGTGAGGGCGGGGAGGTTCTGAACGAAGAGTGGCGCTGCGGCCTCTGCTAGTGGCATCGTTCTCTGCTCGCCGGCCGCCATCTCTGCCGGCGCGGTGCGATAGCGATTCCAAGGCTCCCCGGCGCGAGTGAGCGAGCGAGTTTCTCAACCGGAACAGCCGCCCGGCCGATTGCCTGTGCAGCGGGTGCAGCGTGGAAGCCCGCGAACTTCAGTGAGCGACACTGCTCGCAAGGAGGCCGATGCGCGGAAAGGTGACCTGCGCGTTGTTACCCGCCGTTGCCAATGAAAGCCGGTTCTGACGAGATCATCGCAGGAGCAAGAGCCTCTCCCCGCTTACAGCGGCTTTAGGAGCACTTCGGCAACGACCTGCTCCTGGAGACGCAACGCATATCCGTTTGCGGCACGTCGGCGGCCCTCCCCAGCCAGGCGATGTTCCTCATGGCGGGTGCGGTGATGCCCTCGGCCAGCGGCACCGATTGCCCGCATGGCAGGCTCGGCCAGTCGGTGCCGCTGGCCTGCTTGGCCACTGCGCAGACGGCGGCTTCTCTGATGGGCCTTTCGCCGAGCGTCGGCCTCATCGCCAGGTACCCGCTGCTCACCGGGAGCTTGTCCGGCACCCGGTGGCGTTTGGGCTGGATCCTGGTGGCCGGTGCGCTCCCTTCTGCCATCGACCTGCTCGGCCCGTTAGACGAACATCTGTGCCAGCGGCCCCGGATGCCCCTTTCTGCCCGCGTGCACTCGGCAGGATGTTTCCCGCAGCGGCGCTTCATCGCTCAAGAGAATCTTCGCCGTCGACTGGGAGTTCTGCAGCCCCGAGCGCCGCCACCTGATCAGGGCAGCCGTGGATGCGCAAATCGCGCGGGTCATCGTCGTTCGCACCCGCTGTAAGGCGTCCTGATCGCACCGGCGAAATGGTCTGAACCTCGTCTGGCGGGCTCCAGGGGCACCAAACGGAGGTAAAGCCGTAAAGCCACGCTGCTGGCAACAACGGGCCGCGGCCGATACAGTCCTCGAAGGCTTGGCGCCCGACACGGTCCCGATCGGCCGTTCGACGGACAGGCGAGAGGGCTCGGCGAATCAGACAGCACCTCGCACCGGGGTCATGAACCCATTCCGCTGGCTGCGGACATGGGCAGACGCGCCGCGGGCTAGGCGTTATGGCGGCGCCGATGAACCATTCTCTTCCGCAGCCCGTGAGCGTGGCCGCCCTGTACCGCTTCACCAGCTTTGTTGATTGTGCGAGCATGCGCGCGGCCCTCGAGAGTGTCTGCCGCGAGCAGGGCGTGTGCGGCACCCTGCTGCTAGCGCCCGAGGGTATCAACGGCACGATCGCCGGTCCAAGCCGGAGGATAGGCCGGGTGCTGGACCATATCCGCGGGCTGCCCGATTGCGCCGACCTCGAGGTGAAGCTGTCCAGCGCCGCCACCATGCCGTTCCACCGCATGAAAGTGCGCATCAAACGCGAGATCGTGACGATGGGCGAGCCGGGGATCGATCCGCGGGTCAGTGCCGGAACCTACGTCGAAGCGCCGGAATGGAACGCGCTGATTTCCGACCCGGACACCATCGTGATCGACACCCGCAACGATTACGAGGTGGCGGTTGGCAGCTTCGAGGGGGCGATCGACCCGAAGATCACCAGCTTCCGCGATTTTCCCGCTTGGTTCCGCAGAGAACGCGAACGACTGCTAAGCAATTCGAGCCGCCCCAAGGTCGTGATGTTCTGCACCGGAGGCATCCGCTGCGAGAAATCGACCGCCTTTCTCAGGCAGGAGGGTGTCGAGGAGGTCTACCACCTTAAGGGCGGCATCCTGAAATATCTGGAGACCATCCCCAAGGGAGCGAGCCTGTGGCGGGGCGAGTGCTTCGTTTTCGACCAGAGGGTGACCATCGGCCACGACCTCGCACCCGGCACCCATGCGCTCTGTCATGCCTGCCGCCGTCCGCTGAGCGAGCAAGACCTCGCCTCTTCTCTTTACGAGCCTGGCGTCAGCTGCGGTGCTTGCCATTGCGAGCGGACGGATGAGCAGCGCGCCTCCTACCGCGAACGCCACCGGCAGGAGAGCCTCGCCGCCGCACAGGGGCGCGCCCACGTGGGCGACGCGCGGCTTGCCCCGCCAACTGGCAGGGCCGGCAAGTGACCGGGCACAGTAAACCCGTCCTCTACAGCTTCCGCCGGTGCCCCTTTGCGATGCGGGCGCGGCTGGCGCTGGCAGTCAGCGGCACGCGCTGCGAATTGCGCGAGGTGAAGCTCGGAGCCAAGCCGGCCCTCATGCTGGCCGCATCACCGAAGGGAACCGTGCCCGTGCTCGTCCGGCCGGATGGCGGGGTGATCGACGAGAGTCTCGACACCATGCGCTGGGCGCTGGCGCATCACGATCCCGAAGGATGGCTGGCGCACGACGATGCGGCGCTGATCGCTGCGAACGACGGTGCCTTTAAGCAGGACCTCGACGGCTACAAATATCCGCAGCGGCATGCTGGCGATCCCTTGGCCTTCCGGGAAAGGGGGCTGGCCTTCCTGCGGGAGATCGACGCGCGCCTTTCAGCTGGTGGCCAGCTTTGCGGGTCCAGGCGCGGGTTGGCCGACGCTGCGATCATGCCCTTCGTCCGGCAGTTCGCGACGGTGGACAGGGAGTGGTTCGACAGCCTGCCGCTCGCGCATCTGCAGAGCTGGCTGTATGGCCACCTTGCATCCGACCTGTTCGCTGCGATCATGCACCGGGTGTCCCCATGGTCGCCAAGCGCCCCACCGGTCTTCTTCCCGCCTTTCGGGACCGATGAGAGCGACCAGCGCCTGCTGCAGGAAGCGGAGACGAACCCATGAGCGTGGCCTTCCGTCGCGAGAGCGATGAGGAACATCTGGAGCCGAAGTTCGAGCTGCCCATTCCAGCCGGCCGTAACCTCGTCACCGCGCGAGGGCTGGCGCTGATCAAGAGCCGACGGGCCGAGCTCGAAGCCCGGCTCGAGAGCGGCCCGGATCAGGCCGCAATGGCCGCGATTCAGCGCGATCTCCGCTATTGGACCACGCGCGAGATTACCGCCGAGCTTGCTCCCGTTCCGCTTGGCGATACGGTCGGATTCGGTACCGAGGTGCGGGTCTCGCTGAATGGGACCACCAGAACATTCCGCATCGTCGGCGATGACGAGGCGGACCCGGCCGCAGGCCTGATCTCCTTCCATGCTCCGCTGAGCCGGGCCATGCTGGGCGCGATAGACGGTGACCTGCTTCCGTTCGGCGGCATCCCGGACGCCATCGAGATCCTCGCGATCGGGGTTGCCCGATAGCCGGCAACCCTGCGCGAGGCGTAGCGGCGACTGAACGGCAACGACGCGCCGGGGCGGCAAGCCGACGGAGGAGGCCGCTATTCGCCGATGGCACAGGTCGCCGTATTATTGGCAACTCCGCCTGTGAAAGGTTCCGAGTTAAATAAAAACAAAGTGCTCGCCTCTTCGCATGCTTGAGTTCATTGACCGCACCATGGAGATTAATCATGGCGACGACTAAAACACCGCAATCGGCCGGTAAGCTGAAGGGCGAGACGCCGGCCAAGGCCCCCACGCTTCCAGCCGGCGCCGACATGCCGACAAGCTACGCCGAACAGCAGGGCTCCGGTGGCGAGACGCGACAGACCACCAGCGATCCCGCGCTCACGATGACCACTCAGCAGGGCATTTCGGTCGCCGACGATCAGAACAGCCTCAAGGCAGGCCCGCGCGGCCCCACGCTGCTCGAAGATTTCATCCTGCGCGAAAAGATCTTCCACTTCGACCACGAGCGCATCCCAGAGCGCGTGGTCCACGCCCGCGGCTACGGCGCGCATGGCGTGTTCGAACTGACCGACAGCCTGTCCGAATATACGAGCGCCGACGTGCTGGGCACGGTGGGCCAGCAGACGGAAACCTTCGTCCGCTTCTCCACGGTCGCGGGCAACAAGGGCTCGTTCGATCTCGCAAGGGATGTGCGCGGCTTTGCGGTCAAATTCTACACCCGCCAGGGGAACTGGGACATCGTCGGCAACAACATCCCGGTGTTCTTCATCCAGGATCCGATCAAGTTTCCCGATCTTGTCCATGCCGTAAAACAGGAACCGGACCGCGCATTTCCTCAAGCGCAGTCGGCTCACGACAATTACTGGGATTACGCGAGCCTCAGCCCAGAGGCCTGGCACATGGTCATGTGGCAGATGTCCGACCGGACCATCCCGCGCTCGTTCCGTACGATCGAGGGCTTCGGCGTCCACTCCTTCCGCCTGGTGGACAAGGCGGGCAAGTCCACCTTCGTCAAGTTCCACTGGAAGCCCCGCCAGGGCTTGCAATCCGTGCTGTGGAACGAAGCGGTGAAGATCAATGGTGCCGATCCCGACTTCCATCGGCGTGATCTGTGGCAGGCGATCGAAAGCGGCGATTTCCCGCAATGGGATCTCGGCGTGCAGCTATTCGACCAGGAAACCGCCGACAAGCTGCCGTTCGATCATCTCGATTCGACCAAGCTGATACCGGAGGAAGATGTACCGGTCCGCTTGATCGGCACGCTGACGCTCAATCGCAACGTCGACAATTTCTTCGCCGAGACCGAGCAGGTCGCCTACTGCACCCAGAACATCGTGCCGGGGATCGATTTTTCGGACGATCCGCTGCTCCACGGGCGCAACTTCTCTTATCTCGACACCCAGCTGAAGCGGCTCGGCAGCCCCAATTTCACGCACCTGCCGATCAATGCCCCGCGCTGCCCGGTGATGAACTTCCAGCAGGATGGACACATGGCGATGCGCAACCCCAAGGGCCGCGTCAATTACGAGCCGAACAGCTGGGGCGCTGACGGCGGCCCGCGTGAAAATCCGGAGATCGGCTTCAAGAGCTTCCCCGCCGAGGTGCAGGGCACCAAGCAGCGAATCCGCTCGGAAACCTTTGCCGATCATTACAGCCAGGCCCGCCAGTTCTACATCAGCCAGCAGAAGATCGAGCAGAAGCACATCGGCGATGCGCTGGTGTTCGAACTGTCCAAAGTCGAGCGGGTCGACATTCGCGCCCGAGCGGTCTCACACCTGCGCAACATCGATGCCGGTCTTGCCGCAACGGTTGCGGACGGGCTGGGCATGGATCTGCCGGATGCTGCCAAGGCGGCCAAGCCGACGCTCGATCTTGCCCCCTCGGCGAAGCTCAGCATCATCGCCAACGGGCCGGACAGCTTCGCGGGCCGCAAGCTAGGGATCTTCCTGACCAACGGCTCGAAAGCGGCGCTGTTCAAGGCCCTGACCGAAGCAGTCACCGCCGAGAGAGCGATATGGGAAGTCATCGCGCCCAAGATCGGCGGCGTCACCCTGGATGATGGCACCAAGGTCGCCGCCAAGCAGAAGATCGATGGCGGCCCATCGGTGCTGTACGATGCGGTCGCCATCCTTCCCTCAGCCGAGGGTGCAGCCATGCTGGCGAAGGATGCCGCCTCGAAGGATTTTGTGTCCGATGCGTTCGGCCACTGCAAATTCATCGCCCACTCTGCCGAGGCCAAGGCCCTGTTCGACGAAGCACGTATTCCGCCGGAACGCGACGAGGGCTTCTTCCCGCTTGCCGACGGCAAGGATGCCGAGGGCTTCATCAAGGCCTGCCGCGATCTTCGCTTCTGGCCCCGCGAAATGAAGGTGGATTTGGACGCCAAATCCGTCCGAAAGTAGCAAGAGAAACAACCCCCGGGGGAGCGGCGAGCATTCGCCGTTCCCCACCATCCCGTTCAGATGGCGCGTCGAAAAGCAGCTGCCAAATCAGGCGACCGCGCAGTAGACGTTGTGCTCACCCTGCATTCTCCTGGCGCGCTCCTACCGGGTCAAGCGCCCGCCACGGCCGCCGGCACGATCCCGCCCGAAACAAGAGCGTGAAGCGCGTCGATATGGCCGCCATCGCGCGTGCCGCCCGGATCGGAGGTCATCACGATCGTAAGGCCGAGATCGGGCACCACGTAGATCATCTGTCCGCCATAGCCCCAGGCGAATCGCACCGCGTGCCCGCCGGCCTCGCCTACAAACCATCCGTAGCCATACCCCTCGCCGCTCCACGGCGACACGGCGCGCGGCGTCCAGCTTTGCTCGATCCACTCTTCGGGCCCGATCCGAGTGCCGTCCACCACGCCGCCTTGGCGGTACAGCTCGCCGAAGGCCGCCATGGCGCGCGGGCTCATCAGCATGTCGTTGCCGCCGAAATAGATCCCCTGGCCATCGCGCGGCCATTGCGGGATGGCAATGCCGAGCGGGCCGGACAGCCATTCCTGCGCCAGCGCATGGGTGCTGCGCCCAGAGGCACGGGTCAGCATGGCCGAAAGCAGGTGCGAGCTGCCGGTAGAATAGAGCATGTCCCCGCCGGGTTCATCAACGAACGGGCGCGAAAGGGCGAAGCGGACCCAGTTTGGGCTGGAGACCCAGCGGCCGTAATTGGCGCCGGAGGTCCGCTCCAGCCCCGCCTGCATGGAGAGCAGATGGCCGACTGTCAGCCGTTCGAGGCGCGGATGGGGCGCGGCCGGAGCATCGGCCCGCAGAACCGAAAGCACCGGCTGGTCGACTCCCTCCAGCACGTCGCGAGCAATCGCGAGGCCCACCATGGCGGACAGCACCGATTTAGAGGCGGACTTGATATTAACCGGCCGGTCCAGCGCCGGCCCGCCGTTGAAGCGGTGTTCGGCGAGCACCTCGCCGTTGCGCAGCACGATCAGCGAACGCAACCGGTTCAGCTCGGCCGCCGAGGACACCGTCCTCGCCATCGCCGCCGCATTCAGCCCCGAAGTCGCCCTCGCAACCTGGGTTTGTGTCTCGAAATGGATCGGCTGGGAGGAAGGCTCCGAGGCCGATCCGCAGCTGATCAGCAGAAGCGGAATGGCGGCAAGTGTCTGATAGCGCATGGCAGTGATATGGGTGCGTCAAGCCGATGTGCACCTGCCGGAACGCACGCTGGATTGCGATCGCGGGCAGGATCGGTGGCGAATGGCGGATCGCGAGCGGAGGCCCGAACCGTCAGACCTGAAGGAGCACAGATCAGCATCTTTACAGCTGCCGGCCCGCTGTTTGAAAATCGGTCCGGATGGGTTTGGCATAGGCGGCAAGGTGTGAAATAGGGCCCGGCAGCCAGCCAACTGCGAAGGACCAATCCAAGACCGCACATGCCGATTTCGCTGACGCTTTTCTCCCTTGCAGCACTGCCCTTCGCCGCCGCCCTGCTGATCGCCGCCTGTGCCGATCGCGGCAAGGCGCTGCATGCGATGGTGGCCGCCGGGGCGAGCGCGCTGGGGCTGGCGCTGCTCCTGTCGGTCGCCGGCGAGGTGCTTGCCGGGGTCAACGTGGCGGTATCGGCCGCCTGGGTTCCGGCGATCGGGCTCGATTTCTCGCTGATGATCGATCCGCTGGGCCTGATGTTCGCCGGGCTGATCCTGGGCATCGGCCTGTTGATCATGATCTTCGCCCATTTCTACCTCGCGAAGGGGGAGGCGACCGGGCGCTTCTTCGCCAGCCTGATGCTGTTCCAGGGCTCGATGCTGGGCATCGTGCTCTCCGGCAACATCCTGCTGCTGCTGGTGTTCTGGGAGCTGACCAGCCTCTCGTCCTTCCTGCTAATTGGCTTCTGGCGCGACAAGGCGGAGGCCCGGCAGGGCGCCCGCATGGCGCTCGCGATCACCGGCGGCGGCGGGCTGGTGCTGATCGCGGGCATGCTGATGCTGGGGATCGTAGCCGGCTCGTTCGATCTGATGACCATCCTGGCCAGCGCGGAGGTGGTGCAGGCCTCGCCGCTCTATCCGGTGATCCTCGTGCTCATCCTCATCGGCTGCTTTACAAAATCGGCGCAGTTCCCGTTTCACTTCTGGCTGCCGCACGCGATGGCCGCGCCCACCCCCGTCAGCGCCTATCTCCATTCCGCCACCATGGTGAAGGCTGGCGTGTTCCTGCTGGCCCGCCTGTGGCCGGTGCTCGCCGGCACTGATCTCTACACCATCCTCGTCGCCGGCACCGGCATGGTGACCATGCTTCTGGGCGCCTGGGTCGCGCTGTTCCGGCACGATCTGAAGGCGATCCTCGCCTATTCAACGATCAGCCAACTGGGCCTGCTGGTGATGTTGCTCGGCTTCTCGCTGGAAGCGGCGGCGATTGCGGCGGTGCTCCACATCCTCAACCATGCGGCGTTCAAGGCCGCGCTGTTCATGACGGCGGGGATCGTCGACCATGAGACGGGCACGCGCGATATCCGGCACCTCGGCGGCCTTGCCAAAGTTATGCCGATCACCGCGATCATCGGCACGCTCGCCGCCCTCGCAATGGCGGGGATCCCGCCGCTGGGCGGGTTCATCTCGAAGGAGATGATGCTGTACGAATCGCTTAACGTGTCGCTGTTCGGCCTGCCCTGGCTGGTGCCCGTGGTGGCGACGGTCGCGGCCACGCTCTCGGTCGGCTACTCGCTCCGCTTCGCCGCCCACCTGTTCTTCGGCCGCCCGCGTGATCCCGTACCCCACGGCAAGGCACACGATCCGGGTGCCGGCATGTGGGCTGCGCCCGCCGTGCTGGTGGTAATCGCCGTCCTTCTTGGACTGATGCCGATGCTGCTGGCGGGAACGCTGGTGTCCGCCGTCGCCGGCGCGGTCATCGGCGGCCCGGCGCCCGAACTCGGCCTCTCGCTGTGGCACGGCGTCAATCTCGCGCTGGGAATGAGCGCGCTGGCCATCCTCGTCGGCGCCCTGCTGCTCTGGCGCCATGCCAGGGTGCTGCGCTGGTCCGAGTCGATGCGCCATGCCGACGCCAAGGCGCTGTTCGAGCGCGCAATGGCCGTCACGGACGAGGCCGTCCGCAAACTGGTGGTGGCGGTGCACCGTCCCTCGCTCCAGCGGATGGTGTTCGCCGTGCTGGTGGTCGTCGTGGCGCTGGTCGTGGAAGGCGCCAGCACCGCCGGCGGCGGCGGCTTTACCGGCCCGCGCGAACTCCTTCCGGCCTCGCCCGTCGCCATCCTAGCCTGGCTGCTCCTTGTTGCGGCAACGATCGCGGTGGTGAGCGAAGAGCGCCAGCGGTTCCGCGTGCTGGTCTACATCAGCGTGATCGGCCTCATCATCGCGCTCGCATTCGTCCACTTCTCCGCCCCCGATCTGGCGCTCACGCAGATCTCGGTCGAGGTGGTGACGATCCTCCTGCTCCTGCTCGCGCTCAACCTGCTGCCCAAGCAACCCAAGCTGCTCTCGAGCCCCTCACGGCGCCTGCGCGACGGGGCGCTGGCGACGGTCGGCGGGCTGGTGTTCGGCGGGGCGGCCTGGGCCATGCTCACGCGCAACCCGAACGATCCGATCTCCGCCTTCCACCTCGCCAATAGCTATAGCGGCGGGGGTGGCACCAATGTGGTCAACGTGACGCTGGTCGATTTCCGCGCCTTCGATACGCTGGGCGAAATCATCGTGCTCGGCATCGCCGGCCTCGTCATCTACGCGCTGCTCGATACCACCTCGCGGGGCGCGGCAGGCGCGCGGCTACGCACCTGGCAGGAAGACATGCCGCATTCGCCCGAAAGCCACCCGGTGATGTTCGTCATGTCCACCCGCATCCTGCTGCCGATGGTGCTGGTGGCCGGTATCTTCATCTTCCTGCGCGGCCATAACGAGCCGGGCGGCGGGTTCATCGCCGGGCTGGTGGTGGCGATCGCCTTCCTGCTGCAATATCTCGCCTCGGGCTTCGACTGGACGGATGCGCGCCGCAAGGTTGGCGAACATGTGCTGATCGGCTTCGGCGTGCTGGTCGCGGTGCTCACCGGATTGGGCTCGCTGGCGTTCGGGGCCAATTTCCTCTCCACCGCCTTCGATCATTTCACGCTGCCACTGGTCGGCGAGTTCGAGCTGGCGACCGCCTTGCTGTTCGATCTGGGCGTGTTCTCGGTGGTGCTGGGCGCGGTGATGCTGGCATTGGCGCAGCTCAGCCACATCGCGCAACGGGCCGCCCGTGCGCACGCGGCGCACGAAGCCGAGATGCGGGCCGAAATGCGGCGGGAAACCGGCGCCGAGCTGCGGCCCCTGTTGCCGGCCGAGCGCCCGGAAGAGCCATCGAGATGAGCCTTGAATTCCTCGTGGCGAGCGGCATCGGCGTGCTGGTCGCCGGCGGCATCTACCTGGCCCTGCGCGGGCGCACCTTCCAGGTGGTGCTCGGGCTGACGCTGTTCTCCTATGCGGTGAACCTCTTCCTGTTTGCCTCAGGCCGGCTGGTGGTGGATCGCCCGCCGATCTGGTCGAAGGCGGTCAACGAATATACCGATCCCCTGCCGCAGGCGCTCGTCCTCACGGCCATCGTCATCACCTTCGGCATGACCGCGCTCGCCGTCATCCTGATGCTGCGCAGCTTCCTCGAAACCGGCAGCGATCAGGTCGATGGGGATTCCACCGAAGAGCACGAGGACGAGCGCTCGTGAACCTCTCACTCCACCTCGTGATCGCGCCCATCGTGATCCCCGCGCTGGCGGCGCCGCTGGCGCTGCTGGTCATGCGCAGCAAGCGCCGGCTGGGCCTCGCGATCTCCTTCACCGCGTGTTTCGCGCTGCTGGCCGTCGCCGTCTGGATGCTGCTCCTCGCGGGCGACGGCACCGTCCGCACCTATGAGCTGGGCGGGTGGGAAGCGCCCTTCGGTATCGTGCTGGTATTCGATCGGCTGGCCTCGATCATGCTGGTCCTCTCAGCCGTCCTCGGCCTGCTCGCCCTGCTGCACGCGGTGGTGACCAGGGCCGATCGCGCGGGCTGGCACTTTCACCCGCTCCTGCAATTTCAGCTGCTGGGCCTCAACGGCGCCTTCCTCACGGGGGATCTGTTCAACCTGTTCGTGTTCTTCGAGGTGCTGCTGATCGCCTCCTATGGCTTGATGGTGCACGGCCAAGGGCCCGCCCGCCTAAAGGCCGGCGTGCAATATGTTGTGGTGAACATCATCGGTTCCTCGCTGTTCCTGATCGCGCTCGGGCTGCTCTATGCGCTGACCGGAACGCTCAACATGGCGCAAATGGGCTTGCGCATCGCGGCACTGGGTCCGGAGGATCAGGGCCTGCTGCGGGCCGCCGCCCTGCTGCTGGTCAGCGTGTTCGCGCTCAAGGCCGCGCTCGTACCGCTGCATCTCTGGCTGCCGCGTACCTATGCGGTCGCCACGCCGGCGGTCGCCGCTTTGTTCGCGATCATGACCAAGGTGGGGGTCTATTCGCTGATCCGCGTCGTCCCACAAGTCTTCGGCGATGGTGCAGGCTCGGCTGCCTGGGCGCCGGCGCCCTATCTGCTGCCCGCCGCCATCCTCACCGCAATGGTCGGCTTTGCCGGCGTGTTCGTGGCGCGCAAACTGTCCGAACAGGCTGCCTATGCGATTGTCGGCTCGACCGGTACGCTGCTGATCGCGGTGGCCGGGTGGCAGGTGGATACGCTGGGCGCCGGGCTTTATTACCTTGTGCATTCCACCCTCGCCGGAGCCGCCCTGTTCCTCATTGCGGACGTCGTCGCGCGCCGGCGCGGCAGCTATACAGATACGATCGCCTCCGGCCCGGTGTTCGGCCAGCGCCAGGCGGTCGGCCTTTTGTTCATGGTCGCGGCGATCGCCACTGTCGGCCTGCCGCCGCTCTCGGGTTTCATCGGCAAGCTCTACATCCTGGGCTCGGTGGCCGACACTCCGGGCTGGGGCTGGGCCTGGGGCGCCATCCTCCTCACCACGCTGGCGGGCGTGATCGGCTTTGCCCGCGCGGGCAGCACCATCTTCTGGAAGGAAGCCGCCCCGGCCGATGGCGCGCCCCCCGGTGGCAACCATGCCGCCCGCGTGCCAGGCTCCGACATGGCCGCCCCCATCGCCGCGCTGGCCTTGCTGGTGGCGCTGTCGATCGCCGCCGGGCCGGCCACAGCCTATGGCGAAGCCGCGGCGATGCAGATCCTCGATGCACCGGCCACCGCCCGCGCCGTGCTGGGGAGAGGGTGAGATGCACCGCCTGATCCCCCATCCCGGCCTCTCGGTGCTGCTGGTGCTCGTGTGGCTGTTGATGGCCAACAGCCTGTCGTTCGGCGCGCTGGTGCTGGGGATCATCATCGGCGTACTGCTTCCGCTCTATACCGCGCCGTTCTGGCCGCGCCGCCCTAAGGTCCGGTTCGGCTACGGCATCGCCTATGTCCTGCTGGTGCTGTGGGATATCGTGGTGGCCAATTTCGAGGTGGCCGCCATCATCCTGTTCCGCCGCTCGAGCGACCTGCAGCCGCACTGGCTGATCATCCCGCTGGAACTCGATACGCCCGAGGCCATCACCGTTTTCGCCGGAACCATCAGCCTCACGCCCGGCACGGTCTCCACCGATGTCTCCGCCTGCGGCCAGTATCTGCTCGTCCATGCCCTTGATACCGCCGATCCGGAAGCGGAGATCGCCCGCATCAAGCAGCGCTACGAAGCGCGTTTGAAGAAGGTGTTCCGATGATCGACTACGCCGTGATGTTCGGCTTTGCCTGCCTGGCACTGGCCTTCGCCTTCAACCTGTGGCGGCTGCTGCGCGGCCCCACCATCGGGGACCGGATCGTCGCGCTCGATACGATGGTCATCAACGCCATCGCGCTGATCGTGCTGAACGGCATCGCCACAAACAGCACCGTCACCTTCGAGGCGGCCCTGCTGCTGGCGATGGTCGGCTTCATCGGCACCGTGGCCTATTGCAAGTTCCAGCTGCGCGGAGACATCATCGAATGATCCAGCCCGGTCTCATTGCGGAAATCCTCGTCAGCCTGCTCATCGTGGTGGGCGCGGGGTTCGCGCTCGTCGGCAGCTGGGGGCTGGTGCGCCTGCCCACGCTGATGGAGCGGCTGCACGGCCCTACCAAGGCGACCACGCTGGGGCTGGGCGGTATCCTGCTCGGCTCGGTCCTGTTCTTCCAGCTGATCGAAGGCGTTTGGACGGCGCATGAACTGCTGGTCTCGATCTTCCTGTTCATCACCGCGCCGATCGCCGCGAACATGATCGCCAAGGTTCACCTGCACGAAACGCGCCTGAACCGGAACGACGGCATCGAGACCCCGGCCGGCTCGCCCCCGGCGGCCCCCGGTCCGGGCGCTTGGGCCACCTTCGAAGCCCCGCATCGCGATACCCCGGCGGCGACCTCGGAAAAATAAGCTGGTTTCTGCTTCCGGTTGCCCGACAGTGTGGTCCGGTCAGTAGATGTAAAGGATGGCAAGGCAGGTGGCGAGGCCGACCACCAGGTTCATGGGCACACCGATCTTCACGAAGTCCATGAAGCGGTAATTGGCCGCGCCATAGACCAGCGTGTTCGTCTGGTAGCCGATCGGCGTGGCGAAGCTCGCGCTGGCACCGAACATCACCGCCACCACCAGCTGGCGCGCATCCACCCCCATCGCTTCGGCCAGCCCGATGACAATGGGGGTCATGATCACGGCCACGGCGTTGTTGGTCACCGTCTCGGTCAGCAGGCTGGTGACGGCATAGACGCCCAGCAAAAGCAGGAACGGCGAACTCGCGGAAAACAGCGGCTCCAGCCAGTCCACGATCATGTCGACCGTGCCGGCATTCTCCAGCCCGCGCCCGAAGGCCAGCATCCCGAAGATCAGCACCAGCGTATTGCCGTCGATCGCCCCCCAGGCCTCCTCGGGCTCGATGCTGCGGGAGAGCAGCACCACCGCCACCCCGAGGATCGCCATGGCCTCGATCGGGAAGCCGAACACCGCCAGCAGGACCACCCCCGCCAGCGTGCCGATCGCCACCGGCGCCTTGGTTCGCCGGAAGGGCTGGGCGGTCGTCTCCTCCACATCGGCGAGCGCCACATTGGCCTGCAGCGCCTGCGCTGCGTCGCCGCCCGCGGCGATCAGCAGGCGGTCACCGGCGCGCACCCGCACATTGGCGAGGTCCGGCCCCGCCACATGGCGCGGCCGCGAAAGCCCCAGCACCGTGACCCGCAACCGCGACAGCATCGGGATTTCGGCGAGGCGGCGGCCGATGATCGGGTGGGAGGACGAGATCACCGCCTGCACCAGCCGCAGGTCGCGCGGCCGCCGCGAACGGGCAGTGGCCACGCCGCCCCCCATACCCGCAAGGCCGGTCTTGAAATCGCTCTCCTCCGCCAGCGATGCCAGCTCGGCCGGGCTGGCAGAGACCATGATCTGGTCGCCGGCGGCCAGCACCCATTGCTTGAGATCGCGCCGCTGGACCTGCTTGCCGCGCTGGATTCCCAGGATCTGGAGCCCTGGACGCCGCACGAACGGAGCCTTGTCCAGCGGCAGGCCGACCAACTCGCTGTTCGCAAGCAGGACGAGGCTAGAGAGATAGGCATCGCTCTCCAGCTGCCCGTCGAGGCCCTGCGCCGCGCGATCCGGCAGCAGCCGCTTGCCGAACAGCGTCATCAGCAAGAGGCCCGAAGTCAGGCTCACCAGCCCCACGCCGGTGATCTCGAAGATGCTGAACCCGGCCAGGCCCTGCTCCTGCGCCACGCCGTCCACCAGCAGGTTGGTCGAGGTGCCGATCAGCGTCAGCGTTCCACCCATGATCGAGAGATAGGACAGCGGGATCAGCAGCCGGGTTGCGGAGATGCGCAGCACCCGGGCCAGCCGCTGGACGATGGGGATCATCACGATCACCACCGGGGTGTTGTTCATGAAGGCCGAGGCGAGGATCGTCCCGGCACCGATCTCGGCCACCGCCAGCTTGGGCTTGCGCAAGGTGCGCCGGATCACCCAGCCCGAAACCTCTTCCAGCGTGCCCGTGCGCAGGAGCGCTCCGCTCAGGATGAACATCGCCGCGATCGTGATTGGCGCCGGGTTGCTGAACACCCTCAGCAGCTCGTCGCTCGAGAGGAAGCCCAGCAGCAGCATCAGCAATCCGCTGGAAAGCGCGATCACCACCGGCGGCCGCCGCTCCAGCGCGAAGGCGACCAGCACCCCCACGAGCAGTGCCAGGCCGAGCAGGGCGCTGTGGTTCTCCAGGCTCGGAATGGACCCCAGGTTCATGGCTGTGCGCTGATCTCGGACGATGTATTCGCCGCTTTTACCCCACGATTTGGATTTTCGTCGCACATTTCGTGACCGGCGCAGCGATCGAAAGGGGTGCAGCGGGCTCCCAAGCGCCCGAGCAGCTCTTGCGCCCATTGCTGTCAATCCAGGCGCGATGGCGGGTGCTGCGAACCCGCACGGGCGACCAGCCCAGCGCCGCCCGAGGCGGCATTGCGCGACACTGGGCCGCGACACACCAGCGGTCCAGACGCATTGGCTAACCCCGCTTCGCACGCACAGCCCCATTGCATCCGGCTGGCTGCGCAAATACGCCGCCAACAATGCAACTCTCTCCCACCGCGCTGGTCCTCCTCGGCTTGCTGCTGGCAGCCTGGACCGGCGCCGCCGCCTGGCTCGCGCTCTCCGCCCGCACGCGCGAGGGGCAGGCCAAGGGCGCCCGTCTGTCGGCCCTGCGCCTCGCGCGGATGATCGATACCGCGCCCGCTCTGCCGCTGCTGGTCCGCGCTGATGGCCGGATCGAGGGGCACGAGCGGCTCGCCGCCTGGCTGGGGCTCGAACGGCTGCCCGATTTCCTCAGCGAACTGGGCGGTGAACACGGCCTCGCCCGCGCCGATCTCGATGCGCTCACCCAAGCAGTGCGCCGCTCCCAGAAGACCGCCGCGCCGTTCGAGCTTGCCGTCGGGTGGGCGGGCGAGGGCGGGCAGGCCCATACCTCCGCCCGCAGCTTGGCGGTGCGCGGCCAGCGCGCCGATCCGGCCATCGCGCCCAATGCGGCGCTCGTCTGGTGGTTCGATTTCTCCGAAAGCGAGGCCGAACTCGCCGCCCTGCGCGAGGAGGCCGCCAGCGCCACCGGTGATTTCGCGGCGCTGGTCGGGCTGATCGAATCGGCGCCGATGCCGATCTGGCTGCGCGGGGCGGATCTGCGGCTCCAGATGGTCAACCGCGCCTATGTCGCCGCAGTCGGCGCCAGCAACTCCGGCGAGGTGATCGAGCGCCAGCTGGAACTGGTCGAGCCGATCGAAGGCCACGCCGCCGGCCAGTTCGCCGCGCGCGCGCTGCAAACGGGCGAACCGGTCGAGCGCGTGGTGCAGGCCACGCTCGGCCGCCAGCGGGTGGCGCTCAAGGTGTCGGACCTGCCGCTCGGCGCCGCGGGCATCGCCGGCTATGCGGTGGATATCGAGGAGCAGGAGCGGCGCAACCGCACGCTGCGGGCCTTCCGCTCGGCCCAGCGCGCGCTGCTCGATCAGCTGTCGCTCGGCATCGCCCGGTTCGATCGGGAGCGCCAGCTCGATTTCGCCAACGATCCCTTCCGCCGCATCTTCAAGCTGCCGCCCGCGCCCGAGCTGGAGGCGCTGCCCTTCGATCGCCTGCTCGACCAGATGCGCGATGCCGGCCGCCTGCCCGAAAGACGCGATTTTCCCGAATGGCGGGCCGAGCTGGCCGAATGGTTCACCGCCGACGAGCCGGTGCGGGTCGACTGGCCACTATCCGATGGCGTCCACCTCAAGATCATCGCCCATCCGTTGCCCGATGGCGGGCTGGTACTGGCCGCGGAAGACCGCACCGAGCAGCTGGCGCTCGCCGCCACGCGCGATATGCTGCTGCGCACCCGCACGGCGATGATCGACAGCCTGTCCGAGGCGCTGGCCGTGTTCGCGCCCGATGGCCGGATGCAGCTGTGGAACCGCCGTTTCCCGGAAATCTTCGCGCTGCCCGATGCCCTGTTCGAACAGCCCCCGCGGATCGACGCGCTGGTGGAGGAGATCGGCCGCCGCCTCGCCCGGCCCGAACAGCGCAAGGCGATCGGCGAAGCGGTGCGCTCGGCCACGCTCGATCGCATGCAGCACGGCGGGCAGGTGCAGCTGCCCGACGGGCGGGTGCTGGTGTTCACCGCGCTCCCGCTGCCCGATGGCAACGGCCTGCTCACCGTGCTCGACATCACCGGCGCCGCTCTCCCAACACACCAGTCCAAACCCCCCGCGCCAGAGGTGGCGGAGGAAGAGCCAACACCCGCCGACGAGCCCGAACCGGTCGAGCTGCTGCCGCTCCTCACCGCTATCGCGCACGAACGCGAGGCGCTGCTGGACGACCGCAACCAGGCGCTGGAGCTGCGCGCCGCGCGCAACGCCGGCAGCGTCACCACCAGCCGCCGCGGGCTGGCCGAGGCGCTCGGCATCCTGCTCGATGCCGCAATCGCCAATGCACCGCAGGGCACCGGCCGCATTCAGGTCGCGCTGAACGGGCCGAAGAAGCCGCGCATCATCATCACCGATAATGGCCGCGGCACCACTGAACAGCTGCCGCTCGCGCTCGCCAGCAGCGGTGCCCGCAACGGCGCACACGCCAGCGAGATCGCCCGCGCCCGCCGCCTGCTCGAGGCACTCGGCGGCCGGCTGGAGCTGGTCGCGGGGGAGGGCGGCACCACCGCCTCGATCACGCTGCCGTGAGCGCGGCGCAAGAGGTTTCGCTCCCCGATCTGCCGGCGATGCAGGCCTTCGGCGAGCGGCTTGCAACCCACTTGCAAACGGGCGACGTGCTGGCGCTCTCGGGCGGGCTGGGCACGGGCAAAACCACGCTCGCCCGCGCCATCATCGCCGCGCTGGGCTACACCGGTGAGGTGCCATCACCCACTTTCACTCTGATCGAATCCTACGATCCGCCCGCAGTGCGCCTGCCGCTGGTCCATGCCGATTTCTACCGCCTGCGCTCCCCCGGCGAAGCCGCCGAACTCGGCCTTGCCGAATATCGCGAGAGCGCCGCACTCATCGCTGAGTGGCCCGAGCATGCCGGCGGCTTCGCGCACGAGCCCGGCTGCCTTGGCATCCAGCTCGAAATCGTGGGTGAAGGGCGCAAGGCGATTGTGGAAGGCGGCGCGGCTTGGCAAAGCCGCATGCCATGCCCGATATGATGCCCAAGACCGTGAAAGCCACGCTGCCCGAGGGGCTGGACGATTTCCTGAACGAGGCCGGCTGGGCCGGGGCCGAGGTCGAGCCGCTGCCGGGCGACGCCAGCTTCCGGCGCTATTTCCGCGTCCGCAATGGCGGCTTCAGCGCGATCATGATGGATTCGCCGCCCCCGCAGGAAGATCCGCGCCCGTTCCTCCACGTCGGCCGCTGGCTGTCCGAAAAGGGCCTGCGCGCACCCCTGATCTATGCCGAGCGGGCCGAGCGCGGCCTCGTCCTGCTGGAGGATTTCGGTAACGACCGGATGCGCGACTGGCTCGATCTGCACCCGGCCGAGGAGCCGGCGGTCTACGCCCGCGCCATCGCGGCGCTGGTGGCACTCCACGCCCACCCGCCCGGCCCGTTCGAACCCTATGATCTCGCCACCTACCAGCGCGAGGCGGCACTGTTCGTGGAATGGTACTGCCCGGGGATGAGCCTCGCGGTCGACGAGGCGGGTTGGCATGACGCATGGGATGCGGTGCTGACACCGATGCTCGCCCGTCAGCAGCCCGGCGTCACCGTGCTGCGCGATTACCATGCGGAAAACATCATGCTGCTCGGCGGGCCCGCCGCCAACGGCAATGGCGGCCCCGCTGCAAGCGCGGGCGAACAGGGTCTGATCGATTTCCAGGATGCACTGGTCGGCCACCGCGCCTACGATCTGGTCTCGCTGCTGCAGGATGCCCGGCGCGATGTGTCGCCCGCACTCGAGCAGGCGATGCTGGAGCTCTATTGCACCAGCACCGATCCCGGCCCCGATTTCCTCGCCGATTACGCGCGGCTCGGCGCGCAGCGCAACGCCAAGATCGTCGGCATTTTCGCCCGGCTGTGGCGGCGCGATGGCAAGCCGCGCTATCTCGCGCTGATCCCGCGCGTGTGGGAGGCGCTGGAGCGCGATCTGGCGCATCCCGCGCTGGCCCCGGTCGCCGCCTGGTTCGTCGCCAATATGCCGCAGGAGCTGCGCGAACGCCGCGGCGGAGAGGTCGAGTGATCGTGCAGGATGCGCCGGCCATGGCGCCGATCACCCCACCTTCGCCCACCCCCGCACCGGCTGCAGCACCCCGCGCGCTCGCATCGGACAGCGCGATGGTGCTTGCCGCCGGGCTCGGCAAACGGATGCGCCCGCTCACCGTTAGCCAACCCAAGCCGATGGTGCGCGTGGCCGGAAAGCCGCTGCTGGACCATGCGCTCGATCGGCTGGCCACAGCCGGAATCGCCCGCGCGGTGGTCAACGTGCACTACCTGCCCGATACGATCATCGCCCACGTCAAGAACCGCCGGGCCCCGGCCGTCACCATCTCCGACGAACGCAAGCAATTGCTGGAAACCGGCGGCGGCCTCGTCCGCGCGCAGGCGCAGCTGCCCGATCCGTTCTTCTGCCTCAACAGCGACAATGTCTGGCTCGATGGGCCGGTCGATGCCTTCCGCCAGCTCTCCCACGCCTGGGATCCCGCGCGGATGGACGCGCTGCTGCTGCTGGTCGCGCACACCGGCGCGCGCAATTTCCGCGGGCTGGGCGATTTCCACATGGATGGATACGGAAGGTTGGATCGCCGCCGCCCCGGACGGATCGCGCCGTTCGTCTTCACCGGCATCCAGCTTGCCGCCAAGCGGCTGCTGCGCGATGCGCCCAGCGGCCCGTTCTCCACCAACCTGCTGTGGGATCGAGCGATCGGGGAAGGGCGGCTCTACGGCTGCGCCTTCAATGGCGAGTGGTTCGAAGTCGGCACCCCGCAGGCGATCGCCCCCACCGAACTCGCGCTCACCGGGGGCTGACGGGCGGCTGATGGCACGCCGATGAAGGGCCCGCTGGTCTATTCGATCGCCGCGCATCGCGGCTTTGCCGATGCGCTGGTGGCCGGGCTGGTGCCGCGCTATTTCGATCCGCAGCTGGGCCTCGCCCGCCTCACCCTGCTGCTGCCCAGCGCCCGCGCCATCCGCACGCTGACAGAGGCCTTCATCCGCCATTTCGGCGCGCAGGAGGGCGAGAGTGCGCGCAATGGCCTGCTGCTGCCGCGCATGGCCGCAGTGGGCGATCTCGATCTGGATGAGACCATCGGCCATCTGCTCGATCCGCTGGGCTCGGGCGAGATCATCGCCCCCGCCGCCGACCCAACCTTCCGCTGGCTGCGCCTCGCCGCGCTGATCCGCGAGCAGCAGGGTGAGGAGGCCCCACGCGGCGCGCGCCTGCTGCGGGTCGCCTTCGAACTGGGCCGCACGATCGATCGGCTGCTGGTGGAGGAGATCGGGCCCGATGCGCTGCTGGGCGAGCGGGTGCTCGACCTGCTGGGCGATCTCGCCGGCCACTGGCAGAACAGCCTCCACCTGTTCGCCTCGGTCCACACCCGCTGGCAGGCGGAACTGGCCGAACGCGGGCAGATCGACGCCGCCGAGCGCCGCAACGCGCTGTTCCGCCACGCCGCGCGGACATGGCGCACCACGCCGCCACCCACGCCCATCGTCGCCGCAGGCGTCACCAGCGCCGCCCCCGCACTCGCCACCCTGCTGCGGGTGGTGAGCGAGCTGCCGAAGGGCGCGGTGGTGCTGCCCGATTTCGACCTCACCCTGCCCGAAGTCGTGTGGGACGAACTGGGCACCGCGGGCGATCCGCAGGCCGAGGAGCCACTCGCGCGCGGCGATGCGGTGACTCATCCGCAATACCACCTCAAGCTGCTGCTCAATCGGATGGGCATTGCGCGGGGCGAGGTGCAGCCTTGGCACCGCTCCGGCCCCGCCGCCGCTCCGCCGGAACGCAGCCACGCGATCTCCAGCCTGTTCCTCCCCCCGCAGGCGAGCTGCAGCTGGATCGACCTGCCGGTGGAAAAGCGCCGCCTCTCCGGCGTGCGGCTGATGGAGAGCGCTCACCCCGAGGAGGAGGCGCAGGCCATCGCCCTGCTGGTGCGCGAAGCGATCGAGCAGCCCGAAAAGCGCGTCGCCGTCATCACCCCCGATCGCGGCCTCGCGCAGCGCATCGTCCATCACCTCGGCCGCTGGGAGATCCAGGCGGACGACACCGCCGGCAAACCCCTGCCGCAGACCACCGCCGGCCGCCTGCTCCTGCTGCTGGCCGAAGTGGGCGCGGAACAGGCGGCGCCCGTGCCGCTGGCCGCGCTGCTATCGCACCCGCTCGTGCAGGGTGAGGAGACACGCGGCGAGTGGCTACGCCAGGCCCGCCGGTTCGAGCGCCATTTGCGCGGCCCCCGCGCCGCGCCCGGCCTCGCCCCGCTGCGACAGGTTGCCGCCAAGGCCGGCCTCACCGATTGGTGGGCCGCGCTGGAAGCGATCCTCGCCCCACTGCAGGAGCAGGCCGAGGCACCGCTGGCGGACCATCTCGACCAACTCGCAGCGGCCGGCGAAGCGTTAGCAGGCGAGGCGCTGTGGGCTAAGGAGGACGGCCGCGCGCTCGCCGCCTTCTTGGAAGACCTGCGCCAGAACGCCCGCACAACCGGCACCCCGCTCGATCCCTCCGAACTGCCCGCCATGCTGCGCGAGGCGATGGACCGCGTGGCTGTGCGCCCCTCCTACGGGGGCCATCCTCGCATCGCACTCTACGGCCTGCTGGAATCGCGCATGACGCGGGCCGATCTGGTCATCTGCGCCGGGCTGAACGAGGGCGGGTGGCCCGCCGCCCCGGCGAGCGACGCGCTGCTCGCCCCGGCCGTGCTGCGCGCGCTCGGCGTTCCCGGAGCGGATTTCCGCATCGGCCTCGCCGCGCACGATCTGGCCGGTGCGCTGGGGTCGCCGCAGGTGGTGTTGAGCCGCGCCCGGCGCGATGCTGGCGGCCCGGCGATCCCCTCGCGCTTCCTGCTGCGGGTGCGCGCGCTGCTCGGCACCGACCTGATCGGCCGCCATCAAGACCAGCGCCATGTCGAGCTCGCCCGCGCCATCGCCGAACCCCCGAAGGACCGGGCCCATCCGCGCCCGCAGCCCAATCCCTCGGCCGAACAGCGGCGCGTACCCGTCAGCGTCACCGCGCTGGATCGCCTCCGCTCCGACCCGTATCAGTTCTACGCCCAGGCGATCCTCTCGCTGAGCGAGCTCGATCCGCTCGATGCCGAGCCCACGCCCGCTTGGCGGGGCACGCTGGCGCACGCCATCCTCGAAGCCTGGCACCGCTCGGGCGGCGATCTCGAAACCATCGCCGCCGAGCAGCTGACGGCGATGAATGCGCACCCGCTGATGCGCGCCCTGTGGCGGCCTCGGCTGCTGAGGGCGCTGGAATGGGTCGCCGCCGAAATCGCCGCCGATCCCACCCGCACCCCGCTGCTGTTCGAGGAGGCCGGCGAGTTGGAAGTGCGCGGCATCACCCTCAAGGGCAAGGTCGACCGGATCGACCGGCTGGAGGACGGCACGCTCGCCATCGTCGATTACAAGACCGGCCAGCCCCCCAACGGGCGCGAGGTGGAAGCGGGCTACGCGCTCCAGCTCGGCACGCTCGGGCTGATGGCGCGGGCCGGCGCCTTCGGCGGCGAACCGGGCGAGCCGACCTGTTTCGAATATTGGTCGCTGGCGAAGAAAGGGAAGGACTTCGGCCACAAGGAAACCCCGCTTCTGGTCGGCCGCAAGAAAAGCGGTATTCCCCCCGCCGAGTTCCTCCCAGAAGCCGAGCGCTTCCTGCACGAGGCGCTCGACCGCTGGATCCTCGGCAGCGAGCCGTTCACCGCCCGCCTCAACCCCGATGCGCCCAGCTATTCCACCTTCGACCAGCTGATGCGGCTGGATGAATGGATCGGCGAACTCGGATGAGCCCCCCCGCCAACGCCACCGGAGCCGCCACCACACCCAAAGGCGCGAAGGTCTTCCCTTTGCGCGACAACCAGGCCCGCGCGGTCGATCCGGCGCGCAGCGTGTGGCTCTCCGCCTCGGCCGGCACGGGCAAGACGCAGGTGCTCTCCGCCCGCGTGCTGCGGCTGCTGCTGCGGCCGGACGTGGCGCCTGGCCAGATCCTGTGCCTCACCTTCACCAAGGCCGGCGCCGCCGAAATGGCCACCCGCATCAACGAGGTGCTGGCCAGCTGGGTGCGCCTGCCGGACGAGCTGCTCGCCGGCGATCTCATCGCCATCGGCGAGGAGCCCGCGCCCGAAACCCGGGCCCGTGCCCGCACCCTGTTCGCCGCGGTGCTCGATTGCCCGGGTGGGGGCCTCAGGATCGATACTATCCACGCCTTCGCCCAATGGCTGCTCGCCGCCTTCCCGCAGGAGGCCATGCTGGTGCCCGGCACGCAGCCGATGGAAGACCGCGATCGCGAGCTGCTCGCGCACCGCGTCCTCGCCGAGCTGCTGGTGGGGTGGGAGGAGCGCGGCGACCGCCTGCCGATCGAGGCGCTCGAACTGCTCTCGCTGCGGATGGGGCCGGACAAGGCGCGCGAATGGCTGATGCGCTGCGCCGATGCCCGCGCGGCATGGTTCGGCCCGGGCGGATGGCAGGAGCCGCTAAAGGGCCGCGTCGAGGCGCTGCTCGGCCTGCCGGCCGATGCGGCCGAAGATTGCCTCGCCGAACTGTGCAACGATCCGGCATTCGACTGCGCCGCGCTCCAGCGTTGCCTCGAAATCCACCGCAGCTGGGGCACGCCCACCGCCAGCAAATGCGTCGAGGCGATCGAGCAATGGCTCGCGGGCGAGGGCGCGGCCCGCGCCGCCTGCTTCGACGAGCTGGCCAGCGAACTGTTCACCAAGGACGGCCGCCCCAAGAACCTGCGCCACCTCGAAAAGCTGGACGCGAATTACGAACACATGGCGCTGCGTGTCCACGCCTGCCTTGAAGCCCTGCGCGAGCGTGCGGCGCTCATCGAACTGGCGGGCCTGCTCACCCCCGCGCTCACCGTCGGCCGCCGCTTCGCACTGGCGTGGGACGAGGCGAAGACGCGCGAGGGGCTGATCGATTTCGACGATCTCATCCGCCGCGCCGCGCTGCTGCTGGCCGCGCCGGGCCTGGGCGAATGGATCCGCTACAAGCTCGATCGCCGGTTCGATCACATCCTCATCGACGAGGCGCAGGATACCAACCAGGCGCAATGGTCGATCATCGATGCGCTCACCGGCGATTTCTTCACCGGCCACGGCCAGCACGAAGACCGCCTGCGCACCATCTTCGTGGTCGGCGATTACAAGCAGGCAATCTTCCGCTTCCAGGGCACTTCGCCGGAAAACTTCCGCGATGCGCGCGATCGCTTCGCCAGCGCCATGGCAGACTGGGCCGCCAACGCCCGCCGCCTGCCCGAACGGATCGAGGCGCGCGAACTGGTCGATCTGGGCCTCGGCCGCTCTTACCGCACCGCGCAGACGGTACTGGATTTCGTGGACGCGGCGATCGAGGCCCTCAACCCCGCCAGCTTCGGCCTCGAAAGCGCACCCGAGCGCCACGTGGGCGACCGGCGCCCCGGTCTCGTCACCCTCTGGCACCCAGTCCACGCCCGCCGCGGCGAGGAGGACGACGAGGACGACAGCGCCGAGGGCCCCGAAGGCTGGCTCTCTGCGCCCGAGCGGCGGATGGCCGATTGCATCGCCGCGCAGATCAAGGCGCTGATCGGCCACCACCAGCTGGTCAAGGGCGAGCCCCGCCGCGCCTGCGCCGGGGACATCATGGTGCTCGTCCGCAAACGCCGCGAACTCGCCGGGCTGATCGTGGCGCGGCTCCATGCCGCCGGCGTGCCGGTGGCTGGCGTCGATCGCCTGCGGCTCGGCGCGCCGCTGGCGGTGAAGGACCTGATGGCTGCGCTGCGCTTCGCCGCCCAGCCGCTGGACGATCTCAGCCTCGCCTGCCTGCTCGTGTCACCGCTGATCGGCTGGAGCCAGCAGCAGCTGCTCGAGCACGGCCACCGCCCCAAACACGCGCGGCTGTGGGACCATCTGCGCCATTCCGACCATCCGGACGTGCTCGCCCTTCGCACCCAGCTCGATCCGCTGCTCGCCCGCGCCGATTTCGAGCCCCCGCAGGCGCTGCTCCACTGGCTGCTGGTGGGCCCGTGGCAGGGCCGGCGCAGGCTGGTCGCGCGGCTCGGGCGCGAGGCGAACGATCCGATCGACGAGCTGGTCAACGCCGCGCTGGCCCATGCCGCATCGCACACCGCCAGCCTCGCCGGCTTCATCCGCTGGTTCGATGCGGGCGAGGGCGAACTGAAGCGCGAGCAGGAGCAGGGCGACGATCTGGTGCGGGTGATGACCGTCCACGGCTCCAAGGGCCTGCAGGCGCCGATCGTCATCCTGGCCGACGCCACCGGCAACCCCGATGCCTCGCCCTCGCGCGGTCTCGCGCTGGAGGAGCAGCTGCCCGGCGGCGGCGGACGCAGCGTGCCGGTGCCCGATCTGCCCAAGGAGCTGAAGGTCGGCCGCCTCGCCGCCGCCGAACTGCAGGCCAAGGCGGAGGAGCGCCAGGAACACTGGCGCCTGCTCTATGTCGCCATGACCCGCGCGGAGGAGGCGCTGTTCATCGGTGGCGCGCTGGGCAAGCGCGAGACCGAACCCGCCGCCGATAGCTGGTTCGCGCGCCTCTCCCCGCTTGTGAAAGCCGATCCGCTGGCGGACCCGATCTGGGGCGAGCGGCGCGAATGGGGCGCAGCCCCGCGCTCTGTCGCCATCCGCGAGCAGGTCGAGCTGCCAATCCCGGCCATGCTGCCCAATTGGGTGGTGCGCGCCCCCGGCGCCGAACCGCGCCCACCCCGTCCGCTCGCGCCATCCTCCGCCGGCGAGGACCAGGGCGCCGATCCCCCCTTGCCGGCCGGAGCGGGCGGCGCCCAGCAAGGCACGGCCGCCCGGCGCGGCGTCCTCATCCACCGCCTGCTCGAACGCCTGCCCGATGTCGCGCCGCCCCAGCGCCAGCCCCGCGCCGCCGCCTGGCTGCTGCGCAACGCTGCCGAGTTCCCCGCCGCCGAGCGCGCCGAAATGCTCGCCAGCGCCCTTGCAGTGATCGCCGATCCCGCCTTCGCCGCGCTGTTCTCGCCCGCCGCGCTGGCGGAGGTGCCGCTGGCCGCCACCGTGGGCGGGCAGGTCGTCGCCGGCACCGCCGACCGCCTGCTGGTGGAGCAGCACCGCATCCTCATCGCCGATTTCAAGACCACGCGCCGCCCGCCCGAGACGCTGGCCCAGGTGCCCCGCGCCACGCTGGCGCAGATGGCGGCCTATGTCGCCGCGCTGGAGCGGATCTATCCCGGCCGGCCGATCGAGGCCGCGGTGCTCTACACCCACGCCCCGCGCCTGATCGCCCTGCCGCCCGAGTTGCTCGCCCCGCACAAACCGGCCTTGCCGGCGGCGGAGGAAAGCTTTGGCGGGTAGGGAGTTGTCCCCCGCACAGTTGCGCCTAGATCGGCACGCACAATCAAAGGAGCCCACACCATGGCCACCAAGCAAGTCACCGATGCCAGCTTCCAGTCAGACGTCCTCGATTCGGACAAGCCGGTGCTGGTCGATTTCTGGGCCGATTGGTGCGGGCCATGCAAGATGATCGCCCCCGCGCTGGAGGAGCTGAGCGACGAACTGGGCGAGCAGGTCACCATCGCCAAGGTCGACATCATGGAGAACCCCGAGGTCGCCGGCCGCATGGGCGTGCAGTCGATCCCCTTCATGGTGCTGTTCAAGGGCGGCCAGCCTGTCGCCCAGAAGCTCGGCGCCGCACCCAAGAGCCAACTCAAGAGCTGGATCGAAAGCGAGATCTGATCGCGCCGCCGGGGTGCCCCGCAAGAGTACCCCGGCTACAAGCCCCCTCTCAGTCGCCGGGCATCTCCCCCAGCAGCCCCGCCATTTGCTCCCATAAGGCAGGCGAGGCCGCGCCGATCATGCCCTTGCGGCCATCGTCAACCCGATAGGCCGCGCCATCCGGCCGCGCCACCTTGCCGCCCGCCTCGTTCAGCCACAACGCGCCCGCCGCATGGTCCCACGGCAGCGTGCACTCGAAGATCGCCACATCATTGGCGCCCTGCGCCAGCCGCGGATATTGCTCGGCCGCGCAATAGGGAATGTCGGCAAGCGCATAATGCGGCGTCAGCTGCGCCAGCACCCGTTCGCGATGCGCATCGTCAAGGAACAGCAGCGAGATCGCCGCCACCGGCCGCTCGGCCCCGGTCTCGCGGGCGGTGAAGGCCTCGCCGTCGAGGAACGCGCCGCTACCACGGTGCGCGGCGCAGAAGCGCTCGGTCAAACAGTCGAAGATCCACCCCGATTGCGCAAAGCCCCCCTCTGCCCGCGCGATCAGGATGCCGAAGGGCGGCTTGCCAGCGGCGAAGTTGCGCGTGCCGTCGATCGGGTCGACGATCCAGCACGCATCCGAAAGCCGGCCCATCACCGCCTCGTCCGCATGGGCCGCCTCCTCGCCCACCAGGCCGATCCCCGGTGCGAGCTTCGCCAGCCCCTCGAACAGCGCCATTTCGGACTCACGATCGGCAATGGTGACAGGGTCGTTGCCGCCCTTGTCCTCCACCTCGCCCGCCTGGAGGTTCTGGTAGCGCGGGAGGATCACATCGGCGGTGACCTGCCGGCACAGGGCGAGGATCTCGCGGTCGAGCACGCTCATGGGCGATCCTTCATGGGCAGGCAGGGCAGGGGTCCGCTCAGGAGCGGTAATCGGCGTTGATGGCGATGTAGCCATGCGTGAGGTCGCAGGTCCACACCTCGGCGCGGCCATCGCCGAGGCTCAGGTCCACAGCGATCTGCACCTCGCGGCCCTTGAGGTGCTCGGCCACCGGCGCCTCGTCATAATCGGCCAGGGGCTGACCCTCGCGCGCAGTCCAGTGCCCGCCAAAACCGATCGAGAGCCTGTCACGGTCGGCCGGCTCGCCCGCCTTGCCCACCGCCATCACCACGCGGCCCCAATTCGCATCCCCGCCGGCAATTGCGGTCTTCACCAGCGGCGAATTGGCCACCGACAGCCCGATCCTGCGCGCGCTCTCGTCCGTCTCCGCGCCGGTCACGCCGATGGTGATGAACTTGCTCGCCCCCTCGCCATCGCGCACCACCAGCTGGGCGAGTTGGCGGCACACATCGTGCAGCGCCGCGGCAAAGGCATCGGCGCCCGCATCGTCAACCGAAGCCAGCGGCACATTGCCCGCGCGCCCGGTGGCAAAGGCCAGCACCGTATCGCTGGTCGAGGTGTCGCTATCCACGGTGATGCACTGAAAGGTGCGCTCGTTCACCGCGCTCAGGCAGTACTGCAGGAACGCCGGCTCCACCGCCGCATCGGTGAAGATGTAGCCCAGCATCGTCGCCATGTCGGGCGCGATCATGCCGCTGCCCTTGATGATGCCCGCCAGCGTCACCCGCCGCCCGCCTACCATCGCCTGCGCCATGGCACCTTTGGGAAATGTATCAGTGGTCCCGATGGTGAGCGCGGCATCCTCCCACGAACATCCAGGAGCATCGAGCGCCGCCGCAATGCCCTCCTGCGCGCGGTCGGTGGGCAGCGGCACGCCGATCACCCCGGTGGAACAGACGAATACCTCGCTCGGCTCGCAGCCCAGATGCGCCGCCACCTGCGCCATGATCTGCTCCACCGCCTCGCGTCCGCGCCAGCCGGTAAAGGCGTTGGAATTGCCCGCATTCACCACCAGCGCCCGCGCTCTGCCGAGCCGCGCCTGCTCGCGTCCCAGCTCCACCTCGCTCGAACAGCACACGTTCTTGGTGAACAGCCCGGCAATCGTCGTGCCCTCGGCCAGCTCCACATATGTCAGGTCGCACCGGTCCCACGCCTTGTAGCGCGCCCGCGCGATACGCAGCGTCACGCCATCAATTGGCGGCATCGCGGGAAAGGGCAGTGCAAGCGGAGAGCGCGTCAGGTCCATCGCGCGCCCGCATAGAAGCGCCTGGCGGCCCCGACAATGGCGCACGCACCGCTTGGATGCTTGATGATCTCGCCCGTTTGTCGGACCCACTCGGCATCCGATCTCCCAGCCTCGCCGTCGTTCCATTGCTATTGGCGCCTTCAGCGATGGCGCAGAGTACTGGAAGCCGAGCAACGGTCGTTGGTCTATGGCGCACGAGCATTCAGTTGCAGGCGCGAACCGCCCAGCTCCTTCCGGGCAGCGTCGTCCTCAGTTTCGTCGTGGAGCGCGACGGAACCGTCAGCCGGTGCACGGTCGAGCTGCTGGAAGGGTTCGGCGGGGTGCAACAGGAAAATGCGTGCCGAGAAAGGCGTTTACTCCCATTCTGTTTGCACAGGGCAACCCGATCGGAGCACTTGTTCGATCGGAACAGTACGTATCCCACGATCAATTGCCCGAATAGGCTGGACCTGCGGCGCCAGGACGATTACTTTCCAGGGCCATGATCCGCCGTCTGCTGACCCTCCTCGCTTTGTGCGCCGGCCTTGCCGCCATCGGGGAGCCCGCGCGGGCGGACATCGTGAGCGATCCCGTTCGGCTGGTCGAGCAGGCCAGCCTCGCCTGCGGCATCAGCGCGCCGCAGCGCCAAGCCGGGTTGCTCACCACCCTGCCGCGGCCGGATAGCGGGGCCAGCTTCTGCCCGCGCCCGGTGCTTCCCATCATCGTTCCCACGGTGATGCTCCAGGTCGATCGCGCGCACGAATAGCGCCCCCGCTGCGGGCCCGGTGCCAGGCCGGTTCGCAGCTCCTCCGGCCGGTTTCCAATCTCTTGCATCCGCGTTGCGGGTGCCTTGCATTTCACAGGATCAGCCCATGTTCGGCGCCCTTGCCAAAACCTTTTTCGGTTCGTCCAACGACCGCTACGTCAAATCGCTCGACAAGATCGTTGGCACCATCAACGCGCTCGAACCGCAGCTCGAAAGCTTTTCGGACGAGGAACTGCAGGCGCAGACGCCCAAGTTCCGCGAACAGCTCGAAGCCGGCAAGTCGCTCGACGATGTCCTGCCCGAAGCCTTCGCCACCGTGCGGGAGGCCTCCAAGCGCGTGCTCGGCATGCGGCACTTCGATACACAAATGATCGGCGGCATCGTGCTCCATCGCGGCGAGATCGCCGAGATGCGCACGGGCGAGGGCAAGACGCTGGTGGCAACGCTCGCCACCTATCTCAACGCGCTGCCGGCCAAGGGCGTGCACGTCGTCACCGTCAACGATTACCTCGCCCGGCGCGATGCGGAATGGATGGGGCAGATCTACAAGTTCCTCGGCCTCACCGTCGGCGTGATCGTGCCGAACCTGCCCGAGCCGACCCGCCGCGAAGCCTATGCCGCGGACATCACCTACGGCACCAACAACGAGTTCGGCTTCGATTATTTGCGCGACAACATGAAGCACGAGCGGCTGCAGCAGGTGCACCGCCCGTTCCACTACGCGATCGTCGACGAAGTCGATTCGATCCTGATCGACGAGGCGCGCACCCCGCTGATCATCTCCGGCCCGACCGAGGACAAGTCCGATCTCTACGTCACCGTCGACCAGATCGTGAAGGATCTCGAGCCCGAATATTACGATACGGACGAGAAGAGCAAGAACGTCAGCCTGACCGAGGAGGGCAGCGAGGAAATCGAGCGTCGCCTGTCCGAAGCGGGGTTCCTGTCCACCGACAATCTCTACGATGTCGAGAACACGCTGGTGGTCCACCACCTGGATCAGGCGCTGAAGGCGGTGGTGATGTTCCGCCGCGATACCGATTACATCGTCAAGGACGGCAAAGTCGTCATCATCGATGAGTTCACCGGCCGCATGATGGAAGGCCGCCGCTGGTCCAACGGCCTGCACCAGGCGGTCGAGGCCAAGGAGGGCGTGAAGATCGAGCCCGAGAACCAGACGATGGCCTCGATCACCTTCCAGAACTATTTCCGCATGTACCCCAAGCTTTCCGGCATGACCGGCACCGCCGCCACCGAGGCGAGCGAGTTCTGGGATATCTACAAGCTCAACGTGGTCGAGATCCCCACCAACCTGCCCGTCCGCCGCGTCGACGAGGACGACGAGTTCTACAAGAACACGATGGACAAGTTCGCCGCGATCGCCACCGCCATTCGGGAGAAGAACGAGATCGGTCAGCCGGTGCTGGTGGGCACGGTGAGCATCGAGAAGAGCGAGCTGCTCTCCCAGTTCCTCGACAAGGAGGGCGTGAAGCACGCGGTGCTCAACGCCCGCATGCACGAGCAGGAGGCGCATATCGTGGCGCAGGCCGGCCGTATCGGCGCGGTGACCATCGCCACCAACATGGCCGGCCGTGGTACGGACATCCAGCTGGGCGGCAATGTGGAATTCCGCACCGAGGACGAGCTGCGCGACCTGCCCGACGGGCCCGAGCGCACGGCCGGGATCGTGCGGATCAAGGCGGAGGTCGCCGAGGAAAAGGACCGCGTGCGCGAGGCCGGCGGCCTGTTCGTGCTCGGTACCGAGCGGCACGAGAGCCGGCGGATCGATAACCAGCTGCGTGGCCGTTCGGGCCGGCAGGGCGATCCGGGCCTGTCACGCTTCTACCTGTGCCTGGAAGACGATCTGCTGCGCATTTTCGGGCCCGACACGCTGTTTTCCAAGATGATGAACTCCAACCTGGCTGATGGCGAGGCGATCGGCTCGAAGTGGCTCAGCAAGGCGATCGAGACGGCCCAGCGCAAGGTGGAGGCGCGCAATTATGAGGCGCGCAAGCAGGTCGTCGAATACGACAATGTGATGAACGATCAGCGCAAGGTGGTCTATGAGCAGCGCTCGGAGATCATGGATTCGGCGCGGGTGGACGATGTCGTCACCGAGATGCGGCAGGATGCGATCAATGCCATGGTCACGCTCCATTGCCCGCCTGGCTCCTACCCCGAGCAGTGGAATGTCGACGCTCTGAGGGAAAAGGCCGACGACATGCTGGGGCTCCAGCCCCCGCTCGACGATTGGTTGCAGGAAGAGCAGGTCGAGCCCGACCTGATCGAAGAGCGCATCGCCGCCTCCGCCGAGGAAAAGATGGTGGCCAAGCTCGGCCAGGCGGACGAGAGCGTCTGGCGGCAGGTGGAAAAGAGCATCCTGATCGACCGGCTGGATCACCACTGGAAGGAGCACCTCGCCACCCTCGACGCGCTGCGGCAGGCGGTGTTCCTGCGCGCCTATGCGCAGAAGCAGCCGATCGCCGAATACAAGCGCGAGGCGTTCACCCTGTTCGAATCGATGCTCGAGACCATCCGCGAGGACGTCACCCGCGTGCTGATGAAGAGCGAGCTGCGGATGCCGGCGCCAATGCCGGCCTCCTCGCTGCCCGAACTGCCCGATTTCCTCACCGGCCATATCGATCCGCTGACCGGGCTGGAGAACAGCAACGATGGCGATGGTTCGGAGTATCGGGCGGCCCTGTTCGGCTCGCTCGCCGGCTCGCCCAGGGCCGCGGCCGGTCCGGGCGGCTCCGACAGTCACGATCCCTACGCCGCCATGAATGTCAGCCGCAACGCGCCGTGCCCCTGCGGATCGGGCAACAAGTACAAGCATTGCCACGGAGCGATGGCGTAGTGCTGGCGTTCAGGCTCCGATACGCGGCGGCCCCGCGCGGTTGCAGGCCAGTATCGGGCGGGAATCGAACCGCTTGCAACTTGGGTGCATGGTGGATTATTTTGCGGGTGCACAGCAAGAGGGCGAAGAGTGGCTGACGAGGGGAGCACGGAGCGCGAGGATTTGATCCATCAGCTGCGCAACGCGCAGGCTGAAAGGGAGGCGCTCAAGCACCTGCTCGGCAAGGCGGTGGACCGGATCGAGGATCTGGTCGAGAGCAATTGCGAGGACGTGGACAAGGAAAAGGCGATCAAGGAGGCGAAACGCCTGCGCCGAGTCACCAGCTGAGCCGGCCGCCGCAGCGGCCGGATGGCTCCCCGAGTAGGATTCGAACCTACGGCCATTCGATTAACAGTCGAATGCTCTACCGCTGAGCTATCGGGGAGCAGGCTCCAGCGCCGCCGTGGCGGGCAGAGCGCGGCCTATATGAAGCGCCATGCGCTTTGACAAGCCCCTGAACAGGACAAGCCGTGCACGCCAATGGCCCGCAGCGGATTGGCGCTCAATGGGCGAATTGCTCGGCGGCGATCCGTTCGTCGAGCGCGTGGCCCGGATCGAAAAGCAGCGTCAATCGCCGTTCGTTGCAGATGGCGAGGCGCACCTCGGCAATATCGCGCAGCTCCTTCTGGTCGGCCACCGCGGCCACCGGGCGCTTGTCCGGCTCCAGCACGCGGAACGTCACGCGCGAACGATCGGGCAGGATCGCGCCCTTCCAGCGCCGCGGGCGGAACGGGCTGATCGGCGTCAGCGCCAGCATATGCGAATCGAGCGGCAGGATCGGGCCGCTGGCCGAGAAATTATACGCCGTCGAACCCACCGGAGTGGCCAGCAGCACGCCATCGCCCGCCAGTTCGGCGATCCGCACCTTGCCGTTGACGCTGATCTCGATCTTGGCGGTCTGCCGGGTCTCGCGCAGCAGCGAGACCTCGTTCACCGCATAGAGGCTGTGTTCCTGGCCGCTCTGCGTCACTGCTTCCATGCACAGCGGGGCCACCGCGATCGGCCGGGCCTTGGCCAGCCGTTCGCCCAGCAGCGCCGGGCGGCGATGGCGGTTCATCAGGAAGCCGACGGTGCCCAGGTTCAGGCCGTAAGCGGGCAGGTCGAGGCCGGCATCGATCATCTGGTGCATCGCGGTCAGCATCATGCCGTCGCCGCCGAGCACCACCACCGCATCGGCCTCCGCCAATGGCACCCAGCGCGCTTGGCCGTCCAGCGCCGCCGCCGCCTCCTGCGCGCGCGCGCCCGGCGCGGCAATCAGCGCCAGTCGCTCGAACGGGGTGCTGCCCACATCGGCCTTGAGTGTCGCCATCCGCTGCAGTCCTATGGAGCGCCGTTCCGATTTGCAACGCAAGCCCGCGCGAGAGATGACGGGCGCGGCAAGGCAGGGCAGGGGCCACCGCGATGACGATACCGACAGAAGCCCGCGACCCGTTGACGGGATTACCCGATGCCGAGGGCGCGCAGCGGCAGATCGCCGCCTGGCAGCTTGCCGCGCGGGAAGCGGGCCGCACCGCGCCGGTCCATGCCCTGCTGCTGCGGCTGAAGCGCTTCTCCTCGGTCAATCTCGCCTATGGCGAGGCGGCGGGCGACCGCGCGCTGGTGGAGGTCGCCGCGCGGATCGCCCAGCTGTTCGATGCTGAATTCGGGCAGGAGCGGCTGGTCGCCCGGCCGGGCGGCGGCGCGTTCCTGGTCGCCGCCGCGCATCCCTGCAGCCGCGAGCGGTGGGAGTGGCTGGCGGACGAGCTCGCGCGGGCCATCGCGCTCCCCATTATCGATCGGAGCGGCGGGATCGTCCGCCTGCGCCCGCGCATGGCCCTGCTGCGCGCCGGTTCCGACGAAGCCCCCGAACAGATGCTGGGGCGACTGGCGGACGCGCTCGACCGTGCACAGGAGCAGTCCGCGCAGCTGCTGCTGTGGGTCGATGGGGAGGCCGCGTTCGGCGAGCACCGCGCTCACCAGCTGGAGGCGGATCTGCTGGGCGCGCTAGATCAGGGCGAGATCGAGGTGCTGTTCCAGCCGCAATATTCCTGCGCCGATGGCCATCTGGTGGGCGCGGAGGCGCTGGCGCGCTGGCGTCATCCCCAGCTTGGCCGGATCGGCGCCGAGGCGCTGTTCGCCATTGCCGAGCGGGCGGACCACGTGGCACCGCTCTCGCGCCACATCGCCGCAGAGGCGCTGGCGGCGGCAAAGGGCTGGCCTGTTGGCCTGCGCCTCTCGCTCAACGTCACCGCCGCCGATCTCGCGGTGGTGGATTTCGTGGGCGCGATGCTGGCGATGCTGGAACACGCGGGCTTTGCCCCCGGTAGCCTCACGTTGGAGATCACCGAACAATCGCTGCTGGCCGAGCTGGAGCCGTCGGCGCGGCGGCTGGATGAACTCGCCGGGGCCGGCATCCACATCGCGCTCGACGATTTCGGCGCCGGCTTCTGCAACTTTCGCTACCTCAAGGTGCTGCCGCTCCACGCCATCAAGCTCGATCGCAGCATGATCGAGGGGATCGCCGACGATCCGCGCGACCTGGCGGTGCTGCGCGGCATCCTGGCAATGGCGCAGGCGCTCGGCCTGTCAGTGGTGGCAGAGGGCGTGGAAACCGAGGCGCAGCGAGCGGCAGTGGCGCGGGAAGGGTGCGCCACCTGGCAGGGCTTCCTTGGCGCGCCGCCGCTATCGCGCGAGGAGTTCGCCGCGCTGGCCGGCGCCTGAAGCCGTCAGCCGCGGGCCTTCAACTAATTAGGGCCGGCAGAAGGCAGCGAGGAACGCAAAGCAGCGGGTCAGCGGCAGGCTGCCTGTGGATAGCGCCACTGAGCCGATTGTGGTCGCATGCGCTAGTCGCTCCGTGCCGGATCGTCCGGTCCCATTCCGGCCGGCCATTCGGGCTCTGGCTCCCCGTGCGTCTTCCAGAGCGAATAAACGATCCCTGCCGCGATCAGGCCGAAGGTGATCCCAAGGCTCAGCGCGGGCGGGAATTTCTCGCCGCCGAACACGAAATCGGTGATGAAGATCTTGGTGCCGATGAACACCAGCACCGCTGCCAGAGCATATTTGAGGTAGTGAAACCGGTGCACCATCGCCGCGAGGGCAAAATAGAGCGCGCGCAGGCCCAGGATCGCCATGATGTTCGACGTGTAAACGATGAAGGTATCGGTCGTGATGGCAAAGATGGCGGGCACCGAATCCACCGCGAAGACGAGATCGGCCAGGTTGATCACGACCAGCGCCAGGAACAGCGGCGTGGCGGCACGGACCATCTTGCCGGTCTTGGGGTCTTCCATGCGGACGAAAAATGCTGGCCGTGGAGTTGGGGGGTGACCCGCATGTGGCTGGAGATGAAGCGGACAGCCGGATTGTTCGCCACATCCATCGGCTGATCGCCGGCAAACATCATTTTAATGCCGGTAAAGATCAGGAACGCGGCGAAGATGTAGAGCACCCAATAGGCCTCGTTCACCAGCGCCGCGCCGCCGGCGATCATCAGACCGCGCAGCACGATAACGGCCATAATGCCCCATAGAAGCGCGCGGTATTGATACTTGGGTGGAATGGCGAAGTAGGTGAAGATCAGGCTGATGACGAAGACATTGTCAATCGACAGCGCCTTTTCGATGAAATAGCCGGTGTAATATTGCATGCCCGGCTCAGCCCCACGCGCGTACCAGACCCAGGCTCCGAAAAGCATGGCCACGCCGATGTAGAATACCGATAATTTCAAGCTTTCGGCGATCCCCATTTCCCGATCCTCCTTGTGGAGGATGCCGAGATCGAACGCGGTCAGCGCGATCACGAGGCCGAGAAACGCCAGCCAGAACCAGGCCGGTGTTCCCAACCAGTCAGCAAACAGAAATTCCATAGCAAGCCAATCCTCGATCAAGTCCAAGCACGCTCGGATCCGCGATTGAGGGTGGCATCAGCCAGGGCTCTCAAGCATCGGATCATCCGATGCGGCCGACATCACGCGCTTCGAAAGGAAGCTGAGCGTCAGAGGGGCCCGGTCCGCGGGTGTGCTCCTAGCCGGTGGATTGGCAGCGATCAACCTAGAGCATATGCCGAGGCAACCGGCGAAACCGCGCTGATGCGAGAAGGAGAAGTCTTCCCTCTGCGGCCGCCCGGTGCGGGTTCTTCTACGGTTCTCCAAGCAGCCGTGCTGGGGCCACCGGAGCGCTGGTCGGGCGATCAGCGGCCGCGGTCGCTGACCGGGCCACCCGACGTCCACCGAACTTCGAATAAAGCTCGTCCAGCAACGCTTCGAGCTGGGCGGCCACCGCGGGGTCGCTGAGGTTCTCCGCCGCATAGCGCAGGCCTTGTGCGGCAAGCCGTTCGCGCCGGGCCGTGTCTGTCCACAAGACCCAATCGCCTGTGCCAGCCCTTCGGCATCGCCCGGTTCACCAGCAGCCCGTTCAATTCGTCCTCCACATAGTCGACCGTGCCCGCACTGCGGGTGGCGACCACCGCCGATCCCACCGCCGTGGCTTCGATGACGGTAATCTGCCACGAGGCGATCTCCACATTCTGAAGCGGGCAACGCTAAACAGCGCCCGCTGAGCCAACAATTTGCACTCTTCCTGCGAAAGGCCCGACGCGACGGTGACGTTGGGGGGCGGCTGCAAACCCTCAAGCGCGCGCGGCGCGGCGACCACTTAAAGGCCTATGGCAAGTGCTCGGCCGCGCGAAACAGAGTGGCATAGTCACGATTGGCCGAACCCATCGCCAGAATGAACGGCTCGTCCGAACATGGCGGCAGCGGGACAGGCATGCTGGCGCGGTGGAGTGGAATGAAGCGGACGCGCGCGGCGGGGAGCGCCAGATAGACTGACACCGTCCTGATTTCGGCGCGCGAGTGAACGATGATGATGTCCACTCGTTTCATCGCCACGCGCGCGGCCCAGCGCCGGGGGCCGCCCGGCATACTGCCCAGATTGAAGCAATAGGCGACATGCGGCCGATCGGCGCCGCGCAGGCGATCGAACAGCCCCACCAGGATCGCCAGCGGCGGAAACACGGTAATGACGCCCGGCTGGTGGCGCGTGCGCCAGGCGGTATTCACCAATGTCAGCCATCCGTGCAGCGGCGTCCCCCGAGACCGGCGCGTGTGCCAGCCGTCGAGGTCAGCGTCAGCCCGTGGCACGACCTTCTCGAACGAGTGAGCGTCGGAGACGAAATCGTCGAGCCATCTGTTGCCCCCATCGGAACTGAAAAAAGTTGCCGCAACCGCCCACTTTATGAACCATCTCTCCTGGCATCCCCTGGCCATCCCGATGCCATCCAAGGGACGAGAAACCCCGACGCTGCCGTGGCGCCTGTAACAAGCGACAAGTCGTAAACAAACGGTATCGCACGGAAGGCAGCGCCAATCACAATTCCAGATTGATCCGATTCTGCCCTTCATCCAACCTCGGCCAGAGGGCAAAGGAACGTGATGATACAGTCGCGATGGGCACCGGCATGGGGCAGCTTCGTGCAAATCTGGGCACCATCGCTGTCCAGCCGCTTGCCTCAAGGCCAACGCCGGCGGATCGCCTTGCAGGTCAAGGTGCCGCCGCTCTCCGCTGACCGGGGCGGAGTTCGCCGCGCTAGCCGCTCGGTAGCGGGGTGCAGGCCGGAACCCGACTTCGCGGGAGGGTTTAGAATAGTATGTCCACCATCCTGATCCGCCTTCTCCTCCTTCTCGGCGCCCTGGCGCTCCCTGGCGCCCTGAACGCCCAATCGGGGAGTGTCTCCGGCCCAGGCTCAGGCGAGAGCTCAGGCGAGAGCTCGGGCGAGAGTTCGGGCGAGACGGGGGAGCCGAGCCTCTCCCTTCCCGATGCCGTGCCCGATGCGCTGTTCAGTGGCTCTCGCAGCCGGCAGGTGCTGATGGCGCAGGTGCTGCTTGACCGGAGCCGCCATTCGCCCGGGGTGATCGATGGCTTCTCGGGCGCCAACACCAGCCGCGCCATCCGCCATTACCGCCGCGCGCACCATCTGCCGGAGGGTGACGGCATCGACGAGCGCCTGATGCGCTCCCTGGTGGAGACGCAGGGCAGCGAAGTATTCACTCGCTACACCATCACGCAGGAGGACGCGGCAGGCCCGTTCGAGACCGTCCCTTCCGGCATGGTGGAGATGGCCGAGATGGAGCGAGTCGGCTGGAACTCGCCTGAGGAGAAGCTCGCCGAGCGGTTCCACATGGCGCAGTCGTTCCTCGAAGCGCTGAACCCCGAGGCGGATTTCGGCAGCGCGGGCACAGAGATTTTTGTCGTCGAGCGGGGCGATGAGGAGTTTTCGGGTGAGCTGGCCCGCATCGAGGTGCTCAAGAGCGAGAACTCCGTTGTCGCGCTCGATGCCGAGGGCAAGGTGCTGGCCAGCTATCCGGCCACGATCGGCAGCGATCAGTTCCCCAGCCCCAGCGGGGAGATGGAGGTGACCGCGGTGGCGCCCGAGGCCAACTACACCTTCACCCCAGAGGGGCGCGATTGGGGCCCGGACGAGACGCTGGTGATCCCGCCTGGCCCCAACAACCCGGTCGGCGGTATCTGGATCGACCTTAGCAAGGAGGGCTACGGCATCCACGGCTCGCCCGATCCGCAGCTGATCGGCAAGACCGCCAGCCATGGCTGCGTGCGCCTGACCAATTGGGATGCGCGGGCGCTGGCCGGGGCAGCCAGCCAGGGCATCCCCGTTTCGTTCGAATAGAACCCGGCGCGTCAGCCGCGCTCAGGCCGCCTCGCGCTCGCGCTCAGATTTCCGCACGATCGAGCTCAGCCCCTTGGTGAGTTGGAACAGGCCGTTCAGCCGGCTCTGCGGATCGCCCCAGGCGCGGTTGACCACCAGCTTGTTGTCGGGCCGCAGCCGTGCGCCGCCCTTCAGCCGCTCGACATAGGCGATGAGCCCCGCGGGGTCGGGAAAATCGTCCTTGTGGAAGCTCACCAGCGTGCCGCGTGCGCCCACCTCGATCTTGGCGATACAGGCCGCGATCGCCTGGTGCTTGATTTCGATCAGCCGCACGAGGTTGGCGGTGGCGGCGGGCAGAGGGCCGAAGCGGTCGATCATCTCGGCCGCCATCGATTCGATCTCGGCCTTGTCCTGCGCGTCGTTGAGACGGCGATAGAGCGCCATCCGTACCGCCAGATCGGGCACGTAATCCTCCGGGATCATGATCGGCGCATCCACCGTGATCTGGGGCGAGAGTCCTTCGCGCTTGTCGGGCTCGAGCCCCGCCTCGCCGGCCCGGGCCGCGAGGATCGCATCCTCCAGCATTGACTGGTACAGTTCGAAGCCGACCTCGCGAATATGGCCCGATTGCTCGTCGCCCAGCAGATTGCCCGCGCCGCGAATGTCCAGATCGTGGCTGGCCAACTGGAAGCCGGCGCCCAGCGAATCGATGTCGCTCAGCACCTTCAGCCGCTTCTGCGCCACTTCGGACAGCGCGGTGTCCCGGTCATGCGCCAGATAGGCATAGGCGCGCAGCTTGGCCCGGCCCACGCGCCCGCGCAGCTGGTAGAGCTGGGCAAGGCCGAAGCGATCCGCCCGGTGGATGATGATCGTGTTGGCGCTGGGGATGTCGAGCCCGCTTTCCACGATGGTGGTGGAGAGGAGCACGTCGTAGCGCTTTTCGTAGAAGGCGCTCATCCGCTCCTCCACCTCGCTCGGCGACATCTGGCCGTGGGCAGAGACGAACTTCACCTCGGGCACGAACTCGCGCAGCCACTGCTCCAGCGGCGCCATGTCGGCAATGCGGGGCACGACGAGGAAGCTCTGTCCCCCGCGATGGTGCTCGCGCAGCAGCGCCTCGCGCATTACCATTTCGTCCCACTCCATCACGTATGTGCGCACGGCGAGGCGATCGACCGGCGGCGTCTGGATGGTGGAAAGCTCGCGCAGCCCGCTCATCGCCATCTGCAGCGTGCGCGGGATCGGCGTGGCGGTAAGGGTGAGCACGTGCACGTCGGTGCGCAGCTGCTTGAGCTTCTCCTTGTGGGTGACGCCAAAGCGCTGTTCCTCATCGACGATGACGAGCCCCAAGTGCTTGAAACTCGTGCTCTTGGACAGGATCGCGTGCGTGCCGATGACGACATCCATCGTGCCATCGGCAAGCGCGTCGCGGGTCTCCTTCGCCTCCTTGGGCGGCACGAGGCGGCTGAGGCGGCCCACCTTGAGCGGGAAGCCGGCAAAGCGCTCGGTGAAGTTCTGGTAATGCTGCCGGGCGAGCAGCGTGGTGGGCGCTACCATCACCACCTGCTGCCCCTGCATCGCGGCGACGAAGGCGGCCCGCAGCGCGACCTCGGTCTTGCCGAAGCCGACATCGCCGCACACCAGCCGGTCCATCGGGCGGCCCCCGGCCAGATCGTTCAGCACGTCCTCGATCGCGCGGTCCTGGTCTTCGGTCTCCTCCCAGGGGAAACGATCGAGGAACTGCCGCCAGCTCGATTCCTCGGGCTCCAACACCGGCGCCCGGCGCAGCGCGCGGGCGGCGGCGGTGCGCATCAGCTCGCCGGCGACCTCCTGGATCCGTTCGCGCAGGCGCGACCGGCGCTTCTGCCACGCCTCCCCGCCCAGCCGGTCGAGGGTCGCCCCCTCTTCCGAGCTGCCATAGCGGGTGAGGACGTCGATGTTCTCCACCGGGATGTAGAGCTTGTCGCCCCCGTGATACTCCAGCATCACGCAATCGTGCTGGCTCTGGCCCACGTTGATCGGCTCGAGGCCCAGGTAGCGGCCGATGCCATGATCGAAATGCACCACCAGATCGCCGCGATTGAGGGCGGAAAGCTCGGCCAGGAAGGCGTCCGAATCCTTGCGCCGCTTGCGCCGCCGGACCAGCCGGTCGCCCAGCAGATCCTGCTCGGTGATCAGCTCCACCTCGTCATTGGCAAAACCGGTGTCCAGCGGCAGCACCATGGCGACCGGCGTGGCGGTGCCCGATTTCGGGGCCGACAGGCCGAGCGCCTCCTGCCAGCTTTCGGCCGTCTTCAGCTTCGTCCCGGCTTCGCCCAGGATAGCAGCGATCCGGCTGAGCGAACCGGGCGAATAGGCCGCGAACAGCGGGCGCTTGCCGCTCTTTGCCACCGCCTTGAAGTGCAGGGCGGCGGCTTCGTATATATTGGCCGCCTGGCCGCGCTCGGGCGTGAAATCGCGCGCCGAGCGGAAGCCGAAATCGACCACCCTGTCGCTCTCCGGCTCGGTGAAGATCACCGCGCGATGAACCGGGCGCTGCTCCACCACGGCGCCGAATTCTTGCCCTGTCAGGTACAGCGCATCGGGCGGCAGCGGGCGGTAGCTGCCGGCCGCGGTGCCGGGTTTCGGCCCGGTGACCTCGCTGCGCTGGCGGTGATAATCGGCAATGTCGACCAGCCGCTCCTCGCCCGAGGCGATCGCGCCGGATTCGATCACCACCAGATCGTCCTTGCCCAGATGATCGAACAGCGTCGCCATCCGGTCCTCGAACAGCGGCAGCCAGTGCTCCATCCCGGCAAGCCGCCGCCCGTCGCTCACCGCCTGGTACAGCGGGTCTTGCGTGGCATGCGCGCCGAAGCTGTCGCGATAGCGGGTGCGAAAGCGCCGGATCGTCTCCTCATCCACCAGCGCCTCGCTCGCGGGCAGCAGCAAATGCTCATCGACTCTCGCGGTGGTGCGCTGCGTACCCGGGTCGAACAGGCGCAAAGACTCCAGCTCGTCGCCGAAGAAGTCGAGCCGCAGCCCCAGGTCGAGCCCGGCGGGGAAGATGTCGAAGATCGAGCCGCGCACCGCATATTCGCCCGTATCGACCACGGTGTCCGTGCGCACGTAACCCTGCCGCTGGAGCAGCGCGATCAGGCTCTCGTAGCCGATCCGCGTGCCCGGCTTCAGCTCGCGCACCGCCTCGCGGATGCGGAACGGGGTCAGCACCCGCTGCAGCGCGGCATTCACCGTGGTGACCAGCAGCTGCCCGTCGGGCCCGCTCGCCTGCAGCTGGTGAAGCGCCGAGATCCGCCGCGAACTGACCGATAGCGCCGGGCTGGCGCGGTCGTAAGGCAGGCAGTCCCACGCGGGCAGCTCGATCACCTGCAGCTCGGGGGCGAACCAGCGGGCGGCATCTGTGACCGCGCGCATCGCCTGCTCGTCAGGCGCGACGAACACCGCCCGCGCGCCCCGCGCATGCGCGGCACGGGCGAGATCGGCCATAACCAGCGGCTGGCTGCCCCGCGGCAGCGAGGCGAGGGTCAGCGGGTGGTCGGCTTGAAGGATCCGTGAGAGGTCAGGCATGTCCGAGGAATGGAAGCAGCGAAAGTCCGCGCGCGTTCCCGTGAGGACGCTTCGGAGGCAGGGGGGCAAGGCCATGAGCGCAGAAACCCGCCCGCGCAAGGGGTGGAAGGGCACGCGGGCGGGTGGTTGTGCAGGTTCTAAGGGGAACCCCTCGAGGGGGCGCCTGCTGGACCTTCCTCTATATGGAAACGTAATCGAGCATTTTGAGAGCATCGAGTTGCGGCCCTGTGAAGTTTTCCGGCGCCGGCGCCGCCCCGAGCGCCCAGGCCATCACATCCACCTCGTCTTCGTCCAGCAGCGCCTCGAACCAGGCGAGTTCGCGCTCGTCCCAACCGGCGTGGTAGCGATCGAAAAAGCCGCCGATCATGTAATCGGCCTCGCGCGTTCCCCGATGCCAGGCGCGGAACCGCGCCCGGGCAAGGCGGGGGGCTAGAGTATCGGTGAGAGGATCGGCGGTCTCGGGAGCAGGCACAGCATTCATGGTGTCCTCCTACCGGCGCGCGGCGGGATCGGCTAGGGCCGTTTGATGCGCCCTGAGACGCTCAACCCGCTGTTCGCCGAGATCGAGGGCCTTGAAGGCGTCGGCCCCAAGCTGAAAAAGCCGCTCGTCCGCCTCGGCCTCACGCGGGTGCGGGATGCGTTGTACCACCTGCCCGAACGCTTTGTAACGCGCCGCGCGGTGCCCGATCTCGACGCGGCGCAGGTGGGCGAGCAGGTGGTGGTGGCGCTGATTGTGCGCGAACATCGCTCCGGCGGCTCGGCCCGCGCGCCCTACCGCGTGATGGCGGAGGACGCGAAAGGCAATGTCTGCGCCATCACCTTCTTCGGCCGGGCGGCCTTCGCGGCGCGCAAGCAGCTGCCGGTGGGCGCGCGCCGGTGGATCGCGGGCCGGCTCGACCAGTACGGGCAGATGCTGCAGATCGTGCACCCCGACCACATTGCGGAGGAAAGCGCCGAGGCCAACGGTCAGCTGGTTGAGCCGGTGTATCGGCTGGCCGAGGGGCTGACCCAGCCGCGCATCGCCTCCTTCGCCGAACAGTCACTCACCCGCGCGACCGCGCTGCCCGAATGGATCGAGCCCGGCGTGCTCGCGCGGCAGGGCTGGCCGGCCTGGCGCGAGGCATTGGCGCTGGCGCATCGCGGCCCGGACGATCACGCCCGCGACCGGCTCGCCTATGACGAGCTGCTGGCCAATGCGCTGGCGCTACTGCTGGTGCGGCAGGAGGGGCGCAAGCGGCGCGGGCAATCGCTGCAGGGCGATGGCTCGCTGCGCGGCAAGCTCCAGCTGCCGTTCCCGCTCACCGGCGCGCAGCAGCGCTCCATCGCCGAGATCGCGGGCGACATGGCGCAGGAGGCGCCCATGCTGCGGCTGCTGCAGGGCGATGTGGGCGCGGGCAAGACGGTGGTTGCGCTCGAAGCGCTGCTGCTGGCGGTGGAGGCCGGCGCGCAGGGCGCGATGCTGGCACCGACCGAGATCCTCGCCCGCCAGCACTACGAGACGCTGCGCAAGCTCGCCGCACCCACTGGAATATCGATCGCGCTGCTGACAGGGCGAGACAAGGGCCGGCCACGCGAGAGCACGCTGATGGGCCTGCTCGATGGCAGCATCGACATCGTGGTCGGCACGCACGCCATCTTCCAGGAGACGGTCGCCTATCGCAATCTCGGCCTGGTGGTGATCGACGAGCAGCACCGCTTCGGCGTCTCGCAGCGGCTGCTGCTGGCGCAAAAGGGCCGCCGCACCCCGCACCTGCTGGCGATGACCGCCACGCCGATCCCGCGCACGCTGGTGCTGGCCAACCATGGCGAGATGGATGTCAGCCGGCTCGACGAACTGCCGCCCGGCCGCCAGGCGATCGATACGCGCGTTGTCGCACTCGATCGGCTGGGCGAGGTGATCGAGGGCGTGGCACGCCATCTCGAAGCCGGCGGGCAGGCCTATTGGGTGTGCCCCATGGTGCGCGAAAGCGAGAGCGAGCGCGCCGATCTCGCCGCCGCCGAGGCCCGCTTCGCCAATCTGCGCGAGCGCTTCCACGACGCGGTGGTGCTGGTCCACGGCCAGCTGCCGCCAGCGGCGAAGGACGCGGCGATGGAGCGCTTCGCCAGCGGCCATGCCAGCCTGCTGGTCGCCACCACCGTGATCGAGGTGGGGGTAGACGTGCCCAACGCCACGCTGATGGTGATCGAACAGGCCGAACGGTTCGGCCTCGCCCAGCTGCACCAGCTGCGCGGCCGGGTGGGGCGGGGCAGTGAAAAATCGGTCTGCCTGCTGCTGCGTGGAGACGCCCTGTCCGAAACCGGCCGCCAGCGGCTCGCTCTGATGCGCGAGACTCAGGACGGCTTCCGCTTGGCCGAAGAGGACCTCGCGCTGCGCGGCGGCGGCGAGGTGCTGGGCACCCGGCAGTCGGGCGAGGAGGGCTTTCGCATCGCCGATCTGGGGCAGACGCAGCGTCTCGCGCAAATGGCGCAGGACGATGCCCGCCTGCTGCTGGAGCGTGATGGCGGGCTCACCGGCGAGCGCGGAGAGGCGGCACGGATCCTGCTCTATTTGTTCGAGCGCGATTGGGGCGTGCAATTGCTGCGCGGAGGGTAAGCGGCTGCCGATTGTTGCGCCGCCGGTTCGGGTCAGCGGGCGGTCAGTAATGCACCCTGAAAAGATCGGACCGCGAAGCATTATCCGAGGAGGAGCCTGCGCCCTCCGGTTCCAGGTCGCGCCGGGCGACGCGCTCCGAATGTGCCTGCAGATCCTGCTCGACGACATTGTTGACGATCAGCTTGACCCTCAGCAGCCGGTTGGTGGCAAGGCCGGTCGGGTCGGCATAATGCTCGGCCTGATAATCGGTCTGGTACCTGAAATAGGCATCGCGAGCGGGAATAGCCGGCAGAGGTGCGCTATTAGAGGCCTGAGCGGAAGCGGGCAGGCGGATGCCGGCATTGTCCACCGCGCCGGCCGCGAAATCGAAGGCCGCGCAAAAATCGAGCCGCTCCCAATGGGGCTGCTGGTCCGCACCGGCGTGGCACCGCTCGCTGAAGCCGCGGGCGCCCTCCATCCCCTCGCGCGTCCAGACCGCAAGGAAGCGCCTGGCGCCGCGCTCCACCGTGGCGAAGTCGAGCGCGCTTTCGCCCAGTGGCGGGCGGGCATCGGCCAGCGGCTCGGCCAGTTCCATCGCCGCCAGCGTCCCCCCGGGCAGGCCGTCGGGATCGTAAGACCGGGCCAGCGCGGCTGCGGGGCGGGTGACCTCGGCCACGAACATACCCTCTTCGGCGGCGGTCCTGTCCCACCGCTGCTGGTCGAACCGGGCCGCCACGGCGATCAGCATCATCGCGAGGCCGGCGAGGATCACCGGCGTGGTCCAGTTCCAGCCGGTCCAGGATCGGCGAGTGGCAGCGGGGCTGCGCCGGTGAGCCGGTCCGGCCGCCGCTTGTGCCGGGCCCGGCCTGCTCTGGAAAGCGGAGCCGGCCTGCTCGCCCTTCTCGGCCGCGATCCGCCGGTCGAGGCGGGCCCGCCTGAGCGGGTCGTTGAGGGTCCGATAGGCGTCCAGCACCTCTTCGGTACGGGCCCGGGCATCGGCACCGGCAAAACGGTCGGGATGGTAACGCTTCAGGCAGGCCCGATAGGCCGCCTGGAGGATGAAGTCCGGCGCTTCGGGCGCAATACCGAGGACCTCGTAAGCGTTCTTCACAGCATCTCCGACGCGATCTATGCCACGCAGGGCACCACTTCGTCAACGAAGCGCTAAGGTTACCAGAGCGTTAGTTCGACGAGACTGCCCGCAACGGCGGATCACCACAATCATTGCGTTGAGCAACGCCGCGCTCCCGTTCCAGATCGCCATTGAGACGAGTCGCAGCGGAACCGGGCAATCTCAACCGTCTTCCGCTTCCACTTCCCCTTCCGCTTTTTTCTCGATCTTCTCGAGCTTCTTGCGGTTCTTCGGGCTGAGCAGAAATTGCCACACGCCCCAGCCATTGATGCCCAGCAGCACCCCGTTCATCACGGCGATCGGCATGGCATCGCTGGTCAGGCCCGAGACGATCCAGGTCACCGAGACCGCGCAGAACAGCACGAAGCCCCAGCCGGTCGCCTTGCGGCCCAGATCGGCGGCGATCAATCCTGCGGCGATCGCCGTGCCGACAGCAGCGATCCATTCGAGCGGTCCGTCCATCGCCGCTAAGCGCCCGCCTGGCGAAGGGGTTCCGCAAAGCGGCTGAAAAGCAGCCGCCATGCGGGGAGGGCGCACTGCGCAGCGTCAGCGATGCAGGTGCGGTGCAGACCTGCTGCAACTCGCTTGCAAGCCGGCGCAAACAGAGCCGAAATAGGAGACCAGCTCAATCCAACCCATTCCAATGTGATCGGCTGTGATCGCGCGGCAACTCGCCGCCAGGCGCTCAGGAACGCGAACAACCGCCGCTGCATGCCCCATGCGGCGCGCTTTGACGCGCGCTTCGGCGTGCTTGCACTCCTCACGCAAACCGCTGGCGCAGCGCCAGCAAAGCCATCGCCGCCTCCGCCGCGCCGCCGCCCTTGTCGCCTTGCCCGGGGTCTGCGCGGACGATTGCCTGCGCCTCGTTCTCGGTGGTCAGGATGCCGTTGCCGATCGCCAGCCCGTCCATCGTCAACGCCATGATCCCGCGCGCACTTTCGCCGGCGACGATCTCGAAATGATAGGTTTCGCCGCGGATCACCACGCCCAGCGCCACGAAGCCGTCCCACCGCCCGCTCTCGGCGGCAAGGGCAATCGCCCCCGGCACCTCGAGCGCGCCGGGCACGCTCACCAGCTCGGCCTCATGCCCCGCCGCCTCCAGCGCGGCTTGCGCACCGGCCACCAGCAGGTCGTTGAGAGGGCCGTAGAATCGCGCCTCCACCAGCAGGAACTTTGCCATCAGCCCAGCTCCCCCAACATGCCCAGATCAGGGATCGGGCGCTCACCCACGATCGATAGGTCGTAGCCCTCCAGCCCCACCAGCGCGTGGCGGGTGTTGGTCAGCAGGATCATGTCGCGCACGCCCAGCTCGAACAGGATCTGCGCGCCCACGCCATATTCGCGCTGCTCGGGCGGCAACTGGCTGTCATCCTGCGCTTCGGAGAGTGGCTCGCCCGATGATCCGCTTTCCTCCAGCCCCTGGATCGCGCGGGTGGCATGGGTGGGGGTGGGGCGGTGCAGCAGCACCACCACGCCGGCGCCCTCCTGCCCGATCATCCGCATCGCCCCTTCCAGCAGCCCGAACCGCTCGGTGGCGCGGCCGAACACGTCGTCGAACAGGCTCAGCGCATGCATCCGCACGAGGGTTGGCCGCTCCGGATCAATCCGCCCCTTCACCAGCGCCATCGTCTCGGCCTTGGTGGCCTTGTTCCAGAAGCTGATGGTGCGCCACTCGCCGCCCCAGCGGCTGCGGAAGCTGCTCTCCGCGCGTTTCTCAACCAGATGGTCGTGCCGCCGGCGATAGGCGATCAGGTCGCGGATGGTGCCGATCTTCAGTCCGTGCCGCCGCCCGAAGCCGATCAGATCGTCCAGCCGCGCCATCGACCCATCCTCGCGCATGATCTCGCAGATCACCGCGCTGGGGTTCAGCCCGGCCAGACGAGCGATATCGACCGAGGCCTCGGTGTGCCCCGCGCGCACCAGCACGCCGCCCTCACGCGCAACCAGCGGGAAGACGTGGCCCGGGCTGACGATGTCGTCCGGCCCCTTGCCGGCATCGATCGCCACCGCAATGGTGCGCGCCCGGTCGGCCGCGCTGATGCCGGTGGTGATCCCCTCGCGTGCCTCGATTGAAGTCGTGAAGGCGGTTTCCATCCGGCTGCGATTGCTGCGGCTCATCGGCTGCAGCCCGAGCGCCTCGACCCGCCGCTTGCTGAGCGCAAGGCAGACCAGCCCGCGGCCGTGGGTGGCCATGAAGTTGATGGCATCGGGTGTCGCCATCTGGCCCGGGATGATCAGATCGCCCTCATTCTCGCGGTCCTCGTCGTCGACCAGGATGACCATGCGACCATTGCGCGCCTCGTCGATGATCTCCTCGATGCCGACCAGCACCGGCCCCGCCTCGCTCTCCTCGAGAAACGCTTCGAGCTTGCCGAGAGTCTCGGCAGTGGGGTTCCAGCCGGGCTCGGTGCAATCGCGCAGGGTGTTGGAATGGAGGCCGGAAGCCCGCGCAAGGCCGGCGCGGGTCATCCGACCCTCCTCGATCAGCTTGCGGGTTTGGGTGATGACAATGTTGGACATGCCGTCCCTGTTATCACATCAGGATGTGCAGCAAAAGCATGTACGTCACATCGAAATGCACTTGCAGCCTGTGCGCTTGCAACCCATGAGCAACCGGTGAGCAAACCCGATGCAAACCGCCAGCAAACCCTGGATGCCTTCCGCCTCGCGATGCGCCACGTCGCATCGACGGTCTATGCGGTGACCACCGGCCATGGCGGCGATCGCTACGGCATTCTGGCCACGGCGGTCAGCTCGCTCAGCTTCGAGCCACCCTCGCTGCTGGTGTGCGTCAATCGCTCTGCCTCGCTCCATGCGCCATTGGCCAGCGCGGAAACCTTCTGCGTCAATGTGCTGGGCCTGGGCAATCGCGACGTTGCCGAGCAGTTCATGACCGGGCGCGGCGCCGATCGCTTCGCGGTCGGCGAATGGGAGGAGCTGCATGGCGTCCCCGTTCTCGCCACAGCGCAGTCGAGCTTCGTTTGCCGCCGCGCGCATTGCCATGAATTCGGCACGCACTCGATCTTTATCGGGGAGTTGATCGACGCCAAGCACCGCGCCGATGCCGCCCCGCTAACCTATTACGACCGGCACTATATCGACATCAGCGCCGCGCCCGAGCAGGCAACCGGTCCGCTTTAGTCGAACGGCCGGTCGCGCCGGGCCAGCAGATGCCATGGGGTGCTCGGAGCGGTAACCTCGCCCAGGTAATCGGCGATCTCGCGCTCGATCAGCACTGCACGGGCTTCTGGCGAGGGATAGGTGGCACTGATCCGCAGCCCGCCCGCCGCACGCCGGGCCAACGCACCGCGCCAGAAGGCAGGAGCGATCCGCGGATCGAGGCCCGCATTGGCCAGCAGGTGAACCGACAGGCGATCGGCCTCCACCTCCACCTGCCGGTTGAGCCGCTGGTTGCGACCCAATTCGCCAAAGAAGCCCTTGACGACGCCCGCCTCGCTCAGCCGTCGGCGATGTTCGAGCACCAGATGCGCCAGTTCATGCGCCAGGATCACCGCCATCTCGTCATCGGTCGCGGTGCTTGCCAGGCCCCAATCGAGTTGGATCACCCGCCCATCGGAACGCGCCGCCAGCGAATTACGCGTGCGGATCTCTACCAGCGCGCGACAGCCGGCGTCAGGCTGGAGTGAGACCTGCCGTTCGGTGCCGTCCCGCACGATGCTGAGGACCAGCGGGCCGGAACCCGGCCAGTGCTCGGCCAGCGCGTCCATTGCCGTATCGCGCAGCGGCGCCCCGCCCTCGGGCCGCAGGGTGGCTGTGCGGCGTTCCCCGATCGCCGCCAGCGCATCGCCCTGGCGCAGCCCTGCGCGCTCCGCCGGCGAGCCGGGCAGGATCAGCGCTATGGTGAGGGGGCCGTTGGCAAATAGCGCCTCCACCGTGCCGGCCGCGTACTGGTCGCGGCTGTGCAGCACGAAGCCTGTCAGCGGCATCGCCTGGCGGCACAGCCGCGCATTGGCACCGAGCATCCCCTGGGCAAGGCTCGCCAGCCGGTGATCCTGTTCGAGCAGTTGGTCGACTGCAGTGGCTGGCTCGGCGTGAGCCTGTTGCGTCAAAGCCATAGCCTGAAGCACAAGCGCGAGCGGTAAGGAACGCTTCATAGATTAGCGGGTAAGCCATTCATGCGCTCGGCAAAACCGCCAAGTGCACAGGATTGCTCGCTCCGGCCGCCAGTATGCGGCTGAAGGGTTGCAAACCGAAGGGGCTGTTGGCGCGCATCTCCGATACCGAGGCTCCACAGGCTGTGGATACGAGGCGAGATCGTGCTTGACGGCGGAATAGGTCGTGATATGCGACGGTTGGAAGTAACGGAAGGGCATCATATGGTTATTCGTAAAGCGTTCGTCGCCGCGGCGACGTCGGCGCTGATCTTCGGATCGACTGCTGCAATCGCGGCTCCTGGGGCTGAGTTGCGGATGGGTTCGGCGATTGCCGAAAGCGAGGAGCTTGGCGGCTCCAGCGGTTTCGGCATTATTGTTGCGCTGCTGATTGCGGCCGGCGTGATTGGCGTGATCCTCGCTGACAATGACGAGGACCTCCCGACGAGCCCGTAACCCGGGTTTTAAGGATTGACGAAAAAGGCGGCAGGGCTTGATCCTGCCGCCCTTTTCGTGTGCTTACCATGGGGCCAGTATGAGCGTGCAGGCTCTTCGCGGCTTGTTCCATACCAGAAGCCACGGTCTGTGGAGTGTTGCTTGTGGTGTGATCTCGCATATCCAGCATCACCAGCCGGAATGTTGCCGCAGTTCCGCGCCGGCAGGGAACGAAGCTGGCGCGTGCTTTCCTTCGGTGAAGCCCCAGCGGTTCCGGCCATTCCGATATTGTTCCCGTTTGGGACACATCTTTAAGCTGCTACGGTAGTTACTGTTTTCTTGTTGTGGTTGTAGGTGCAATCGCCTAGCCAGCCTCTGGATGGTTCAACCCCGACTCGGAAGGTCACTCATATGAGATCACTCCTTAAGCTTATTGCCGCAACGGCCGCAGTCTGCGCTGCCCCGGCAGTCCAGGCCCAGAACAACATCTTCGTCGACAATCCGACGAATGTGCCCGGCGCCTTCTTCAGCGTCGAGAGCGATGACATCTTCGACGGCCCGATCTCGGCGACCTTCGGTCGTGCGGGTATCGGCATGGGCGAATTTACCGATAATTTCCTATTCACCATTCCCCAGACCGGTCTCGGAAGCGGTTCGATCACCACGATCCTTGCTGGCCTTACCGGTGGTGCGACCGACCTCGATTTCCTGAACGTCACGTTCAGCAACGGTAGTGGAACGTTTGTCGTGCCGACGATGACGAACTTCGGGTTTATGGAAAGTGGCGGTCTGGCCAACTTGCCGATCATGATGAACGTTCAGAACACCCTATCGGTGACCTATCTGTCGCGCGGGCAGGGCTCCTATGGCGGAAACCTGACCTTCGCTCCGGCGGTGAGCCCAATCCCTGAGCCTGCCACTTGGGCGATGATGGTTCTCGGTTTCGGTGCCGTCGGTTTCGTGATGCGCCGCCGTCGCCAGGATACTATGCGGGTAAGCTACGCCTAAGCGGCTTTCCACACCAGAATGAGGGGGCAGCGGCGATCCCGCTGCCCCCTTTCTTGTGAACAGGGCAATGCGGCAGCTAACTCAAGCCGCCTGTCTGATCGCGGGTCGGCTCGGCCTGGTCCTGCCGGTCGCATTCTCGATCCGTCGCCGTACCGCGCGCTCCTCCACTTTGCCGAGAAAGTGCGGGTAGAGCGAACGGCCTCCATGATCGCGACCGGCGAACAGCGCGATCCGCCGCTCGATTTCGGCAACCCTCAGCTGAAGCAGCTGCGATGGCGCATTGACGGATGCATTGGTGCGCAATGGGCCCAAGCGGGAGAAATCCAGCATGGTCTCATAGAAACGCACGTGGCGGGGGTTCACTTCGATCAGAAGATCGGTGCAGTCATAGATCTGTGTGCCGTAAGCGAAGATGACATGGAACAGTGCGGCCAACATGGGCTGGGAACCGACGGTTGGATCGAACGCGAACTTCGTCAGCTCGCACAAACTTGCTTCATGATCGGATCGGATGTGGATTAGCTCGTCAACAAAGGTCTCGTCGACATTCAATCGCTTGGGCGAGTCGACGGTGAGCGTCAGAGTGCCCACCACCTCGCTGTTGAAGGAGGCAATGAAGGTCGTGCAACTCGCCCGCTCGGCCAATTGGTGATGTTCGCCGTAGCCGCGCCATCCATAAAGACGATTGACGACTGCCTTGGCGGCCTCTCGATCATCGTCACACTCGGCAACCTTGATCGTAAACTCCCCGTGAGGGCCTTTTCTCCGGTAAAGAACCGATTTGCAGGGCTCGAAACGATTGGCGCGACCGTACACTCCGCGCATAGGCGGATTACTCAAATCCAGCAGCATAAACGAGCCCCCCTTAGTAAGCTCCGACCCACCCGTCAGGCGACGCTCTCCGCGCCGTGCCTATTTCATAACCTTGAGAAGTTTGCGCGTCCATTCCAGCGTTGGATCAATCGCTTCGGCAGATCCCTTGCTGGTGCATTAACGATAATTACACCTATTGCGCGCCCGCGGAATCGGGAAGCGACGAAGCGAACTCCGGACGCTGTCAGTTGATGGCAGACGGCTCCCGAGAGACGATGGAGTACTCTTGATCGATGAGCCGGGGAGGGAGCTGCCTGCTGCAGGCGATCCTTCTGCAAACCGGGCTAGTGGACCTGTCACTCCACCGATACGATTGAACCAGATTCGACCGTGGGCCAGAAACTGCGCTCATCCATCCGGCCCCATCGCTATATGTCCTGCTAGGGCATGCGGGCAGTCTCCGAAATTCGGGACATTCCTCAGCGAGCCCGAACATCTTGTCAGGAACTGCTTAGTAAAGCGGAGACCGCCGCCACCGATCGCGTGATCAACCCCCATCTCGGACTCCGCGCAATTCTCATCGATGGTGTGCCATAGGCCATTGGTGCGCGCCGGTGCGGGATGGTCTCGTCCCCCACATTGCGCCTTGCGCTTTGGGGCCAAATGTCTGAATCGCGGCGAGAGGGGGTCGGCATGAAGTGACCGGAGAGATATTCAGCCGCCGCCTAGCGCGGGAGCGCACGCAGGAGCGTTTCACGGCTTACGGTCCCGCTACAGGTGTCGCGCTCGAACCGCCATTGAGCGCGGCTAGCGGTTCGGAGGGCGAACGGGCCTGCGCTGGCGGCGCAGGCCTTCACCCCCCTCTCGACCCTGAATGCCAGGAGCCGGGCGCACTTTCTCGAACGCTGCGCAGAGGCGATCATCGAGTTCGGCGATGCTCTGCTCCATCCCGTGCGGGTGGAAACGGGACTGCGGCTCGCTCGCTTGACCGGCGTACGTGGCCCCACGATCGGGCAGCTGCGGCTGTTCGCTACCGAGCTGCCCGATGAGCCGCTTCTCCTTTACCATCGATGCGGTCGACGGCCGCGCGCGTGCAGGCCATATCGCCATGCGCCGCGGTTCGATCCGCACGCCGGCCTTCATGCCCGTGGGCACCGCCGCCACCGTCAAGGCGATGAAGCCGCGGGACGTGTTGGCTGCGGGCGCGGACATCATTCTGGGCAACACTTATCATCTCATGCTGCGCCCGGGCGCGGAACGGGTCGCACGGTTGGGCGGACTTCACCGGTTCATGAACTGGGCCCGCCCGATCCTCACCGACAGCGGCGGCTATCAGGTGATGAGCCTCGCCGATCTGCGCAAGCTGACCGAAGAGGGGGTCTCGTTCCGCAGCCATCTCGATGGCTCCAGGCATCTGTTGACCCCGGAACGCTCGATGGAGATCCAGCGCCTGCTCGGCTCCGACATCGTGATGTGCTTCGACGAATGCCCCCGTGCCGACCGTCCGCCGGCAGAGATCCAGGCTTCGATGGAGCTCTCGATGCGGTGGGCCCGGCGCAGCCGAGCGGCCTTCGATGCCGGGGGCGAGCATGCCTCCGTTGCGGCGCTGTTCGGCATCCAGCAGGGCGCACTGAACGAGGGGCTCCGCGCCCGGTCGGCCCAGGCGCTGCGGGCGATCGGCTTCGATGGCTATGCGATCGGCGGGCTGGCGGTGGGGGAGGGGCAGGCGGCCATGTTCGCCACTCTCGATTTCGCTCCTGCCCAGCTGCCGGCGGACGCACCGCGTTATCTGATGGGCGTCGGCAAGCCGGACGATCTGGTCGGCGCGGTCGAGCGCGGGGTGGACATGTTCGATTGCGTGTTGCCCACCCGCTCGGGCCGCACGGCCCAGGCCTTCACCTGGAGCGGCCCGCTCAACCTGCGAAACGCACGCTTCGCCGAAGACATCGGCGCCCTCGACGAGCGCTGCGGCTGCCCGGTCTGTGCAGAATACAGCCGCGCCTATCTGCATCATCTGCACCGCTCGGGCGAAATCCTTGGCGCGATGCTGCTGACCGAACACAATCTCGCGTTTTATCAGGAACTTATGGGGGCCGTGCGCGGGGCAATAGCAAAGCAGCAATTCGCCGCTTTCGCGCGCGGCTTTCGCGCGGAATACCATTCCGCGCCCGCCTAACCATCGCCTGTGCAATCTAAGTAAGTTTGGAAACCATCCCCCATCCGAACGCTTCTGTAGGGTAACATCTACAGAAGGAGAGCCAGGATGACGCCACAAGACACTTCGGCGACCGACGCCTCGACGATCAAGAACGAATTGTCGCAGGATGCGAGCCGCCTCGGCGATGCCGCTGCGGATCGCGCGCGGCAGGAAGCCGATACCCGCAAGGACCAGGCGACCGGGGCGGCTAAGTCCACTGCCTCGGCGCTCGATCGTGCGGCGAAGGAAATGGAACAGGATGGCGATGCTCCGCAATGGCTCAGCGCTGCGTTCAAGCAGACCGCCAGCAGCATCGAGCAGTTCGCAAGCAGCATGGAGGGCCGCAGTGCCGACCAACTGGCCGGCGACCTGTCGCGCTATGCGCGCCAACACCCCACGACCTTCCTTGCCGCCTCGGCTGCGGCGGGCTTCGCCGCCGCGCGGTTCTTTCGCGCCGGCGCCGAGTACAAGTACGACCATCGCTATGATGCGGACCGTGCGAATGCGCCCGGCAGCCGGATAGCTCTGAGCGGCCAGTCCGGATCAAGCGGTATGAGCGGATCCGGTAGCACAGGCGGCACCAGCTACGCCAGGGAAGCCGGCTCCACGTCCGGCAGCGGCTATGGTGGTACCGGAGGCGTGGGCACGAGCGGCTACGGCGCAGGCTCGACCGGCTCTACGACGGCTGGATCCACACCAGTTGGCGGCAGTGGCGAAACCGGAGGGGCGGGCCGATGAACGACCAGACCTTCCATGAAGGGCCGCGGGTCGTCCGAACCGAGACCGCCGAGCCCAGCGAGGGTCTCGGCGATCTGCTCAGCCGCCTGACCCAGCAGGGCGCGCATCTGGCGCAGGAACAAGTCAGCCTGGTCCAGGCCGAGATGCGAGAATCCATCACGGATCTCAAGGAGGCCATTACCGCACTGGTCAGCGCTGCGGTGGTTGCCATTGCCGCGCTCGGCGTGACGCTGATGGGCCTCGGTCTATGGCTCGGCATCGCCCTCAACAACGATGGCCTTGGCGTTCTGATCGTGGGCGGTATCGCAGCGATCGTCGCCTACATCATGTATTCCAGCGCCACCAAGAAAATGACCGCCACCAACCTCAAGCCCGAGCGATCAATTCGCACGGCCGAGGACACCCCCGCCGCAGTGACCGGCCACATGACGAGCCCCGGAGGCACCAATGAACGCTAACGACACCCGCAATCCCGCCGAGATCGAGCGCGATATCCGTACGACCCAGCAGGATATGAGCGACACCGTCAACAAGCTCGAGGAGCAGTTGACCCCTCGCAACATCATGAACACGCTGCTCGACAAGAGCGACGCCAATGGCGTTGACGGGCGCTACCTGCTCGATCAGGCGCGCCGCAATCCGATTGCCCTCGGCATGATCGCGATTGGCGGCCTGTGGCTGGTCAGCGACAGCGACGCCCGCGCCTCATCGCTCAAGCCCGGCTTCCTCGGCAGCAGCGATGACAGTTCCAAGGGCAGCAGCGCTCATCCGGATCATGATTTCCACCGCGGCTATGCGAGCCACATGGGCACGCTCGAGCACCGCCCCGAGGAGGATTGGGACGCCTGGCGGCGCCGGCGTGATCATGCACGTGCCAGCTACCTGATGGTCGAGCCGCGTCATGACGAGGACGAGACCAGCTTCCGCCAGCGGCTGGATGAAGCGACTGACGGCATGCGCCAGCGCCGCGAGGATGCCGCCGAATATGCCCGCAATCTGGCGCACGATGCCTATCAGGGCGCCGGCAATCTGGCGCAAGACGCGTCCGATGGTGCTTCGCGCATGGCCTCGAAGGCTGGCAGCCTCTATCGCGAAAGCCCGCTGCTCGGCGGGCTGGCAGCGGCGCTGGTCGGCGCAGTGGCCGGCAGCCTCCTGCCCGTTACCCGCACCGAGGAGGAGCAGTTCGGCAAGATGGGATCACAGGCCCTCGACCAGGCGCAAAGCAAGGCGCGTCAGGTCGGGGATCAGGTGAAGGATACCGCCCATCAAGTCGCCGAACAGGCGCTCGACAAGAAGGACGAGCTGATTGACAAGGCCGACCAGCAGGTGCGCGATGGCGGCTCCGGCGGCCAGCCGGCGCGGAGTCAGGAGTTCGGCACGGTCTAGACCCAGCCCGTAACACCCGAGCGGCGGTCGTGGCGAATGCGCCGCGACCGCCGTTTTCGTCTCTGCTCCTCAATCGGCACGCGAGGCGACAAGAAAGGGCGACCCCGAGGGGCCACCCTTTTTGCTCAAGCCCTGACGTGAATCAGCGCGAGTAGAACTCGACCACTAGGTTCGGCTCCATCGTCACTGGATAGGGCACTTCATCCAGCGTCGGCACGCGCGTGAAGGTCACGCTCTCGGTGCCATCAGCGGCGACATATTCGGGCACGTCGCGCTCGGGCAGGCTTTGCGCCTCGATCACCAGCGCCATTTCCTTGGCCTTGTCGCCCAGGCTCAACACGTCGCCCACCTTCACGCGGCGGCTCGCGATGTTGCACTTTACCCCGTTCACGCGAATGTGGCCATGGTTGACGATCTGCCGGGCCGACCACACCGTCGGTGCGAACTTGGCGCGATACACCACCATGTCCAGCCGCTGCTCCAGCAGGCCGATCAGGTTCTGCCCGGTGTCGCCCTTCATCGAGGCGGCCTCCTGGTAAGTGCGCTTGAACTGCTTTTCGGTGACGTCGCCGTAATAGCCCTTCAGCTTCTGCTTGGCGCGCAGCTGCAGGCCGAAATCGCTCATCTTGCCCTTGCGGCGCTGGCCGTGCTGGCCCGGGCCGTAGGAGCGGCGGTTGACGGGGCTGTTCGGCCGACCCCAGATATTCTCGCCCATGCGGCGATCGAGCTTGTGCTTGGCGCTGTTGCGCTTCGACATCGAATGTCTCCAACTTGCGGGCGCTGCCCTTCGAACGGTTCGAGGGGCTTGGGTGCGCTATGACCCGGTATCGCACCGCTCGAGCGCTGACGCGCAGCCTCGAGCGCGGCCACCGCTTCACCGGGGTGCGGGGCCAATCGCGAGCGGCGCCATTGGCGGGATGGGCGCGCAAAGTCAAGCGCCGGCCTCCCGGTCCGCCCGGTGAACAGCGGCTCCGGCCCTTACGCCGAACCCCGGTCGGCACAGCCCGCCTGCGCCGCAGCGCCCGCTCGACAAAGCGCCCTGGCATCGGCAGAGGCACGCCGATGACCATCGAACCGCACCATTCGGCCGCCGCGCCACCCGAAAATTGCACCACGATGCAGGAGGTCCGCCATGGGGTGGACGCGACCGACCGGGCGATGATGGCCCTGCTGCAGCAGCGCTTTGCCTACATGGCCGCGGCGGCGCGGATCAAGCAGAGCCGCGGACAGGTGCGCGACGAGGCGCGCAAGGCCGAGGTGATCGAAGCCGCCCGCGCCGATGCCGCTTCACGGGGGCTGCCCCCGCAGGCGATCGCCGGGCTGTGGGACGATCTGGTGGAGGCCTCGATCGCGTATGAGCTTACCGAATGGGACCGGCTGCGCGGCTAATTCCCGCGCCTGCGTTCCAGCGTTGAGAGGATGCCGCGCCAGGTGCGCACCTCCAGATGGTTCCAACCGGGCTTGGTGAGCATGGAGCGCAAGGTGCGCCGTGTTCCATCCGCTCGGCTCGGCGGCAGAAAATAGCCGCGGGGCTCCAGCATCTGCTCGAAATGCGCGATCAGCCCTTCCAGCTCTTCCTGCGGCGCAGGCGGCAACACCGGCTCGACGGTCGGCTGCGACAGATCCTGCAAGCGCCCCCATTCATAGGCCATGAGGACCACCGCCTGCGCCAGGTTGAGCGAACCGAATTGCGGGTTCACCGGAACCGTCACGATCGCGCGGGACAATGCAACATCCTTGGCTTGCAGCCCCGATCGCTCCGGCCCGAACAGGATCGCGCTCCGCCCCGGCTGCACAGCAATCGCTTCGGCCGCTTCCGCAGGCGTGAGCACGGGCTTGCTCACGCCGCGCTTGCGCACCGTGGTGGCGTAGACATGTGCGCACTCGGCCACTGCCTCGGCCGTGCTGGCGAACACCCGCGCGCCCTCCAGCACGAGATCGGCACCCGCGGAGGCGGGGCCGGCGGAGGGGTTGGGCCAGCCGTCGCGCGGATCCACCAGCCGCAGCTCGGTGAGCCCAAAATTGAGCATCGCCCGCGCCGCCTTGCCGATATTCTCACCCAGCTGCGGCCGAACGAGGACGAAGATCGGGGGCAGGGCGGTCATTTCGGCCAACGTTTCTGCTGCCCGCTCACTCCGCACTTCCCACCCCGCGCACCGCGCTGGCGAACTCCTCGAAGTCGCGCGCCTCGCCGAAATCGCGATAGACGCTGGCGAAGCGGATGTAGGCGACCGAATCGATTTGCCGCAGCCCCTCCATGACCATCGCGCCGATCCGGGCGGAGCCAACCTCGCTCTCTCCCGCGGTCTCCACCTGGCGCTGGATACCGGAGACCAGCTGGTCGATCCGCTCCTGCTCCACTGCGCGCTTGCGGCAGGCGAGCGCGACGGATTTCTCGATCTTGCCCCGGTCGAATACTTCGCGCCGGCCGCCGCTCTTCACCACGAACACCTCGCGCAGTTGTACCCGTTCGAAGGTGGTGAAGCGCGCGCCGCAGCTCTCGCACTGGCGCCGGCGACGGATTGCGGAACTGTCCTCCGCGGGGCGCGAATCCTTTACCTGGCTGTCCTCATGCGCGCAGAACGGGCAGCGCATGCCTCAGGGGCGCAAGCGCTTGTACAGCATGAAGCCCGCCCCGGCTACGAGGCCCAGCGGCAGGCTCACGATCGGCAGCAGGGCGCCGGCAACCGCGCCCACGCCCGCGCCAATCAGCACCGGCTTGGTGGAGGGGTGGGCCATGCCACCCTTCGCCATGCCCTTGATCTCGGTGGTGGCGTCGTCGATCAGGTTCTCGCCGCGCGGCTGGTCTGGGTCGTTCATTGGCTCATCTCCCGGGATAGACTGGAAAGGCATCGCACATCTCGCTGACGCGTCGCCGCACGCTTTCCTCCGCCTGCGTGTCGCCCTCGGGCCCGTTGCGGCGCAAGCCCTCGACCACCTCAGCGATCATCGCGCCCACCTGGGCGAACTCCCCGGTGCCGAAGCCGCGGGTGGTGCCCGCCGGGGCACCGAGCCGGATGCCCGAGGTGACGAAAGGCGATCGCGGATCGAAGGGGACCGCGTTCTTGTTGCAGGTGAGGAACGCCCGGTCCAGGCCGATCTCGGCCGCCTTGCCGGTCACCTCTTTGGCGGTCAGGTCGACCAGCACGAGGTGGTTGTCGGTCCCGCCGGAAACAATGCCGAGGCCGTGGTCAGCCAGGCTGGCAGCCAGCGCGCGGGCATTCGCCAGGATCGCGGCGGCATAGTCCCTGAACTCGGGCCGCAGCGCTTCGCCGAAAGCCACCGCCTTGGCGGCGACCACATGCATCAGCGGCCCGCCCTGCATGCCGGGGAACACGGCCATGTTGAACTTCTTCGCCAGGTCCTCGTCATCGGTCAGGATCACGCCCGAGCGGGGCCCTCGAAGGCTCTTGTGCGTGGTGGTGGTCACCACATGGGCATGCGGGAAGGGCGAGACATGGACACCGCCCGCCACCAGCCCCGAAAAATGCGACATATCCACCAGCAGCCAGGCGCCGATTTCGTCGGCGATTGCCCGGAAAGCGGCAAAATCCCACTGGCGCGGATAGGCGGTGCCGCCTGCGATGATCAGCTTGGGCCGGTGCTCGCGGGCGAGGCGTACCACCGCTTCCATGTCGACCAGATGATCCTCTCGCCGCACCCCATAGGGCACCGCATTGAACCACTTGCCGCTCATGTTCACCGGCGAACCGTGGGTCAAATGCCCGCCGCTCGCCAGGTCAAGACCCATGAAGATATCGCCCGGGGTCAAGAGGGCCAGGAACACCGCCTGGTTCATCTGGCTGCCCGAATTGGGCTGCACATTGGCGAAATTGCAGCCGAACAGCTGAGTCACCCGCTCAATTGCCAGCCGCTCCATCGCATCGGCATGCTCGCACCCGCCATAATAGCGCTTGCCCGGATATCCCTCGGCATATTTGTTGGTGAAGACCGAGCCGGTCGCTTCCAGTACAGCAGGGCTGGCGATGTTTTCGCTGGCGATCAGCTCGATCCGGTCGCGCTGGCGTTGCAGCTCCTGCCCGATGATGGCGGCCACGGCGGGATCGGCTTCGGCGAGGCTATCGTGCCAGAAGCGGGTGCGCGGCCCGGAAGTGGCCGGCTTGGTAGGGGCGGCGACGGAGCTCATGCCGTTTCCTCGGTCAGTTTGGGGTGCGACAATTGTTCGACGCGGCGCTGGTGGCGCCCGCCCAGGAACTCGGTAGAAAGGAACGCGGCAACGCAGGCCTTGGCCATCTCCGGCCCGACCAGCCGCGCCCCTAGCGCGATCGCGTTGGCATCGTTGTGGGAGCGGGCGAGGGCGGCCGAAAGCGGCTCGGCCACTTGGGCACAGCGCACGTCCGGGTGGCGGTTCATGGCAATCGCAATGCCGACCCCGCTCCCGCAAAGGGCAATTCCATACGTGGCTTCGCCGCGCGAAAGATACCCGGCTAGCCGATAGCCATAATCGGGATAATCGACCGAACCCTCGCTATGCGGACCAAGGTCGGCGATCTCGTGCCCCTGCTCACCGAGCCAGCGAACCAGTTCGGCTTTCAATTCCAGTGCGGCATGGTCCGATGCGATGGCGACGATCATGCGCCGCACATAGGGGCTGGGCGCGCAGCTTGCCACATGAAACGCGAATATGTCCCCCGCCGAGCGGAGCCGCGCAAACGCCTATTGGTCGAGGAAGGAGCGCATCTTCCTCGAACGGCTCGGATGCTTGAGCTTGCGCAGTGCCTTCGCCTCGATCTGCCGGATCCGCTCGCGGGTCACCGAGAACTGCTGCCCGACCTCCTCCAAAGTGTGATCGGTGTTCATGCCAATGCCGAAGCGCATCCGCAGCACCCGCTCTTCGCGGGGAGTCAGGCTGGCCAGCACCCGTGTGACGGTCTCTTTGAGGTTCGCCTGGATGGCCGCATCCACCGGAATCACGGCGTTCTTGTCCTCGATGAAATCACCAAGGTGCGAATCCTCCTCGTCGCCGATCGGCGTTTCGAGGCTGATCGGCTCCTTGGCGATCTTCATCACCTTGCGCACCTTCTCCAAGGGCATGGAAAGCCGCTCGGCCATTTCCTCGGGCGTGGGCTCACGGCCCTGCTCGTGGAGGAATTGACGGCTGGTTCGCACCAGCTTGTTGATCGTCTCGATCATGTGGACCGGGATGCGGATCGTGCGCGCCTGGTCCGCGATGCTGCGGGTGATCGCCTGCCGGATCCACCAAGTGGCATAGGTACTGAACTTGTATCCGCGGCGGTACTCGAACTTGTCGACCGCCTTCATCAGGCCGATGTTGCCCTCCTGGATCAGATCTAGAAATTGCAGACCGCGGTTGGTGTATTTTTTAGCAATGGAGATCACCAGCCGCAGGTTGGCCTCGACCATCTCCTTCTTGGCGATCCGCGCCTCGCGCTCGCCCTTCTGCACCATGTTCACGATGCGCCGCAGCTCTTCCAGGCTCATGCCGGTCTGGGCGGCGATGTCGCTGATCTCAAGCCGGATGCGCTCTACCGCATCGCCCTCGTTGGTGGCGAAGGCGGCCCACTTCTTGTCCTTCTTCGCCATCTCGGGCAGCCACGCATCGTCCAGCTCGCGGCCGACATAGGTGTCGAGGAAATCCTTGCGCTTCACCTTGTGCCGCTCCGCTAGGCGCAGCATCTGCCCGCCCAGGGTGGTCAGCCTCCGGTTGAAGGCATAGAGATTGTCGACCAAATATTCGATCTTGGTCGCGTGGAACTGCACCGCCTCCACCTCGGCGGTCAGCTGCTCGCGCAGATCCTCGTACTTCTTCTCGCGCGCCGCCGGGTAATCCTCCCCGCGGGCCAGCACGTCGACCCGCTCGCCCTGCAGCTTCTCGAACTTCTTGAACAGGTCGGTGATGCGGGCAAACCGCTCGAGAGCATCGGGCTTAAGCGCCGCTTCCATCTGGGCGAGGCTGAGCGTGTTGTCCTCTTCCTCGTCTTCCTCGCGGCGTCGGGGCGTGCCCTCGCCCTCGCCATCCTCGCCAGCGGTCTCTTCCTCTTCCTCGACGTCCTCTTCTTCCTTGTAGGACGGTCCGGCAGTGGCCTCGCTGATCTCGCCGCTGTCCTCCTCGTCCGCCTCCATCTTCTCGACGGGTGGCTCCTTGGAAAGCATGGCGTCGAGATCGAGGATCTCGCGCAGCTGCATTTCGCCGTTGTTCAGCGCTTCGGACCACATAATGATCGCGTGAAAGGTAATCGGGCTTTCGCATAGCCCCATGATCATGGTGTCGCGCCCGGCCTCGATCCGCTTGGCGATGGCGATCTCGCCCTCGCGGCTGAGCAGCTCCACCGCGCCCATCTCACGAAGATACATGCGCACAGGGTCGTCGGTGCGCTCGGTGGTCTCCTTGCGCTTCTTTTCGGGAACGTGCTGGGTGGCCTCGTCCTCTTCGGCATCGGCCTCGTCGTCGGGAGCGGCATTGTCCTCCGCCGCGCGGTCCTCATCCTCACCCGCATCCTCGTCGTTCTCGACGATGTTGATGCCCATCTCGTTGATGGCCGCTTGGATGTCCTCGATCTGATCGGACGTCATCTCGCCCTCGGGCAACGCCTCGTTCAACTCGTCATAGGTAAGGTATCCACGCCGCTTGGCCTTGGCGAGCAGCTTCTTGATCGAAGCCTCGTTTAGATCGATCAGCGGTGCATCATCGGTCGTGGTGGTATCGTCAGACGCCATGCTAGTCGCTTGTCCGTTTCCAGGTCTTGCAATACGCACCGTCACCGGTGGCGGTTTCAATTTTGTTCTCCGGCCGCCTCGGCAGCCCGTTTCCTGGCCATGTGCCCGAACCGCGACTCGAATTCCAGCTTTCGTTCGCGCAGCCGCTGCTGGTCGGCAAAGGCGCCTTCCGGGTCGCTGTCGAAGCGGGCCGTCGCCGCAGCGATCGCCGCATCGAGCGCCGGCTTCTCCACCAAGAGCGCCATAGCCTCTGCCAAGTCCGCCCGCGCCTCATCCGTGTCTCCACCATCGTCGAGGAAGGAGAGGCGCATGGCGTCGGGCGGCAGCTGCACCGCATTGGCGTTGGATATGGGCGCTTCCCTGCCCGCTTCAAGCGTTTCGGCAAGCTGCAGCAGCCGGTCGACCTCGGCTGCGAGGGCGGGGCTGGCGGCGGCAAGGCCCAGCAGCGCCTCGGCATGGCGGGCGATTTCGCCGGGATGGCGCGCAAGCCCGGCCATCACCGCCTGCCCCAGCGCATCGCGCACCACGCTCCCGCCGGGCGCCAGCCGCTCGGCCGAGCCGGGGGCGAGCGCCAGCGGGGCAGGGCGCCTGCCGCCCTGAGACCCACCCCGCCACTCACTCCGTTCGCGCGCCGGCCGGGGCGGAAAGGCGAAGGCGGAGAAGCGCTCCAGCCATTCCCGGCGATAAAGCGCCGCGATGTCGCGGTCGGCGATCGCCTCCACATGCGCCAGCAACCGCGCCTTCAGCCCAGCCTTGTCCTCAGGACCGGCAAGCGGCGCAGCCTCCCGCTCATGATCCCACACGAGATCGAGCAGGCTGCCCGGCGCCCCCAGCAAGCGGTCCAGAGCACCGCGCCCGTTGCTTCGCACCAGATCGTCCGGGTCCATCCCCGCCGGCAATGCGACGAATTGCAGCGAGCAGCCCGGCCGCAGCATCGGCAGCACCCGCTCGGCTGCGCGCAACGCCGCCCGGCGCCCGGCCGCATCGCCGTCGAAGCACAGGATCGGCTTGTCGCACTGGCGCCACAGCAGCTCGATCTGTCGCTCGGTCAGTGCGGTGCCCATCGGCGCCACCACCTCCTCGATGCCCGCCGCGGCCAGCGCGATCACATCCATGTAGCCTTCCACCACCACGATCCGTCCCGCTTTGCGCGCAGGTGCCGCGGCCCGGTGCAGGTTGTAGAGCGTTCGCCCCTTGTCGAACAAAGGGGTTTCGGGCGAATTAAGGTACTTGGGAGCATCACTTCGCGTATGGTCGAGGATTCGTCCGCCGAACCCGATCACCCGCCCGCGCGGATCGTGGATCGGCAGCATCAGCCGGTCACGGAACCGGTCGTACGGGTCGCGATCCTCCGCTGCGATCCGCAGCCCCGCCTCCACCAGCAACACCTCGTCGAACGGCGCCAGTGCCCGCGCCAGTGCGCCGCGCCCATCGGGCGCATAACCGAAGCCGAACCGCTCGATCGTATGCGCATCCAGCCCGCGTTGCTGCAGATAGGCGCGCGCCTTCGCCCCCTCTGTGCCGCGCAACGTGCCCGCGAACCATTCCTGCGCCGCCGCCAGCACGTCGTGCAGCCCCGCCTGCTGCTCGGCGCGCTTCGCCTCGCGCGGGTCGGGGCGGGGCACCTCCAGCCCGGCCTGCGCGGCCAACTCCTGCACCGCATCCATGAACGCCAGCCCGCGCTGATCGGTCAGCCAGCGGATCGCGTCGCCGTGCGCCCCGCAGCCGAAGCAGTGGTAAAAGCCCTTCTCGTCGCTGACGGTGAAGCTGGGCGTCTTCTCGTTGTGGAACGGGCAGCATGCGCTCCACTCGCGCCCCGCGCGGCGCAGCTTGAGCGTGCGCCCGATCACGCCCGAAAGTGTGATCCGCGCGCGCAATTCGTCCAGCCATTCAGGGGTCAGCGCCATCGCGGCCCAGCATAGACCGCCGTACCGATTCGCGCCTAGCTACGCGGGGGCGTTTCATCCACAGGCAGCTCCTGCGGGAACGGCCCGGTCGCCATGCCGCTCAGCCCCTCGCCCTCTAGGCGAAAGGCCTCCTGTGGGCCCACTGGCGGAAGCGTGGAGCGCCAGAAGAAGGTCAACGTCTCGCCCGGAACCCATCCGTCGCCCGCGGCGATCCGCCAGACAAGCCGCCCGCCATCCAGCTGCACCTTGATGTCGCCATTGGCGCCCAGCACCTGCTCGGCCTGCTCGCGCGAAAAGCCGATCACGTTGGCAAAGCCCGCCGCCGCCTGCGTGGTTCGGAACAGGGTGGCCCCGCCGGCCCGCTTGTCGTCCTGCTTGCCCGCCGGCGTGTCCAGCGTGACCCGGTGCACATAGGTGTAGACCGTGCCCTCGGGCAGCACGTCCGGGTCGCACTCCGGCGCCTCGACAGCAGCAGGGCAGGCGACGAAGCTCACCATCGTGCCAAGGCCGGGTATCTCGCTCTCCACCTCGTTGCCCTCCGGCCCCTCGATTCGCGCGCCCAGACTGTCGAGGTCGAGATCGGCTGCCACAAGCGTGCGCGGCCCGGCATCGAACGTAGGGGCGGGGGCGGGCTCAGGCGCCGGCGCTTCCTCCTCCGCCGCGCCGCCGCAGCTGGCGAGAACAAGCGCGGCTGAGGCGACCAGCCACGCCCTCACGCCAGGCTCTCCTTCACCCAGCCGCTCGCGCGCGCCATGTCCAGCTCCGCGCCGTGCCGCGCCTTCAGTTCGGCCATCACCCGGCCCATGTCCTTTACGCCCCCCACGCCCAGCTCCGTCTTCACCCGCTCGATCGCCGCGCGGGTGGTTTCCTCGTCCATCTGCCGGGGCATGAACTCGTCGATCACCGCCAGCTCGCCGCGCTCCTGCGCCGCCAGCTCCTCGCGCCCGCCATCCTCGTACATGGCAATCGATTCGCGCCGCTGCTTGGCCATTTTCTGCAAGGCGTCGATCACCATCGCATCGTCATCCATCGGAGTCGCGCCAGCCGCGATCTTCGGTCGCATCTCGATATCGCGATCCTTGATCCGCGCGGCGATCAGCCGCAGCGCCGCCACCCGCTCCTTGTCCCCCGCCTTCATCGCGGCCACGGTCTCGCCCTTGATCCGGTCCCTCAGCATGGTTCTTCCTGTCCGCGATATCGGTGTAGCGATGGTGCATAGCGCAAGCCGCGCGCCGGGCACAGCTTGACGGATCCGGGCCGCAGGTTTAGCCGCCGTGCCTTAGCGACATCATCGGTCAAACCTCGAACGGGAGCCTCGCCCATGGCTTTTACCGCATCCTCGTCTGCGCCGCCGAAAGGCGCGACGGGCGTATTGGTGCTGGCCGATGGGTCGCTCGTCTGGGGCCAGGGCTTCGGCCATGTCGGCGCTGCGGTCGGCGAGCTGTGCTTCAACACCGCGATGACCGGCTACCAGGAGGTGATGACCGATCCCTCCTACATGGCGCAGATTGTCACCTTCACCTTCCCGCACATTGGAAATGTGGGCGCCAATGCGGAAGACATCGAATCCGAGGTGGAAGGCGCGGTCGGCTGCATCACCCGCGAGGAGGTCACCCCGCACTCCAACTTCCGCGCGACACGCGAATTCGTTGACTGGATGGCGGGCCACCTCAAGATCGGCCTCTCGGGCGTGGACACCCGCGCGCTCACCCGCCGTATCCGCCTCTCGGGCGCTCCCAACGCGGTGATTGCGCACGATCCGCGCGGCATGTTCGACATTCCCGCACTACTCGCCCGAGCACAGGATTGGCCCGGGCTGGAGGGGACGGACCTCGCCAGCCAAGTGTCGCGCCAGAAGCACCACGGCTGGGAAGGCGGCCCATGGCAGCTGGGCACCGGCTACGGGGAGGGCGCCGGAAGCAAGGACGCCCCGCATGTCGTGGCGGTGGATTACGGCAGCAAGGACAACATCTTCCGCAACTTGGTGAAAGCCGGCGCCCGCGTCACCGTGGTCCCCGCCGCCACCACGGCGGACGAGATCCTCCGCATGCGCCCCGCCGGCGTGTTCCTATCCAACGGCCCCGGCGACCCGGCGGCAACCGGCACCTACGCTGTCCCGGTCATCCGTGAATTGCTGGAGCACGACGTCCCGATCTTCGGCATATGCCTGGGCCACCAGCTCCTCGCCCTTGCGGCGGGTGCGCGCACGATCAAGATGCACCAGGGCCACCGCGGCGCCAACCATCCCGTCAAGCGGATGGAAGACGGCGTGGTCGAGATCACCTCCATGAACCACGGCTTCGCCGTCGACGGCGCGACGCTCCCAGCAGGCGTAGAGGAAACCCACAAGAGCCTGTTCGACGGCTCCAATTGCGGCATCGCCCTCATCGGCAAGAAGGCAATCGGCGTCCAATACCACCCCGAGGCGAGCCCCGGCCCGCAGGACAGCTTCTACCTGTTCGAGCGTTTCGTGGGGATGTTGAGGTGATCGTACAAAACATCCCGCATCCGGCGCCTCGGAAAGTCGAAATAAACTCAACCCGTTGGCTTGGTATTTCGGTTGATACGGTATTCGATAGTCCTCGCTTAGAGCGATTGAAGGCCGCAATCGAAAAAGCGAATTCCGATTTGGATGCGATTGGGGCGTCAAATTCTGAAAAAGCGCAGGCGAAGTCGCTCTTGGTGGCAATGTCTGCGTTGGCTGATGCTCCGGAACCTCCATCAGATCTGATTTGGAAGTTGATTGAGCGGGGCTTAGCAATTATTGGAGTTTGTGAACTGTTTTACGTAATTAGCGAGGCGATACTCGGATAATGCCCAAACGTACTGACATCTCCTCCATCCTCGTCATCGGCGCCGGCCCGATCATCATCGGCCAGGCCTGCGAGTTCGATTATTCCGGCACGCAGGCGATCAAGGCGCTGAAGGAGGAGGGCTACCGCGTCATCCTCGTCAACTCCAACCCCGCAACGATCATGACTGATCCGGACATGGCGGACGCCACCTATATCGAGCCGATCACCCCAGAATTCGTCGCCAAGATCATCGCCAAGGAGCGGCCCGATGCGGTCCTCCCCACGATGGGCGGGCAGACCGCGCTCAATTGCGCGCTCAAGCTGTTCGAGGACGGCACGCTCGCCAATTACGGCGTGCAGATGATCGGTGCCGATGCCGATGCCATCGACAAGGCGGAAAACCGCCAGCGCTTCCGCGAGGCGATGGACCGGATCGGGCTCGAAAGCGCGCGCAGCGGCACCGCTCACAATGTGGAGGAGGCCTACGCCGTGCTCGAACGCACCGGCCTGCCTTCGATCATCCGCCCCAGCTTCACCCTTGGGGGCACCGGCGGCGGCATCGCCTACAACCGCGCCGAATTCGAGGATGTCGTCCGCTCCGGCCTCGATGCCAGCCCCACTAACGAGGTCCTGATCGAGGAATCGCTGCTCGGCTGGAAAGAGTTCGAGATGGAGGTGGTGCGCGATCGGGCGGACAATTGCATCATCGTCTGCTCAATCGAGAACGTCGATCCGATGGGCGTCCACACCGGCGATTCCATCACCGTGGCCCCGGCGCTCACGCTAACGGACAAGGAATACCAGATCATGCGCACCGCCAGCATCGCGGTGCTGCGGGAAATCGGTGTGGAAACAGGCGGTTCCAACGTCCAGTTCGCAGTCAATCCGAAGGACGGACGGCTGATCGTCATCGAGATGAACCCGCGAGTCAGCCGCTCCAGTGCGCTCGCCTCCAAAGCCACTGGCTTCCCCATCGCCCGCATCGCCGCCAAGCTCGCCGTGGGTTACACGCTGGACGAGATCACCAACGAGATCACCGGCGCCACCCCCGCCGCCTTCGAGCCGACCATCGACTACGTGGTCACCAAGATCCCGCGCTTCGCCTTCGAGAAGTTCAAGGGCGCCAAGGTCGAGCTTTCCACCGCGATGAAATCGGTGGGGGAGGTGATGGCGGTCGGCCGCAGCTTCAAGGAATCGCTGCAAAAGGCGCTGCGCGGCCTTGAAACCGGGCTGGACGGCTTCAACCGCGTGCTCGAGCTCGAAGGCGCCCAGCGAGACCAGATCACCGCCGCGCTTAGTCGCGCCACGCCCGATCGCCTCCTCCAGGTCGCACAGGCCTTCCGCGAGGGCTTCACCGTGGAAGAGGTCCACGCGATCACCCATTACGACAAGTGGTTCCTGCGCCACATCGACGAGATCATCTACGAAGAGGCGATGATTGGCCAGCACGGCCTCCCCGGCGATGCCGCGGGCCTGCGCCGCCTCAAGGCGATGGGCTTCTCCGACAAGCGCCTTGCCACGCTCGCCGTCCGCTCGGTCGGTGTCGCCGGCGGCCTCGCCGAGACCCAGGCTCGCCGCTCAGGCCTGCTGCACGATGCATTGCGCGCCATGGCCGGCGCCACCAGCGAGCGCGAGGTGCGCGAACTGCGCCAGAAGCTGGGCGTACTGCCCGTCTTCAAGCGGATCGACAGCTGCGCCGCCGAATTCGAGGCGATCACTCCCTACATGTACTCCACCTACGAAGCGCCCAGCTTTGGAGAGCAGGCCGAGAACGAGGCGTGGCCGTCGGACCGGCGCAAGGTGGTTATCCTGGGCGGCGGCCCAAACCGCATCGGGCAGGGCATCGAGTTCGATTATTGCTGCGTCCACGCCTGCTTCGCTCTCGCCGAAGCGGGCTTCGAAACCATCATGATCAACTGCAACCCCGAGACCGTCAGCACCGATTACGACACATCAGACCGGCTCTATTTCGAACCGCTCACCGCCGAGGACGTGCTCGAGATCCTGCGCGTCGAACATTCGAGCGGCGAACTCGTCGGCGTCATCGTGCAGTTCGGCGGACAGACCCCGCTCAAGCTCGCCAGAGCGCTCGAGGCCGCCGGCATCCCCATTCTCGGCACCAGCCCCGATGCGATTGATCTGGCCGAAGACCGCGAGCGCTTCGCTCGCCTAGTCAATCAGCTGCGCCTCAAGCAGCCCGAAAACGGCATCGCCAAAAGCCGCGACGAGGCCGCTGCCGTCGCCGCCCGCATCGGCTATCCGGTGCTGCTGCGCCCCTCTTACGTGCTCGGCGGCCGCGCGATGGAGATCGTCGACAGCGAAGCCCAGCTCGACAATTACATCGCCACCGCAGTCAATGTATCGGGGGATAGCCCAGTGTTGGTCGATCGCTATTTGCGCGATGCCATCGAATGCGACGTCGACGCCCTGTGCGATGGCGAGCAGGTAGTCATTGCCGGCCTGATGCAACACATCGAGGAGGCTGGGGTCCATTCGGGCGATTCAGCCTGCACCCTGCCGCCTTACAGCCTGCCCGCCGAAATCATCGCCGAAATGGAGCGCCAAACCGAGGCGCTGGCAATGGCGCTGGGCGTGCGCGGGCTGATGAACGTGCAGTTCGCGGTCAAAGAAGGCGAGGTCTATCTGATCGAGGTCAACCCACGCGCCAGCCGAACCGTGCCCTTCGTCGCCAAGGCGATTGGCCAGCCAGTCGCCAAATATGCTGCGCGGGTGATGGCAGGCGAGAAGCTGGCCGACCTGCCGCCGCTGGTCCGCGATCTTCCTTATATGGCGGTGAAGGAGGCGGTATTTCCCTTCAGCCGATTCCCCGGCTCCGATCCCGTCCTCACACCGGAAATGAAGTCCACCGGCGAAGTGATGGGAATCGATTATGACTTTCCCAGCGCCTTCTACAAGTCTCAAGTCGCCGCCGGCACCATCCTGCCGGAGCGCGGCCGCCTGTTCGTTTCGGTGAAAGACAGCGACAAGCCGCACATCCTCGGCCCCGTGCGCGAGCTGGTGGAGCTGGGCTTCGTGGCGATCGCCACCGGCGGCACCCAGCGCTTCCTCGCCGAGGCCGGCGTTCCGGTGGAGCGCGTCAACAAGGTGGCCGAAGGACGCCCGCACATCGTCGATCGCATCGTCGATCGCGATATCGCGCTCATCTTCAACACCACGGAGGGCTGGCAGAGCCATCGCGACAGCCAGTCGATCCGCGCCTCGGCCATCCAGGCCCGGGTTCCCTACTACACCACCGCCGCCGCATCGGCCGCCGCGGTGCGCGCGATCGCCTCTGTTAAGGCCAGCGAACTTGAAGTGCGCTCATTGCAAGACTATTATGCGCAAAACACGCGCTCCCCGACATGAACAGGCCGCTCACCGCTCACCAAGGGCGGCGCGGCCCGTTTGACGGGAGCGACCAGGAAGACAGGGAAGACACATGGAAAGAGTGCCGATGCTGGCCGAGGGCTACGAGAAGCTCACCGCCAACCTTAAGGCGCTGCGGCAGGAGCGGCCCATCGTGGTCGATTCGATCGAGGAGGCGCGCGCCCACGGCGATTTGTCCGAAAACGCCGAGTACCACGCCGCCAAGGAGCGTCAGGGCCAGATCGAGGCGCAGATCGCCGATCTGGAAGACAAGGTCACCCGCGCGCAGATTATCGATCCCGCCACGCTTTCGGGCAACAAGGTCGTGTTCGGCGCCACCGTCACGGTGCTCGACGATGATGAGAAGCCCCAGCGCTACCAGATCGTCGGGCAGACGGAGGCGGACGCCAAGCAGGGCCGCATCTCCTACGATTCGCCGCTCGGCCGCGCACTGATCGGCAAGCAGGCGGGCGAGGATGTCGAAGTCACCGTGCCCAACGGCGATCGCTTCTACGTGGTCCAGAAGATCGAATTCATCTAGTGCCTCGCAGGCTGGCCTCACGGGCTCTGCTCGCCTAGGCTCCTCGCGGGACGAGGAGGGGAGCAGGATGACGAGGGGTTTCACGCGCTGTCTGGCCGTGCTGGCGGTGCTGGCGGCCACGCCGCTGGCCGCACAGCGGGTCGAGCGGATCAGCGACCAAGCGACCGCATTCGATACCCCGCTGCCCTATCTCACCGGCGGTCGGGTCACTCCGACGGCAGAAGGGCCACGCATGGGCCCGGTCACTCGCCAATGGCCGGCCACCTATTTCGAGACGGCCTTTGCGGGCGAGAGCGCCGGCTTCCGCATCGGCCCGGGCGAGGTGCACCTGCGCATCACCATCGACGATGCCCCGCCGATCACGCTGCTTCGGCCCGCTCCCGGCCTTTACCGGATCGACCGGCTCGCACCCGGTGCCCATAGCCTGCGGATCGACGTGCTGAACGAAAGCATCGCGGGCCCCACCACCTTCGGCGGTTTCCTGCTGGGCGAGGGCGCCTTCCCGCTACCGCTCCGCCACCGCCGCCAGCAGATCGAGTTCATCGGCGATTCGCATACCCTCGGCTATGGCAACACCTCCCTCACCCGCCAGTGCACGCCGGAGGAGGTCTGGCTGACGACGGACACCGCCCGGGGCATCGCCCCGCGCGTGGCGCACCGCTTCGGCGCGGATTACCAGGTCATCGCCATCTCGGGCCGCGGCGTGGTCCGCAATTATGCTGGCAAATCAGGCGCCACTATTCCCGAGGCGTACCCCTATGGCCTGTTCGATCAGGGCGAACCCGCCACGGGTGGCCGCTGGTCGCCGCAAGCGGTTGTTGTCGGCCTTGGCACCAATGATTTCTCCACCACTCTGGCCAGCGGCGAGAAGTGGCCCGACAGGGATGCGCTCTATCGCGACTTCGAGGCCAGCTATGTCCAGTTCGTGCGTGATCTGCGCTCGCGCCATCCCCACGCTCAAATTATCGTTTGGGTGACCGATAGCGCCTATGGTGAGGTCGTCGAGGCCGCCCCGCTGGCGGAGGCCCTGAGCGCGGGCGATGACCGGCTCGCCTTCATCACCGTCAGCGGACTCGCCCTGAACGGGTGCGACTACCATCCCAGCCTCGCCGACAACGCCATCGTCGCCGATGCCATCGCCGTCGCCATCGCGCAGTCTGGCGTGTTCGCCTCGACCCATTCCCCCGCAGCGCCGGTCACACCACCCGCACCTGCCTCGCCCGCCGCCACGCCGCTGACCCCCTAAGAACGTCTTCATGCACACGGCGGCGCAGGGCGGGGCAGGGTATCTTGCCTGTTCCGCTGCATCAGCGACTGCTCCGAAGCCATCTCCGCAAAGGTTCGCGGAACGCTCATCGCCAATGCTCGCCCCGTACCGAAGTTCGGCTCACCCCACTTACCGGGGCAATGGCCCACGCCGGCGCGATTAGTCCGCTCTACCGAGCCACGCAGCACGCGCTCGATGGCGGCCGACAAAAGTAAAAGCGCTCAGCGACAGTTGCGGCGATTCGTAAAGCTCTCTCGCTTCAGCTACTCGCCCTTGAGCGCAGGCTCCAGCAGTCGGTGCAGATGGACGATCACATAGCGCATTTCGGCATCGTCGACAGTTCGCTGGGCATGGGCGCGCCAAGCATCCTCGGCCGTCTCATAATCGGGAAACACGCCGACGAAGTCGATCTGGCTCAGATCCTGAAATTCGAGGGCCTGCGGGTCGGTCACCCGCCCGCCCATCACCAGGTGCAGCAGCTGCTTGCTCATCCGTAAAAGCCCTCCAGGTCCGTCGCATTCGCCCGATCACTGGCCCGTTCCGCTGCCGGAGACAAGCGGGAGCTCGTTACACCCGGCCCCAACTCCCGAGGGAGCGGCGAAGGCTTTTGCGTGCACCCCGCTGCGTGGCGTCGAAGCTGTCTCCAGCGGAATCGAGCGCATCGGCTGCATCGTGCCGCAGCGAGCGCATGGTGTCGGCAAGAGTACCCCCAAGGTCCTCGGCCCGGTGAGCGCCCGCCCGGCCAAGCTCGCCCGCCGTGCGTCCAGCCGAGTTCGCGGCATCGCCCGCGCTTTCCAGCGCTTCGTGCAGGAACGCGACCACTGCCTCCGCTCCCACCGTGGCAAGGCCCGCAGCCTTGCGGCCCGCCCTGCGTGTGGGCGAGCGCTCGAACAGGCCGCTGATCAGCACGCCGATCGCCAGTGCCGCGCCAATGGTGGTCAGCGGATGCTCGCGGACAAAGGCAGTCACTCGGTCCTTGGCCTCGATCGCGGTTTCTCCCACACGGTCGAGCAGCGAAGCCTCGCCCATTGCCAGCCGGTGCCTGATCTCCTGGCGCGTTTCATCATGGTGCATCGTCAATCCCCCTTCGTCTGTCATTGTCTCGTCCCGAACCGGCCACAGAGGCATCAGTGACCGGCCCGCGCGTCCTCGTCCTGTCGGTCGTCCCGAGCATCGTCGTCATCGTTCGCCCCGGTCAGTGCACCCAATCCGTCGAGGATCGGCCCGCGCAGGAACCATAGCGCGATCAGCCCGAGCACGCCGGCCACCTTGCCCCGGTTTTCGGCCGCGAAACCCACGGCCTCATCGAACGTGTCGAGAGCTGCATCGGAAATCCGGTCGGACGCCCGCGCGCCTGGCCCTCGCGTCGCAAGGTCGTCGCGCACCAGCGCCAGATCGGCCTTGAACAGCCGCCGGGCCGCGTCACGCATGGCCCGGTCCTCTGACAGCTGCCGTTCGCTCGCGCTCATGTCCGGTTCTCCCCGTTAGACGCGAACGCCCGTGACAGCTCGCCAAATCGGCTGGTCGCCCTCGAGACGCACAGCCACGCCACGATCAGCAGCGCCGCCACCACGATGATGGTCGCCAGCAAGGGCCCGACAAGCGTAGCGAGGGTCAGGATCAGCCCCACCGTCAGCCCGATCGCCGCCAGCAGCGCTGCTCCCGCTCCGATCGCGCCAAATACCAGCCCCTTCTTGGCCCGGTCCGCAGCAAACGACGCGCGGGTCTTCTGGAACGCCAGCTCGGCCGAAGCATAAGTCCGCCCGTCATGATACAGCGCCTCGAGATCCTCGAGCAGCGAACGGTCCTCGATGGCGTCGACCATCCGGTCGTCAGGCGCTTCATAGCGAAGGGACGGCTCTTCAGGCGAGCCTTCGCCGCGCCAATCCGGCTCGCCCCGCGGCGGCGCGGCAAGCTGGTCGTTCATCCCGACCACGCTCTATCGGCGCAGGATGCGAGCGAACAGATAGCCCGTCATCGCCGCGAGACCGATCGCCGTGCCCGGGCTGCTGCGCACGAATTGGCGCACATCCTCACCCAGTTCCTCCAGCGAACGCTCGTCGAACCGCGTGGCCACCTCCTGCAACGACTTCGAGGCGGTGCGAACGTAATCGCCGTACTCCGCGCCCAAATTGTCGTCGACCGTGTGGGCATTGTCCGCCACCACCCGGCTCAATCCGCTCAAACCTTCACTCAGCTTGGACTTGCCTTCCACGGCGAGTTCGCTCGCACGAGTTCGCGCCTCGGTCGAAAACTCGCTGCCGGTGGTGCGGGCCTGCTCGCCATATTCGGTCGCCGCGCTCCGCGCCTGCTCCTTGTACGAACTGGCGCGTAACCGAGCCTCCTCGCTCAGCGCCGCCGCGCCGGCCTTGGCCTCCGCCAGAGCCGCCGAAAAATGCGAGCGCGCCTCGCCGGTATGTTCGGAAGATCCCGCATCCATGCCGCTGCTGTCCATGCTCTGCAGCCCACCAAGGCTGCTCCCCATGCCGGTCCCCGCGGTATTCCCGAACGATGACCCAGGATTCACCGGGCTCACCGGCGTGGTCGCAGCACCCGGGTTGGTTGTGTTGGTCGTATCGGCCATGATCGCATTCCCCTTTAGCGTTACCGAAGCTGCCTCTCGAACATTCCCGTTCACACGGCATGAATGCACAGCTTCTCCGCTCCGGCAAATTACCCAAACTGAACGCCGCTTGCACCGCTTGGTTCCGCCGCATAGGACCCGCCCAGCGCCCGCAGCCCGTATCCGAAAGGCCCAGCATGACCGCGATCATCGACATCCACGCCCGCGAGATCCTCGATAGCCGGGGCAACCCCACGGTCGAGGTGGACGTGCTTCTGGAGGACGGCAGCATGGGCCGCGCTGCCGTCCCTTCGGGGGCCTCTACCGGCGCGCACGAGGCGGTCGAACTGCGAGATGGCGACCCCAGGCGCTACCTTGGCAAAGGGGTTAGCAAGGCAGTGCAGGCGGTCAACAGCGAGATTGCCGAACACATCCTGGGCCTCGATGCCGAAGACCAGCGCGAGGTCGATCACGCCATAATCGCGCTCGACGGTACGCCTAACAAGGCCCGCCTTGGGGCCAACGCCATCCTCGGCGTCAGCCTTGCCTGCGCCAAGGCTGCCGCCTCCGCGCGCGGCCTGCCGCTTTATTCCTATGTCGGCGGCGTCTCCGCCCATGTGCTGCCCGTGCCGATGATGAACATCATCAATGGCGGCGAACATGCCGATAACCCCATCGATTTTCAGGAATTCATGGTCATGCCGGTCGGCGCACCCTCGCTGGCCGAGGCCGTGCGCTGGGGCGCCGAGGTGTTCCACACGCTCAAGAAGAACCTGCACCAGCAGGGCCTCGCCACCGCGGTTGGAGACGAGGGCGGCTTCGCTCCCAACCTCGCCAGCACCCGCGCTGCCCTCGATTTCATCATGGCCTCTGTCGAACAGGCCGGCTTCAAGCCGGGCGAGGACATGGTGCTGGCGGTCGATTGCGCCGCCACCGAATTCTACCGCCACGGCCGCTACGAGATCTCGGGCGAGAATCTCTCGCTCACTGGCGAGGAAATGGCCGAATACCTCGCCGATCTCACCCGCTCCTATCCAATCCGCTCGATTGAGGACGGCATGGCGGAAGACGATTTTGCCGGCTGGAAGGCGCTGACCGATCTCGTCGGTAACCGCGTGCAGCTGGTTGGCGACGATCTGTTCGTCACCAACCCGGAACGCCTGCGCAATGGGCTGGAGCAGGGCCTGGCCAATTCGCTGCTGGTCAAGGTCAACCAGATCGGCACGCTCACCGAGACGCTGGAGGCGGTCTCCATCGCGCAGCGGGCGGGCTATACCGCGGTGATGAGCCACCGCTCGGGCGAAACCGAGGACGCCACTATCGCCGATCTCGCGGTCGCCACCAATTGCGGACAGATCAAGACCGGCTCGCTTGCCCGCTCGGACCGGCTCGCCAAGTACAACCAGCTGATCCGCATCGAGGAAGAGCTGGGCGATGCGGCCGTCTATGCGGGGCGGGGCTGCTTCGGCCGCCTCGCCTGAGCGGCGTCCGGGCTCCGAGCGACTGTCCCCGCTGCCGCCGTAAACGGGCGGGGCATTATCCTACCAGCGCTGGTACCGGTCTCGGCGCCGGCTTCACTTTCCACTAAGCTGCCAGTCGGCTTCGACAATCCCCTCGCTCGGTAATCTCATAGCCCGGCAGCATCATTGAACCGCGCCCTCATACACACCGGCACCGCCCCGCAAACCCATTGCTTCGCACCCGCACCGCACCTACAGCCGCGCGAACCACCTGCCCCCTCTGGCCCCGGCGCGAAGCACCCCTTGATCCTCTCTCCCTTCGAATGGACCATCGCCAAGCGATACATGCTGCCGGGGCGCGGGGAGGCGGTGATCGCGCTCGTCGCCTCGATCAGCATCGGCGTGGTGATGCTCTCGGTCGCCATGCTGGTGATCGTTATGAGCGTGATGAACGGCTTTCGCGCCGAACTGCTCGACCGGATCGTGGGGCTCAATGGCCATGCGATCATCCAGGCCTATGGTGGCCGGCTGGACAATTGGGAGCAGGTGCTTGAGCGGGTCCGGGCGACCGAGGGCGTGGTCAGCGCCTCTCCGCTGATCGAACAGCCGCTGCTCGCCACCTTCAACGGCCGGGCCGAAGCGGTGTCGGTGCGCGGCAACACGCCCGAGGACATTGCCCAGCTGGCCGATGCCGTGGTCGCCGGCGATCTCGCCACGCTGCGCCCGGGCGCGGACAACGTGGCGATCGGCTCCCGGCTGGCGATGAACCTGGGCATGCGCGTGGGCGACGTGGTCACCATCATCAACCCGCAGGGCCGCTCCACGCCGTTCGGCACCGTGCCCCGGCAGGTGGGCTACACCGTCACCGCGATCTTCGAAATCGGAATCTACGATTATGACCAGGCCTTTGTCGTCATGCCGATCCCGCAGGTGCAGACGCTGCTGCTCACCGGTGATGCGATCGGCATGATCGAGGTCACCACCGTCGACGCCGACAAGGTGGGCGAGATCCTCGCGCCGGTGGCGGCGCAATTGCAGGGCACCGCGGTGGTGACCGACTGGCGGACCATCAACCGCACCCTGTTCGAAGCGTTGCAGGTGGAACGGGTGGCGATGTTCTTCGCGCTCTCGATCATCGTTCTGGTGGCAGCGTTCAACATCCTCTCCAGCCTCGTCATGCTGGTGCGCTCCAAGACGCGGGATATCGCCATCCTCCGCACCATGGGCGCCACGCGCAAATCGCTGCTGAAGATCTTCGTCACCGCCGGTTCGGTGATCGGGGCGATGGGCACCCTTGCGGGGCTGGCGCTGGGCTTCACCGTGCTGCTGTTCCGCCAGCCGATCGTGCGCGGGATCGAGGCGATCACCGGCCAGAGCCTGTGGGACCCGCAGATCCGCTTCCTGACCGAACTGCCCGCACGCACCGATCCGGTGGAGGTGCTGATGATCTGCGGCATGGCGATGGGCCTCAGCTTCCTCGCCACGCTCTACCCGGCTTATCGCGCCGCGGGCACCGATCCGGTCGAGGTGCTGCGCTATGAATGAGGCTGCAACGCAGGTACTAGGCGAGCGCGAGCCGATCGTCCAGCTTGAGCGGCTGACCCGCAGCTTCGTGCAGGGCGGGGTGACCATCGAGGTGCTGCGCGGGGTCGATCTCACCATCGGGGCCGGCGAGATCGTCGCGCTGCTCGGCCCCTCCGGCTCGGGCAAGTCGACCATGCTGCAGGCGGTTGGGCTGCTTGAGGGCGGCTTCGGCGGGCGCATCGCCATCGCCGGCATCGAGGCGAGCGGGCTGGACGCGGCCCAGCGCACCCGGATGCGGCGCGATCATCTTGGCTTCGTGTACCAGTTCCACCATCTGCTGCCTGATTTCAACGCCGAGGAGAACGTGATCCTGCCGCAGCTCGTCTCCGGCAAGGAGCGCGGCGCGGCACGCATCCGGGCGCAAGAACTGCTGGGCGCGCTCGGCCTCGAACACCGGCTCGAACACCGCCCCAGCCAGCTTTCGGGCGGCGAGCAGCAGCGCGTAGCCGTCGCCCGCGCATTGGCCAACGGCCCGCGGCTGGTGCTGGCCGACGAGCCCACCGGAAACCTCGACGAGCACACCGCCGACAAAGTGCTGGCGCAATTCCTCCAGCTGGTGCGCGGCCACGGTAGCGCCGCGCTGGTGGCCACGCACAACGAGCGGCTGGCTGCACGGATGGACCGGGTGGTCCGTCTGCACGAGGGCGTGCTGGAATAACGCTGCCGCGTCGCGCAACGCGCCATTGACTGCAAATCCTCTACCTTCCGGGACCCAAAAGGGCGGCTCGACCGTTTGCGCCGGGAACCGGGAGAGCGCCGGGAACCGGGAGAGCATTGTATGAAGACCGAACGCCGAACCTTTCTTGCGTCGATGGGTGGCGCCGTCGCGCTGTCGGGTGCCCTGAGCGGGTGTGCATCGGCCGCGCAAGGCTACGCGCCCCAGGCTGGCGCTGCCCCGGCCTTGGGAGCGCGGAGCCCGGAGAACCTGACACCGGATGAGGCGCTGGAATTGCTGCGGCAGGGCAACGCCCGCTTCCTGAGCGGCGAACTCGCGCAAGACATGACCAACGCGCAGCGCCGGCTTCAGCTCTTGCAGACGCAGCGTCCGTTCGCAGCGTATGTTACCTGCTCCGACAGCCGCGTACCGCCCGAACTGCTGTTCGGCCGAGGGCTGGGCGAACTGTTCATCATTCGCAATGCGGGTAACACCGTCGACACCGTGGCCCTGGGCAGCGTGGAATATGCCGTGGCCATCCTCAACGTTCCGCTGGTGGTGGTGATGGGTCATGAGAGCTGCGGCGCAGTGGCGGCGGCGGTGCAGGTCGTGACAGAGAATGCGACCTTCCCAGGCCAGATCGGCCGCATGATCGAACCGATTATCCCCGCGGTGCTGCAGGCGCGCAACGAGCCGGGCGAGCTGATGGACAATTCCGTGCGCGCCAATGTGCGCCGCGTGGTCGATTATCTGCGCAACCAGACTGATCCGATCATGCAGGAGCCGCTGCGGGCGGGTCGCGTGAAGGTGGTGGGCGCCTATTATAATCTGGAAAGCGGCAAGGTCGATTTCATCGATCTCGCCTGAGCCGCGCTCTGGCCCCGGCAATTGTGCCGGGGCGGGGCGGAGGAGAAATGCATGATCGACCATCCGGGCACCATCGACGCCGAGGGCACGAAGTCCCAAGGCATAGAGTGGAACGATCATGCCACCATTCATTCCAAGGGCGATGGTCAGGGCGTGTTCGGCGCTCTGTCCGCGTTGCATCGCGGAACGCTGGCCGAGATGGTAGCGCGGATCGCGAACATGCCGGCCGGCGAGCGTGCCGGTTTCGCCATTCAGAAGGCCGGTGACCGGCGGTTGGACACGGCCGAAATCTTGAAACTGGCCGCGCGGCCGGACTTTCCCGGCTGAAACTGTGGGCTTGCCCGCCACCGGCAGCTTTGTGCAAAAACGCCCGGCACACCCTTCCTGAACCGCGCCAGCGTGCGTATTCTGCGGACATGCCGCATGCGCCGTTCGTCCCGCTCCGTATCCTGTCGAGCTATTCGATGCTCGAGGGGGCGATAGATCCGAAGGATATCGCAAAGCTCGCTAAGCGGCACGGGTTTCCAGCCATCGCCATCTGTGACCGCAACGGCCTCTACGGCAGCGGGGCTTTTGCTGCTGCGTGCCAGGGTACAGGGGTGCAGCCGATCGTCGGGGCGCTGCTCGGAGTGGCCCGACCCGAAGCCGATGGCACCAGCGGGCCGATCGATTACCTGCCGCTGTACGTGCAGGACGAGGAGGGCTGGACCAATTTGTGCCACCTCGTCAGCGCGGCGCATCTCGATCGGCCGCTGGAGCTGGAGCCGCATGTGGCGTTCGGCCAGTTGGAGGGGCGCACCGGCGGGCTGATCGCGCTGACCGGGGCGGGAGAGGGCGCCGTGGCCCGGCTGCTCGCGGACGGCCGCGCTACGCGCGCCGCAGCGCTGCTGGAGCGGCTGGCGGCGCTGTTCCCCGGCCGACTCTATGTCGAGCTCGCCCGCCGCGGCGACTCCGTGGAGGAGGCGGCCGAGGATGCGCTGGTCGATCTCGCCTATGCGCACAGCCTGCCGCTGGTCGCCACCAACCCCGCCAATTTCGCCGACCCCGCAATGCATGCCGCGCATGATGCGCTGCTGTGCATCGCCCATTCGAGCCAGATCGACAGCGCCGATCGCCTCCGCTCCGCGCCCGAGGCCTGGGTGAAGGACGCGGGCGCGATGGCCGAGCTGTTCGCCGATCTGCCAGAGGCGACCGCCAACACGCTGGTGCTGGCCCAGCGCTGCGCCTTTGCTCCACCCCGCCGCAAGCCGATCCTGCCCAGCCTTGCCGGCGATCTGGCGGGCGAGGCGCGGATGCTGGCCGAGGATGCCCGCGCCGGCCTCGCCGACCGCTTGCTCGGTCGCTACCCGCAGGTGGAGCGCGCGGCGCTGCTCGGCGCCCTGGCCGCGCCGGCCGACGCCCGGGCCGTCCGGCTCGAGGCGATCGGCGTTGGCGAGGAGGTGCTTGGCTATGCCGAGCGGCTCGATTTCGAGGTCGACGTTATCGCCCGGATGGGCTTTCCCGGCTATTTCCTGATCGTCGCCGATTTCATCAAATGGGCCAAGGCGCAGCGCATCCCGGTGGGGCCGGGGCGTGGCTCTGGTGCGGGCAGCTTGGTCGCCTGGGCGCTGACGATCACCGATCTCGACCCGATCCGCCTGGGCCTGCTGTTCGAACGCTTCCTCAACCCCGAACGCGTTTCGATGCCGGATTTCGACATTGATTTCTGCGAGACCCGCCGGGGCGAGGTGATCCGCTACGTGCAGGCCAAATATGGCGAAGACCACGTTGCCCAGATCATCACCTTCGGCAAGCTGAAGGCGCGCGCGGCGCTGCGCGATTGCGGGCGAATCTTGCAGATGAGCTACGGCCAGGTCGATCGCCTCTGCAAGATGGTGCCCAATCACCCGACCGACCCGTGGACTATCGACCGCGCGCTCAACGGTCTTGCCGAGTTCCGCCGCGAATACGACAATGACAACGAGGTCCGCCGCCTGATCGATCTGGCGATGCAGATCGAGGGCTTTCCGCGCAACGCCAGCACCCATGCGGCCGGCGTGGTGATCGGCGATCGGCCGCTGGCGCAGCTGGTGCCGCTCTACCGCGATCCGCGCTCGGACATGCCGGTGACCCAGTTCGACATGAAGTGGGTGGAGGACACCGGCCTCGTCAAGTTCGACTTCCTCGGGCTGAAGACGCTCTCGGTGTTGCAGAAGGCGATCGACCTGCTGGAAGCGCGCGGCATATCGTTCCAGCTCGATACGCTTAGCTGGGACGATCCGGAAGTCTACGAGCTGCTCAAGCGCGGCGACACGGTGGGCGTGTTCCAGCTTGAATCGGAAGGGATGCGGCGCACGCTGGCGGCGGTGAAGCCGACGCGGTTCGAGGACATCGTCGCGCTTGTTTCGCTCTATCGGCCGGGCCCGATGGACAACATCCCGCTGTTCGGCCGCCGCAAAAACGGCGAGACGGAGATCGAATATCCGCACCCCAAGCTCGAAGGCATCCTTTCAGAGACTTACGGCATCTTCGTCTACCAGGAACAGGTGATGCAGGCCGCCCAGCTGCTCGCCGGCTATACTCTGGGCGAGGCAGATTTGCTGCGGCGGGCGATGGGCAAGAAGATCCAGCGCGAGATGGACGCCCAGCGCGCCCGCTTCGTGGCCGGTTGCGCCGAGGTGAGCGCGATCGAGGCCAAGAAGGCCAACGAGTTGTTCGACCTGATCGACAAGTTCGCCGGCTATGGCTTCAACAAGTCGCACGCCGCCGCTTATGCCGTGCTCTCCTACCAGACCGCCTGGCTGAAGACGCATTACCCGCATGAATTCTTTGCCGCCTCAATGTGTTTCGACATGCACCAGTCCGAAAAGCTGGCGGTGTTCGTGGACGACATCCGCCGCGCGGGCTGGGCGCTCCTGCCGCCCGACATCAACGCCTCGGAAGCCGAGTTCACCGTCCAGCCGACCGACGAGGGGCGGGCGGTGCGCTATGCGCTGGCCGGCATCCGCAACGTGGGCGAAGCGGCGATGGAGCAGATCGTCGAGGAGCGGCTCGCCCGCGGCGCCTTCGCCAGCCTGGAGGATTGCTTCGCCCGCATGCCGCCGGGCGCGATGAACCGCCGCCAGCTAGAAGCGCTGGCGGGCGCGGGGGCGTTCGATGGGCTCGAGCCGAACCGGGCGAGGGTGCTCGCCAATGCCGACATGCTGCTGGCGGTGGCCGATGCCGCCAGCCGCGAGCGCGACAGCGGGCAGGCCGGGCTATTCGGCGCGGACGACCACGAGGCGCCGGCATTGCGGCTGGTCGAGGCGAAACCCTGGACCCGCCCCGAGCAGATGACGGCCGAGCGCGACAATTTCGGTTTCTATTTCGCCGCGCACCCGGTTGGGCAGCACCGCGCGGTCGCCTCGGCCAACGGCGCCCGCTCCTATGCCTCGCTGATGGCCGAGGGCGTCGCGGGCGGGCGCAAGCCGGCGGTGATCGCCGCGCTGGTGGAGGGTGTCAACAAGGGCCGCACGCGCAAGGGCACCGCCTTCATCCGCGCCGATTTCTCGGACCCCAGCGGCCAGTTCACCGCCGCCTGCTTCGAAGAGGGGCTGGTCGAACAGTTCCAGCGCTGGGCGGCCGACGGCACCTGCGTGCTGTTGCAGGTGGAGCTGGATGCGCCCAGCGCGGACGAGCCTCCGCGCATCACCGTGCGCGGCGCCCGGCCGCTTTCCGAAGTTACCGGCGCGGCGCGGATGCGGATGACGCTAGGCGTCGAGAGCCCCACCGCTCTGGGGGAATTGCGCGCAGCCCTTGTCGAGGGTGAGTGCGGCCGCGGCGAGGTGATCGCGCGGCTGCTGCTTGAGAGCGGCGAGGCGCCATGCGTCCGACTCGGTCGCGATTTCGCGCTCGATGGCGAGCTGGTCGACAGGCTGACGGGGGTGCCCGGCCTGTCCGAGATCGTGCTCGAGCCGCATAGCACCCGCGCCAATCTGCGGCTCGTCGCCTGACGTGCGCGCTTTTTCTCCGAAGCGCCTGCCCCTAATGTCCTTCACCGCCCCGTAGCGGTCGAAATCTGCTCAAAGTGGCTTTCTTTCCGCATTGACACCGGTCGGCAGCCGTCAGGCCCGCCCCCGGCAAGCTGCAAGGCCCGCAGGATCCCTGAGGGCGGGGCGCCGAAAGGCGCCCTGGCGCTCAATCTCAAGCCACCTGCAATTCAGTCGCGAAAGTGCATCTCGCGCAGCAGCATGCCACCGAGAACGGTGCGATAATCGGACCGCTCGCCCGATTCCTGCTGCAACTGGGCAATCGTGCGCTGCATGTGCTCGCGATATTGGCGCCCGCGCGCCTCGCCCTCCTCCGGTAATTCGAATTCGCTGAAGCGAGTAATTAGGTAGATATCGGGCTCACCCTCGCGCGGGTGGGTGTTCACCAGCACCTCGTAATCGCTGATCCAGTTCTGCTGCTTGGCGAATTCCTGCCCGCGCCGCCAATTGGCGGCGATATGGTTGGCATAATCAAGCCCGTGGCCGTCCTCGATCGAGATTATCCCGATTTCGACCCAGTCGCCCGGGATCATCGGATAGGCATCCTGGGCGGCAGCAGGCGCACACAGCGCCAAAAGGGCCGTCGTAGCAGCCAACAGCATCTTGTTCATGAGAGTCCCGCCAAAGTCGGCGCGCAAGCTCGCGTGCCGTTCAACCTGGATCCGGGGCGACCCTGTTCGTCGATTCCAGTCATCACGCTTAGACGAAATAACAAGAAACAGCAACTACAGAGCAATCCTGCTTGGCATATAGCTCTACATTGTAGTAAATATGGGCGTATTGCTGAAACCCTCACCCACCTCTACGACGCCGGAAAGTGACGGCGCGTACGGTTGGCGAATGCGACCAGCGAGAGCATCACCGGCACCTCCACCAGCACGCCGACAACCGTTGCCAGCGCCGCCCCGCTCGAAAGGCCGAACAGGCCAATCGCCACCGCCACCGCCAGTTCGAAGAAGTTGGACGTACCGATCATCGCGCAGGGCGCGGCGATATTGTGCGGCACCTTCCAGGCCCAGGCGGCGGCATAGGAGAGAGCGAAAATGCCATAGGATTGGATGATGATCGGGATCGCAATCAGAACGATCAGCAGCGGGCTGCGCACGATCGTCTCCGCCTGCAGCGCGAACAGCAGCACCACCGTTGCCAGCAGGCCAATGATCGACCATGGCTTCAGCCGCGCCGTGAAAGCTTCCACCGCCGCCTCGCTCCCGCCGTGGCTGGCGATCACCTGCCGCCGGGTCAGCATGCCGGCCACCAGCGGCACCACCACGTAGAGCCCCACCGATAGTAGCAGCGTCTCCCACGGCACTTCGATGTCGGTCACCCCGAGCAACAGCGCCACGATGGGGGCGAAGGCGACGATCATCACAAGGTCGTTCACCGCCACCTGCACCAGCGTGTAGGCCGGATCGCCCTTGGTCATCTGCGACCAGACGAACACCATCGCCGTGCACGGCGCCGCGCCCAGCAGGATCAGCCCGGCAATGTACTGGTCGGCTTGGGTCTCGGAGAGCAGGCCGGAATAGATGTAATCGAAGAACAACACCGCCAGCGCCGCCATGGTGAAGGGCTTGATCAGCCAGTTCACCACCAGCGTGATCACCAGCCCCTTGGGCTTGCGGCCGATCCCGCGCACGCTCGCGAAATCGACGCCGACCATCATCGGGTAGATCATCGCCCAGATCAGCACCGCCACGACGAGATTAACCGAGGCATATTCCAGCCCCGCCACGGCCGCCACCAGCCCCGGCGCAACCAGCCCCAGCGCGATTCCAAAGACAATCGCCAGAGCCACCCAGACGGACAACAGCCGCTCGAACAGCCCCAGCGGGGATGACGCAACAGCCGGCGCCGCGACACCGCCCTTCATGGGTGCGCCGCGCCCGGCTCCACCCGCCGCCCCTCGGCATCGATCACCCGCTCGCCGTCTTCTTTGGCGAAGGCGCCGAGCTGGCCCTCGGGCAGCAGGCCGAGCACCTCCTCCGAAGGCCGGCACAGCTTCACGCCCAGCGGCGAGACCACCAGCGGCCGGTTCATAAGGATCGGGTGCTCCACCATTGCATCGATCAGCGCGTCGTCGCTTAGGGCAGGATCGTCGAGGCCCAACTCAGCAAAGGGCGTGCCCTTCTCGCGCAGCAGCGCGCGAGGAGCGATGCCGGCCCGCGCGACCAGGCTCTCGAGCATGGCGCGGGAGGGCGGTGTTTTCAGATATTCCACCACATGCGGCTCGAACCCGGCATGGCGGATCATCGCCAGCGCATTGCGCGAGGTGCCGCATTCGGGATTGTGGTACTTCACGATATCGAAGGGTCGGTCGAGGGGCACAGCCGGTCTCCTGTCAGCATCGGGCAAGTTCGGCGAGCAGCGGCTCGCACAGATCGGCGCGGCCCTCGCAGCAATCGCGGGCGAGAAAGAGCATCAGCACGCCCAGCGCATCGATCCGCGCACGCTGGATGAAATGCCGCCCGCGCTTCTCCGATCGTACGAGCCCGGCCCTCTGCAGCACGGCGAGGTGGGTCGAGAAGGTGCTCTGCGACAGTCCGGTTGCGGCGACCAGCGCCCCCGTCGCCAGCCCGTCCGGCTCGTGCCGAACCAGCAGGCGAAAGGTGGCCAGCCGCGTGGGATGGGCCAGCGCAGCCAGCGCACCGAGGGCTTCGTCTTCCAGCATCGCATCGTAATTAGCCGATGCGAATACCCGCAGACAAGTCCGATCGGGATTTTCCGATGCGCTTCGAGCGCGCCGCACCAGCGGCCACAAAGGGGCCGGAGGATCGCTCCCCCGGCACTGTTTCTGATTGCCTGATGGCGAGGGTTACATGCCCGAACCCGGTCCGTAGGTGATCTCCACCCGGCGGTTCTGCAGTTCGCGCACGCCGTCGGCGGTCGGCACGCGCGGGTTGGCTTCGCCAAACGCATCGCTGCTGATCCGCGCCGCGGGGATGCCACGGCTGGTCAGGTAGTTGCGCACGCTCTCGTTGCGACGGGCGGCCAGTCCAAGGTTGTACTGCACGGTGCCCGAACGGTCGGTGTAGCCGGCCAGCATGATCGGCACGTTGTTGCAATTCTGGTAGGTCGTGGCCGCGCTGTTGAGGATGCTCGCAGCCTCGGGCGTGATGTTCGCTTCGTCCCACTCGAAGAACACGATGTAAGGTCCGCTGTTGCACTGCACGACCGGCGGTGGGGGAGGGGCCGCCATCGGGGCGGGGGCCGGTTGGGGTGCCGGGCGCGGCACTGGCGGCAGCGGCGCCGGTGCCATCGCCGCCGGCGCGCCGCCGAGGTTGAACACCAGCGAGGCGAGCACCGAATGGCTGTCGAACGCGCTCGTAAGTTCGCGCCCGCGATTGTCCACGTAGTTCAGGTCGGGTGCGTTGAAATAGCGGTACTTGAGCCCGAGATCCGCCGTCCGGCCGATCGGAAAGCGCAGGCCCGCAATGCCCTGGTAGGCCAGACCAGTGTCGCTATCGTCGATGAAGCGCTCCGCCGAATTATTGGTGGCGATCTCCGCCCTCACCCGCGCCACGCCCACGCCCACGCCGGCGAACACACCCAGGCCGGTATTACCGCCGAAATCGAGCAGCGCGTTGACCATTCCGCTCAGCACGTCAAGGTCGCCGCCGGCGGGCGTGTAGGTGCGGTAGCCCACATCCGTGCCGGCGCCGGGTAGAAACTCGACCGGTGCCACCACCGTTTCAATCTGTTGGGAGACCTTGTAAGCAGCCTCGACTTCGATCCGGATTGCGCCGAAATCATGCCCTCCGACCAGCGCGGCTTCCCAGCCATTGTCAGCCTCGATGAAGATCTCCCGGCCATCGCCTGCGGGCGGCTCCAGCACGTAACCGAACGCCCCCGGGAAAAAGGCGCCGCCATCGATACCGATATAGCTCTGGCCGTCGCGCGCCAGCGCCGGGCTGGCGAATACCGTGCCGGCGGCCGCAAGCGCAATGATCGTCCTGTGCATGCCTCAAATTCCCTCTGTGCGGCGGCCGGCGAACCCGTCGCCGGGCGTTCCCTGCATCTGAACCCTTTGTCACGCCCAGTCGTTGCAGGGCGCGATCGCTCCTCCATGGTTCCGATATGTTGCAAACTCGTTGCAGACCGGCTCGCGAGCTGTGGCTTCCGGGCTACAGCAGCCGCAGCTGCGCTCCGGTTTCGGGCGGGCGAAATGCACTGGTATCCAACTCGAACCGCAGCTTCCCGATTCCCGCGCGTTTGCACGCGAGGCGGAAACGGTCGCGCAGCAGGTCGGCCCACACGCCGCTCGGCTGCATGCGCGTGAAGAAGCCGGGATCGTTGTCCCGCCCTCCGCGCATCGACCGCACGATGCCCATCACTTTCTCCCCACGATCGGGAAAGTGGACGCTCAGCCATTCGCGAAACAGCGGCGCCACCTCATGCGGCAGCCGCAGCGGGATCCAACCGGCCGAACGCACGCCGAGCACCCCAACCGTTTCGATGATATCTTCTATATATTCGTCGGTGATCGCGGGGATGATCGGAGAGACCGAACAATGGACCGGCACGCCTGCTTCCACCAGCGTTCCCAGCGCCTTCAGCCGCCGGGCCGGCGTGGGCGCGCGCGGCTCCAGCAACGCGGAAAGCCGGGCATCGAGCGAGGTGACCGACACGCACACGGCCACCAACCGCTGCCGCGCCATCTCCACCAGCAGGTCAAGATCGCGCAGCACCCGATCGGACTTGGTGGTGATGGTGACGGGGTGGCGCGCCTCCAGGCACACTTCGAGCAGCTGGCGGGTGATCCGGTGGCTCGCCTCGATCGGCTGGTAGGGATCGGTATTGGTGCCCATCGCGATCGGGCGCGGACGGTAGTTCGGCCGCGCGAAGGTGGTGCGCAGCAGCGCGGCGGCATTCGGCTTGGCAAAAAGCTTGGTCTCGAAATCGAGCCCGGGCGAGAGATCGTGAAACGCGTGGGTGGGCCGTGCGAAGCAATAGATGCAGCCATGCTCGCACCCGCGATAGGCGTTGATCGAACGGTCAAAGCCGATATCGGGCGAACTGTTGAAGCTCAGGATCGACTTGGGATGCTCCTGCGTCACCGAGGTCCGCAGCTTTACCGGCGGCCCGTCGAGCCGCTCGATGTGATCGCGCCAATCGCCATCGACCTCTCGCGGGGGCAGGGCAAAGCGGGCGGAGGCCGCACCCGATTGCGCGCCCCGGCCACGCAAAGCGGGTTCTTCACGCCGTTCCATGAAGGAACATACAGCGAACGATCTCCGCAGGCAAGTGCCGGGCGAGAGTGCTGGGGCCGGAGCGACAGCCGTTGCTCCCTCGTGAACTGATCGAACAGCCCGCTTGCGGAAGTAGTTCGGCACGCAGCCTTCAGCGCTCGCAAAGAGTCAGCTCCGAACCAATCAGATTGTTGTTACCAGAGCGCGTCCTACCGCTCCCGCAGGCGCGGCATAAGCTCGACGAAATTGCAGGGCCGGTTGCGGCTGTCGAGCTGCTCAGCGAGGATCCCATCCCACCCGTCTTTCACCGCGCCGTTCGATCCGGGCAGTGCAAAAATATAGGTGCCCCGCGCCACCACCGCGCAAGCGCGCGATTGCACGGTGCTGGTGCCGATCGTGCCATGGCTCAGCCAGCGGAACAGCTCACCGAAGCCTGGGATGTCCTTTTCCTTCACCCGCTCCAGCGCCTCGGGTGTCACATCGCGGCCGGTCAGCCCCGTACCGCCGGTAGTGACCACCGCATCCACCGCAGGATCGTCGATCCATTGCTCCAGCAAGCGAACGATCGCCTCGGCATCGTCGCGCGCGATCTTGCGCGCAACCAGCCGATGGCCCGCGCCCTCGATGCGCCCCGCGAGGATGTCGCCGGAGCTATCGTCCTCCGCCGTGCGAGTGTCGGAAATGGTAAGGAGTGCCATGTTGATCGGCTTGAACGAGCGGTCCTCGTCAATCGCCATCAATCGTCCCCGGCTGAAAGGTACACCCGCCCACTGCTGGGCGCCGCCTCGGGGAAGCCCGGCCACCCGTTCTGCGCCAGCGTCACCCGACTGGCGGAGCCCGCCCGCGCTTGCCGCTCGTACATCCAGTAATTGCGCATCACGATCGCGACATAGCCGCGGGTCTCCCAATAGGGGATCGATTCCATATAGAGCAGCGGATCGCCCTGGTAGCGAATCTCGTCGTTCCAGCGGGTAATGGGGGTCAGCCCGGCATTGTAGGCGGCCATGATCTTGGGCAGCGCACCGCGCGTGGCCGGATGGTCGCGCAGCATTTCCAGGTTTCGCTGCCCGAAGGCGAGGTTCACCGCCGGGTCGAAGATGTCGACCGTGCTCGCGCTCAGCCCCAGCCGTGGCGCGTGCTGCCGCACGGTGATCGGGGTGATCTGCATCAGCCCCTGCGCCTGCGCCTGGCTCACCGCACTGGCGCGGAAGTTCGATTCCTGCAGCGTGAGCGCATAGGCCAGCGCCGGATCGACCCGCCAGCCGGTGGTCGGCACCCATTTGGGCGCGGGATAATGCGCCGCCGGGTCGCTCCGCCCGCCCGGCGGGCTGTTGTAGGCCATGTAGATCTGCGTCTGCGGCATGCCCAAGTCGCGCGCCAGCCGGGAGAGCGCGGCATAATCGTCCGGCTCGCCGATCCGCGCCTGGTGCAGCAGCACCGCACTGGCAAGCCGATCACGGCCGATCTCCATCAGGCCTGCGGCCACCCGCACATTCTCAAGCCCGCCCACCTTTCGCCAATCGTCCGCCGTGAACTCGGCGGAAGACACGGTGGCTGGCAGCGCAATGCCCAGCCGCTCGGCGGCGAGCATTCCGTAGAGCGTCTCGTCCGCCCCCGCGGCAGAGCGCAGCAACTCGGTGCTCCGCTCGGGCTGCCGGCACCGCAGCGCCGCGCGCGAAGCCCAGTAGAGCGCCGCCGTCCGTAGCTCTGAATTGACCGCATTGTAGGCCGCGCGCTCGAACGAACCGCCCGCCTCGGCGCAATCTCCCAGCCGCCACGCGGCCAGCCCGGCGACCCACTCGCCTTCCGCCACCCACGCCCCGCTGCCGGCCGCCACCGTGCGGGCGAGGCCGAGCGCGGCCGCGTCCATGTTCTCGATGTAATAGCTCCATGCAACGCGCTGGCGCCACTCGGCCCGTGCTTCGGAGCTGAGCGAGAAATCGATCCCATCGAGCAGCAAACGCGCCCCATCGGGGTCGTCGGCGGAAATCCGCTCGAGGATGGCGGTGCGGATCTCGGCCGGCATGGTGCCGTCCTGCACCTCCGCCGGGCGCACACGCTTGGGAATGCCGCCGGCGGGTCGGAAGGTGCGTTCGGCCGGCAGGTCCGCAAGGCGCGTCGCTCCGCGAGTCACCGCCAGCCGCGCGAGTAGCGGCGCCTGCGGCAGCGTGCGTCCGCGCCCCAGCCACGCCTCGATCTGCGGCAGCTCCACCCGCGGCGAACCCGCGGCCACATACAGCTCGGCCCGTGCCATCGGGTGCAGCAGGCCATCCCCACGCTGTGCGAGCAGCGCCTCAGCCCCGGCCCAGTCCTGCCGCTCGATCGCGCCGAACACCGCGCCGTAATAGGCGCGATCCGGCCCACTCAGCTGATCCGGCGCGGCCCGGCCGGCCGCATGCGCGGTGAAGTAATCGTAGGTCGTCTGCGCCAGCGCCGGCGTGGGCGAGAGCGCGGCGCCGGCCAGGGCCAGCGCGGAAAGCCAGGTTTTCATCGTCCCTCGTGTGTCCAGTCGAGCCATTGCCGCCACAGCTTTGCCCGTAATCGCGAACTCCCCAGCAGGTGCCGGGGCGAGATCGAGCCGAGCAGCGGCACTGGCCGGCCTTGAATAGCGATCCGGTTAACGGCGGGAGCGCCGTGCGCCGGGTCGTGCCCCAGCAGCGGCAGGATGTCGTTGCCCATCGCCAGCACGCGCTCGGGCGCCGCCAGCGCAATCTGGTGGAGCAGCACCTCGCCCAGGCCATCGCGGGCCAGCGCCGGCCAATCAGGCAGAGCGATGTGAGCGGGCAGGGCGCTAGCGAGGTAGAGTCGCTCGGCCGGCACGCCCATCGCCCGCGCCATGCCGCTGACGAAGCGCCCCTCCGGTCCGCAGAGCAGCGCATCGCGATCCTCGGCCTCAGGCATCGCCACCAGCACCAGCAGCGCCGCTCCGGGCTCCCCACGCGGCGGTACGCGCAACGCGCCGGCAGGAGCAAGGCCCGGCTCCTCGCACCACCAGCGGCGAAAGGCGGGCAGGTCGCCCGGCCAGCCCACCGGCTCGCCACCGATCCGCGCGGATTGGGGAACCGCGGGCTTTCCGGGGTAGGCAGCGCGATCCGGGGCAGCGCCTCCCGTCGCGGGCGAAGCCACGGCAGGCGGCTCCCCGGGCTCCGCCAGCCACCGCTGCGGCGCATCGGAATAGGCGCAGTCCACCCCCGCCTCTCGCCACCAGTCGAGCACAGCGGCGATGCTCCGGTCGAGGCCCATATCGGGCGAGAGGGCAGCGGGCCGTTCCATCGCCTCGTCTCTTGACCTGCCCACCGCCAGCGATCAAGCCGCCCGCCATGGCCGTCCCCAATGATACACGCGGGCAGCCGCCCAGACTCAAGTCGAGCCCCAAAGCCGCCCGCCCGCACACCGCCATCGCCCGAGCCGATTGATGCGCGACACCGCCTTCGCCAAGATCAACCTGGCGCTGCACGTCCGCCACCGCCGCCGGGATGGCTATCACGAGATCGAAACGCTGTTCGCCTTCGTCGATGCGGGGGACGAGATCACCGCCCGTCCTGCCGAGCGCGACGAACTGACGATCACTGGCGAGTTCGCTGGCCAACTGGCTGATCCGTTCGCCAATCTGGTCGCCCGCGCGCTCTCCACCGTGCCGCGCTCCACCGGGCTTGCCGTCACGCTGGAGAAGAACCTGCCGGTCGCCGCCGGCCTCGGCGGCGGCTCGGCCGATGCCGGCGCCATGTTCCGCATCCTGCGCGAAACCCAGCCGATGTCGGCTGATTGGGAGCGCCGCGCAGCCGTGCTCGGCGCCGATGTCCCCGCCTGCATCGAGAGCCGCACCGCCATCGGCCGCGGCACCGGAACCGTCATCGAGCCCGTCGATGACGACATGGCCGGCATCCCCGTTCTGCTGGTGAACCCGCGCGTGCCGCTCGCCACCGGCCCGGTCTTCGCCGCCTGGGACGGTAAGGATCGCGGCCCACTGCCCACCGGCCCCGCTTCGGCCATCTCGCAAACCGGACGCAACGATCTGCAACCTCCCGCCATCGCCTTGTGCCCGGTGATCGCCGAGGTGCTCGCCTGCCTGCAGGATACTGACGCCAGTCTTGTTCGGATGAGCGGTTCGGGCGCCACCTGCTTCGCGCTCTACCCGAGTGAGGCGCAGCGCCAATCCGCCGCCAACGCCATCGCCTCGGCCGAGCCCGCCTGGTGGCAGATGCAGGGCAAGCTCCGGTGAGCGCAATCTTCTGCCAACTCGGCACGCCCAGCCCGGGCGGCATCGTCGCGGTGTGCGATCATGCCTCCAACCGCGTGCCCTCCTGGATCGGCCTGGACATCGCGCCCGAATTGCTGGCCGAACACATCGCGTGGGACATCGGCACCGCCGGCGTCTGCGAGCGCCTCGCTGACGATCATGCCATCCCAGCGCATCTCGCCTGCGTCAGCCGCCTCGTCATCGACCTCCACCGCGAGGAGGATTCGCCCGGCCTGATCCCCGAAATCAGCGACGGGTACCCCATCCCCGGCAACGTCGGCGCCGACCGTGAGGCGCGCCTTATCGCCTTCCACCGCCCCTATCACGATGGGCTCGCACACTGGCTGGACGCAGCAAACCCCGCACTGATCCTCGCGGTCCACAGCTTCACGCCCGCGCTTCAAAGCCGCTCGGAGGAACGCCCCTGGCACGTCGGCCTGCTCTATAACCGAGACGGTTCCGCCGCACGCCACGCCATTCGCCTGTTCGAACAGCACGGCCTCACCGTGGGCGACAACCAGCCCTATTCCGGCCGCCAGCTGAACGCCACGATGAACCGCCATGCCGAGGCACACGGCCGCCCCTATTGCGCGATCGAAATCCGGCAGGACCTCATCGCCGATGCGGAGGGGCAGGCGCACTGGGCCGCACTGGTGGCAGAGGTCGCCAACGGTGTTGCACTGGCTCTGCGGGAGGGGCAGGACACCGCACGATCCTTTCGCGAAAGCCGCCCATGACCTCCCCATTCGACAAGTCGCGCCTGCCCAGCCGCCACGTTTCAGTCGGCCCTGAGCGCGCGCCGCACCGCTCCTATTACTACGCGATGGGCATGACGGAGGAGCAGATCGCCCGCCCCTTCGTGGCCATCGCCTCGGCCGGAAACGACAGTGCGCCTTGCAATATCGCACTCGATCCGCAGGCCGATATCTGCCGCCGCGGCGTGGAGGAAGGCGGCGGCACGCCCCGTCGCTTCAACACCATCACCGTGACAGACGGCATCGCCATGGGCCACCAGGGCATGAAAAGTTCGCTCGTAAGCCGCGAGGTGATTGCCGATTCTATCGAGCTCTCGGTGCGCGGCCATTGCTACGATGCGCTGGTGGGCTTCGCCGGTTGCGACAAGAGCCTGCCCGGCATGATGATGGCCATGCTCCGCCTGAACGTTCCCTCGATCTTCGTCTACGGCGGCTCGATCCTGCCGGGCTCGTTCAACGGCCGCGATGTCAATGTAAAGGACGTGTTCGAGGCGGTCGGCCGCTATGCCGCGGGCAATTGCCCGTTGCAGGAGCTGATCGCACTGGAAAAGGTCGCCTGCCCCGGCCACGGTGCCTGCGGGGGCCAGTTCACCGCCAACACCATGGCCTGCGTGGGCGAGGCGATCGGATTATCATTGCCCAACAGCAATATGGTCCCCGCTCCTTACACAAGTCGCGAAGAGATCGCTCTGGCCGCCGGACGGCAGGTCATGGCACTGCTGGAGCGTGACTTGCGCCCCCGCGACATCTGCACCCGTGCGGCTTTCGAGAACGCCGCCCGCGTCGTCGCGGCCACCGGCGGCTCCACCAACGCAGCGCTGCACCTGCCCGCTATGGCACACGAATGCGGCATCGCGTTCGACCTGTTCGACGTGGCCGAGGTGTTCAAATCCACCCCCTACATCGCCGATCTCCAGCCCGGCGGGCAATATGTCGCCAAGGACATGCACGAGGCGGGCGGGGTCTACATGGTAATGAAGACGTTGCTCGATGGCGGATTCCTCGATCCCGAACCGCTCACCGTCACCGGCCGCACCTTGGGCGAGAATATCGAGGAGGTCACCTGGAACCCTGACCAGAAGGTGATCTACTCCGTCGCCAATCCGCTCAGCCCCACCGGCGGAGTGGTCGGCCTGCGCGGTTCGCTCGCTCCCGAGGGCGCCATCGTCAAGGTTGCCGGAATGCACCGGCTGCGATTCACCGGTCCGGCGCGCGTGTTCGACTGCGAGGAAGACGCCTTCGCCGCCGTCGAGGCGCGCACCATCGCCGAAGGTTGCGTGATCGTGATCCGCTATGAAGGGCCCAAGGGCGGCCCAGGCATGCGCGAGATGCTCTCCACCACCGCCGCGCTCTATGGGCAGGGCATGGGCGAAAGCGTAGCGCTGATCACCGACGGCCGTTTTTCGGGTGCCACGCGGGGCTTTTGCATCGGCCATGTGGGGCCCGAAGCAGCCGATTGCGGCCCCATTGCACTGGTCGAAGACCGCGATGCAATCGCCATCGACGCTGCGGCCGGAACCATCGACCTGCTGGTCGAAGAAGCTGTGCTGGAACAGCGCCGCACCGCCTGGAGACCCCGCTCGAACGACTACCAGGCCGGCGCCCTGTGGCGCTACGCCCAGAATGTCGGCCCGGCGGTAAGCGGCGCAGTCACCCACCCGGGCGCCGCGGCCGAAACACATGTCTATGCCGACATCTGAGCCCTTGGCGCCGTATGTTGTGACAAGAGCGGCAAGGCAAGCCCATGGCGGCCGCTGAACCCGTCCTCATCGTGGCGCAGATGCGCGGGTGCGAACAGGCGCTGATCGATAGCGGCAACAGCATCGGTGGCCTGATGGAATACGCTGGCATCGGTGCAGCGCAATGGGTCTGGCGATTGGCCGCCGGACGGCCGGTGACCATCTTGTGCGGCCCTGGCAACAATGGCGGCGATGGCTACGTAATCGCTCGAGAACTGCACATGCGCGGCACGCCCGTGCGGGTAATAGCGCCACTGGAGCCGCGGACCGAGGCCGCTACAGCCGCGCGACACACCTACAGCGGGCCGATCGTCGAGGACGCAATGGGCGGAGCCCTGGTCGATTGCCTTTTCGGGAGCGGTCTGACGCGGCCGCTGGAACCGCCTCATGCGGCGCTGTTGGCCCGTCTGGCCGCATCCCACGCGGCAGCGGTGGCGGTCGATCTCCCCAGCGGCGTCGATGCGGAGAACGGCGCGATGCTGAACGAGGCGCTTCCCGAATACCGGCTGACGCTGGCGCTCGGCGCCTGGAAGCCCGCGCACTGGCTGATGCCGGCCATGGCGCGCATGGGCGAGCGGCGACTGGTGGATCTCGGCATTATGCCGCCCACTGATGCAGCACGGCTGATCCGCCGGCCGCATCTCGCTGCCCCGCAAAGCGACACGCACAAATATACGCGCGGCCTGCTCGCGGTGGTTGGCGGCGCGATGCCGGGCGCGGGCGTGCTGGCGGCGCGTGCGGCGATGCACGGCGGGGCAGGCTATCTCAAGCTGCTGGCCGCTCACCGGTCGCCCGCCACGCCCGACGAGCTGGTGCTCGACAATCGCCCGCTGGATCGGGCGCTCGCCGATGGGCGGATCAATGCACTGCTGGTCGGCCCCGGGCTCGGCCGGGACGCCGAAGCCGGCGAGCGGCTCCGGGCGGTGCTCGCGCGCAACCTTCCGACTGTGCTCGACGCTGATGCGCTCATGCTGCTGAGCCCCGCGATGTTGGCCGAACGCACCGCGCCGCTGCTGCTGACGCCGCATGCCGGTGAACTCGCTCATTTAGGGCAGGCATTCGGACTCGAGACCGAAGACCGGATCGCCCGCGTGCTCGAATTGGCCCGGGCAAGCGGGGCTGTGGTGGTCGCCAAGGGGCCCGATACGCTGGTCGCGGGGCCCGAGGGCGCACTGCGGTTCACGCCGCCCGCGCCAAGCTGGCTCTCGACCGCAGGCACCGGGGACGTGCTCGCCGGGCTGATCGCCAGCCGCCTCGCCACGGGTCGCCGGGCGCTGGAGGCAGCCGAAGAGGGGCTGTGGCTGCACGGAGAGGCGGCGCGGCTGGCCGGCGTCGCCTTCAGCGCCAGCGGGCTGATCCGCGCGTTGCCCGCCGCCCACGCCGCATGCCTGTGAGCGCGGGCGAGCCGATCCTCCGCGTTGCCGCCAAGGGCGACGGGGTCACCGCCAGCGGCCGGCACGTGCCGCTCGCCGCTCCGGGTGACCTGCTGCTGGACGATGGCACGCTCGAACCGGGGCCGCACCGCGCTGAGCCGCCCTGCCGCCATTACGGCCGCTGCGGCGGATGCCAGCTGCAGCATCTCAGCGAAGCGGCACTGGCCGATTTTGTGCGCGACCGCGTGGTGCTGGCGGCGGAGGGGCAGGGCCTCGCGGCGCAAATGGTGGCGCCGGTTCACCTCTCGCCGCCGTGCACGCGCCGCCGGACCACGCTGCACGTGAGCGGCGGTGGCGGGCGCCCGATGATCGGCTTTCGCGAGGCGGGTTCGCACCGGATCGTCGACATGCGCGAATGCCATGTGCTCGCCCCCGAGCTGTTCGCGCTCATCGAGCCGCTGCGCCGCCTGCTGACGCCCCGCCGGGGCCGCTGGGCGGCGGACATCACGCTGGCGCTCACCGATCAGGGGGTTGACTGTGCCCTCAAGGGCATCTCCGTCGAAGGCCTCGAACAGACAGAGGCGCTGCTCGATTTCTGTCGTGACCAGCGGCTCGCCCGCTTCACGCTGGACCAGGGCTACGGCCCCGAGCCGCTGTGGGAGCCCGAGCCGGTCACCGCCATGCTGGCGGGCGTATCGGTCGACTATCCGCCCGGGACTTTCCTGCAGGCGACCGCCGATGGTGAGGCGGCGCTCGCCACCGCAGCGCGCGACTGGCTGGGCCGATGCAGCGCCGTGGCCGATCTGTTCGCCGGGCTGGGCACCTTTGCTTTCGCGCTGGCCGGAACAGAGGGACAGGGTGGGCGCGTGCTGGCAGTGGAGGCCGCGCGCGAGGCGCATCTCGCCTGCCGCGCCGCCGGCCGCCGCTATCGCCTGCCGGTGGAGGCGGTGCACCGCGACCTGTTCCGCAGCCCAATGCGCGTGGAGGAATTGCGCGGCCTCGATGGCGTGCTGCTCGATCCGCCGCGGGCCGGTGCGCGCGAGCAGGTGGCGCAGCTCGCCGGGAGCGAGGTGCCGCGCATCGCCTATGTCAGCTGCAACCCGGCAAGCTGGGCACGCGACGCTCGGGTGCTGGCCGAGGCGGGCTACACGCTTGCCGAGTTACGCCCGGTGGGCCAGTTCCGCTGGTCGACTCACGTGGAGGTAGCCAGCCTGTTCGTGCGGTGAGCTCAGGCCTCGTGCGGCTCCGGGCGCTTGGCAGCGACGAAGGCGAGCAACGCGCCGTAGGTCTCCAGCATATCGCCATCGACCTCGTCATCCTCGATGACGACGCCGAGCCGGTCCTCGATTCCGGTGAGGAGGCCTGCGACAGCCATCGAATCGAGTTCGGGCAAGTAACCGAAAAGGCCGGTATCAAGTTCGAAGCCGTCGACCCGATCGGGCGCGAGGCCGAGCACCTCGGACAGCACCTCGCGCAGAATGCGATCGGTTGCGGCTGTGCCCGTTGGGGCGCTGGGTGCAGTCGGGTTCATGGGCGCACGGCCCTAGCCAGCGGCAGGCGGCGAGACAAGCGACCTCTCTTGCGCATGGCGCCGCGCGTACCGATAGGGCCTGCATGATCCGCCCGAACCCCGGCGAGCCGGACCCTGTGTCGCGCCCGCTCGACCATCTGGTCGAGGGAGGCTACGATGCCTCGCCGGCGCTGGTGCTGCGCGACGGCACGCTGCCCCGGACGGAGGTGCGCCGCCGCGTGGCGTTGCTGGCGGGCTGGCTGCGCAGCCTGGACCTGGCCGAGGGCGCGCGGGTGGCGAGCTGGGCGGCCAAGGGCGAGCTCACCTGTCTGCTGCCGCTCGCCGCGCCGCGTGCGGGGCTGGTGCACGTGCCGATTAACCCGCTGCTGAAGCGCGCGCAGGTGGCGCATGTTCTCGCCGATAGCGGTGCAGCGCTGCTGCTGGGGACGGGGGCGCGTCTCGGCACGCTTGAGCTAGCGGATGTGCCAGCGGGGTGCAGAAAGTTCTCCGAGATTGAAGCACTTGGATCGGCTTCCTCACTCGGCATAGAGCTTGAACCGTCGCGCGCCGCGCCCGATGATCTTGCCGCGCTGCTCTACACAAGCGGCTCCACCGGGCGGCCGAAGGGGGTGATGTTGAGCCATGCCAATCTGTGGCTCGGTGCGGTGAGCGTCGCCCATTACCTGGCCTTGCGGCCAAGCGACGTGGTGTTGGCGGTGTTGCCGCTGGCGTTCGATTATGGACAGAACCAGCTGCTGAGCGCCTGGGCGGCAGGGGCGAGCGTGGTGCCGCTCGACTATCTCACGCCGCGCGATGTGGTCAAAACCTGTGCGCGGCACCGGGTGACCACGCTGGCTGCGGTGCCGCCGTTATTGGTGCAGCTGGTGGAGCAAGACTGGCCGCAAGAGGCCGTTGCATCGCTGTTGCGCCTGACGAACAGCGGGGGTGCAATGGGGGAGCAATTGGTGCGAACCCTGCGCGCAAGCTTCCCGCAAGCAGCGCTGTTTTCGATGTACGGCCTCACGGAGGCGTTCCGCTCGACTTACCTCGATCCGGCGCTGGTCGATGCGCACCCCACCTCGATCGGGCGGGCGATCCCCTTTGCCGAGGTGCTGGGGATGCGCGATGTCGAAACGCTGGCAGGCGCGGGCGAGGAGGGCGAGCTGGTGCATTGCGGGCCGCTGGTGGCGCAGGGCTACTGGGGCGATGCCGTACGCACCGCCGAGCGCTTTCGGCCCGCGCCGCCGCAATCGCGCTATGGTGGCATGGCGGTGTGGTCGGGCGACCGGGTGGTGCGCGATACGACGGGGCTGCTGCACTTCATCGGGCGGGACGATGCGATGATCAAGAGTTCGGGCAACCGGATCAGCCCGCAGGAGGTCGAGGAGGCGGCGATTGCCAGCGGGGGCGTGGCGGAGGCGGCGGCCCTGGGGGTGCCCGATGCGCGGCTGGGGCAGGCGGTGTGGCTGGTGGTGCGGGGCTCCCCCTCCGGGGAAGAGGCGCTGAGGGCGGCGCTGAAGCGGGAGCTGCCGGGCTTCATGCAACCGCAGGCGATCCGCTGGGTGGAGGCGATGCCGCTGGGACCGAACGGCAAGCTCGACCGGGCCGCCCTCCTGCGCGAGGCGACGGGCGCGTGAAGCCGCTCGGCCCGATCCCCATGGGCTTTGTAGCGCTGGATGGAGAGCTGGCGATCGGCGGCCGGAAGGCGAGCGCGCTGGTAGAGGAGGCGGGCGGGACGCCGCTGTTCGTCTATTCGGGCGCGATGATCGCCGATCGGGTGGCGCATTTGCGCGCCTGCCTGCATGAGCGGGTGCGGTTGCATTATGCGGTAAAGGCCAACCCGTTTCCGCCGCTGCTGGCGCTGATGCGCGGGCTGGTGGACGGGTTCGATATCGCCTCGGGCGGCGAGTTGGAGCGGGCGCTGGCCTCGGGTCAGCGGGCGCAGGCGTTGAGCTTTGCCGGCCCGGGCAAGCGCGATGCGGAGCTGGAGGCTGCGATCGTTGCTGGGGTGACGCTGAACCTCGAATCGGCGGGCGAGGCGCGGCGGGCGTTGGCCATTGCCGATCAGGTTGGCGTGCAGCCGCGTCTTGCAATCCGGGTAAACCCCAGCTTCGAGCTGCGCGGATCGGGCATGAAGATGGGCGGGGGCGCCAAGCCGTTCGGGGTGGGCGAGGCGCTGGTGCCGGCGCTGGCGCGGGAGGTGATCGGGGCGGGGGCCGAGTGGCGCGGGCTGCATGTGTTCGCCGGTAGCCAAGCGCTGGATGCCGAAGCGATCGTCGAGATGCAGGGCCGGGTGCTGGAGCTTGCCGCGCGGCTTACGGGGGAGATCGGCCATCCGCTGCCGCATTTAAACATGGGTGGGGGCTTCGGCATTCCTTATTTCGCGGGCGACCGGCCGCTCGACCTGGCGATGGTGGGCGGGGCGCTGGGCGAGCGGATCGCCGCGTTGCCGCCGGAGCTGGCGCAAACGACGCTGGTGCTCGAACTCGGCCGCTATCTGGTGGGGGAGGCGGGGGTCTACCTGACGCGGGTGCTCGACCGGAAGGAGAGCCATGGCGCCACCTTCCTCGTCACCGATGGCGGGTTGCACCACGTGCTCGCCGCGAGCGGCAATTTCGGCACGGTGGTGCGGCGTAACTATCCGGTGGCGATTGCCACCCGGTTTTCGAGCGAGCCCGAGGAGGTGGCGAGCGTGGTCGGCTGCCTGTGCACGCCGCTCGACCGGGTGGCCGAGCAGGCGCTGCTCCCCCGGGCCGGGGTGGGCGATCTGGTGGCGGTGTTCTGCACCGGGGCCTACGGGGCCAGCGCCAGCCCGGCGGCATTTCTCGGGCAGGGGCCGGCGCGCGAATTGCTGGTGTGAGCGCGGGTCAGCGCCTTCAATCCGCCGTGCCGTGGCCCAGCGCCATGTAGGCATCGCTCTGCATTTCGTGCAGCCGGCTGACGGTGCGGGCGAATTCGAAATGGCCGTCCCCGCCGGTGTAGAGGTCTTCCGGCTGGGCGGCGGCGGCGGCGAACAGCTTCACCCGGTGTTCGTACAGTGCATCGATCAGCGTCACGAAGCGGGAGGCCTCGTTGCGCATGTCCGGCCCCATTACCGGGATGCCGACAAGGATCACTGTATGGAACTCGCGGGCGACCGCGAGGTAATCGGCGGCGCCGCGCGCCTCGCCGCACAGCCGCTTGAAGCTGAACACGGCCACGCCCTTCAGCGCCTTTGGCACGAACAATGTGCGCCCGCCGCCGCCTCCGCTTGAGAGGTCCAGCTCGGTGGAGGGGACGTTCGCCCTATCCTCCACTGCATAATCGGTTAGGCGGAAGAACGCCTCGCTGAGGCGGGCGGTGGCCTCGGGACCCATGGGCGTGAGCCAGCGGTTGATCCCACCGATGCGGTCGAGCCGGTAATCGGTGGGGCCGTTGAGTGACAGCACGTCCAGCTCTTGATGGATCAGCTCGATGAAGGGGAGAAAATGCTCGCGGTTCAGCCCGTCCTTGTACAGGGCGCCAGGCGGGCGGTTGGAGGTGGTGACGATGGCCACGCCCTCCTCGCAGACGAGCGCGCGGAACAGCCGGCTCATGATCATCGCATCGGCCGAATTGTTGACCACCATCTCGTCGAACGAGAGGCAGCGCAATTTCGCAGCGATGGCGGCGGCGACGGGCGGGATGGGGTCGCCCGTCTCGCTGCGGCGGGCTGCGTGCAGGCGCTGGTGGACCTCCTGCATGAAGGCGTGAAAGTGGACCCGGCGCTTGTCCTCGATGGCGAGGGTGGCGTGGAACAGGTCCATCAGCATCGATTTGCCGCGCCCGACGCCGCCCCACAGATAGACCCCGCGGGGTCGCCGTGCGCGATTGCCGAACAGGCGGCCGAGGAGGCCGGGCCGGGGCCTGGCCTGTTCGAGATCGCGCTGGAGGCGGGCGAGGCGCGTGACCGCGGCGGCCTGCTCTGGATCGGGGCGCAGCTCACCCGCGGCGACGAGCGCCCGGTACCGATCGAGAATGGCAGGCAGCGCGCGCGCTCCCTTACGCGTCGCGCTCCACCAGCATCTTCTTGGTTTCGGCAATCGCCTTGGCCGGGTTCAGGCCCTTGGGGCAGACGTTGGCGCAGTTCATGATGGTGTGGCAGCGATAGAGGCGGAACGGATCCTGCAGCTGGTCGAGCCGCTCGCCGGTCATCTCGTCACGGCTGTCGGCCAGCCAGCGATAGGCCTGCAACAGGATGGCGGGGCCGAGGAACTTGTCCGCGTTCCACCAATAGGACGGGCAGGCGGTGGAGCAGCAGGCGCACAGAATGCACTCGTACAGCCCATCGAGCTTCTCGCGCTGCTCCGGCGTCTGCAGCCGCTCCTTGCCCGAGGGGGTGGTGGTGACGGTCTGCAGCCAGGGGCGGATCGAAGCATATTGGGCGTAGAAGTGGCTGAAATCGGGCACCAGGTCCTTGACCACTTCCATATGGGGCAGGGGGGTGATGCGGATTTCGCCCTTCAGATCAGCCATGGCGGTGGTGCAGGCAAGGCCATTGCGGCCATTCATGTTCATCGAGCACGAGCCGCAGATCCCCTCGCGGCACGAGCGGCGGAAGGTGAGCGTGGGATCGATCTCGTTCTTGATCTTGTGCAGTGCGTCTAGCACCATCGGGCCGCAATCGTCGAGATCGACTTCGAACGTATCGTAGCGAGGGTTTTCGCCGCTTTCCGGATCCCAGCGATAGATCTTCAGCCGGCCGATGCGCGCCGCGCCCGTTGCCGTGTGGTTCCGCCCGCGCTTGCCGATGACGCTGTTCTTGGGGAGGGTAAAGGTGGCCATGATGCTGCGCGGGATCCCGTTGTCTGTGCGGGCCTATCTAGTGATCCGCGCGGTTTGGGCAAGCGGTGGGTGACGGTGTATCGCGGACGGTATGGGGAACCGCTGGAGGCCTGCCCTGTTCGCGGAGGTATGCGGTTTGCGCTTTTAATGCTGTCCACGCCAGCCTGCGCGGCGCGGGAATGAGTGTGCGCGAGGCGCCGTTGGTAGCGGCGGTGTTCGGCGCTTCGGGCGGGATCGGCGCGGCGATGTGCGCCGATCTGGCGGCGCGGGGTTGCGGGCTGATTCATGCGGGATCGCGCGCTGGGGCCGGACCTGCGGAAATCGACGGTGTGCGCCCGTTCCGCTTCGATCTGGCCGACGAGGCGGGCATCGCGGCGGCGGCGGCGGCGATGGCGGGCGAGCCGCCGGAAATGGTGCTGATCGCGACCGGCGTGCTGACCCTGCCGGACGGGACCGGGCCCGAGCGGGGTGCGCGTGCGCTTGATGGAGAAGCCATGGCGCAGGTGCTGCGGATCAACACGATCGGCCCAGCGCTGATCGCCAAGCACATGCTGCCGCTCCTGCCGCGCGATCGGCGCTGCGTGTTCGCGGCGCTATCGGCGAGGGTGGGATCGATCGGCGACAACCGGCTGGGGGGGTGGCATTCCTATCGCGCATCGAAGGCGGCGCTGAATATGTTGCTGCGCAACTTCGCGCTCGAATTGGCGCGCACTCACCCGCAGGCAGTGGTGGCGGGGTTGCATCCCGGAACGGTGGATACCGGGCTGAGTGCACCGTTCCAGCGGGGGCTGCGGGAAGGGCAATTGCTGGCGCCGCAGGAGAGCGTGCGGCGGCTGCTCGATGTACTCGACAGGCTGGAGCCGGCCGATAGCGGCGGCGTGTTCGACTGGCGCGGGGAGCGGGTGCCTGAATAGCGGGCCAGGCGCGGGCGATTGATCGGTTCGACCGGAGCGGAGGTTGCAGCGCCGGGCTTGGGCTGATTGTCCCTAGGCAGGCGGGCGAGGTGTGCGGAGGCGGGTCACGCAAGGTGGGTGGCCAGCGTCTGATTGATGGGACGGCGCGCGGTGGAATTGGCCACCGCGCGCCGTTTGTCGTTCAGGCGCCGAAGGTGCGCTGCCACCAGCCGCCGCGCCGCTTGCCGCCATCGGCAGGAGATTGCTCCTCGCCATTGGCATCGTTGGCGGCCGGTGCGGAGGCCGGTGTAGAGGCCGGTGCGGAGGCGGCTGATGCCGGCTCTGCGGTGGACTGGGGGGTGGCCTGTTCCGGCTCATTGGCATCAGGCTGCGCCTTGCTTGCGGCCTCCTTGCTCTCCGCGGCCTTGCGGCGGCGCGGACGCTTGGGCTTCTCGGCCGGTTCCGCATCGTTCGCCACGGCATCGGAGGCAGCACTTTCGTCGCTATCGGCCTTGCGGCGGCGCGAGCGCTTGGGCTTCTCCGGGACCTCCGCTGCGGCTTCATCAGCGGTCTCAGGGGCCGCGGTAGCAGTGCCTTCGACACCCTCGGGCTGCTTGCGGGGGCGACCGCGCCGCTTGGGCTTCTGCTCCTCAATTGCCGGCTCGGTGGCTGTTTCGGGCAGTTCGGCGAGGACGGCGATGTCGCCCACCGCATCCTCGCTCTTGTCGGAGGCGGCGGGCTGTGCCTCATCCGGCTGCCCGGCGCTCTGGGCGGGATCCTGCGTGCCCTCGTCCTCGCTGCGGCGCCGGCGACGGCCACCCCGGCGGCGGCGCTTGCGGACATTGTCGCCGTCCTCGTCTCCGGTTGCGCGTTCCTCCTGCGCCTCGGCGCGGATTTCGGCCGGCGCATCCTCGTCGGACTCCTCGTCCTCACCCGATTCGCCCGAACCGTCCTCGCTCTCGCGCTCGGTCTGGGTGCGGTTGCGCCCGCCGCGGCGGCGGCGGCGTCGCTTCTTGCGGCCGCCTTCGTCGGCCTCGTCGTCGTTGCTGGCCGGGCGCGAGCGCGGCGCTTCGGCTGCTTCCTCCTCGGCATCCTCGTCTTCTTCGATCTCCTCGTCGAGGTCCTCCTCGAGCAGGACATCGTCGTCTTCATCGATGATCGGGTCGAAGCGCGGCACCACGGTTGGGCGTGGGCCGGAGCTGATGGCGCGCATCTTGGCGCCCTCGTCCTCGCCTTCCGGGAACACCTCCACGAGAACGCCGTAGCGGCTCTCGATCTCGGCCAGATCGGCGCGCTTGGCGTTGAGCAGGTACACCGCCGCCTCGGTGGAGGCGAACAGGGTAATGGTGGTGCCGCGGCCCTTGGAGGCCTCGTCCTCGATCATCCGCAGCGCGGACAGGCCGGCGCTGGAGGCGGTGCGCACGAGGCCCGTGCCGTCGCAATGCGGGCAGGAGCGGGTGGTCGCCTCGAGCACGCCGGTGCGCAGGCGTTGGCGGCTCATCTCCATCAGCCCGAAGCCCGAGATGCGCCCGACCTGGATGCGCGCGCGATCGTTGCGCAGCGCATCCTTCATCGCCTTCTCCACCTTGCGGATGTTGGCGCCGTATTCCATGTCGATGAAATCGATCACCACCAGGCCGGCCATGTCGCGCAGGCGCAGTTGGCGGGCGATTTCGCGCGCGGCTTCGAGATTGGTGCTGAGCGCGGTTGCCTCGATGCCGTGCTCCTTGGTGGACCGCCCTGAGTTGATGTCGATCGAGACCAGCGCCTCTGTCGGGTTGATGACGAGGTAGCCGCCGGATTTCAGCTGCACCACCGGATCATACATGGCCGAAAGCTCGTCTTCCGCGCCGTATCGCTGGAACAGCGGCACGGGATCGGAATAGGCCGTTACCTTGCGCACGTGGCTGGGCATCAGCAGCTTCATGAAGGAGCGGGCGGAGCGATAGCCCTCCCCGCCCTCGACCACGACCTCCTCAATCTCCTTGTTGTAGATGTCGCGGATGGCGCGCTTCACCAGGTCGCTGTCCGAATGAATGAGCGCCGGGGCGCTGGAGGCCATCGTGTTCTCGCGGATCTCGTCCCACAGGCGGGCGAGGTAATCGAAATCGCGCTTGATCTCGGGCTTGGTGCGCTGGAGCCCGGCGGTGCGCACGATCAGCCCCATCGAGCGCGGCAGGCTGAGTTCGCCGACGATCTGCTTCAGGCGCTTGCGATCGCTCCCCGAGCTGATCTTGCGGCTGATGCCGCCGCCATGGCTGGAATTGGGCATGAGCACGCAATAGCGTCCGGCGAGGCTGAGATAGGTGGTGAGCGCCGCGCCCTTGTTGCCGCGCTCCTCCTTGACGACCTGCACCAGCAGCACCTGGCGGCGCTGGATGACGTCCTGAATCTTGTAGCGGCGGCGGAGCGCCTGGCGCTTCTCGCGCAGCGCGTCCATTTCCCTGGCGCGGTTGCCGCCGCCCTTGTTGGCGCCACCGTTGTCGGACTGGTTGCCCCGGCCCTGGCGGCGGCCGCGACCGCGGCCACGACCGGAGCGGTTGGCGGTGCCGTCTTCGCCGCTCTCGTCCTCGGAGCCGTCATCGTCTTCGGCCTCGTCACCGTCGAACTCACCGTTCTCCGTATCGCCGTTCTCGACATGGCCGTCTTCGATCGTGGCGACCGGGCCCGCCTCGGCGTCGTCGATCTCCTCGATACTATCGAGGGCCTCGTCATCGGCGAGGCGATCCTCGGCGGACTCTCCGTCAAAGCTGTCGTCCTCCTCGTCCTCTTCCTCAGCCCGCAGCGCGGCCTCTTCCTCGGCATGCGCCTGTTCCTCGGCCAGCAGCGCCTCACGGTCCTGCTGGGGGATCTGGTAATAATCCGGGTGAATCTCACCAAAGGCGAGGAAGCCGTGGCGGTTGCCGCCGAATTCGACGAAGGCCGCCTGCAACGAGGGCTCTACACGAGTAACCTTGGCGAGGTAGATATTGCCTTTGATCTGCTTGTGTTCAGCAGATTCGAAATCGAATTCTTCAATTCGGTTGCCCTTGAGCACTGCCACGCGGGTTTCTTCCGAGTGGCGCGCGTCGATGAGCATGCGCGTTGCCATTGTCTGTTCTCCGGGCGTGCGGAGGCGCGATGGTGCGGCCCGAACGGGCGCGGCCATCGGCCGGGGCACGCCGATCTGTCTGTTGGGTGCCATGGCCGCGGGGCAGACCCGGGGCTTCGGCGAGGGTGTGGTGGCTGCCTTCCGCATTGCGGCGGAGGGCGAGTGGGGGACGTCATTGCCGGGGCGAGGTGGCGCAGGATTTCAGTCTGCGCGAGAGCGACCGCCGCGGCACGACAGGAATGTCGTGGCTGGGCAGAATCACTCTGACTTCTCATCTCGGCATCAACCTGCTTGTAGGTTCCGGCCTGGTCGAATCGACCTGCCGGCAGGCCCGACGAAAAGGCGTCCGGGCCGGTAGGCGTCGCTAGCAGCGGGGAAGCCGTTGGGCAAGGATGTTGCGCGGGGCCCGCTGTGGGCGGCTCCAGCTGGTAGCGGAGCGGGCGATGCGCCATGCCCGATTGACCGGGCGGATCATTCTGGCGCGGGACAGCATGGGCGTGCTAGACCACCGCCCGACATGGCCGATACCCATATTTCCGACGCCCCCCAGCCGAATTCCAGCTGGAGCGCCCGCCTGCGCCGCGACGACGGGCCGCTCGCCCGCCTTGGGGCCACTTGGCGGCAGCATCCCTGGCTGCGCCGCGCAATCTATGCGCTGGTGGCGCTGTTGCTGGCGCTGGCCGCCGCCTGGGCGCTGCTGGCGCGCGACCTGCCCGATGCCGGGCGCCTGGTGACTTACCAGCCCCCGCTGCCATCGGTGGTGCGCGGGATCGATGGCGAGATCGTGCATTCCTATGCCCGCGAGCGGCGGGTGCAGCTGCAGTTCAAGGATTTCCCCACGCAGCTGGTTAATGCCTACACCTCCGCCGAAGACCAAACCTTCTGGACGCATGGTGGCATCGATTTAACCGGCACGGCGAATGCTGTGTTCGACTTTGCCAGCAAGATGGGTTCGGGCGACCGGGCCGTGGGCGGCTCCACCATCACCCAGCAAGTGGCCAAGAACATCCTGCTGGGGAACGAATATTCGGTCACCCGCAAGCTGAAGGAGATGATCCTCGCCCGGCGCATCGAGCAGGTGCTGACCAAGCGGGAGATCATGGAGCTGTACCTTAACGAGATCCCGCTCGGCCGGCGGAGCTTCGGCGTGCAGGCCGCGGCGCGGGCCTATTTCGACAAGGACGTTGCCCAGCTGGACGTGCACGAAATGGCCTTCCTTGCGACCTTGCCCAAGGCGCCGGAGCGCTATGGCCGCGCGGCCAATGTCGATCTCGCGATAAGGCGGCGCAATTATGTGATCAACCGCATGGCCGATGATGGGCACATCACGCCGGCCGAGGCCGCCGCCGCCGGGGCGCAGCCTCTCGGCCTGATCCGCCAGCAGCCCGAGCCGCGCTCGGCCGATGCGGGCTACTTCCTCGAGGAAGTGCGCCGGATGTTGATGGGCCGCTATGGCGAACAGGCTGAGGACGGGCCGCACAGCGTCTATGGCGGCGGACTGTGGGTGCGCACCTCGCTTGACACCGAGTTGCAGGACGCTGCGCGCAATTCGCTGCGCGCGGGCCTGTTGCGCTACCATGCCGGGCGCAGGTGGCACGGGCCGATCGCCACGATCAACCCGGACAATGGCGACCTGACCGAACAGTTTGCGGCGACCAACCTGGGCATCAGTTACGAGGACTGGCGCGTGGGCGTCGTCACCGAGCGCAGCGGCAACAGCGCCACCATCGGTTTTTCGGATGGCAGCGAGGAGCCGCTGTCCGGACTTCCCGATGCGCTGAAGGTGGGCGATGTCACCGCCGCTGCGCCCAGCGGCGGGGGCTGGGCGGTGCGCACCGTGCCCGAGGTTTCGGGCGGGCTGGTGGCGCAGGACCCCAACACCGGGCGCGTATTGGCGATGCAAGGCGGGTTCGATTCGCGACTGGGTTCGTTCAACCGCGCCAGCCAGGCTCTGCGCCAGCCGGGTTCGACCATCAAACCGTTCGTCTATTCCACCGGGCTCGACAATGGCATGACCCCGGCGACGATGGTCCCGGACCGGACCTTCTGCTTTTATCAGGGTGCCAATCTGGGCGAAAAATGCTTCCGCAATTTCGACCGCGGGGGCGGCGGCACGCACACGATGCGCTGGGGCCTGGAGCAATCGCGCAACCTGATGACCGTGCATATCGCCATGGAGGCGGGCATGCCCAATGTCATCGAGACCTTCGAGCGGCTGGGCATCGGCAGCTACGAGGCGTGGCCCTCCTTCGCGCTGGGCGCGGGCGACACTACCGTGCTGAAGATGACCAATGCCTATTCCACGCTCGCCAATCATGGCGTGCAGCACCAGCCCTCGCTGATTGATTATGTGCAGGACCGGCGGGGGCAGGTGATCTGGCGCGCCGACCGGCGGGAATGCACCGGTTGCAGCATGCCGCAATGGGATGGCTCGGCGATGCCGCGGCTGCGTGAACAGGGGCGCCAGGTGATGGACCCGCGCACCGCCTTCCAGGTGGTCCACATGCTTGAAGGCGTGGTGACCCGCGGCACGGCAACGGTTCTGCGCGATCTCGACATGCCGCTATTCGGCAAGACCGGCACCACCAATGGGCCGACCGACGTGTGGTTCGTGGGCGGATCGCCTGATATCGTGGCAGGGGTCTATCTCGGCTTCGACCAGCCCCGCCCGATGGGCAATTATGCGCAGGGCGGGCGGTTGGCCGCGCCGATTTTCAAACAATTGGTACAGGAGACGCGCGACAGGTGGAGCGGACGCCCGTTCCTCGCCCCCACGGGCGTGCGGCTGGTGCGGGTGGACCGCCGCAGCGGCAAGCAGGTGTTCACCGCCTGGCCGACCGAGGAACCGCTGGCCGCGGTGATCTGGGAGGCGTTCAAGCCCGATACCGAGCCGCCGCCTGAACAGCGCCGCGACCGGGTGAGCCAGATGCGCGAGATGATCCTGGCGCAACTGCGGCGGGCCGAGCGCGGGAGCAGCGCCCCGGCGGGAAGCACCTCCTCTACCCGGCAGCCGGTGCGGGAAGAAAGTTTCGTCGCAGAGCAGGGCGGGCTTTATTGAGCCCGACACAAGAGCAGAAAGAGATGGTCATGATCCGATACAAGATGGCGCTTGCCGGGCTCGCCGCCGCGCTGCTCGCCAGCACCCCTGCTGCGGCCACGCTGCCGCAGGGCGCCCGCGCTCCGGCGATCGCCACGCAGGGCGCGCTGGCCGGGCGCACATTCGCCTTCGATCTCCAGCGCGCGCTGCGCCAGGGCCCGGTGGTGCTGTACTTCTATCCCAAGGCGTTCACCCAAGGCTGCACGCTGGAGGCGAATGCCTTCGCCGAATCGATGGACGAGTTCCGCGCGGCCGGGGCGCAGGTGGTGGGGCTTTCGGCCGACGACCTGCCCACGCTCAAGCGCTTCTCCACCGAGGAGTGCCGCGATGCCTTCCCGGTGGCGATCGCCACGCCGGCAACGATCCGCGCCTATGATGTCGCCTTCACGCGCGAGGGCAAGGATACCGGCCTGGCGAGCCGCACCTCCTACGTGATCGGGCAGGACGGGCGGATTGCGATGGTCCATTCCGATCTCGACTGGCGCGAGCACGTGTCGCGCACGCTGGCCACGGTGCAGGCGATGAAGCGCCGCTGAGACGCCTCACGTCCGGGTGAGACCTGGCGCCCCGCTCGCGGGGCGGCTGGCCCGGCCGCCTCTTTTCCCGAAGCCCGGCCTGCGCTAGGCGGGCCGCCCCTATTTGCGGAGAGCATCCATGCGTGCCGAAGGGCAGGCCCATATCGAGCGGATCGAGGGAGCGCTGGCGCTGGTGCGCCGCTCGCTCGACTGGGAGCGCGCGCTGCGCCGGCTCGACGAGCTGAACGCCCGCGTGGAGGACCCCACCTTGTGGAACGACCCGAAGCAGGCCGAGGCAGTGATGCGCGAGCGGCGGCGGCTGGAAGGCGCGATCGGCACGGTCAATGCGATCAGCGCCGAGATGCGCGACGCGGTCGAGTTCGTCGAACTGGGCGAGATGGAGGAGGACGATGCGGTCATCGCCGAGGGGCTCGCCACGCTCGGCCAGCTGGCGGACCGCGCCGATGCCGACAAGGTCCAGGCGCTGCTGAAGGGCGAGGCCGATGGCAACGACACCTTCGTCGAGATCCACGCCGGCGCCGGCGGCACCGAAAGCCAGGACTGGGCTGAGATGCTGCTGCGGATGTATGCCCGTTGGGCCGAGCGCAAGGGTTACAAGGTGGAGACCGTCGAGTACCAGGCGGGCGAGCAGGCCGGGATCAAGTCTGCCACGCTGCTGCTGAAGGGCGAGAACGCCTATGGCTATGCCAAGACCGAGAGCGGAGTGCACCGGCTGGTGCGGATCAGCCCCTACGATAGCTCGGCCCGGCGGCACACCTCGTTCAGCTCGGTCTGGGTCTATCCGGTGATCGACGACGATATCGACATCCAGATCAGCGACAGCGATCTCAAGATCGACACCTATCGCGCGAGCGGTGCCGGTGGCCAGCACGTCAACACCACCGATTCCGCGGTGCGGATCACGCATATGCCCACCGGCATCGTGGTCGCCAGCCAGAACGATCGCAGCCAGCACAAGAACCGCGCCACCGCGATGGGCATGCTCAAGGCCCGCCTGTTCGAGCGCGAAATGGCTACGCGCGAAGCGGCGGCAAGCGGCGAATACCAGGAGAAGAGCGAGATCGGCTGGGGCCACCAGATCCGCTCCTATGTTCTCCAGCCCTACCAGCTGGTGAAGGATCTGCGCACCGGCACCACCTCCACCGCTCCGGGCGATGTGCTCGATGGGGCGATCGACCCGTTCATCGCCGCCGCCTTGGCGCAAAGGGTGACGGGGGAAAAGATCGAGGTCGAGGATGTGGAATAGGCTCGCGCCGGCCCGAGCGTGCCGGGACCGCTCCGGGGTTCAAATGGAGCTTGTCGCGGGCCCCCCGTTCCGCATTCTCCTGCCCTTCGCGCTGGCGCTCGCCGCGTGCGAGCCGACAGGGGAGAGCGATCGCCTGCCGACCGCGCTCGCTTTTCCGGAAGCCGAGCGGCCCGTTTCGCAGCTGGGCGCCACGGCCTTCTCCAACGAGGAGGAGCGCGACAACCGGCAGGAAGCGGAAACGGTAATGGATCTCGCCGGTATCCGCTCGGGCATGACGGTGGCCGATATCGGCTCGGGCGAGGGCTATTACACGGTGCGCCTGGCCGAGCGCGTCGGGAGGGCCGGGCGCGTGTTGGCCGAGGATATCGACGAGGGCGCGCTCGACCGGCTGGCCCAGCGCGTGATCCGCGAGGAGCTGGACAACGTCTCGGTGAAGCTCGGCACGCCCGACGATCCCAAGCTGCCGGACAACAGCTTCGACCGGATCTTCATGGTCCACATGTACCACGAAGTGTCTGAGCCCTACGCCTTTCTCTGGCGGCTGCGCCCGGCGCTGCGCGAAGGCGGGCAGGTGATCGTGGTCGATATCGACCGCCCGACCGACCAGCACGGTATTGCGCCCCAGCTGCTGTTCTGCGAGTTCCAGCAGATCGGCTTCCGGCTGGTTGAATTTATTCGCCATCCAGCGGTGGTTGGTTTTTACGCCAAGTTCGAGGCCGTGGGTGAGCGACCGCAACCCGACGAGATAGAACCGTGCAGCCTTTCGCGCGTTGCAGCAGACAACGCGGCATGATCGCTGCGAGACAGGAACAGTTGATGAGCTTCAAGGGTCTGGAACCCATCGTTTATGGTGGGCGCGAAGTGTGGCCGCTGATCGAGGGCGGCAAGGGCGTATCGGCCACCAACCATGCGAGCTCCGGTGCCTGGGCGGCGGCCGGCGGCATCGGCACGGTAAGCGCGGTCAACGCCGACAGCTACGATGCCGAGGGCAAGATCGTGCCCCAGCTGTACCACCAGCTGACGCGGGTGGAGCGCCACCAGCAACTGGTCCGCTACGCCATCGATGGCGCGGTCGAGCAGGTGCGCCGCGCGCACGAAATGTCCGGCGGCCAGGGCGCGATCAACATCAACGTGCTGTGGGAAATGGGCGGCGCTCAGGAGGTCCTTGAAGGCGTGCTGGAGCAGACCGCCGGCCTCGTCACCGGGGTCACCTGTGGCGCCGGGATGCCCTATAAGCTCTCGGAAATCGCCGCACGCCACAAGGTGAACTACCTGCCGATCATCAGCTCGGGCCGGGCGTTCCGCGCACTGTGGAAGCGTTCGTACAGCAAGGTGCCCGAACTGCTGGGGGCGGTGGTGTACGAGGACCCGTGGCTGGCGGGCGGGCACAACGGACTTTCCAATGCGGAAGACCCGCTGAAGCCCGAGGATCCGTTCCCCCGCGTGAAGGCGCTGCGCGACGTGATGCGCGTGGAAGGCATCTCCGACGAGGTGCCGATCATCATGGCGGGCGGCGTGTGGTTCCTACGCGAATGGGACGACTGGATCGGCAACCCGGAACTCGGCCGCATCGCCTTCCAGTTCGGCACGCGTCCCTTGCTGACCGAGGAAAGCCCCATCCCGCAGGGCTGGAAGGATGCACTGCGCGAACTGGTACCGGGCGACGTGCTGCTGCACCGCTTCAGCCCGACGGGTTTTTACAGTTCGGCGGTGCGCACACCGTTCCTGCGCATGCTTGAGGCGCGCAGCGAGCGACAGATCCCCTATTCGCGCGTAGCCGCGGGCGAGCACACGGTGCAGCTCGATGTGGGTGTGCGCGGCAAGAACTTCTGGGTCACCCCGCAGGACCGCGAGCGGGCGCGCACCTGGGTTCTGCAAGGCTATACCGAAGCGCTGAAGACCCCGGATGATACGGTGGTGTTCGTCGAGCCCGAGGAGCGGGCGATGATCCGGCAGGATCAGACCGACTGCATGGGCTGCCTATCGCACTGCAGCTTTTCCTCGTGGAAGGACCACGACGATTTCACGACCGGTCGGCTGGCCGATCCGCGCAGCTTCTGCATCCAGAAGACGCTGCAGGACATTGCGCATGGCGGACCGATCGAGAACAATCTGATGTTCGCCGGCCACGCCGCTTATCGCTTCAGGCAGGACCCGTTTTATTCCAACAATTTCACTCCCACGGTGAAGCAGCTGGTCGACCGGATCCTGACCGGCGACTAGCGCCTGCGCCATCGCCACAATTGCGCGATCCGTGCGGTGGGGGTGTTGCCACGCCAGGTTCGGCTTGCCGCCGCGAGCCGTGCCCCTTTCTGCCCCGCTGCCGGCAAGATCGAGAGGAGTCGACTCGATGCGCAAGGTTTGTCCGGCATTCGTTTGCGGTGCGCCGCTGCACTGCGCTCGAGCGCGTCGCGGACGCGCTGACCGCAGCACGCGATCCGCGATGGGTGCACGGACTTATCCAGCGGCCCGCAGAAGGAGCGGCAGCCATGCCGGGCCTCGGGAGAAGAACTTACATAACATCTTGTAAACAGGGCCATGCTCATCGGCAGAAATACGTAATGTGTGCGCCTGAAATGTAACGGCCCGTGCTGCAAGTGAACAGCGAACCAAGGCCCATAGGTCTCCCCCTGTGCGAAAATTTCGGGATAAGGATTGTATAACGGAGTAACAGGATTATTAATTTCTCTTGAGAGAAGATAGTCCGTGCCCGAGAACGACTTTAGAACTCGTAATATTTTTCTGGGTAAGCTCGATCCGGGCTCGCTCGCGGCGCTGTGGCCCCATTTGCGGCGGATGCCGCTCCAGCGCGATCAGCACCTCGCTGCACCGGGCCAGCTTATCGACACCGTCTATTTCCCTGAAGGGGGGGTGGTCTCCTGCGTCGCCACGGACAAGGGATCGAAAACCGAGGTAGGGCTGATCGGGCGGGAAGGTTTTACCGGCATCGGCGCGCTGCTGAGCGACGGAACCGCGCAGTTCGAAACCTTTGTGCAGGTCGGAGGGAGCACCGCGCTCGCGATCCCCATCGCTGAATTGCAACGGGTGGCGGCTTCGGCTCCCGCGCTTCGCCAGGCAGTGAACCGCTTTGCGTCCTGCTTCCTGCTGCAGGTCGCCTACAGCCTGGTCTCCAGCTCTCAGCACATGATGGAGTCGCGGCTCGCCCGCTGGCTGCTGATGTGCCACGACCGGCTGGAGGGCGACGAGATCCCGCTGACTCACGAATTGATGGCGATGATGATCTCCGCCCAGCGCAGCGGAGTCACCGTCACGTTGCACATGCTGGAAGGGGCGGGGATGATCCGCTCAACTCGAGGGCTGGCGACGATCCGGGAACGGCCCAAGCTGCTGGCGCTCGCCGGCAGCGCCTATGGCGTGCCCGAGGCGCGCTATCGGGCGCTGATCGGGCCGTTCGGGAAGAGCCCGGAGCCGCACGTCGCCCTAAATCCGAGTTGAAGCACCCGTCGCCTTGCCGCTAGGGAAGGGCATGCGAAGGGTTGCGGGTGGATTGATCGTGATGATGGCAGCGGCTATGGCGCTGCCAGCGAAGGCGCAGGAGCGTGCCGTGCCATACTGGGCCTCGATCCGCGCCTCCGAGGTCAACATGCGCGTGGGGCCAAGCGCCACCTATCCGGTGGCCTGGGTCTATCGGCGCACGGGGTTGCCGGTGAAGGTGGTGCGCCGCAACCAGGGCTGGCGGCTGGTCGAGGATCCGGAGGGCACGCGCGGCTGGATCGCCGCACGGCTGCTCAGTCCCGATCGGGCAGCTTTGGTGATCGGACGAGGGCTGGCGGCAATCCGCGAGGGGCCTGACGCGGCCACCGGCCTACGCTGGCGGGCCGAGCCGGGCGTTGTCGGCTTGCTGGGCGATTGCGCCTCGGGCTGGTGCGAGCTCGACATCGGCGGCCGCCGCGGCTGGGTGCGCCGTGACCGCCTGTGGGGCCCTGGCGAGCCCTGACGGTTTATTCCGAAATAGCGCGCCCCCGACGGCTACGGGCGAGGCCGGCCGGCACCCTCGCCGGCCATCCGCCGCGCTTTCACTTCTTGCTCTTGGCCTTGCTCTTGTCCTTGGCCTGCATTTTCGCCTCCGGCTTCACCTTGGCCTCAGGCTTGCTCTTCACCTTTACCTCAGGCTTGCCCTTGGCCTTGGCCTCAGGCTTGCTGTTGGCCTTGGCTTCAGGCTTGTCATTGAGCTTGGCCTTGGGTTGAGGCTTGTCCTTGGACTCGGCTTTATCCTTGGATTTCGGCTTGTCCTTGCCCTTGTCCGCGATCTCTTCGCTCTCCTCGACGTCGGATTTGTCGAGCATGGCGGGGTTGAGCTCGTCCTCTGCCAGCGTCGTCAGCTCCTCGTCCATGCGCCGGCCCTCGTCGAGCAGCCGCTCCATCAGTGAGACGACCCGCGGCTGATCGAGCAGCCGGCCGAGCGAGGCCGTGGTGCCCCAGGAAGCGATGCAATAATGCTGGAGCTTCTGCACCGAGGCGAGAAGGACGGGATCGAGCAGGCGCTCGTCGTCGATCTCGTCCATGTGCTCGTCCATGTCGTCAATCAGCCCCTCCGCCGCCACGTTCTTGAGGCGCGACTTGGTGACGCTCATCGCATCGAAGATCGCATCCAGTTCCTCGATCACGCTATCGCCCTGCTTGCGCCGCGCATCCAGCATCTGCGTCAGCCTCTCGCTGCCGATCTTGCGCTTGAGCTTGGGCACGGCGCGCGAGAACTGGCGCTCGGCGCTGTGGATCTCCTTCAACTCGGTGACGAGAATGTCCTGAGCGGTCTTGGGGGCGGCCATGGGGAACCTCTTGGTTGCTACTCTTGCGCAACCCGTCCTTTCTTCGGCAGTTCCAGCCTCGTCATTGCCGGTGGTGAATTGGTCCGCAAACGCAGAACGGCGGCCCCCTCAGAAGAGAGCCGCCGTCGTCTAATAGCGGGCTTTGCAAGCGCCTTTTGGTGCGGGGCGTTGTGTGCCGGGGCATG
>LXQI01000010.1 GCA_001683845.1 Erythrobacter sp. ANT-B3C2 | reverse complement strand
CTTCATGTCTGCCATCTCCATCGCCGCAACCGTATGTTACTGGCTGTGATCAATGAGTCCTGACCCTAGCCTTGGTGAACATCCGCTTCTGCGGGTTGGCTGCCTAGAAGCGGACCGAGAACTAACAACCCGCTTCCAGAACTTCCCGCATCATCAAGCGATCACCGGAGGAGGACTGCCAGCTTCTGCCTCGTTGTTCTAAGAGCTGCCTGTCGGCACACGACCCACAGTCGGACATTCAGAGCACTCTCGCCACGCCTCAGAAGCCGACATCCATTCATCTGAAATTTTTTGAGAGGAATGCATTGTCAGCGGACTAGCGGCCCCCGTGTAACGAGTCGGAGTAAGCCGCCATTCCTCCAGTGAGCGGGTGTGACGCGAAACGACCAACATGCCGGCGATTGCTGCCCGATCCTGGCTTCGCAGCATAGGGAGCGTTTCGGCGTCTGCTCTCCCTCAGCGAGGGCATGCCGCAATGGAGGGGCGCCCCAGCATCAACCCTGCTGCTGAATGGCCGTTGGCGCGTTGGAACGTTGGCGCAATTAAAATGGACTTGATGATGACGACCGTAGTGCTTCCCGGCGGCGAAGAAATCCCGGCGCAAGGACAAGGCACCTGGATGATGGGCGAGCGCCACGAACGGCGCGCCGACGAGATCGCGGCGCTGCGTGAAGGCGTGCGGCTGGGCATGATGATCATCGACACCGCGGAATTGTATGGCGGTGTTGCCGCCGAGATACTCATCGGTGAGGCGCTGGGCGACAGGCGGGAGGAGCTGTTCCTGGTCAGCAAGGCCTATCCGCAGAACGCCTCGCGCAAGCGGCTCGCCATTGCTTGCAAAGCGAGTCTGAGGCGGCTCGGCACCGAACGGCTGGACCTCTATTTGCTGCACTGGCGTGGATCGGTGCCGCTCGGTGCTCCTGCCGTTCAGCGCGGAGGGCCGAACCGGCTATACCTGGACCCCGATCCGGCAAACACCACGGCCTTGCGCGAACGCCGACCGGGACCAGTGCGACTTACCGACTGAAGCTCATCGTATGCAGGTATGCCCGGATGCTCGGTTCGAAACGCACGGCTAGGCCATGCCGGCCCGTACCCCCGCAGCTTCGCTGGCGGTGCGCAGGCGGATGGCCTTCGCTGCCACGGCCAGCGCCAGCGAGGCGGCGATGCACCAACCACCCATCCACAGCAGCTGCTGCGGCAAGGCGATGCCCAGGTCGATGAGCGCGCCCGTGAGGCCGGGGCCGATCGCCGTGGCGAGTACCATCGCCGAAACGATGATCGCGCGGATGGCGCCCAGATGGGCCAGGCCGTAGATCTCGGGCCACAGCGCTCCGAGCAGAGTCGAGGTCACGCCATAGCTGATCCCGAACAGGACCATGAAGACATAGATCCCCCAGGTGGCGGTGAGCAGGCCGACCGCCGCGCTCGCAAAGGCCAGTGGGATCAGCAGGAAGGGGAGCAGCCGCAGGGCTCCGAACCGATCGATCAGCCACCCGCAGGCGAGCGCAAACGCCAGCGTCGTGGCCGCCATCAGCGGGAAGGCGGCCGCAAAGGCCAGCGGGTCATAGCCGCGCAGCTCGGTCAAATGGCCCTGGTGGAAGAAGATGGTCGTGCCGATGAAGGGCGGCGCAAGCACCCCCACCAGCAGCAGATAGAAATAGGGATCACGCACGACCTCCCCGCGGGTCCAGTCGCGCCCACTCGACTGCCGGGCGTGCAGATCCTGGCTCCGCGGCATCCGCTCCACCCGCAGCAATTGCAGCAGCGCCGGGTAGGCGACAAACAGCACAACGCAGGCGGCGCCCACCCACGCCCCCCGCCAACCGACGATAACGCTCAGCAGCACGAAGCCGACGGGCAGCAGCGCCTCGCCCAGCTGGTGCCCCGGCACCACCAGCGACATTGCCCGGCCGCGATTCGCCACGAACCATCGCCCGGTCTCGGTCAGCGCGATGTGGGTCATCATGCCCTGCCCGAACAATCGCAGCAGATAGAGCGACAGCGCCAGCACCAGCACGTGGGGCGCCAGCGCCATCAGCAGGCACGAGGCGGCCAGACAGGGGACGGAGAAGCGCACCACCTTCCACCCCGGCATGACGTCGAGGGTGCGGCCCAGCCATGGCAGGGTGAGCGCGCTGGCGATCGTCGCACCCATGTAGAGCAGGCCGAACGCGCCGTCGGACAGGTCGAAAGTGGCGCGCAGATCGTTGCCCGACAGGCCGATAAAGAAGGTCTGCCCGAAGGACGAGATCAGCGTCAGCAGGAAGCCCCCCGCGAGCCAGCGGGCATTGTCGCGGATGAACGGGATCATCGCGGCGCCGTGAACGCTGCGGACCCGATTGGAAAGGGGCGGGTTGCGGCCGCGGTTCGGGCCGACCGGCCCAAACCGTGCGCGATCAGGGCGCGGTGCCCAGATAGACGATGTTGAAGGCCGGCTCCTCGCGATAGGGCGACACGAATTCGATCCGTTCGGCGCGGACGTCGGCAAACACCTGTCCCATGGCTTGCACGAACTCCGCATCTTCCGCTCCCGAGGACCATAGCGCGAAGACGCCCTGCGGCCGCAGGTGGCTCGCCAGCGCCTTCAATGCAGCGGATGTGTAGAACCTCCCGCTGTCCGCCTCGATCAGGTGCCGGGTGGAATGATCGATATCGACCAGGATGGCATCGAGCCCGACCGGCAGGGTGCCTGCCGCGCCCGCTTCGCTCACCGCCATCGCGAAAAAATCGCCTTCGACCAGCTGGCAGCGCGGGTCCTGCGACAGCTCCGCACCCAGCGGGAGCAGCCGGTCGCGGAGCCATCCGATCACCTCGGGCACCAGTTCGACGACGGTGAGCGCCGCGACCCGCCGATCGTCGAGGACCGCCTTCGCCGTGTAGCCGAGCCCCAGCCCACCCACCACGACCCGCAGCCCGGCTCCGGCGAGCCGGGCGAGCGCCAGCTGTGCCACTGCGATCTCGCCCTCCACGAATTGGCTGCTCATCAGATAGCCGCCGTCGAGCATGATCTCCCAGATGTCCTCGCCGTCCGAGCGCAGGCGCCGACGGCGCAGGATCAGCTCTCCGATCCCGACATGGTGGCGGGCGATTTCCTCGTACATGATGCTCATGCCGGAAAGCATAGCGGCCGCTCGCGCATCCTCCACCCTGTTCGCACTTGCAACATGGGAGCAGCCGCTCTAGGGGCGACCCATCCGCTGGATCCGGCTTTTTGCCGGGTGGCTCGGCCCGGCGCCTATCCCCGGGACAACCTTTGGCACCTCGTCTGACCGCCGTTCCCACCGCGCCTCTCTCAGGAGCGCCAACCGGCTGTCGTGCTTCAAGCGCAATCTTCAGGGTCTGTCCTCATGCCGACACTCGCCTCGCTCAAACGCGAATGGCTTTCCAATCCCCGCAACGACATCCTCGCCGGAATCGTGGTGGCGCTGGCGCTGATCCCCGAAGCGATCGGCTTTTCGATTATCGCCGGAGTCGATCCTCGGGTCGGGCTGTATGCCTCGTTCTCCATTGCGGTGATCATCTCGCTGGTGGGGGGGCGGCCCGGGATGATCTCGGCCGCCACCGCTGCGATTGCCGTGCTGATCCTGCCGCTGGTGCGCGATCACGGGGTCGAGTATTTGTTCGCCGCCACCATCCTGATGGGTGTGCTCCAGCTGATCGCGGGCTTCCTGCGGCTCAATTTGCTGATGCAATATGTCTCGCGCTCGGTCATCACCGGCTTCGTCAACGCGCTGGCGATCCTGATCTTCATGGCCCAGCTGCCCGAGCTGATCGGCGTTCCGGTGCTGACCTATGCGCTGGTGGCGGCGGGGCTGGCGATTATCTACCTGCTGCCGCGGCTAACCAGGGCGATCCCCTCCCCTCTGATCGCCATCGCCATCCTGACCGCATTGGTGTTCTACACCGGCTTCGACGTGCGCACCGTGGGGGACATGGGCGAGCTGCCCAGTGCCTTCCCCGCCTTCTTCATCCCGGACGTGCCGTTCACGCTGGAAACGCTGCGGATCATCCTGCCCTATTCGCTGACGATGGCGGCGGTCGGCCTGCTCGAATCGATGATGACCGCGCAGATCGTCGACGATCTGACCGACACGCCGTCGGACAAGCAGCGCGAGATGAAGGGGCAGGGCATCGCCAATTTCGCGACCGGCTTCCTTGGCGGCATGGGCGGATGCGCGATGATCGGCCAGTCGGTGATCAATGTGAAGTCCGGCGGCTCGACCCGCCTGTCGACGTTCGTGTCCGGTGCATTCCTGCTGTTCTTGATCCTCGTTCTCGGGCCGATCGTGGCGATTATCCCGATGGCGGCACTGGTGGCGGTGATGATCATGGTGTCGATCGGCACCTTCAGCTGGCGCTCTATCCGCGACATTCGCCACCACCCCTGGCAATCGACGGTGGTGATGCTGGCGACGGTGATCATTACGGTGTGGACTCACGATCTCGCGCAGGGCGTGCTGGCGGGCGTGATCCTGTCCGGCTTGTTCTTCGCCAGCAAGGTGAAGCGGCTGTTCACCGTCGACAGCGAGCTTTCGGCCGATGGCAACAGCCGGACCTACCGTCTCGTGGGGCAGGTGTTCTTCGCCTCGTCCGAGCGTTTCGCCGATGCGTTCGACTTCAAGGAGGTGCTCGATCGGGTTGTCATCGACTTGTCACAGGCCCATTTCTGGGACATCTCGGCGGTCGGCACGCTCGACAAGGCGATCCTGAAGTTCCGCCGCGAAGGCACGCAGGTGGAGGTCATCGGCCTCAACGAGGCGAGCGCCTCGATGGTCGACCGCTTCGCCGTTCACGACAAGCCCGGCGCCGATGCAGCGCTGGCGGTCACTGAAGGAGAGAACCCATCCAGCACGTCCTCGCCTGCATCGACGCATCGGCCTATGCCCACAAGGTCTGCGATCTCGCCGCCTGGGCTGCGCAGCGGCTCGACCTGCCGGTGGAACTGCTCCACGTGGTCCAGCGGCGCGATGCGGTAACCGCGCGCAACGACCTTTCGGGCGCCATTGGGCTGGGCGTGAAGAGCAGCCTGATGGAAGAGCTGGTCCGGCTGGAGGAAAGCGACGCCCGGCTGCAGGTGGAACGCGGCCGCGTGCTGTTGGCGGCGGCAGAACAGCGGCTGCGCGATGCCGGCCTTGCCGAGGTGCGCACGCTCCACCGCCATGGCGGCGTGATCGAAACCGTGCTCGAGCGCGAGGCGGATGCGCGGGTGGTGATCATGGGCAAGCGCGGCGAGAGCCACGAATTCGCCGCCGATCACATCGGCTCCACCATCGAGCGGCTGGTGCGGGCAAGCGCCCGGCCGATCCTGATCGCCTCGCGGGAAGGCGAACGCCCGAAAGCGGTCGTTTTCGCCTATGATGCCAGCAAGCCAGCCGACCGCGCGCTTGAACGCCTGCTTAACTCGCCACTGTTCACCGGCATGCCCGTGCACATCGTCATGGCCGAGAGCGACAATGAGGTGCACCGCCGCGCGCTCGACCGTGCGGCCGGCCAGTTGCAGGCCGGGCACGAGGTCCGCACCACCCTGCAGAACGGCAAGCCGGAGGCGGTGATCGCCGACATCGTGGCGCAGACGCCGGGCGCGCTGCTGGTGATGGGCGCCTACGGGCATTCGCCGCTGCGCGCATTGATCGTCGGCAGCACCACCACGGCCATGATCCGCACCATCCACGTGCCGGTGCTGCTGGTCCGATAGCATTACGCGGGCCGCGCACCGGCAACGCCCGCCCAGGAAAGTATCGGCCGCGCATCCACCCCAGTACGTCAAGACGCATCGCCTCGCCCGGCCCGGAAGGGGGTGCTATGCTCTTGCGGGAAGGCTGCGCACGGCGGTCGAACAGAGGAGAGATCATGCGCTTTAGCCGCTGTCTGCTTGCGCTTCTGACGGCATTTACCGCTTTCACGAGCCCTAGCATGGCAAGCGACGACCCTGCCCATGTGCTCGTTTTCTCGCACTCCAGCGGTTTTCGCCACGAATCCATAGAGGCCGGCGTGGCCGCGCTGCAGGCTCTGGGCGAGCGGTATGGCATGACCGTGATTGCAAGCAAGGATCCGGCGCTGTTCGATGGCGACCAGATCCAGGAGTTCGACGCCATCGTGCTGTTAAGCAACAGCAGCCAGCCTGACGATCCCGCGTCAGAGTGGTGGGTCGGGGCCCGGCGCGATTCGCTGCAGGCCTTCGTGCGCGCCGGTGGCGGGATCGTTGCCATTCATGCGGCGTCGGATTCGCATTACCACTGGCCCTGGTATGGGCAGATGATCGGCGGCCGGTTTGCCAGTCACCCCCCGGGCACCCCGGAGGGCGAGGTGACCTTGACCGATTCCGAGCACCCCGCCAATCACGGGCTCGCCAGCCCGCACCGCCGCGTCGATGAATGGTACTATTTCGACGATTACAATCCGACGATGGACCTGCTCGCGACGCTCGATCCGGCATCGATCGAGGGCGAGGATGTCAACCCCAACCCCGCTGCCTGGGCGCACGAGTTCGACGGCGGCCGCATCTTCTACACGGCGATGGGCCACACGGCCGAGAGCTTCAGCGAGCCCTGGTTCCTCCAGCACCTCGAAGGCGGGCTGAGCTGGGTCCTGGAAGACTAGGGGGCGTCGCCCACCTTGCCGGCCGACGCGCTTGCCCTACAGGCTGGGCGCCGCTGCTGGGTCCCGCGCTCCCAAGCCACCGCGCCCATCGCGGAACAGCACCAGGAATGCCATCGCCGTGATCGCGGCAAAGCCGGCCGGCAGCAGCCAGAAACTCTGCCAGTCGGTCGCCGCACCCGCACCCGCACCCACCTGCACCGCATTGGCGACGTTGCTGCCGATCAGATAGCCCACACCCCAGGTCATCAGCGCCAGGAAGCTCTGCGCCCGGTTGCTCGAATCTGCCGCGAAGTGGTTGCCGACCCAGATCGTCGCCGCCACGAACACGAAATCGAACCCCACACCATGCAGCGCCAGCCCTAGATAGACCATCGGCAGGATCGGCCCTTCGTCGGTGTAGGCATAGGCGAAGATGACATAGCGCACGGCCCAGGCGGCTATGCCCACGAACAGCACGCCCTTGATCCCCACCAGACGGAAGAACAGCGGCAAAAGCAGCAGGAAGCCGATCTCCGACACCTGCCCGATGGTCTGCGTCGCGGCGGGGTTGGCCACCCCGATATCGTCGAGGTACGGGTTGGCGTAGACATTGTAGAACGAGAACGGGATCATCATCAGCGTCGAGCAGATGATCAGCACCCAGAAGCTGCGGTCGGAGGTGCGGATCGCATCGAGCCCGAGCAGCGCACCGAACGAGACGCGCCCGCTGCCGGCCTTGGGCGGCGTGCTCGGCAGGGTGAACGCATAAAGACCGTAAGCAATCGACACGGCGGCCGCGAGCAGGATCGGCTGAGCCGTGCGCTCGGCCTCGCCCGGCAGAACGAAGCTGACGACCAGACCCGCAGCGATCCAGCCAATGGTTCCGAACACGCGGATGGCGGGGAACTGCTTTTCGCTGTCGCTCAGCGAATTCAGCGCGATGGCGTTGGACAGCGCGATGGTTGGCATGAAGGCGAGCAGCACACCCAACGTTGCCAAAAACATCACTCCTGCATCGGCCCCGACCTGCGCCAGCGCGAATAGCAGCAGACCGGCAAACAGGTGCAGGACCCCCATGACCTTCTCGGCCGCGAAGTAGCGATCGGCCACCGCGCCGACGAACAGCGGCGCCGCAATCGCCGCCCAACCTTGCGCCGAGTAGATCGTGCCGACGGAATCCTGCAGGCCGCTGCGCGTGAGGTAGGTCGCGAACGGCACGAACCATGCGCCCCACACTGCATATTGCAGGAACATCATCAGCGAGAGCCGCGCCCGCGTGCCGGAAGTCATGTGCTTATCCCCCTCAACTCGCCTCGCCACCGGCCCCTCCCTGCCGAATCGAGTGGCAAAAGGGTGGAGGTGATCGCCCTATCAGTCCAGCCCAAGTATGCGCCGGTTGCGTTCCGCGTCCGGCGCCGCGCCGGCAAAGTCGTCGAATGCGCGCTCGGCCCGCCGGATCATGTGCGCGGCGATAAACGGCGCGCCCTCTGCCGCACCCTGTTCAGGATGCTTCAGGAAGCATTCCCACTCCAGCACGGCCCAGCCCTGGTACCCATGATGTGTCAGCTGCGAGAAGATGCCCGCGAAATCCACCTGACCATCGCCCAGTGAACGAAACCGTCCCGGGCGCTCGCCCCAGCCGGCATAGCCGCCATAGACCCCTGCGCGCCCGGACGGCACGAACTCCGCGTCCTTGACGTGGAACATGCGGATCCGGTCATGGTAGAAATCGATGAACTGCAAATAGTCGAGCTGCTGCAGGATGAAATGGCTGGGGTCGTACAGGATGCTGGCCCGCGGGTGGTTATCCACCGCCTCCAGGAACCGTTCCCAGCTGAGCCCGTCATGCAAATCCTCGCCCGGGTGGATCTCGTACGCTAGGTCGACGCCAGCCTCGTCGAAGGCGTCTAGCAGCGGCCGCCAACGCCGGGCCAGTTCGGCGAAGCCTTCCTCCACCAGCCCTGCGGGTCGCTGCGGCCACGGGTAGACGGTGTGCCACAACAGCGCGCCCGAAAAGGTGGCATGCGCGTCTAGCCCTAACCGCCGGCTCGCCTGCGCTGCGAGGCGCAACTGCCGGCAAGCCCACTCGGTCCGCTCCACCGGGCGGCCTTGCAGCTCGGCTGGCGCGAAGGCATCGAACAGCGCGTCATAGGCCGGGTGAACCGCCACCAGCTGGCCTTGCAGATGAGTCGACAATTCGGTGATCTCCACCCCGGCCTCGGCGCAAATGCCCTTGACCTCGTCGCAATAATCCTGGCTCTCAACGGCCTTTCGCAGGTCGAACAGGCGGGCATCCCAGGTGGGAATCTGCACCCCGACATAGCCGAGCTCGCTCGCCCAGCGCGCCATCGACGGCAGGCTGTTGAACGGCGCCTCGTCGCCCGCGAACTGCGCCAGGAAAATGGCCGGTCCCTTCATGCCGCTTGCTCCTCTTCCAGATCGATCCAGCGACCGCCATCCGCGCTGCTGCGGTGGGCCGCGGCGATGAACCGCATCGCCCGCATTCCTGCGTTCAGGGTGGCATAGCAAGGGTCTTCAGGCGGAGCGCCGCGCACGGCCAATGCAAAATCATGATAGATGTTGGCAAAGGCTTCCAGGTAACCCTCGGGATGACCCGACGGGGTCCGGGTCACCCGCATGGCCTGTTGGCCCAGGTAGCTGCGGTCTGCGCCCGGCGTCCAGATCTCCTCCGGCCCGTCCCGCCGCGCGACGCGCAGGACGTTCGGGTGCTCCTGCTCCCAATGCACGCCGGCTTCCTCGCACCACACGGAGATGGCGAGCCCGTTGGCGTCACCCGCACAGACTTGGCTGGCAACCAGCGTTCCGCGCGCGCCGCCCGCCAGATGGAACATCGCCGCGCCATCGTCATCGAGCGCGCGCCCGGGCACGGCCGCCTGCAGCTCTGCCGAAAGCCGCAGCATGGGATCGCCGGTGATCGTCTCGACGAGGTTGAAGGCGTGCGTGCCGATATCGCCGAACGCGCCCGCGAGCCCGGAACGGGCCGGGTCGATCCGCCATTCGGCCTGCTTGCCGACCGCGTCCTCGGCCCGGGCCAGCCAACCCTGCGTGTAATGCACCGCCACCCGGCGGATCGCGCCCACCTCCCCTCCGGCCACCAGCGCCTTGGCCTGCCGGACCATGGGATAGGCGGCGTAAGTATGCGTCACGCCGACCAACCCGCCGGTCCGCGCGGCGGCGGCGGCGAAGGCTTCCGCTGCGTCCATCGTGTCGGTCAGCGGCTTGTCGGTCAGCACGGGCAGCCCCGCCTCCAGCGCCGCGATGGCCACCGGCGCGTGGAGGTGGTTGGGGGTTACGATGGCCACGAATTCGGCGCGTTCGGCCGGATTTAAAGTGGCCTCGCCCTCGATCAGCGCGGCCCAGCTGGCGTAGCAGCGCTCGGGCGCCAGCCCCAGCGCTTCACCCGACCTTTGCGAGCGGGTTGCATCGCTCGAGAAAGCGCCCGCAACCAGCTGGCAATTGCCTGCAATCGCCGCTGCAGTGCGATGAATCGGGCCTATAAAAGCGCCTTCGCCACCACCAACCATGGCATAGCGGACTCGCTGCATCCGTCAGCCCTCCATTTCGTACTCATCGGTCAGCGGTGCGACTACCGCAAGGGGGCACTCACCAATTCTGCCATCGTTCCGGCTCCTAGATTGCGCCGGCCTGCACCTGCTTGACCGCGTGGTCGACTGCTCGGGCGGTAAGCGCCATGAAGGTTATCGACGGATTCACGCAGGAGATGGATGTCATCTGCGCGCCATCGGTCACAAACAGATTGGCGGCATCGTGTGCCTGGCTCCACTTGTTGACTACCGACTGGCGCGGATCGGCGCCCATGCGGGCACCGCCCATCTCGTGAATGGAATCTCCCGGAACATTCTCGCCGCGGTAGCTGGTGACGTTGATCAGGCCGGCGGCGCGCAGCATCTTCTCGCCCTCGATCCGCGCATCCTCCATCATCCGGTCCTCGTTTTCCCGGAATGTGACATCGAAGCGCATAAGCGGCACTCCGAAGCGGTCTACCTTGTCCGGATGCAGGCTGATCCGGTTGTCCTCATAGGGCAGGCATTCGCCGAATGCGCCCATGCCGAACCGCCATGGACCATAGGCGCGCATGCCATGCTTCATCGAGGCGCCGAAGCCCTGCGGATGAGCCGCACTGCGGCCGGCACTGCCCTGGAAGCCATAGCCCCGGCGGAAGCCAACGCCTTCCTCTCCGCCGTTGTTGCGGAAGCGCGGGATGTAGACCCCACCCGGGCGGCGGCCATATTCGATGTAATCCGTGAAGCCCGGGATCTCGCCCGATGCGCCGGTGCGGAAGATGTGATCCATCACATACCGCCCCAGCGTGCCGCTGGAATCGAAGTGGCTCCTGCCGGTGCCGGCATCCCGCGAGTTCATCATGATCTGCGTGGAGGCCATCGCCGAGGCGCACAGGAACACCAGCCCTGCGGGAATCACTTCGGCCTGACCGGTCAGCGCATCGACGACGCGCACGCCCGTCACCCGCTTGCGCGCCGCGTCATATTCCAAGTTGGTGACGACCGCGTCGGACCGCAGGGTAAGGTTGCCCGTCGCCCGGGCAGCGGGAAGCGTTACCGACTGGGTCGAGAAATAGGACCCGAACGAGCAGCCGCGTCCGCACTGGTTGCGGAACTGGCACTTGGTGCGACCCTGCTCCGGCATGTCCTCGGTAATGTTCGCAAGCCGGGCGTTGATCAGCTTGCGCCCGGGCGAGGTCGCCTCGAGCTGTTCCTTCAACCATTGTTCCGCAATGTTCATCTGCATCGGCGGCTGGAACTGGCTGTCGGGCAGCTGGGGAAGGTTCTCGCGCGAGCCCGTCACGCCGATGTAGTTCTCGACGTAATCATACCAGGGCGCCACGTCGTCATAGCGGATCGGCCAGTCGAGGCCGACCTGCTCCTGCTTGTTCGCCTCGAAATCTTCGGGGCTGAAGCGGAAGCTCCAGCGCCCCCAGATCAGCGATTTGCCGCCGACCGCACCGGGGCGGATCCAGTAGAATTTCTCGCCCTCGTCATAGGCATAGGGGTTGAGCCGATCGTTATTGTAGTACTTCTGGGTCGAGGGCGCGATATAGCCATGCTTGGAAATGAAATAGTCGCTGTCGACCAGCGCCTTGGGCATCATGTCGCGGGCGGGGATTTCCTCCTCCAGCGCGCCTTCATATTCGTAGTCCAGATGCTCGACCATCGTCCCCCGGTCGAGCATCAGGACCCGCAGGCCCTTTTCCGTGAGCTCCTTGGCTGCCCACCCGCCGCTCACTCCGGAACCGATGACGATGGCGTCGAACATATTGGCCATGGCAATAATCCTTGATTTACGTGCGCAGCCGGCTGAGCGCGGCGAAGCTGGTGTGGATATCGGGAAGGTACGGCGAGGGCGACTGATCGTTCTCGGCGAAGAAATGCTGCACGCCGGCCATGGCGTTGAGCGTGAAGATATCGGCGAAATCAATCGTGCCCTTGCCGATGCTGGTCATCTCGCCATCCGCAGTCCGGTCCTTGACGTGATAGGCATAGATGCGACCGGGCAGGCGCCTGATGATCGCCTTGGTATCCTCGCCCGCGGCCACCGTCCAGAACAGGTCGAGCTCGACTTTGACCAGCGCCGGATCGGTTTCGGCCACCAGCCGGTCGAACAGGCTGCGGCCCCCGGGCTTCTCGGTGAATTCCCAATCGTGGTTGTGATAGGCGAAGCCGAGCCCGGCGGACTGGAGCTGCCCGGCCCAGCGGTTGAAGTTAGCGAGAGCCGCGGTCCACCCTGGGGCGGTGCGATGCGCCTCGTCCATGTAGGGCACGATGATGGTGTCGGCGCCCAGTGCCCGCGCCATCCCGACCGCCTGGTCGAGATCGGCTTCCAGCGCTTCGTAGCCGACATGGATCGCGGGAGCTACGAGCCCCACCCGGTCCATCGTGGCGCGCAATGCGGCATGGTCCATCGTGTCGTAACCGCCGCCGCCATATTCGACTTCGCGGTAACCGATTGCGGCGACCTCCTGCAGCGTGCGCATCGGCTCGCGTGAGAAGAGCTCGCGCACGGTATAAAGCTGGAGGCCGATGGGCGCGGCGTTCAGCGCGGCAGCCCTCGCCTTCAACGGGGCAGCCGTCAGCGTCGTCGCGAGCGCGGCCCCGCCCGCCAGCCATTGCCGCCGGCTGACCATCAGGACGAGAACACCTTGTTGACCTCTGAATAGGGATAGGCGCCGTCGTAGCGACCGGGCACGGGCAGATATTCGCGCTCCTGCGTGATGCCGATCTCTGAGGTGAAGTAGCCGGTGATCACCAGCTGGCGGAACGGCTCGAAGAAGGCCTTGCCGCCCGGCAGCTGGTCTTCCATCGCCAGCGTCAGCAGCGCGTCCTGCTGCTCGGGCGTTGCGCTGGCCGCCGCCACGCCGTTGTCGGCTTGGCTGCGCGCCTCGATGGCGTCCAGCCCCGCGAGGATCGGCACGCGGTCCGCCGGCAGCGCCCAGTCGGCGAGCATCTTCTCGATGAAGGCGGGAACGCCGGCGGCGATCGCGCCCGGCGTGTCCGTGGTCGGCATGATCCGTTCGCTGAGCGCGGTCATCAGTTCGCGCTGCTGCGCGGTGAAGACCGGCACGCTCGGCGGGCCCGAGCTGATTGGCATCACCTGCGCCGCCGCCGCGCGGGCGATCGGGGCGAACAGGGCGGCGCCGAACATGGCCGCCATTCCGGCCAGGGCATCTCTTCGATCGATGTTCATTTCACTTCACCCTCGAAATCATGGCTCGCCGCTGCCTCGGGCAGGCGGCGCACCCAGATATTGCGGAACGATACCGGCGAATCATGATCCTGCAGCTGAATGGGCGCGGCATCTTCATGCGCTTCGTATGTGCCGATTTGACGCCAGACGGTGACGCCGGGCCAAGCCTGGCGGTTCTGGATCAGGACGCCGTTCAGGAAGGCCGTGACGAAAGCAGGGCGCAGCAGCTCGCCCTCGGGCCCGAAGCGGGGGCGCTCGAAAATGATGTCGTAGCTCTGCCATTCACCGGGGGCGCGCGAGGGGTTCACCAGCGGCGGCTTCCAGCCATAGATCGAGCCGACGGTTCCATCGGCGTAAGTGTCATTTTCATACGCATCGAGGATCTGGATCTCGTAGCGCTGCATGAAGATGATGCCGCTATTGCCCCGGTCCTGCGAGCTGCTCTGAGGCGGATTGGGCGAGCGGAACTCCAGGTGGAGCTGCACATCGCCAAAGCTCTCGTTGCTGACGAGGGAGCTTTCGCCGCCGCCCGGTGCGCGCGGCGGCACGGTCATGGCGCCATCCTCCACCATCCAGGCGCCACCCTGCGGCTGCCACGCGTCGAGCGACTGACCGTCGAACAGCACGACCGCGTCGGAGGGTGCGGCGCCGGGCACCGGGCCGGGCGTCACCACCTCGGGATAGGGCCGATCGGGATCGTGCACGCGCCACTGGCTGTCGGGCAGCATTGGCGTGTCGCGGAAGCCTGGTCGATCATGCGCTATGGCGGGGCTCCCGATGGTGATCACGGCCGCCACGGCTGCGGCCCAGGCGATGTTTTTCAACTCTTGCTTCCTCATGCCTGATCGATCTCGCGATAGGCGGCGACCAGCTGGTCCTCGCCCTCGCGCCCATCAATCGAATTGCCGTGCTCCATGCCGATCACGCCGTCGAACGAGCGGCCGCGCAACCAGCGGGTGATGGTGCGATAGTTGATCTCGCCCGTGCCGGGCTCGTTGCGGCCCGGATTGTCGCCGAACTGAAGATAGGCGATCTCATCCCAGCAGGTCTCCAGCGTCGGGATCAGGTTCCCGGCCTGGATCTGCTCGTGATAGAGATCGGCCAGCACTTTCACCGCCGTGCTGTCGATGGCCCGCGCAATGGCGAAGCCCTGCTGGATGGTCTGCAGGAAAACGCCCGGATGATTGGTGAGGGTGTTCAGTGGCTCCATCACCATGACGAGGCCGTGCGGTTCGATGATCTCGGCAGCGTGGCGCATTGTGTCGATCACCCGTCCGGTCTGGATCTCGATTGGAAGTCGGCGATCCAGAAAGCCCGGAACGACCGTCATCCACTTTGCATCAAGTCGCTTGGCGACCTCGACCGAGGCGCGAATGTCGGCGAGGAAGGCCGCGCGATCGGCATCGTCATTGCCTCCGAGCAAGGGTCGGAACTCGGCCCATTGGGGCATGCTCGCGACGAACACGCCCATCGTCATGCCGCGCTGCTGGAGTGCGCGCGCCATGGCGGTCTGTTCGGCGATGGAGCGGCCGGCCGCTTCGTTGTCTTCCCAGGCGTTGAAGCCCTGGTCCGCGGCATAGGCGATCTGCTCAAGACGGTTGCCCCGGCTCTTGAAGGTGCCTTCGTGCGGCGCGTAGGCGAGCGAGAAGCGCGGTGGGTCCTGCGCAACGGCGCCGGCCTCCGAGCCGGTACCGACAATCGCGGCGCCGGCCGCGATTGCGCTACCTGCCAGCACCATGCGACGAGACACGCTCATCTGTTACTCCCGCGAGGATCGCCGCGGTTGTTCCGCGCTCCCGCAATCAAATGAAGCGCATCCCGGCCGGTAGCACAAGCGGAAGGAGCGCGAGTGGTCGAAATGGCATGGTTGCTGCCGGGGCTGAGCAGCGCCAGAGTTCGCGATCCGCCGCATGGCGTCCTGCCACGAGTCGCGGGGCGCAGATGACCCGGCGCGTGCTCGAGGCTACTATCGGCCGCGAGGGGCTGCCGGACGCTGATGCCGTCAGCGCAATCCTTGCGCATGCCAGGCGACGTGATCCGCCATTATTGTGGAGATGAAGAAGTACGAATGATCGTAGCCCTCGTGCAGCCTGATGGTCGCGGGGATGTTTGCCGCGCGGCAGGCCTCATCCAGCAGGTGCGGCTTGAGCTGTTCGGCGAGGAAGCTGTCGGCCGTGCCCTGGTCCACCAGCAGCTCGGGCAAGCGTGCGCCATCCTCGATAAGCGCAGTGGCGTCGTAGGCGCGCCAGGCCTGCCGGTCGAGCCCCAGATAGCCGCCCAGTGCGTTTTCGCCCCAGGGGCAGCGCAGCGGGCTGGCGATCGGGGCGAGTGCGCCGACCGAGCGGAACCGCCCGGGGTTGCGAAGGGCGATCGTTAGCGCGCCGTGGCCGCCCATCGAATGGCCGGTGATCCCCTGCCGCTGCTCGTTCACCGGAAAATGCGCGGCAATGATCCCGGGCAGCTCATCCTCGATATAGCTGCGCATGCGATAGTGCCGCGACCAGGGCTCCTGCGTCGCATCGACATAGAAGCCGGCGCCCTTGCCGAAATCGCTCGCTTCCTCGTCCGGCACTTCGTCTCCACGGGGCGAGGTATCAGGCGCGATGAAGATGATGCCGTGTTTGGCGCAGGCGTGGCGATACTCGCCCTTTTCCATCACATTGGCATGGGTGCAGGTGAGGCCGGAAAGAAACCAAAGCACCGGCAGCCTGGTGCCCGGGGTGTGGTCGGGCACGAAGACTGCGAAGGTCATCGGCGTGCCGGTGGCCGTGCTGGAGTGGCGGTAGACACCCTGGGTGCCGCCGTGGCTGCGAGCCTCGCTGATCGTTTCGAGCGCCATGGTTTCCTCCTGCTCGATCAATAGACCACAACCGAGCGGATGCTCTCGCCCGCATGCATCAGCTCGAAGCCTGTGTTGATCTCCTCCAGCGTGAGCCGGTGGGTGATCATCGGGTCGATGGCGATCCGGCCATCCATGTACCAATCGACGATTTTGGGCACATCCGTGCGCCCCCTCGCTCCGCCGAACGCGGTGCCGCGCCAGTTGCGGCCCGTCACCAGCTGGAAAGGCCGAGTGGCGATCTCCTTACCCGCCTCGGCCACGCCGATCACAATGCTGGTGCCCCAGCCCCGGTGGCAGCATTCGAGCGCGCTGCGCATCACTTCGGTGTTGCCGGTGCAATCGAAGCTGTAATCGGCGCCGCCATCGGTCAGTTCGGCCACGCGGGCGATGGTCTGCTCGCGGCTCATTCCGCGCGTGTTGAGAAAATCGGTCATGCCGAAGCGGCGGCCCCACTCCTCGCGGGCAGGGTTGATGTCGACCCCCACGATCCGGCCAGCGCCCGCCATCTTGGCGCCCTGGATCACGTTGAGGCCGATGCCACCGAGGCCGAACACCACCACACTCTCGCCGGGGCGCACATCGGCGGTGTTGACCACGGCGCCCACGCCGGTGGTCACGCCGCAACCGATGTAGCAGCTGGTATCGAACGGCGCATCCGTGCGGATCTTCGCCACTGCAATCTCGGGCAGAACGGTGAAGTTCGAGAAGGTGGAACAGCCCATGTAGTGGAAGATCGTCTCCCCCTTGTGGCTGAAGCGGCTGGTACCGTCCGGCATCAGGCCCTTGCCCTGCGTGGCGCGGATGGCGGTGCACAGATTGGTCTTGCCGCTGAGGCACGATTTACACTGCCGGCATTCGGGCGTGTAGAGCGGGATCACGTGGTCACCCGGCGCCACGCTGGTGACGCCCGCGCCGACCTCTCTCACGATGCCGGCGCCCTCGTGGCCGAGGACGCTCGGGAACAGCCCCTCGCTATCAAGCCCTTCCAGCGTGTAGGCATCGGTGTGGCAGATGCCGCTGGCCATGATCTCGACCAGCACCTCGCCCGCTTTGGGCCCCTCGAGATCGAGTTCGACGATCTCGAGCGGCTGTTTGGGCGCAAAGGTGACGGCGGCGCGGGTTTTCATGGGCGGCGGCCTTTCCGGCGAATCGTGGGCGAAGGTGGATGCCCTCCAGACCGGCTATTACCGGCCGCTTCAAGTGCCATCGCTCGCAACACGATCCGCCCGTTTATTGGGTACGCCGCTTGTGGGCGTCGACCTTCGCGCACACTATTCGATGAACGGTTCCACCATCTTGCGATCCGCCAGCAGGAAGGCGTCGGCGACCAAGCGCAGCGGCGCCAGGTCGACATCGCTGGCACTGCTACGGATCAGCCGGCCGAAATGCTGGTACAGCGCCTCGTACTCGCCTTCCAGCTCGCCCGCACCATCGATCACCGGACGGCCAGCGATCGTCAGCCCGCCGCCACCGCCGGTGAAGTGGAGCAGGCCGTCATCGGTCTCCACCATCACGTCCCACACCTGCTGGCCGGTTTCGCGCAAATCGAAATCGGCCAGGATCTCGGCGCCGGCGCCATCGCGCAACTGCAGCCTCGCGGCGATGGGCGCGTTTCGGTTGGAGGGATAGAACAGCTCGGACTTTTCCAGGAAGATCGGCTGCGGCAGGATGCGGGTGGCGGCGGAAAGACCGTTGATGCCCGGATCGAACACGCCCAGTCCGCCGGGGTGCCACAGCCATTCCTGCCCCGGATGCCAGCGCCGCACATCTTCGCGCCAGATGATCCGGGCGGAGCGCACCTTGCGGGTGGCCAGCCATTCGCGCGCCGGTTCGATCGCCGGAGCCCCGCGCGTGTGCCACGAGGCGAACAGAGTGACTCCGCGCGCTTCCGCCGCCACCCCCAGATCGTGCACCTCCGAAAGGGTGGCACCCGGCGGCTTTTCCAGCATGACATGGCAGCCCGCCTCGATCGCCTGCCGGGCAATGGGGTGGCGACCCTGCGGCGGGGTGCAGATCGTCACCGCCTCGATGTCGTCGCGCGCTGCGAGCAGTTCTCCCAGCGTCGGGTAGATCGGGATCGAAGGGTGGGTGGCATCAGGGCTGGCGATCGCCACCAGTTCGAGAACGTCGCTCTGGGCCAGCACCGGCAGGTGCTCGTGCCGGGCGATCTGGCCGAGCCCCACCAGCGCCATTCTCAGCTTGGCCATCTCAAAGCTCCGTCACGAATACGGCGCGCGGGGCCGAGCGGCTCAGCCGGTTGCGCAGCGGGAGCTGGAACGGCTGTGCTTCGATCTCGAACACATCGCCCTCCTGTGTGGTGATCCCATCGGCAAAGGAGAGCGTCTCCGTGCCAGAGTAATGCAGGTGGACATCGCCCGGCCGCCTGAACAGCCCATATTTGAAGTGGTAATGTTCCAGATTGGCGATGGATAGCGCCATTTTCGCCTTGTCCGAGAGGAACGGTTTTGCCCACATTACCCCGCCATCGCGCAGGATGCGGCTGGTGCCGCGAACATCCGCCGGCAGCGCGGCGAGCAGCAGTTCCGGGCCGATCGCAGCCGGCCGCGGCTTGGAATGGGTGAGCCACAGATAATTGCCACGCTCGGTGACGTGGTCGGAAAACTCGTTGGCCAGTGCATATCCGTGGCGGCGCGGGCAGCCGTCGCTGTCGATGAGGTAGATGCCGGCGATCTCCGGCTCTTCGACCCGTCGAGCGCGAAGTCTGGCGATGACAGCGGCTCACCCGGGCCCCACGAGGCAGCTTCTATCGCCATTGTAGACCCAGCTGCTTTCGGGCGCGGCTAAAAGCCGTAGATGAGGCTGAAGCGGGTCTGCGTATCGGTCGCCACCGCGCCCGCGGGCGGGTTGCTGTTGTGATCGACCGTGTAGCTGAGCCGCGTGGTCAGCCCATCGGTGATCTTCGCCTCCAGCCCGGTGACGAGATAGAGCGTGCTCGACCGGTTATCGACAAAGGCAACCGCGCTGCCGCCCGCCGCAGCGACGAGGTTGGCATCCTGCGTGAGGGTGAGATCGGGGAAGATCCGCCAGTCGAAATCGAAACCGGCGAGCGCGCCCACGCTGCTTTCGGTGGTGCCGCTGCTGAAGTGGGTCTGCCGGAAAGCCGGGCCGGCTTTCAGCGATAGATCAAGAGAATCTGTATCGAATAGCTGGTAGCCGAGCCCGCCCGAGGTGGAGAGGCGCGTGTCAAAGCCCTGGAACCGGTCGCTCTCGAACTGGGCCAAACCGTACACGAACAAATCCGTACTGAAGTTCACGCGGGGCTCGTAGGCGGCGAGGTAGCGCTCTCGCGCGGTGCGGCCGTTATTGCGCTGGTAATCGGCACGGGCGCAAAGCTGGTGCTGCCAGTCGATGCCGATCCGCTCCATCGAGAGCGCTGCGGTAAAGCCGATGTTGCTGGTGTTGCCGGTGGCCTGGTAACCGCCGACCTCTCCCCTGCCCTTCCAGCGGCCGAACAGGCCCGCCTCGCGCAGCGCCAGCTCGTCCGCCAGCGCCTTCGCCGTGGCGAGTTCGCGCTGGTGTTCGAGGAAGCCGGTGTGCAGCCTATCGATTTCGTCCAGATTGTCGGGATGGGTCGCCCGGGCCGCTTCGACCACGGCGGCGACCTTGTTCCGGTCCCCGGTGGCGATCGCCGCCTCGATCATCGCGCGCACGGGCTCGGGCATGATGCGGACCGGTTCCGGAAAGGTTATGACCAGCTCCGGCACCACCGGCTGTGCCATCACCGGCTGAGTGGCCAAAAGGGCCGGTTGCGCGGCGGCGACCGCGCCCGGCCAAAGCAGGGCGGCAAGGAACAGGCGGCGCGGCATGGCGGCAGGCTAGCGGATCATTCGCGCAGTCGCCAGCCGGTGCGGAAGATCACCGCAATTACCAGCACGCAACCGGCGAGAAAGGCGAAGGTCATGCCGAGCGAGAGGCCGATTGGGAAATCCGAGGCGCCGGTGAAGGTCCAGCGCAGACCGTTCACCAGATAGACGATGGGGTTGAACATCGCCACGGTGCGCCACGGATCGCCCAGCATCTCGATCGAATAGAAAGTGCCGCCGAGGAAGGTGAGCGGGGTCAGCACCAGCAGCGGCACGATCTGCAGCTTCTCGAATCCATCGGCCCAGATGCCGAGGATGAACCCGAACAGCGAGAAGGCGGCCGCGACCAGCATGATGAAGCCGATCGCATAAAAGGGATGAACAATCGTGTAATCGACGAACAGCGTCGCCGTGGCGAGGATGATGGCGGCCAAGATGAGCGATTTCACCGCCGCCGCGCCGACGAAGCCGATTAGCGTCTCGGCCACGCCGACAGGGGCGGACAGCAGCTCGTAAATCGCCCCGGTGAAGCGTGGCATGTAGATGCCGAAGCTGGCGTTGGAGGTGCTCTCGCTCAGCAGGGTGAGCATCAGCAGGCCGGGTACGATAAAGGCGCCGTAAGAAATGCCGTCGATCTCTTCGATCTCCCCGCCGATCGCCGCACCGAAGACGATGAAATAGAGCGACGTGGTCAAAACAGGCGCGATGATCGAGCCGAAGGCGGTGCGGAAGGCGCGCATCAATTCGTTGGTGAAGATGGCGAGGGCGCCGCGAAGGTTGAGGTTCATGCGCCCGTCCCCGTCCCCGTGCTTGGCGGACTTTCGACCAGGTCGACGAAAATGTCCTCAAGGCTGGATTCGCGCGTATCGAGCCGGGTGAAGGCAATGCCCAGCCGGGTGAGCGCCTGGGCCAGTTCTGCGATATCGCGCTTGCCCTGCCCCGTGCCATCGCCCCCGCGATAGACGAGCACGTGACCCTCCTCCTCCAAAGTCAGGGGAAAGGCGCCGAGGGAGGGCGGCGGCTCGGCCAATGGTTGGGTCAGGGCGATGCGGGCCTCGGTGCGGCCGAGGCGGGCCATGATCGCGGCCTTGTCGTCCACCAGCAGGATGCGCCCCTTGTCGATCACGCCCACGCGATCGGCCATCTCCTCGGCCTCCTCGATGTAGTGCGTGGTCAGGATGATGGTGACGCCGCGGGCGCGCAGCGCATCGATCTGGCGCCACATGTCGCGCCGCAGCTCGACGTCGACGCCCGCGGTGGGCTCGTCGAGGAACAGCAGTTCGGGGTCGTGGGCGAGTGCCTTGGCGATCATTACCCTTCGCTTCATTCCGCCGGAAAGCTCGCGGATCTTGGCCTTCCGCTTGTCGAGCAGGCTGAGCGAGCGCAGCACTTCCTCGATCCGCTCGCGGCTGGGTGGCAGGCCGAACATTCCGCGTGAATAGGCCACCGAGCGTTCGACCTGGGCGAACATGTCGAAGGTCAGCTCCTGGGGCACCAGGCCGATCCGGCGGCGCACATCGCGCCAGTGGCGGGTGGCATCGAGGCCGAAGGCGTGGATCGAGCCGCCGCTCGGGCGAACGAGGCCGCATACCGCGCCGATCAGCGTGGTCTTGCCCGCCCCGTTGGGGCCGAGCAGTGCGAAGATCTCGCCCTTGCGGATGGTGAGATCGACCCCGGCAAGCGCGGTGGTGCCGCCCTTGTAGGTCTTGGACAGACCGCGGATGTCGAGAATCGGGTCGCTCACTGGCGCTTCAAATGGCTGCTTGCACCGCTTTTGCAAGCGCGTTGCATCCATTCGCAAGCGCGGCACAAGCCAGCCGGGAGGCGGCAGCGAGCTGCTCGCGGGCTGGCAAAAACGCAGTTGTTCCGTCATCTCATGGGCATGGGTGTCCTGCCGGACTGAGGCGCATCATCCAGGCCGCTCGGCAAAGGTTGTCTCCAGCGTTCCTTACAAGCGCGCCCTCGCTTGATGGGTGGAGCAAAGGTGGTCATTCTTGAGCGGGTGGAGGCTCAAGCCATCGGCGATTCCCTCATCGAGGAGTGAGTGATGCGCTTTCTGCTCCCGGTGCATCCCGGTTTCGGCCACTTTTACCCTCTTCAGCCGCTGGCACAGGAGCTGAAGGACGCTGGCCATCGCGTGACGATCGTCACCGCAGCGGGTTTTGCGCAGGTGCCGCGCGAAGCCGGCTTCGAAACAATGGCCGCCGGCCTCGACTGGCACGAATCGCAGCTCGTCGAAACACTGCCCGAGATTGCGAATATCCCGCTTCCCCGACGGGGTGAGTTCCTGATGAAGGAGATCTTCCTAAAGCGATCTCCGACGGCTCTTTACCCTTCCCTGCTGCGCCTGGTCGCGGATTTGCGACCCGATGCGCTGCTCAGTGGAAATCTGGAGTTTGCGTCGCCCCTGGTCGCCGCGAAGACCGGGCTACCGATCGTCACCTGCAGCTACACGGTGCGCTGGACGTATTGGACCCTGAAGCGGGTTGCGGGCGGTGCGATTGCCGCCTTGCGCAAGCAATTCGGCCTGATGCCCGATCCCGATCTCGACGATTTTGCGCCGGATCTGGAGATCAGCCTGGTTCCGCCCACCTGGTCGCTCAGCCTTGCGCTTCTGCGACCCGAGCTGACGCGGCTGGTTCTCGGTAAGGTTCTTTCATCCGGTCTGCCCACATCCCAACGAATCTCGGGAGCAAAGGCGCTTGTTTTGCAGGGGATGCTCGCATTCAACCACAGCATGACGAAGCGAGCTGGTGGCCTCGCGCGGGAGGTTCGGTACGTCCGCCCGGTCTCGCTGGAGCGGCCGGCCGCCCTGCCGCCATGGCGCACGCAATTGCCGGACCAGCCGACCGTGTTTGCGAGCCTTGGCACCGTGTTTGGCAGGGACCATCCGGAGGTCTACCGCGCGCTGGCAACCGCTTTCCACGGCATGCCGTTCAACCTCGTGCTGACGCTTGGAGGGGGGTTGGAGCCGGGCGAACTGGGGAGCCAGCCAGCCAATGTGCACGTCGCCCGATTTTTAACCCGGGGCGAACTTGCGGCGCTCTTGCCCACGATGGACCTTTGTATCTGCCACGCCGGGTTCAGCTCGGTAATGGAGGCGGCAAGCTTCGGAATGCCGATGGTGCTTCTGCCGTTGACGGCCGATCAGCCCATCATCAGCCAGATGTGCTTTGCCAAGGGGATCGCCCTCGGACTGCCCGCCGAGGCATTGCGACTGAGCGCCCGCGGCTTGCCGATCGTCTGGCCGGAGCGGATCACCCCTGAAGCCATCACCAGATCGGTCCGACACGTGCTGGGCGATCCGCGGTACGGCGCCAGTGCGCGATCGGTGGGCGAGCAGCTCGCTGTGCTGCCCGGACCGGGAGCGGTGGTTGGCGACATCGTGAAAGCGGTCGAGCGGGCGCGTGGAGGCTGATCTTGCCGATGGGGGCGGATCGCCGCTACCGCGCTGGATGGCGGTGGGCAGATCGAGCAGCGCCCGCGGCTGCCGTGGGGGCAGATGGGTCTGGCCGACAAAGCGGCTGTGCGCCTGCCGCGATACGGCGTAGCCTTGGGCGGCAAACTGCGGGAGTAAGGTGCGATGAAGCAAATGATTTATCGATCACAGCCATTCGGCTTCGATCAGGCCATGCTGGCGGGAATCCTCTCGCAAGCTCGGCTCAACAACCCCCGCGATGATATCACCGGCGCCCTGGTGTGCCGCCACGACCTGTACCTCCAGCTGATCGAGGGGCCGGCCGCGGCGATCGATGCGCTCTATGCCCGGATCCGCATAGATGATCGTCACGGCGATGTTCGGTTGCTGCTGATGGACGAGGTCGATGAGCGGATGTTTCCGGACTGGGCCATGCTCCATGACGAACCGTCGTCCCAGTTCTGGGCGCCCGGCGAAGTCGCCGCCGGGGCGCTTGATACAGCGAGCCCTGCAACGCTGCGCGCAGCGTTCCGTAGTTTGACGGAACATGTCCAAGAATGAGCGACAAGGAATGCTAATGGCCCTGACCCTGCGCCGATCGACCGCGCTCGCTCAGGGCTGCCTGGGTTGCGCCGCAACCGATCCTGCAAACTGGCCGTCGGCAGGATCAAGCTTAAGCCTTTCTGTGAATTGCCTGTAGCGTTGTATCGGCCGATCAGCGGTCATTCAGTCATACGCGTATGGGGCAATCATGACGAAGCAGCCACCACCCCCCCGGTATCGGAACGCGCGGATTGGAGCCGCGACCGTGCTGGTGATCCTGCTTGGCTTGGGCCTTGCGCTCGTCAGCACGGCCCCGTCGGTCGACATCCCCAGGCGGCCGACCGCTGGAGACATTGCCACTGCTCGCGATCTTCTCAGGGACATTAGTGCTGCGCGAACTCTTGGCACCCCGGCGCGGCTGGATCTGGACGACGGGCAAATCGGCGCCATTGGACTGTTGGCCGGCGAAGCCAGCGGCCTACAGCGGATCGAGGCGGCGATTGATGAGGATCTCGTCTCCGCACGGGCCAGCGTACCGTTGGTGGGCGGGTTGTGGATCAACGCGTCCGCCACGGTGTCCGGTCCGCACATCGGCTTCCCCGACATCCGCTTCAAGGTGGGGCGCATTTCCGTTCCTGTTGTCATTTCGCGATGGTCGATCAATCTGGTCCGCTGGTTTCTGGTGATGAGGGGCGCCGACCTGCCCGCGCTGGATGAGATCGTGCAGCAATTCCGGGTCGCCGACGGCTGGGTGAACGCCGAGCTTGCCTTGCCTCGGGGCACCGGAATCATCGAACGCGTTATCGGCGTGGCCGGAGCCAGCGTGAACCAGCAGCTGGTTACCGAGACCTATTGCCGGCTCGCTTCGGCGCGGCCGCAAGAGACAAGCGTGCAGCTGGCCGCCCTGGTGCGGGAGGCCTTTCGCGGAGCCGACCGAAGCGATCCCGTCATGTACAATCGCGCGGCCTTTGTGGCGCTCGCCTTCCATGTCGTGGGCGAACAGGCACACAGTCTGGCTCCCGCCGCAGCAATTGCCAGCAACAACTGCCCTGCCCCGGTTGCTCCCGTGCTGCTGCAAGGGCGTGACGATCTGGCCAAGCATTGGGCCTTTTCCGCAGCGCTGGCTGCCGTTCTTGGCGAACAGAGGGCTGCCAACATCGGTGAATGGAAGGAGTTGCACGACAGCCTTCCCTCGGGCTCTGGCTTCTCCTTCGTCGATCTCGCCGCTGACCGGTCTGGCCTTCACGTTGCGCGCGAGGCCCTCAACCCGGCCTCGGCCGGTGCGGCCGCGCGATACCTGCAGACGGCCACCGAAGAGGACCTGCTGCCAGAAATCCTGGTGCGGGGTCCGGAAGGCTTGGAAGAAGATCAGTTCGTCGACAGCTTCGGAGCTCTCGATGAGACACGCTACCGGGAAGCCGTGCGCCTGATCGATCGGAACCTGGGGCGATGAGCGCCCGCAGGTCGTCAGGGGCGTTCCTCCAGACTGGATGTCGCAGATGTCTTCACCTCGAGAGGCGAGTTCTGCCGCTTCGGTAGGCTGCCATGCGGTTCTACTCCAGGTAGAGCTTCACGATAGTGCCTTCCGGGCGACCAGTCGGACGAGAAGGAGCCTCCAGAGCGCGATACCCACGCGGGCAACGAGCTTGCTGCCGAACCCCGCCTCCGCGGGTTTGCCGCTGTCGGACCGCCGTGCTCCGACTTTCAGGGCAGGAGCAGGGACGCGTCCCCGTAGGAGTAGAAACGGTATTCGTTTTGAACGGCGTAAGCGTAAGCCTCTTTCATCTTTTCAAGGCCCATCAGCGCCGAAACCAGCATGAACAGGGTTGATCGCGGCAGGTGAAAGTTGGTCAGCAGCCCGTCGATGGCGCGGAAGCTGTAGCCAGGGGTGATGAAGATTGCGGTGTCGCCCTCGAATGGGTGGATGATGCCGTCTTGGGCGGCAGCACTTTCCAGCAGGCGCAAGCTGGTCGTGCCGACCGCGACGATCCGCCCGCCCGCGCGGCGCGCTTCGTTGAGGCGGGTGGCGGTGGCGGGATCGATCCGGCCCCATTCGGCGTGCATCGCGTGGGCTTGGGTGTCTTCGGCTTTCACCGGGAGGAAAGTGCCCGCGCCCACATGCAGCGTGAGCGTCTCGCGGCCAATCCCGGCAGCAACGAGCGCGGCCAGCAGATCGGCCGTGAAATGCAGCGCGGCGGTGGGGGCGGCAACGGCGCCATCCGCGCGCGCGATGATGGTCTGGTAATCGGTGCGGTCTGCCTCGTCCACCGGGCGGTTCGAAGCGATGTAGGGCGGCAGCGGCATCGTGCCGGCGCGTTCTAGCAGCAGTTCGACAGGCTCGCTTCCGGCGAAGGCGAGAATCCAGCTGCCATCGGCATCGCGCTTTTCGGCCATGGCGGCGACGCCGGCGGGGAAGTCGATTCGGTCACCTTCGGAGAGGCGCCGCCCGTTGCGAATGAACGCCTGCCAGCGGCGCAAATCCAGCCGCTTGTGGAGCGTGGCGCCGATCTTCGCCTCACCGCGCCGCCCTTCAAGTTGGGCGGGGATGACGCGCGTGTCGTTGAACACCAGCACGTCGCCCGCGCGCAACGCCTGCGGCAAGTCGCGCACCGTTCGATCCTGCAGCGTGCCCTCGCCCGGCACCAGCAGCATGCGCGCGGCATCGCGCGGGCGCGCTGGGCGCAAAGCGATGCGCTCCGGCGGAAGCGGGAAATCGAACAGGTCAACCCGCATACGGTCGGCCCTCAGTCGCGCACGGCTGTGGAGGATCGTTCATAAAACGCGGTTCTACCGATCGACCCGGCCCGACGAAAGGCCGCGGCTGAGCGAATGGACGGTCGAAAACAGCGCTTACTGGCTGATGGAATTGCTGAGGCTCTCGGCGGTGAAGGCCGGCTGTTCCGGCGCCTGCGGCTGCGGCAATTGCTGCGGCTTGCCATCGGCGGCGATCGAGGCCTGCACCACATAGGTGGGGTTGGCGGGTGGCTCACCGCGCTGGATCGCGTCCACCGCCGCCATATTGGCGATCACCCGCCCGAAATTGGTGTAGGTCCGGTCGAGCGTGAAGCGCGGGTAGAACACGATGAAGAACTGGCTGTTGGCCGAATTCTCCTCGGCAGCGCGGGCCATCGAGACCGTGCCGCGCAGGTGCGGGAACTGGTTGAACTCGGCCTCGAGGTCCGGCAGCGGCGAGCCGCCGCGCCCCGTGCCGGTGGGATCGCCCGTCTGCGCCATGAAGCCATCGATCACGCGGTGGAACACCACCCCATCGTAGAAGCCCTGGCGGGTGAGCGTCTTGATCCGCTCCACATGAGCAGGCGCCCAGCCGGGCATCAGCCGGATCGCCACCCGCTCGCCATTCGATAGATCGAGCAGGAGGATGTTCTCGGGGTCGTTCGCAAGATCGGAATCGGGCGCGAGGGGCGCGCGAGCAGCCTCCTCCGTGCCAGCGATCGCGGCCGCGGTGGCGGCGGCCGCCGAGGTCTCCTGGTTCTGCGTGGTGCTGGCACCCCCCGCCTGCCCCTGGGCGGGCGCCGGTGCGGTGGCGAGCGCGAGAGGCAGGGCGAGCGAAAGGCTGAAAAGGCGAAGGTTCATGCGGCTCCAAGCATCACGAGGCATATAGCAAGGCCAGCGCCCCTAGCCCCGCCGCGCTGACAGTTCAATGAACGCCCTCGGGGCGGTTGCCGGGGGCCCGCTCGGCGACGCGGGCGTTCACCTGCCCGCGCACCTCTGGGCTGACGAACGGGGTGATATCGCCGCCGAACAGGGCGATTTCCTTCACCAGCTTGGAGGCGATCGGCTGGAGCGAGACATCGGCCATCAGGAAGACCGTCTCGATCCGGTCGTTCAGCTGCTGGTTCATGCCGGCCATTTGGTATTCGTACTCGAAATCGGCGACGGCGCGCAGGCCGCGCACGATCAGATCGGCCCCGAGCTGCTCGGCAAAATGCATCAGCAGCGCATCGAAGGTGCGCACCTCCACGTTGGCATGGCCCTGGCGCGCCACCTCGGAGCGGACCATCTCGCAGCGCTCCTGCGGCGAGAACATCGGGTCCTTGGAGGGGTTGGTGGTGACGCCGATGATCAGCCGGTCCACCAGCTTGGCGCCGCGCCGGATAATATCGGCATGGCCGAGCGTAACCGGGTCGAAGGTGCCGGGGTAGAGGCCGATCCGGATGGTCATCAGCGGCGATAGGAGACCTGCGCGCCCGTGGCGCTGTCAAAGACAATCATCAGCGTTCCCCTGCCTTCATGAGCGACGCAGGCATCATCCACATCGCTGCAAATGACCTGCGAGTTGTTTGCTAATGCGCGACGCCACTGCGTCATGCAATCCCGTCTGCCTTCCAGCCGCCCGCTCCAAAGCCCGAGTGCGCCGCTGACATTCACCTCAACGCAGCCTGGCAGCGTGACGGCAAACCGCGCCAGATCGCGCCCAACCATATCGAGAGAAGGATCACAGGCCGCGAGACTTGCCGCGATCAACCCTGCCCCTGCCATCCACCGTGTTCTCAGCGGTCGCGTTCCACCACGAACCGCGCCAGCGCGCGCAGCAGCTCTGCCTCGGCGCCGTGGCTGGCGAGGTGGCCGACGGCCTGCTCGCCGAGCGCCTGCGCCTGTGCCCGCGCTCCTTCAGGGCCCATCAGCGAGACAAAAGTGGCCTTGCCCTGCGCCGCATCCTTGCGCAGCGCCTTGCCGGCGGCAGCCTCGTCACCTTCGTGATCGAGCAGATCGTCGGCGATCTGAAAGGCGAGGCCGATATCGCGGGCATAGGCGCGCAGGGGGCCCCGCCCCTCCTCCGGCACGCGGCCCAGGATCGCGCCCATCTCCACCGCCGCGCCGAGCAGGGCGCCGGTCTTGAGCTGTTGCAGCCGGGTGACGGTGTGCAGATCGAACTGCGCGCCGTCCGCAGCGAGGTCCATCATCTGCCCGCCGGCCATGCCCTTGTGTCCGCTGGCGGTGGCGAGACAGCCGATCAGTTCGGCGCGCACGAAGGGGTCCGCGCTGGTGTTCGTCTCGGCCAGCAGCTCGAAAGCGAGCGCGTGCAGCGCATCGCCCGCCAGCACGGCGACCGCCTCGCCGAAGGCGCGGTGGACGGTGGGCTTGCCGTGGCGCAGATCGTCATTGTCCATGCAGGGCAGATCGTCGTGCACCAGCGAATAGGCGTGGATTGCCTCAATCGCGCAGGCAGCGCGGATGGCGGCCTCACGCGCGACGCCATACATCTGCGCGACGGTCACCAGCAGCAGCGGACGCACGCGCTTGCCGCCGCCGATCACCGCATGGCGCATCGCCTTCACCAGCGCGGCGCGGGCGTCTTCGGGCACCGGGAGGAAGCCATCGAACGCCTCGTCCACCTCGCGCTGGATGCGCTGCAGCCCGCGCCCGAGCAGATCGTCAGCGAGGACCAGGCCCATGGCGCGCTCTCTCAGCCCGCGTCGAACGGCACGGTGCCGGTGGCGGCCCCATCGGGCCCGGCGACGATCTTCTCGATCCGTACCTGCGCCTGATCCAGCCGCGCCTGGCAATGACGGCGCAGGTCTTCGCCGCGCTCGTAGAGCGAGATCGATTCCTCCAGCGGAACCTCCCCTCCCTCCAGTTGGCGGACGACGTCCTCGAGCGCGCGCAGCGCCTGCTCGAAGCTCAGCTCGGTAATGGGTGCCCCCTGCTCCTCCATGGCCGATGCTTTGGCGGGCGCGCGCGGGCCGGTCAAGCGGGGGGCCCGCTTCCGGGGACTGGCGAGCGGCGCCATGCACAGCTAAGGCGCTCGGCCATGGCGTCGATCACACCCGAAATCGTCGAGGCGCACGGCCTCAACCCCGAGGAGTACCAGCGCGTGCTCGAGGCGCTGGGGCGCGAGCCCAATATGGTAGAGCTCGGCATCTTCTCGGTCATGTGGTCCGAGCATTGCAGCTACAAATCGAGCCGGCTGCACCTCAGGAAGCTGCCGACCGTCGCGCCGTGGGTGATCTGCGGCCCTGGCGAGAATGCCGGGGTGATCGACATCGGCGAAGGGCCCAATGGCGTCCGGCAGGCGGCGATCTTTAAAATGGAGAGCCACAACCACCCCAGCTACATCGAGCCCTACCAGGGCGCGGCGACGGGCGTGGGCGGTATCTTGCGCGACGTTTTCACCATGGGCGCGCGACCGGTGGCCAGCATGAACGCGCTGCGCTTCGGCCGGCCCGATCATCCGAAAATGAAGCACCTGGTGCAGGGCGTGGTCGCGGGGATCGGCGGATACGGCAATTGCGTGGGCGTGCCCACGGTGGGCGGCGAGACCAATTTTCACCCCGCTTATGATGGCAACATCCTTGTCAATGCGATGACTGTGGGCGTGGCCGACCAGGACAAGATCTTCTATTCCGCCGCCACCGGCGTCGGCAACCCGATCGTCTATGTCGGCAGCAGGACGGGGCGCGACGGAATTCATGGCGCCACCATGGCCAGCGCCGATTTCGCCGAGGACAGCGATGCCAAGCGTCCCACCGTGCAGGTGGGCGACCCGTTCACCGAGAAGCTGCTGATCGAGGCCTGCCTCGAGCTGATGGCGACCGATGCGATCGTGGCGATTCAGGACATGGGCGCGGCCGGCCTCACCTCCTCCAGTGTGGAGATGGCCAGCAAGGGCGGCGCGGGCATCCGCCTGGACATGAACGCTGTGCCCTGCCGCGAGGAGGGGATGACCCCCTATGAGATGATGCTGAGCGAGAGCCAGGAGCGGATGCTGATGGTGCTCAAGCCCGGCCGCGAGGGCGAGGCCGAGGCGATCTTCCGCAAATGGGAGCTGGATTTTGCGGTGATCGGCGAGGTGACCGAGCCCGGCCCGCATGGCGGCCACATGGTGCTGGAGTGGAACGGCGAGGTGGTGTGCGACATTCCGCTCGCCCCGCTGGCTGACGAGGCGCCGCTGTACGACCGCCCCGTCGCGCCGCGCCAGAAACCTGCGCCGCTGGGTAACGTGCCCGACAGCGACGACGTGGGCGCGGATTTGCTGACGCTAATGGCCTGCCCCGATCTCGCCAGCCGCCGCTGGATCTGGGAGCAATACGACCAGCAGGTCGGCGCCGACACCATCGCTGGGCCGGGCGGCGATGCCGCGCTGGTGCGGGTGCACGGGACGCGCAAGGCGCTGGCGCTGACCACCGATTGCACGCCGCGCTATTGCTTTGCCGATCCGTACGAAGGCGGCAAGCAGGCGGTCGCCGAGGCCTATCGCAACCTCAGCGCAGTGGGCGCGCGGCCGCTCGCCATCACCAATTGCCTCAATTTCGCCAACCCGCAGCGCCCCGAGATCATGGCGCAGTTCGTCGGCTGCGTGGAAGGCATGGCGCGGGCCTGTGGCGTGCTCGATTTCCCCGTGGTGAGCGGCAATGTCAGCCTCTACAACGAAAGCAAGGCCACCGGCGGGGGCAGCGCGATTTTGCCCACCCCCGCAATCGGCGGCGTGGGGCTGCTGGAGGATTATGCCCACCGCGCGACCATCGGCTTCAAGGCGGCGGGCGAGACGATCTACCTGCTCGATCAGGAGGCCTGGGCCTCCCCCCATCCCGAGCGCGGCCATCTGGGCCGGTCGCTGTGGCTGCGCGAAATTCACGGCCGCGAAGAAGGGCCGCCGCCGCGGGTGGACCTCAACCACGAACGCCACGCGGGCGAGTTCGTCCGCGAGCTGATCGCCGCCGGGTTGGTCAGCGCGGTGCACGACGTGGCCGATGGCGGGCTTGCGGTGGCACTGGCGGAAATGGCTCTCGCAGGCGGCCTTGGCGCCGAGGTGAGCACGAGCCCCGAATACACCGCGGCGGGTTGGTGGTTCGGCGAGGACCAGGGGCGCTATGTGCTGACGGTGCCCGACGACGCCGCCTTCCAGGCGCAGCTTGCCAAAGGCACGCGTGATGCGGAGACCGCCTCGGCCGGGATCCGCCGCATCGGCTCCGTGGGCGGAGACGCGCTGCTGGGCATACCGCTGGCGACCCTGCGCGAAGCGCACGAACGGTTCTTCCGCGAGTGGATGGAGGGCTAGGCCCCTCCCCTCGCGGCAGGCAGCGATGAGCAGGCAGTTGCAGTGTCGGAATGGACCGCGGCTCGATCCGGAGTACTTCAAGGCGGCGATCTCCTGATGGCCACCACCTCGCCTGACCGCGTCCTCAGCCTTGACCAGATCCGCGGCCTCGCGGTGATGGGCATTTTCTCGGTCAACGTCGTGGGAATGGCGATGATCTTCGAGGCCTATTTCTACCCGCCCGATTATGGCTTCGACTCGCTGGCCGACAGGATCATGTGGGCAGCCAACTTCGTTCTGGTCGACGGCAAGTTCCGCAGCCTGTTCTCGATGCTGTTCGGCGCCTCGCTGGTGCTGGTGTGCGAGCGGGCGATCGCTTCCGGCACCTCGGCTTGGCGCGTGCACTATCCGCGCATGGTGGTGCTGCTGGGCTTCGGCCTGACGCATTACTACCTGCTGTGGTGGGGCGACATCCTGACCAGTTATGCCTTGGTGGGCATGCTGGCCTTTGCCGCATGGCGCTGGACCGGCGCGCAGCTGCTGCTGGCCGCCGGCCTGGTGCTCGCCTGGCAGTTCGCCGGCACGCTGGAATACGGGCTGGCGACCGCTGCGCATTGGGAAGAGTTGCGCGCGCCCGGCGCCACTGCGATGCAGCGCGCCGAATGGGCCGGGATCGAAGCGAGCCTGTCGCTCTCGCCTGACGACTACGCGCAGGCCAAGGCGATGCACGCCTCGATCCCAGCGCATGTCGTCGCCTCCACGGCCGATGGGCTGTGGCGCCAGCCATTCGAGTGGATCGTGCTGGGCTACGGCCGCGAGACGCTCGGCCTCGTGCTGCTGGGCATGGGGCTGTACAAGCTCAGCTTCTTCACCGGCGGCTGGAGCCGGGGGGCCTATGCGATCAGTGCTGCGGTGCTGCTGGGCGGCGGGCTGGCATGGTTCGGCCATGCGGCGTTCCGCGTGCTGACGGCGGATTTCGACCGTGCGGTGTTCCTGCGCTGGGCGCAGAGCGCGGCCGAGCCCATCGCCCCGGCGATGGCGGTGGGCTATGCAGCGCTGCTGATACTCCTGCTGCGTCAGGGCGATGGTCCGGGCGGCGGCGCGCTGGCCGGGCGGCTGGCTGCGGTGGGGCGCGCCGCCTTCACCAATTACCTAGGCGCCACGCTGATCGGCTTCGTGCTTTTCTTCGACACCGGACTTGGCCTATTCGGCAGGGTGTCACGCGGAGAGGCGTGGCTGTTCGTGCCGCCGGTCTGGGCGCTGATGCTGCTGTGGTCCAAATGGTGGCTCGATCGGTTCCGCTACGGCCCGTTCGAATGGGTCTGGCGCAGCCTTTCACGCGGTCGATGGGAGCCGATGCGGCAGCTGGCGTAGACGAAGGATGCGCGCTAGGCGGCGAGCCAGTCGGTCCTTGGCACGCCGAGCAGCTTGAGCACCGAGGTGAGATCGCCGCGTTCGATCCAGCCATCGGCCGCCGCGCGGGCCGCCGGCTTGCCACGATAGGCAATGCCGTAATCCGCGGCCTCGATCATCAGGATGTCGTTCGCGCCGTCTCCGGCGGCCATGGACAGCGCGTGCGGGCCGAGGCGCTCCAGCTCCTCGGTCAGGGTGCGCTCCTTGGTGGCGGCATCAGCAATCGCGCCGGTGAGCGCACCTGTCAGCCGCCCCTCGGCCACCGCCAGCCGGTTGCCGACGATGCGCTCGAAGCCGATCGTCTCCCCCACTGGATCGGCGAAATGATGGAACCCGCCGGTTACCAGCACGCAGCGGCAGCCCAGGTGCTTGAGAGTCGCCACCAGCGTGCGGGCACCGGCCGTCGGCGTGATGCGGGTCTCGAGGCAGGTGGTGATTGCCGCTTCCTCCAGCCCTTCGAGCAGCGCAACCCGCTCCTGCAGGGCGGCGGCGAAATCGAGCTGCCCCAGCATCGCGCGCTCGGTGATGGCGGAAACCTGCGCCTTCAGCCCGGCGAACTCGGCCAGTTCGTCGATACATTCCTGGCCGATCATGGTCGAATCCATGTCGGACACGAACAGGTCGGGCACGCGGATCGCATCACGGGCGATCAATGCGTCGGATGGCGTGAAGTGCTCGCCGATGACCCGGCGCAGGGTGGCGCTGTCATCGCTTGGCAGCATCAGTTCCAGCACCTCGCCGCAATGATCGAGCATCTGCGCACCCGCGAGCGGCAGGCCGGCTTTTGCCAGAGCGGCGCTGGCAGCGTCGAGCTGCGTGTCGAGCGTGGCGGGGTCTGCTATCAGCCGCGCGATGAGCAAGGCCTTATCTCCGGGTGGCGGGGTCGATGACGTGGCCCAGTGCGGGGCCCAGTGCGCGGCCAGGCGCGGGTCCGTGGCGCTCATCGCAGGGCCCACCGCGAGCGGCAAGAGCGATCTGGCGGTGGAGCTGGCACACGCCCTGGCCGAGCGCGGCGGCCGGGCCGTGGTGGTGAATGCCGACAGCGCACAGGTCTATCGCGATCTCGCCATCCTCAGTGCGCGGCCCACTCCGCCGGACATGCGCGGGGTGGAGCACCGCCTGTTCGGCACGTGGGATGGGGCACTCGCCTGCTCGGCCGCGGAATGGGCGGCCGCGGCCCGGCAGGAGATCGCGCAGGCGCACCAGGCCGGCGCAGTGCCGATCCTGGTGGGCGGGACCGGGCTGTACCTGCGCACGCTGCTCGACGGCATCGCCCCGGTGCCGCCGATCGACCAACAGGTGCGCGAGGAGATCCGTGCGATGTCGACGCCGGCCGCATGGGAGGCCTTGCAACGCGAGGACCCGGAGCGCTCGCTGGCGCTCAACCCCGGCGATCGGGCGCGAGTAGCGCGCGCGCTGGAAGTGGTGCGCTCCACCGGCCGCTCGCTCGGCCACTGGCAGCAGCAGAGCGAGGGCGGCATCGGCACCAGCGTGGCGCTGCACCCGCTGGTCCTACTGCCGGAGCGCGAGCCGCTGTACGCGCGCTGCGAAGCGCGGTTCGCCCGGATGGTCGAGAATGGCGCGGCCGACGAAGTGGCAGCACTCCTCGCTCGCGGCCTCTCGCCCGAACTACCGGTGATGCGCGCGATCGGCGTGCGTGAAATGGCTGGCTGGCTGGGCGGCGAGTGGACGCGCGAGGAGGCGATCACGCGCGGCGGACAAGCGACCCGCAACTACGCCAAACGGCAGTACACCTGGTTCCGCAACCAGCCGCCCGCCGATTGGCCCCGCTCACTCATCACCCCAAGATGGCACGATCATTTCGCAACTTTATTACAGAACTAGAGATTGACACGACATTTCCTTCCGCATAGCAGCGCCCCCCATGGCCCGGCGGCGCGCGGCAGTGCGCGCCGGGCCAATCGTTTCTAAAGCGAGGGTACAGTGGCAGTGGAAGAACGCAGCGGCGCAGCGATCCTGGTCGAAAGCCTGGTCCGCCGGGGCGTGGAGGTCGTGTTCGGCTATCCCGGCGGCGCGGTGCTGCCGATCTATGACGAGCTGTTCCGCGACCGGCGCATCCGCCACATTCTGGTGCGGCACGAAGCCGGCGCAGCGCACGCGGCCGAAGGCTACGCCCGATCCACCGGCAAGCCCGGCGTGGTGCTCGTCACCAGCGGGCCGGGCGCGACCAACGCGATCACCGGCATTGCCGATGCCTTCATGGATTCGATCCCCATGGTGGTGATCACCGGGCAGGTGGCGACCAACCTGATCGGCACCGATGCCTTCCAGGAGGCGGATACGGTGGGGCTGACGCGCCACTGCACTAAGCACAATTACCTCGTGCGAGATCCCGAGCAGCTCGCCGCCACGATCGAGGAGGCGTTCGAGATCGCCACCACCGGTCGGCCCGGGCCGGTGGTGATCGATATCCCCAAAAACGTGCAGGTGGCCACCGCCGATCTGCCCGACACCTCCGAACCCGCGCTGCAGTGGCCGCGCCGCTATCGCCCGCGCACCGAAGCTTCGGCCGAGGAAATCGCCGCCGCAGTGGAACTGATCGCCAACGCCGAGCGCCCGGTGTTCTACACCGGCGGCGGCGTGATCAACGCGGGCCCGCAGGCAAGCGCCCTGCTGCGCGAATTGCAGGCGCTCACCGGCGCACCGGTCACCTCCACGCTAATGGGCCTCGGCGCCTTCCCGGCCGATCATCCGGCCTGGCTCGGCATGCTGGGAATGCACGGCACGCTGGAAGCCAACATGGCGATGAACGCCTGCGACGTGATGGTGTGCATCGGCGCCCGCTTCGACGATCGGGTGACCGGACGGCTGGACGCATTCTCGCCGCATTCCACCAAGATCCACATTGATATCGACCGGGCAAGCATCAACAAGGTGGTCCCGGTGGACCTTGGCATCGTCGGCGATTGCGCCAAGGTGCTGGGGCAGCTGGTCGATGGGTGGGACGGACGCAGGGGGCGTGATCTTGGCGAATGGAAGGCGCAGATCGCCGGCTGGCAGGCGCGCGACTGCCTCGCCTTCCCGCACCGCGAGGATTCGCTGATGCCACAGCTGGCGGTGCAGCGGCTGTTCGAGGCGACCCGCCACCGCAGCCCGATCATCACCACTGAAGTGGGCCAGCATCAGATGTGGGCCGCGCAATATTTCGGCTTCATGGAGCCCAACAAGTGGCTCACCAGCGGCGGCCTCGGCACGATGGGCTATGGCCTGCCCGCAGCGATCGGCGCGCAGCTGGGCAACCCCGATGCGCTGGTGATCGACATCGCGGGCGAGGCCAGCATCCAGATGAACATTCAAGAACTGGGCACCGCCAGCCAATTCCGCCTGCCGGTCAAGGTGTTCATCCTCAACAACGAATATATGGGAATGGTCCGCCAATGGCAGGAGCTGACCTATGAAAGCCGCTATTCCAACAGCTACTCCGATTCGCTGCCCGATTTCGTCGCGCTGGCAGAGGCCTACGGCTGGAAGGGCATCCGCATCGAGAACGAGAGCCAGCTGGACGACGGTATCGCCGCGATGCTGGCGCACGATGGCCCGGTGATGGTCGATTGCATGGTCTCCAAGGACGCGAACTGCTTCCCGATGATCCCCAGCGGCGCCGCGCATACCGAGATGCTGCTCCAAGGCGACCAGCACGCGGGCACGCTAGACGACCGTGCCAAGGCGCTGGTGTGATGAAAATCGAGCACCGCCAGAGCGAACGCCACGTCCTGACCGTCACCGTGGACAACGAGCCCGGCATCCTCGCTAAGATCGCCGGGCTGTTCACCGCACGCGGTTACAATATCGACAGCCTGACAGTGGCCGATATCCAGGAAGATCACGCGGTCAGCCGGATCACCATCGTCACCAACGGGCCGCCGCCGGTGATCGACCAGATCATCGCCCAGCTGGAGCGGTTGGTGCCGGTGCACAAGGTGATCGACCTTACCGAGGCTGGCCCCCATGTGGAACGCGAACTGGCGCTGGTGAAGGTCGCCGGCAAGGGCGACAATCGCGTCGAGGCGCTGCGGCTGGCCGATGTATTCCGCGCCAGCGTGGTCGATACCACCACCGAAAGCTTCGTCTTCGAGCTGACCGGCGGCCCGGAGAAGATCGACCGCTTCGTCGGCCTGATGCGCGAGCTGGGGCTGGTGGAGGTGGGGCGCACCGGCATCGTGGGCATGATGCGCGGGGCGGCGGAAGCCTAGCTCACTCGATTGATCGGCCCTGTAGGACGGGATACCAGCCGGGCGGCCGGCGCAAAACCGATCCCCGCCTCCTGGGGACGGTGCAGCACAAACGAGGAAGACCACGTGAAAATCTATTACGACGCCGATTGCGACCTGAACCTGATCTCGGCCAAGAAGATCGCGATCGTCGGCTATGGCAGCCAGGGCCATGCCCATGCGCAAAACCTGCGCGACAGCGGCGTGCAGGACGTGGCCGTCGCCCTGAAACCCGGCTCGGCCAGCGCGAAAAAGGCCGAAGGCGCGGGCTTCCAGGTGATGAGCAACCAGCAGGCGGCCGAGTGGGCCGATATCATGATGATGCTCGCGCCGGACGAGCACCAGGCGGCGATCTGGGCGAATGACCTCAAGGGCCGGATGAAGCCCGGCGCCGCGCTTGCCTTCGCCCACGGCCTCAACGTCCATTTCGGGCTGATCGAACCCGATGCCGAGATCGACGTCATCATGATTGCGCCCAAGGGGCCCGGCCACACGGTGCGCAGCGAGTTCCAGCGCGGCGGCGGCGTGCCCTGCCTCATCGCCATCCACCAGGATGCCAGCGGCAATGCGCACGACATCGCCCTCGCCTATGCCAGCGGCGTGGGCGGCGGGCGCAGCGGCATCATCCAGACCGATTTCAAGGAAGAGTGCGAGACCGATCTGTTCGGCGAGCAGGCGGTGCTGTGCGGCGGCATCACCCACCTCATCATGGCCGGCTTCGAAACGCTGGTGGAGGCCGGCTACGCGCCCGAAATGGCCTATTTCGAGTGCCTGCACGAAACCAAGCTGATCGTGGACCTGCTGTACGAAGGCGGCATCGCCAACATGCGCTACTCCATCAGCAACACCGCCGAATATGGCGATTACCACACCGGCCCGCGGATCATCACCGACGAGACCAAGGCCGAGATGAAGCGCGTGCTCGCAGATATCCAGCAGGGCCGCTTCGTCCAGCGCTTCATGCTCGACAATGCCGTCGGCAACCCGGAAATGAAGGCAGCGCGCAAACGTCAGGCCGAACACCCGATCGAACAGACCGGCGCAAAGCTACGGGCGATGATGCCGTGGATCACCGCGAACAAATTGGTGGACAAGGAGAAGAACTGAGGCTGGCTGATCCGCGCGGCGGTGGAAAAACAGGGCCGCGCGCCCCAGATCGGCGGTCAACCAGATGAAAGGGCAAATTTTATGCGCAAGTCTCTCCTGACGATCGCTGCCGCGGCCGGCGTGGCGGCGCTTTCAGTCGGCACCCTGCACGCCCAGGGTGAGGCGCCGCTGCTGCCGGGCACGCTCGACACAGGGCGGGTGACAGCCGGCACCTACCAGCTGGATGCGGCTCACACGCTGGTCGGCTGGCGGGTCGACCATTTCGGCTTCAATGATTATTTTGGCCTGTTCGGCAATGTCGAGGGCACACTCGTGATCGATCCGGCGAACCTCGCCTCAGCGCAGCTCGACGTCTCGATCCCGGTGGCCGAGGTCACCACTGCCAGCACCGGACTGACCGAGCACCTGCTGCGCGCGGGCTCCGACGGTGGTCAGCCCGATTTCTTTGGCGCGCAACCGGCGCCGGCCCGCTTCATCTCGACCTCGGTCGAGCCCACTGGAGAGACCACCGCCAATGTTACCGGCGATTTCACCCTCAATGGCGTAACCCGCCCGGTGACCATCGCCGCGGAGTTCACCGGCGCGGGCGCCAACCCCAGGAACCGGGCGGAGACCATCGGCTTCGAGGGGACTGCCACGATCAACCGCTCCGAGTTCGGCATCGGCTATGCGATTCCGATGGTTTCGGACGCGGTGGAGCTTGACCTCTCCGCTGCATTCGAAAAGCAATAGGGGCGCAACCAGCCGCCTGCCCTTCGGCCGGCATGGCGGCCATACCCTGCTTCTTCGTGCTCCCCTGCCCCTGATGGCCACGCTGGCGCTCGCGAGGCAGGCGTCCGGACGCGGCCGCGCTGCTCGCAGCGGTCGCTCCGCAGGTCGATGTGCGCTGGATCGCACCCGGTGAATCCCTCGAGGGCAATCCCGCCCCAAAACGGCTCAGCGTGATCCTCGATGCGGACGAGACCATCACCGGGCTGCGCTGCGGCTAGACAGCGGAGTTGATCCGCGCCTACTGTCCGCCAAATGGCCATTCAAACCGCCCTGCCCTTGTTTCGACTTACGCGCCCTTAGGCGCGCAACCCGCCCTCACGCGCATTGACGCGTCGGGCGACCCGCCTAGGGGCTTCTTCATCCGATCCATCGAACATGGCTCCGGCGCTTTGCCCGCTCGGGGCAAAGGCGTAAGGCGTTGCAGATGACCATGCTCAAGGACCCGGGCCGCAAATACCGGCCGTTCCCACCGATCGACATGCCAGACCGGCAGTGGCCCTCGAAGGTGATCACCACCCCGCCCCGCTGGCTCTCGACCGATCTGCGCGACGGCAACCAGGCGATCGTCGATCCGATGGACGCGCTGAAGAAGAACCGCTTTTTCGACCTCCTTATCCAGATTGGCGTGAAGGAGATCGAAATCGGCTTCCCCGCCGCTGGGCAGACCGAGTTCGACTTCATCGCCACTCTCGTTACCAGCGGCCGCGTCCCCGATGACGTCACCGTTCAGGTGCTCACGCAAGCGCGCGAAGACCTGATCCGCCGCTCTTTCGATAGCCTTGCGGGGGCGAAGCGGGCCATTGTGCACGTCTACAACGCACTCAGCCCTGCCTGGCGCGAGATCGTCTTCCGCATGAGCCGCGAGCAGGTGAAGGGCATCGCCGTCCACGCCGCAAAGCTGCTGCGCGACGAGGCTGCGGCCCGGCCGGATACGGAATGGCACTTCGAATATTCGCCGGAGACATTCTCCACGGCCGAACTCGATTTCAGCCTGGAGGTGTGCGAGGCGGTGATGGAAATCATCGCGCCCACCCCCGAGCGGCCGCTGATCCTCAACCTGCCAGCCACGGTGGAAGCGGCCACGGCGAACATCTATGCTGACCAGATCGAGTATTTCTGCCGCAACCTGCCCAACCGCAAGGCAGCCTCGATCAGCCTCCACACGCATAACGATCGCGGCACCGGCGTCGCGGCGGCAGAACTGGGCTTGATGGCAGGAGCCGACCGGATCGAAGGCTGCCTGTTCGGCAATGGCGAGCGCACCGGCAATTGCTGCCTGGTGACAATAGCTCTCAATATGTACTCGCAAGGCATTGATCCGGGGCTGGATTTCTCCGACATCGACGGGGTCATCGAAACGGTGGAGTACTGCAATCAGCTGCCCGTGCACCCACGCCATCCCTATGGCGGCGAGCTGGTGTTCACGGCTTTTTCAGGTAGCCACCAGGATGCAATCAAGAAGGGCTTCGAGGCCCACGGCACCCAGAACGATGAGCTCTGGCGCGTGCCCTATCTGCCGGTAGATCCGGCGGATCTGGGCCGCAGCTACGAGGCGGTGATCCGGGTCAATTCGCAGAGCGGCAAGGGCGGCTTCGCCTGGGTGCTGGAACAGAGCCAGGGGCTCAAGTTGCCCAAAAGGTTGCAGGTGGATTTCTCGGGCCGGGTCCAGCGGCTGGCGGATGCGCTGGGTCGTGAGCTCAATGCGGGCGACATCTGGGACAGCTTTCGTCAGGCCTATTCGATCGACGTCGAGAACCCCACCTTCGCACTGGTGGATTACGAGGAAACCCGCGCCAGCGACGGGGCACGGCTGTTTGCCGGAACGATCACGGTCGGCGGGCGCGAGCAGAAGGTCAGCGGGCGCGGCAAGGGGCTGGTCTCGTCAGTGCTGACGACGCTGCGGCAGACCTTTGCGCTCTCGATGGAGGTGCTCGACTATTCGGAACATGCGCTTGGCAAGGGTACCGATGCGCGGGCTGCGGCCTACCTTGAATGCGCACTGCCTGATGGGCGGATCGTCTGGGGCGTGGGCGTGGACGAGGACATCGCCACCGCCAGCGTGCGCGCAATCCTGTCCGCAGCGAACGGCGCGATGGCGGGCCCCACCGCAGGCTGAGTGCCGGCAGCCGGGCAAAGTCGACCGCCTGCCCCGCTCGCCCGGGAACGGCAGGAGCGCCCCGCTAATGCGGCCTGGCGTGCAGCGTAAACCCGTCGAAGGGGGCCGCGCCGGCAAAGCCGCGCGCGATCGGCTGAGCGGGAGCAGGTTGGGTGGGAGCAGGTTGGAGCAGGGGCTCGAGGGCTGGAGCGGCAGTATCGGCCCACAAGAGCTCGGCCATGGCGTCGAGATCGGAGAAGTCGACATCGAGCTCAAGCCGATCGTGCCGGTTGAGGCGCATTTTGGGGCGATCGTCGGCCAGCAGGCGGCGGCGCAGAGCCCGCTGGAGAAGATCGAGCCGCATCATCGCATCGTCGAGCGCTACCTCGGGGGCACGCAGCCGCATCTGCGACCAATCGCGCTCGATCTGTCCTACTCGCTCGGCCACCATGGTGTTGTAATCGCGATGCGGCCCGCGATGGAGCGGCATGCGCACCGCGATCGCCGCCTCTTCCTGCGAGGGCAGCAGCAGGCCGTTGAGGCGGAAATCATCGAACCCCACCCGCTCTCGCCCGATCAGGTCGAACAGCTTGCCGAACGATCGCTGCCCCAGCAGCTGGCGGGGGAGCAGATGGTGGCGCTGCATACCCGGCATGTAACCGGGCGCATCGCGCCGGTTCACTGTCCTGAACGGCAGCTTCTTCCGCAACGCTGGAGCGCCGCGGCCACGGCAATATGCGGCGATGCGGATTCCCCCCTTTATCCGCGCGAAACCCCAACAAAGCGCTTATTCTCGGAAGGTTCAAGCACCAATGGTTCGCCGGACGGTCCGGACAGCTCCGCCGGTGCTTCCAGCCGTCCGTTTTCGACCAGCCA
>LXQI01000001.1 GCA_001683845.1 Erythrobacter sp. ANT-B3C2 | reverse complement strand
GACAGAAGAGCCAGAACGATTCAAGGTCGATCCGTACCGCTACTCTGCGGGACTAAACAGGTAGGGCCGACGCCGTTGCGATCGAGAAAGTCGAAGATCGAGTTCCACAAATGGACGCTGATGCGCGGCCCGGCGACCCGGTGGGTGTGGCCGGGGTAGAGCATCATCTCGAACGGCACCGCCGCGCCCTGCATCGCGGCGACGAGTTCGGTCGTGTTCTCGAACACCACGTTGTCGTCCGCCATGCCGTGGATGACGAGCAGCGGATCGCTGATCGCCAGCGCACCCTCGATCGCCGCCGCACCCGCGTAGGCCGCAGTATCGACTGCGGGCATGCCCATGTAGCGCTCCGTGTAGTGAGTGTCGTAGAGCTCCCAGCGGGTCACTGGCGCGCCGGAGATGCCCGCGGCGTAGAGCCCTGGATCGGCGGCCAGCTTCTTCAGCGTGAGATAGCCACCGTAGGACCAGCCATAGGTGGCGATCTTGTCGGGATCGACATGGTCGAGCGTCTTGAGGAAGGCGGCGCCGAGCGCCTGGTCCGCCACTTCCACGCCGCCCATCGCGCGGTAGATCGGCTTTTCGAAGGCGACCCCGCGATAGGCGCTGCCGCGATTGTCGATCTCGAAATAGATGTAACCTTGGTTGACGATGGCCTGCACCAGCGGACCGTTCCAGCCCTTGTTGACGGTCTGCACATGTGGCCCGCCATAGTGCTGGAAGAACACCGGGTAGCGCTTGCCGGCCTCCAGTTCGGGCGTGATCATCATCCAGTGGAGCGGCTGGCCATCGCTGCCAGGGATGGTGCCGTAGCTCACCGGGCGGTGGCTCGGCAGATGGGGCGCGTAGGGGTGGCTGGCATCGAGCCGGTTCTCCTCGATCCAGGCCAGCCGCTCGCCCGACTGGTCGGCCAGATAGACCTGTCCGGGCTGCGAATGGTTTGAGCGGGAGACGACCAGCGTGCGGCCGGCCGGGTCCATCTGCGCGGCATTGTGGAACGCCAGATCGCTCAAAAGCGTGGTTTGCAACGGGTTTGCAAGGCTGGTCGAATAGACTTGCTGCGCCAGCACATCGTCCCTGGTGGCGGTGAAGAACAGGCGCCCGGCGGTTTGATCCACGCCCACCAGCTTGCTCACCACCCATTCGCCGCCCTCTTCGCCGATACCGGTGAGTTGGGTCCACTCGCCATCGGCGAAGCGATAGAGGTGTCCGTAACCGCTGCGCTCCGACCACCAGATCAGGCTGCCATCATCGAGGAAGCGGTAATCGTTGGAAAGGTTGGTCCAGTGCCCTTCAGCGGCAGTCTCGGTGAATAGCACTTCGCTGGCGCCGGTGGCGGGATCGACCTGGAGCATATCCAGCCGGGTCTGCGCCCGGTCCTGCCGCTGCACGTAAAGCGTTCCGCCATCGGGCGCCCAGTCGACGCGGGCGAGATAGATGTCGCGCTCGGGGCCGAGATCGACCTCGACGCGGTTGCCGCCGTCGGGATCGATCACGAACAGCCGCACATCGGCATTGGGGGTGCCCGCCGCCGGATAGCGCTGCTCGAACACGCGGGTGCCCGTAGCGCCGATCGCCGCGCGGGTGACGATGCCCACCGGCTCCTCATCCACGCGGGCGACGGCGATCCGCCGATCGCCCGGTCCCCACCAATAGCCGGTGTGGCGGTCCATCTCCTCTTGGGCGACGAACTCGGCCTCGCCCCAGGTGACCAGTTCGCTCGGCTCCTCAGGCGTCACCGGCTGCGGCTCTTTGCCCAGTTGGCCGGTCCACAGCCGCCGTTCGCGCACAAAGGAGACGTGGGTGCCGGTGGGGCTGAGCTTGGGGTTAAGTTCGGCCGCCTCGGTATCGGTCAGCCGCTGCAGGGTGCCGTCGAGCCGGGCGAGGTGGAGATCGCCGTCCAGCGGCACGAGCAGCGCCTGGCCGTCGGCGGACCATTCGTAAGTGACGATGCCGCTGAGATCGCCGATCCGCAGCCGCTCGCGCTGCATCTTCTCGGCCTCGGACAATTCGCGCCCGCTGCCCAGCATCGTGCTGTCCACCAGCATGCGCCACTCGCCGCTCTGCCGATCGTACCCCCACAGATCGTAGCGCTGGCGGTCTTCTTCGCGGTTGCGCAACAGGGTGAGCCAGCGCCCGTCCCGCGAGAGCTTCAGCGCGCGGGGCGCCGGCCCGTCGAGGCCCGGGCTGGCGAAAACCCGCTCGAAGCCGAGATCGCCGGGCTGGCCGGTGTGGGCTTCAGCCATGGTGGCGCGCTCCCCTTCGGCGAAGGCGGTGGTTACGGCCGTAGTGGCCAACAGCAGGGCGGCAAGCAGGGTTCGCATGGGGCATGGTCTCGCGGGTCTTGAACAGCGCTCCGACCAGCTGAATGCGACGGAGGAGCGGGAGGGGCACAAAAAGCGGGCGCCCCGATTGCTCGGGACGCCCGCTGGTTAAGCCGGAAACCACTCGCCCGTAAAGCGGCCGCTCGTGCGCGCCGCCATCGGGCGCTGCTTACTTGGGGGTGTTGTCGCGGCGCTCGACGATGCGGGCGCGCTTGCCGGTGCGGCCGCGCAGATAATAGAGCTTGGCCCGGCGAACGATACCGCGGCGGACCACCTCGATCCTGTCCACGTTGGGCGAATACAGCGGGAACACGCGCTCCACGCCTTCGCCGAAGCTCAGCTTGCGGACGGTGAAATTGCTGTTGATGCCGCGGTTGGAGCGGGCGATGCAGACGCCTTCGTAATTCTGCACGCGGGTGCGCTCACCCTCGACCACGCGCACGCCCACGCGCAGCGTATCGCCGGGGCGGAATTCCGGAATCGTCTTGGTCTCTTTGAACGCTGCGATGGCCTCGGCCTCGAGCTCCTGGATCAAACCCATGATGGGCTCCCTATTCGTCGCGCTGCGCGCCAGAGGCAGACTGGCCCCGAACGCCACCGCGGCGCTCCCAAAGGTCCGGCCTGCATGACCGTGTATGATCCTCCGCCATGGCCTTGCGCCATGCGGCGATCTTCGCATGATCCCCCGATCGCAGCACTTCAGGGATCGTGCGCCCTTCCCATTCCACTGGTCGGGTATAGTGCGGGTATTCGAGCAGCCCTTCCTCGAAGGATTCCTCGGACCCGCTGGAAGCCGCGCCCATTACGCCGGGCAACAGGCGAATGCAAGCATCCAGAACGGCCAGCGCGGCGGGCTCTCCGCCAGATAGAACAATGTCCGCGAGGCTGACCGGCTCGATCGGCCGCGCGGCGAAGATCCGTTCGTCGAACCCCTCGAACCGGCCGCACAGCAGGGTGACGCCCGGGCCTTGCACTAGGGCGCGAATGCGCCCCTGTGTGATCGGGCGGCCGCGCGGCGTCATCGCCAGCACCGGGCAGGCGGGCTGGCGGGCGAGCGCATGGTTGACAGCGGCGCCGAGCACGTCTGCCCGCAGCACCATTCCTGCCCCGCCGCCGGCCGGCGTATCGTCGACGGTGCGGTGCTTGTCCGCCGCGAAGTCGCGGATCTGCACAGTGTCGAGCGACCAGGCGCCTGCTGCCAGCGCCCGCCCGGCGAGCGAGACGCCCAGCGGGCCGGGGAACATCTCGGGGTACAGGGTCAGGATGGTGGCGGCAAAGCTCATGGCGCGCGATAGCCAAGGCCCGTCGCATATTCCAGCGGCACCGAATGACGACATTGGCGTTGCACCCCGCATGGACGATTGCATCATTGTCGGCGCGGGGCCGGCCGGGCTGACCGCGGCGATCTATCTCGCCCGCTTCCACCTCTCGATCCGCCTGTTCGATTGCGGCACCAGCCGCGCGGGGTGGATCCCCTGCACGCACAACCATGCGGGCTTTCCAGACGGGATCTCAGGCAAGGAGCTGCTCGCCCGGATGTGCGAGCAGGCGGAAAAGTACGGCGCCACGATCGAGCGCAATCGGGTTACCAGCATGGGCGGGGAGGATGGCAATTTCTGGGTCGGCACCGACGATGGCACCTTCCCGGCGCGCTCGGTGCTGCTGGCCACCGGGGTCGTTAACAATCGTCCCGAGGGGCTGGAGGGCGCGTTGCATGACGAGGCGCTGGCCAGCGGCCACCTGCGCTACTGCCCGATCTGCGACGGCTATGACGTGACCGACAAGCGGGTGGCGGTGATCGGCACCGACAGCCACGGCACGGCCGAGGCGCTGTTCCTGCGCGGCTACACTGCCGATCTCACGCTGGTCTCCCCCCATGGCGACCACGATCTCGACGCGGAATGCAGCGCCAAGCTGGAGGAGGCGGGCATCGCGCGCGTCGCCGGGCCGTGCGGCGCCTATGCCCTCGAGGGCGAGCGGATCGCCTTCGACACCGCCGAAGGCCGGCTGAGTTTCGACAGCATTTACCCGGCGCTCGGCTCGCATGTCCGCTCGAAACTCGCTGGGCAGGCGGGTGCGGACCTGGCGGAGGACGGGTGCATCAAGGTGGACGAGCACCAGCGCACCAGCGTTCCGGGCCTCTATGCCGCGGGCGACGTGGTGCTCGGGCTCGACCAAATCAGCTATGCGATGGGTGCCGCGGGCGTCGCCGCCACCGCGATCCGCAACTGCTTGGCCGAGACGCGGCCGCTGCGCCGCTAGGCTGGAGACACTTTCCCCGCCTGAAGCTTCCGTTCAGCGGGGCGGCGTCTCGCGCAGCATGCGGGCCCAGCCAGGGCTGCCATTGGCCTCGGCCCGGCGCGCGGCGCATTCGTGATCGTAACCGGTCGCAAGCAGGGTGACCGCGCCCTTTTCAAGGATGAGATATTGCGCCTTGGCCGTTCCGGGCTGGCTGGCCAGATGGCTTGGCAGGCCGACGCTGCCGGGATTGGCGATTCGCCGCCCGTCCGCCAGCGTCACCTGCCGGGGCACGTGCGAGTGGCCGTGGAGCAGCAGATCTTGCCGGCATGCGCCCAGCCGTGCGACGATCTCGGCCTCGTCGGCGGCGACGATGCGCCCGTCCGGCAGGATGGTTTCCAGCAGCATCTGCTCGTCGTTCCCCGGCGTCGCATGGGTGCACCAGGCGCCGGGCAGCGCCATCTCGACCGGCAAAGCGGCGATCCAGCCGAGTTGCGCTGGCGTGCACTGGCTGCGGGCGAAAGCATCCAGCGGGCCGGCGAAGGGCGCTTGGGGTTCGAACAGGTAACGCTCGTGATTGCCGGCGATGGTCGGCCAGCCGCGCTCCATCAGCCAGGCGGCGGTTTCGCGCGGCCATAGCGGTCCCGAGAGGATGTCGCCCAGATTGGCGAAGTGGGTGCAGCCGCGCGCCTGGGCATCGGCGACCACCGCCTCCATTGCCGGCAGATTGCCGTGGATGTCGGACAGGACGGCAATCGCGGGCACGGCTCAGCCCTCGGCGAAGGGGGCCGCGATGATGAGGCGTTCGGCGTTCCATTCGGGCACTGCGTCGGCGGTCATCGGGGCCATGAAGCGGGCGCCTGTGGGGCGCTCAATTTCGAGCACGTCACCGGCACCGTAATTTTCTACTGCCACTACGGTGCCGAGCGGCTCGCCGTTCACGGCAAGGGCGGCGAGGCCGATCAGGTCGGCGTGGTAATATTCGCCATCGGCCAGCGGCGGAAGCGCGGAGCGCGGGACGCTCAACGTCGTGCCGCGCAGGGCCTCGGCGGCGGTGCGATCGGCGATTTGGGTGAAGCGGGCGATCGCGCCGCCCTTGCCATCGTCACGCAGCTTTTCGAGCGTCAGCGCGCCGCCGTTGAACGCCTTGTGCGGGCGGAGCGAGGCGATCCCCTCGCCGAACAGCTTGAGCCGCACCTCGCCCGCCACGCCATGCGCGCCGGCGATGGCGGCGAGGGTGATCGGCCGCTTGGAGGGCTGGTTGGCGGCCGGCTCCGGGGAGGAGGGCCCCTCCCCCATGCCCTCGCCGGGCGGGGAGGAGGGACCGGGCATCAGCTCGCCGACTTCTCTTCGGCCGGAGTTTCGGTGGCCTCGGTGGCTTCGACCGCAGTGTCGACCACCTCGTCGCCGCCCTCGGCCGGGGCATCGCTGCTGGCACCGATCGCGGCGTCATCCCCGGTCGCCGGCTCGTCGCTGCTGCCTTCCGCCGGCTCCTGCGAACTGGCTTCGGGCTCGGGCTCGGGCTCGGGCTCGGGCTCGGGGTCGGGCTCGGGTGCGCTGGCGGCGGGCTCAGCTTCGAGAGCAGCCGCCTCTGGCTCGGCCTCGGGTGCGGCAGCCTCGGGCTCAGCTTCGGGCGGGGTGGGCTCAGGCTCGGCGGGCGTGGCGGCGGCCTCCTCGGCGGCGGACTTGGCGGCCTCTTCCGCTTCGGCGGCCTTGGTGGCGCGCTCCTCGGCACGCTCCTTGGCCCTTTCGCCCGGCACGGCCTTATTGGGGTTGTTGCGGGCGTCGCGCTCCTTGATCCCGGCCGCGTCGAGGAAGCGCAGCACGCGATCGGTCGGCTGCGCGCCGACGCCCAACCAGTAACGGGCGCGATCCTCGTCCAGCTTCACGCGGGTGCCATCCTCCTTGGGCAGCAGCGGATTGTAGGTGCCGATCTGTTCCAGATACTTGCCGTCGCGCGGGGCGCGGCTGTCCGACACCACGATACGATAATAGGGGCGCTTCTTCGCACCGCCGCGCGAGAGCCTGATTGCAACTGCCATGATAGAATTACCTTTCCGATTTGAATCGCTTATTTCTTGTTCAACAGCTTCTGAAGATCGGGCGGCAACCCTCCGCCACCGAGACCGGGCAGGCTGGGCATCCCGCCGCCGCGACCGCCCATGCCGCCGGGCGGGCCGCCCGGGCCTCCCAGGCCGCCAGCCCCGCCGCCGCCGAACAGCGCGCCGAGGCCCTTGAGCCCGCCCATCTTGCGGATCTGCTTCATCGCGCGGCCCATTTCCTGGTGCATCTTGAGCAGCTTGTTCACGTCCTGCACGCTGGTGCCGCTGCCCGCGGCCACGCGCTTCTTGCGCTTGGCGTTCATCAGTTCGGGCTTGCGGCGCTCGCCGGTGGTCATCGAGCCGATGATCGCGTCCATGTGGACCAGCACCTTGTCGTCCACCCCGCTCTCGGCCATCGCCTGCTTCGCCTTCTTCATGCCCGGCATCATACCAGCCAGCATGCCGAGGCCGCCCATCTTCTGCATCTGGCTAAGCTGGGTGCGCAGATCGTTCATGTCGAACTGGCCCTTCATCATCCGGTCGGCCAGCTTGTCGGCGTCTTCCTTCTCGATCGTCTGCGCGGCGCGCTCGACCAGGCTGACGACATCGCCCATGCCCAAGATGCGCCCGGCCACGCGGCCCGGATGGAACGGCTCGATCGCATCCAGCTTCTCGCCCGTGCCGGCGAACTTGATCGGCTTGCCGGTAACGGCGCGCATCGAGAGCGCCGCGCCGCCGCGCGCATCGCCATCCATTCGGGTGAGGACCACGCCGGTGAGCGGCACCTCGTCCGAGAAGCTGCGGGCGACGTTCACCGCATCCTGCCCGGTGAGCGCATCGACCACCAGCAGCACCTCGGTGGGCGTGGAGACGGAGGCGACGGCCTTCATCTCGGCCATCAGCGCCTCGTCCACATGCAGCCGGCCGGCGGTATCGAGCAGCAGCACGTCCACCGCCTGCAGCTTCGCCGATTCGAGTGCGCGGCGGGCGATATCCACCGGCTGCTGCCCGGCGATGATCGGCAGGGTGGCGACGCCGGTCTGCTCGCCGAGCACCTTGAGCTGCTCCTGCGCCGCCGGACGGTTGACGTCGAGCGAGGCCATCAACGGCTTCTTGCCGTGCCGTTCCTTTAGCAGCTTGGCGATCTTGGCGGTGCTGGTGGTCTTGCCCGAACCCTGCAGGCCGACCATCATCACCACCACCGGCGGCTTCGCGTCGAGGTTCAGCGGCGCGGCCTGCTCGCCGTCCTCGCCGCCCAGCATGGCGACCAGCTCGTCATTGACGATCTTGACCACCTGCTGGCCCGGCGTGACCGACTTTAGCACCTGCTGGCCGACCGCCTTTTCGGTAACCCTGGCGATGAAATCGCGCGCCACCGGTAGCGCCACGTCGGCCTCGAGCAGCGCGATACGCACCTCGCGCATGGCCTCGCGCACATCGGCCTCGTTCAGCGCCCCACGTCCGCGCAGGCGGTCGAAGACACCATTCAGGCGATCGGACAGCGTGTCGAACATGGTTCACTCCTCAAGGGCGGAGGCCCGAAACTGATGACGGGCGTAGGCCGAACGCGAAAAACGCCGGCGGACGAACCCTCGTCAGCCAGCGTTGCGAGCCTATCAAAAAGCCCGGCTTAATATCAGTGCCATCCCGCCGAATTTCGGTTCGGAGCGTATCCGGACCGAAAGGCGGCGGGATGGTGGAGCCTAGCGGGATCGAACCGCTGACCTCTACAATGCCATTGTAGCGCTCTCCCAGCTGAGCTAAGGCCCCGACCTTCCATCGGCGCCCTGGGAGGCGCCGGCCCGGCCCACGGGCCGGAAGCGCCGCCCTTTATGGACGATGCCGCTAAACCGCAAGCCTGTAATCGCCTGCCCCCGCCGATGGGCAAGGGCAGGACGGCGGCTCAGGTATCCTCGTCGTTCTCGTCCGAAGGACCGGCCACGCCCAGATCGTCGTCGCCGCCCAGATCCACGTCGTTGTCGGGCGAATCCTCGTCCTCGTCGATGTCGAGATCCTCTTCCTCATCCGCCAGGTCGCTATCCTCTTCCACGACCTCCTTCTTCTTGGCGGGCGCCTCCTGGAAGGGGATCGGCTGCTTGGACTTGAGCACCGGCTCGGGATACCATTCGTTGGCACATTCGATGCAGACCACCGGATCGTCGGTGCCCAGATCGTAGAAGCGTTCGGCGCATTTGGGGCAGCTGCGCTTGGTACCCCATTCCGGCTTGACCATGAAAGTATCCTCTTGTGCCCACCGACGGGGCGTATCGTGCAAAGGCGAGATGAAGCGCGGTCCTGTCGCAATCAAGGGGCCGGCGTCTGAATGGCGGCGCGCCTTGCCACAGCCCCGGTGCGCTGTCAAAAGCCCGCGCCATTCGCCAGCCCTCGCCTGAAACCAGCCCTCGCCCGAAAGGCGCCTTCCCTGCCCGCCGACCACTCCGCCGCCCCGCTCCCGCACCGCTTCCGCCCCACGGGCGCGCTGATGGGCCGCATCCGCGTGCCGGGCGACAAGTCGATCAGCCACCGCTCGCTAATGCTGGGCGCGCTGGCGGTGGGCGAGACCCGCGTGATGGGCCTGCTCGAGGGCGAGGACGTGCTCGCCACCGCCGGCGCGCTGCGGGCGATGGGCGCTACGATCAAGCGCGAGGATTCAGGCGTCTGGTCGATCCACGGCGTGGGCGTGGGCGGGCTGCTGCAACCGGCAGGCGCGCTGGAGATGGGCAACAGCGGCACCTCCACCCGGCTGCTGATGGGGCTGGTCGCCAGCCATCCGATCATTTGCACCTTCACCGGCGATGCCAGCCTCTCGCAGCGGCCGATGGGCCGGGTGATCGAGCCGCTGAGCCGAATGGGCGCCGATTTCACCGCCAGTCCCGGGGACACGCTGCCGCTGATGGAGCGGGGGCTGAGCCCCGCCGTGCCGATCGAATGGCGCCTGCCGGTCGCCTCGGCGCAGGTTAAAAGCGCGGTGCTGCTCGCCGGGCTCAACACTGCCGGCATTACGCGGGTGATCGAGCCGGTACCCACGCGCGACCATACCGAGCGGATGCTGCGCGGCTTCGGCGCCGAGCTGAACGTGACGCAGGAGAATGGAGAGCGCGTCATCACGCTCACCGGGGAGGCCGAGCTGCGCCCGCAGGCGATAGTGGTGCCGGGGGACCCTTCCTCAGCCGCATTCTTCATCGTGGCGGCGCTGCTGGTGCCCGGCAGCGAGCTGATCATCGAGAACGTCGGCCTCAACCCCACCCGCGCGGGGCTGCTCGCCGTGCTGCGCCAGATGGGGGGGAGCATCGAGGAGCTGGATGCGCGTGAGGTGGGTGGCGAGCCGGTCGCGGATCTGCGCGTGCGCCACTCGCCGCTCTCCGGCGTGGAGGTCGACCCCGCGCTCGCCCCGAGCATGATCGACGAGTTTCCGGTGCTGTTCGTCGCCGCCGCGCTGGCGAGCGGGCGCAGCATCACCAGCGGGCTGGAAGAGCTGCGCGTGAAGGAATCGGATCGCCTCGCCGCCATGGCCGCCGCGCTGCGCCTCGCTGGCGCGCGGGTGGAGGAGCGCGCGGATGGGCTGGTGATCGAGGGCACTGGCGGCGAGCCGCTACCCGGCACGCAGGAGCCGGTCGCGACCAGGCTCGACCACCGCATTGTCATGAGCATGGCGGTCGCCGGGCTCGCCAGCCGCGCTGGAGTGGAGGTGGACGACACTCGGCCCATCGCCACCAGCTTCCCCGCCTTCGAGGCGCTGCTGGACCACACGGCGGGCCGATGATCGACCCCGGCCTTGCCAATGTCGTCGGCTTTGCGGGCACCGCCTGCATCATCTTCGCCTATGGATACCAGACCGCGACCATTCGGCCGAACCCGTTCATCCAGCACGGCGCCAATTTGCTCGGGGCGATGCTGCTGACCGTCTCGCTGATCGTGCACACCAATCTTGCCAGCCTGGTGCTGGAGGCGTTCTGGGCGGCGATCGCGCTGTTCGGCCTCGGCCGGGCGATCGCGCAACGCCGGCGTCCGCGTGTCGAGGAACGGGCACCATGATCATCGCGGTGGACGGCCCCACCGCCAGCGGCAAGGGCACCATCGCCAAGGCGTTGGCGGCGTATTTCGGGCTGCCGCATCTCGATACCGGGCTGCTCTATCGCGCGGTCGGCTGGCAGATCGATGCGCGCGGCGCCGATCCCGACGATCCGGCCGCCGCGCTCGCCGCCTCCGCCTTCCCCGATGCGCTGCTGGCGGAGGAGGGCCTGCGCAGCGAGCGGATCGGCGGGCTCGCCAGCCGGGTCTCGGTGCATTCGGCGGTGCGCGCGGCGCTGTTCGAGCGACAGCGCGTCTTCGCCACGCAGCCCCGCGGCGCGGTGCTCGACGGGCGCGATATCGGCACGGTGATCGCGCCCGAGGCGCAGGTGAAGCTGTTCGTCACCGCCAGCGTTGCGGCGCGGGCCCTCCGGCGCTGGCAGGAGATGGCGGACCGGGGAGAGACCCGCACCCTCGCCGCTCTCGAAGATGAACTGCGCCTGCGCGACGAGCGCGACAGCACCCGCGCCACCGCCCCGCTCCTGCCCGCGCCCGACGCGCTGCTGCTCGACACTTCGGAGCTGGACCGCGAGGCCGCCATCGCTGCCGCCATCACCTTGGCCGGAGAAGCGCGGAAACGCTAAGCAGCTTGCATTTGCGGGCGCTATCGCCTATGCGCCCGCCCGTCCGATGGGGCCGCAAGGCTCGGCGGCGGGGACATGAACGGGCCGCGATCGATGGCCTTTCAGGTACAGGACCGGGCGTTCGCGGGGCTGGAAGGCTTCCGGCGGGCGCGATGTTCCGTTTCCGCTTCCGAGCATGCCCTCCAGAGGACGCCCGCGCCGGCATGAGGCCACGCGGGCAGATCGGCCACCAAGACCGGCGGAGACAACCGCCTGGCCGGAAGCAATAGAAGACAGGATAACCGCAGCTTATGGCATCCACCGCCGCCAACCCTACCCGCGACGATTTCGCGAAACTCCTCGATGAACAGCTCGGCGGCGCCGAGGGCGGCTTTGAAGGCCGCGTGGTGCACGGCACCGTCACCGCGATCGAGAACGGCATGGCCGTCATCGATGTCGGCCTCAAGAGCGAGGGCCGCATCGCACTCAAGGAATTCATGCGCGGCGATGGCGATCACGGCCTTGAGGTCGGATCCGAAGTCGAGGTGTTCGTCGACCGTGTCGAGAACGCCGACGGCGAGGCGATGCTCAGCCGCGACCGTGCCCGGCGCGAGGCGGCGTGGGACAAGCTGGAAAGCGAGTTCGGCGAGGGCAAGCGGGTCGAAGGCCGCATCTTCGGCCGGGTCAAGGGCGGCTTCACCGTCGATCTCGATGGCGCCGTGGCGTTCCTGCCGGGCAGCCAGGTCGATATCCGCCCGGTGCGGGACGTGGGCCCGCTGATGGACATGCCGCAGCCGTTCCAGATCCTCAAGATGGATCGCCGCCGCGGCAATATCGTGGTCTCGCGCCGCGCGGTGTTGGAAGAAACCCGCGCCGAGCAGCGCAGCGAGCTGATCGACAAGCTGACCGAAGGCCAGGTGATCGACGGTGTGGTGAAGAACATCACCGATTACGGCGCCTTCGTGGACCTGGGCGGTATCGACGGCCTGCTCCATGTCACCGACATGAGCTACAAGCGCGTCAACCATCCCAGCGAGGTGATCAACATCGGCGACACGGTCGCGGTGCAGATCATCCGTATCAATGCCGATACCCAGCGCATCAGCCTGGGCATGAAGCAGCTGGAAAGCGATCCGTGGGAGGGCGTCGGCGCCAAGTACCCGGTGGGCATGAAGGTGTCGGGCATCGTCACCAACATCACCGAATATGGCGCCTTCGTGGAACTGGAAGCGGGCATCGAGGGCCTGGTCCACGTCTCCGAGATGAGCTGGACCAAGAAGAACGTGCACCCCGGCAAGATCGTCTCCACCTCGCAGGAGGTGGAAGTGATGGTGTTGGAGGTCGATTCCGACAAGCGCCGCATTTCGCTGGGCCTCAAGCAGGCGCAGCGCAACCCGTGGGAAGAGTTCGCCGAGGCGCACCCGGTCGGCTCGACGGTTGAGGGCGAGGTCAAGAACGCCACCGAGTTCGGCCTGTTCATCGGCCTGCCGGGCGACGTGGACGGCATGGTCCACATGTCCGACATTGCCTGGGGCATCTCGGGCGAGGACGCGCTGGCACTTCACCGCAAGGGTGAAGAGGTTCAGGCCGTGGTGCTCGATATCGATATCGAGAAGGAGCGCATCAGCCTGGGCATGAAGCAGCTCGAGAAGGGCGCACCGGCCGCCGGCGGCATCAGCACCGCGGGCTCGGGCAATCTGAACCGGGGCGAGGTGGTCACCGTTACCGTGCTCGAGGTCCGCGATGGCGGGCTGGAAGTGCAGGCGGGCGAAGACGGCGCAACCGGCTTCATCAAGCGCTCCGATCTGGGCCGCGACCGCGACGAGCAGCGCCCCGATCGTTTCCAGACCGGGCAGAAGATCGACGCGATGGTCACCGGCTTCGACCGTTCGAAGAAGCCCAACTTCTCGATCAAGGCACGCCAGATCTCCGAGGAGAAGCAGGCTGTGGAGCAGTACGGTTCCTCCGCTTCGGGTGCGTCGCTGGGCGACATCCTGGGCGAGGCGCTGAAGAAGCAGGACTAAGCCGCGCAAGGCCCCGGCGCACAAGTGCCCGGCTGAGCCCTGGAACAGCGAGAAAGGCCCGCCCGCTCTCCCGAGCAGGCGGGCCTTTCTCGCGGTCAGCGCATTGGCATCAAAGTGGGCACGCTCGCTTGGCCGGTCTTTCCCCTGCCCCACAGTTCGGGGTACGAACGAAGCCACCATTCCTGGCTGGCAATCCCGCCCTTCATTCCGCGCAGTTCCCTGAGGAAGAGACAGCTGACATGAGCCTTCAGGTCCACCTATTCCCCTGCCTTACGGACAATTACGGCTTCCTCCTGCACGATCCGGCGAGCGGAGAGACCGCCTGCATCGATACGCCCGCGGCAGAGCCCTATCTGCGTGAGGCCGCGGCGAGGGACTGGCGGATCAGCCAGATCTGGAACACGCACTGGCACCCCGATCATGCGGGCGGAAACGCAGCGATCAAGGCCGCCGCCCGCGAGCGCTGGGGCGCCTGCACCATCGTCGCCCCCGCCGCCGAGGCGCAGCGGATCGCGGGGGTCGACCGCACGGTGGCGCAAGGCGACACGGTGATGCTGGGCAATTGGCGGGCCGAGGTGATCGATGTCGGCGGGCACACGCTGGGCCACGTCGCCTACCATCTGCCCGAGGCGGGGATCGCCTTCGTAGGAGATTCGCTGTTCGCACTGGGCTGCGGACGGATGTTCGAAGGCGATGCGCCGCAGTTCTGGCAGAGCCTCTCGCGCCTCAAGGCGCTACCCGCCGCCACTACGCTCTATTGCGCGCATGAATACACCGCTGCCAACGCGCGCTTCGCACTCTACGCCGATCCCGGGAACGAGTCGCTGGCGCTCTATGCCCGTGAAATCGAGCAGCGCCGCATGGCAGGCGAGCCCACGGTGCCGTTCCCGCTCGCCCGAGAACTGGCCACCAACCCGTTCCTGCGGGCGGACGATCTGGCAATGCAGCAACGCTGGGGCGGCGCGGCCCCCCACGAAACCTTCGCCGCGCTCCGGGCCGCCAAGGACAGCTTCTAGCGCGACGCCTTTCGTAACGCCGGAGCGCAACGTCAGCCCTGCCCCGGGTAGGGGTTGTCCTTCAACAGCTTCGCCAGATGCGCGGCATTGCCCGCCACCATCGCCACCGTCTCGCTTACCTTCGCGGGGATCTCGTCCAACTCCTTGAAGTCGGTCGCGCCCATCGCCTCGCCTACCCAGTAGCAGGCGGCGACCGCAGGAATGGTCCAGCCCGTGTCGTTGAGCGATTGGAACAGCTGCGCGCTGGAAAAGTGGGCCCCATCTTCGTTGCCCACGATCGCCGCCACCGCCACCTTTCCGTAACTCGGCATGCGGCCCGCCTCGTCGGTTTCGGAGAGGAATGCGTCCATTCGCTCGAGCACGCGCTTGGCCACCGAGCTGATCTGCCCCATCCAGATCGGCCCGCCGAACACCAGGATATCGTGTGTGAGGATACGCTCGCGCAGTTCGGGCCATTCGTCCCCTTCGCCCTCGTTGGAGGTGACGCCCGGAAGCACGTTGTAATCCACGATGCGCAGCGTCTCGGCCAACCGGACATCATGTTCGCCGAACGCCTCGGCGAGCAGCCCGATCATCCGGTCGGTCGAGCTTTCCTCGCCGCCCACGGACTTGAGAGTGCAATTGATCGCAATCGCGGTGACCGCCATGTGTTTTCCCCCATCGTTATAAGGGGGAAGCGCCCGTTTGCCCGGTTCGGTTCCGCCCCGGAGCGACCGGGCGGCGGCGATCAGAGGTGGGCGATCGCCTCGTCGACCAGCTGTCGATCGGCCTCGGCGTGATGGCGCTCGGCGATGAGGCCGCGCGCCGCAGCCGTAGCGGCCATGGCGGTGCGCGCGCGCAATTCGTCAATCGCGCTGCGCTCGGCGGTGGCGATCTTTGCCTCAGCCATCCGCTCGCGGCGGCGGATGATCGCCGCGCTGTCGACCTCGGCCTTGTCGACGATCGCCGCGGCCTCGGCGCGGGCGTTTTCGAGCATGGCGGCGGCATCCTTTTCGGCATTGGCGATCTTGGCGGCATACTCGCCGCGCAGCGCCTCGGCCTCGGCGCGCAGGGCCTTGGCCTCGTCCAGCTGGCTGCGGATCGCGGCGATCTTGCCGTCCAGCCCGCGCGCGATGGTCCGGTGCACCTTGGCACCGAAAATAGCGATCAGGATCAGCAGCATCATCGACACCGCCACCCACTGGTAGGGCGCGAGCCCGAGCAGTTCGGGTTCGATATGCGTGCCGGCGCTGCCCTGCTCCACCACAGCGTTCAGCGCGGGATCGGCCGCGGTCGTAGCAAAGACCTCGGGAGCGTCCGGGGACGCCTGAGGAAGCACAATGTTTGTCTCAGCCATCGGCCAGTGCCCTTCTGACCGCCGCCTGGGCGCTTTCCGGGGGCACGGCAATGCCGGCGAGGCGTTGGGTGATATCCTGCGCCGCGCTGCTCGCCACCGCCTCAATTTCCTGCATCGCGGCGTCTCGCGCCCCCGAGATGCGCTGCTCGGCCTCGACCAGCCGGGCATCGACGCGCTGCTGTGCCACGGCCAGCTTGGCCTCGGTTTCGGCCCCCGAAGCCAGCTTGGCCTCGCCCACCAGCGCTTGTGCCGCGGCGCGGTTCTCGTTTTCACGCTGGCGCCAGTCCGCCTCGCGCGCATCGGCCTCGTCGCGCGCGGCTTGCGCGGCGGCAAGGTCCCCGGCGATCTGGTCGTCCCGCAGGGCGACCGTGTTCATCACCCGCGGCACCATGCCCCGGCCGACGATGAAGAACACCAGCCCGAAGGTGATCAGCAGCCAGAAGATCTGGCTGGAATAGGTTGCTGCGAGCTGTTCGATCTGAGGCATTGGGGTGTTACCAGGCAGGAGGATGGGCCCGAGGGCCCGCCGCGGGCGCGAGGAGGCGAAAGGCCCTCGCGCGGTAAGACTGGCGCGGTCCGGCCCGGATCACCGGGCAGGGCCGAACCAGAGCGCCTTACTGGAAGATCAGCAGCGCGGCGATGACGAAGGCCAGCAGGCCGAGCAGCTCGGCACCGGCGAAGCCGATGAACAGGCGGCCCTGCTGCGCGTCGGCAGCACCCGGATTGCGCAGCGCGCCTTCAAGGAACTTGGCGAAAACATTGCCCACGCCGATCGAGGCAAGGCCGGCACCGATTGCGGCAAATCCGGCACCCAACAGCTTGGCGGCTTCAGCGTCCATGGTATAACTCCTTGAAAAGAAACAAGTCAGTGAAGGTTTTCGGCGTCGTTGATATAAAGCGAGGTCAACAGCGCGAAGACATAGGCCTGGATGCCCGCAACCAGGATCTCCAGCGCGCTGATGCCGATCATCAGCGCCAGGCTCGGCAGGCCGATGAGGATGCCATAGCCGATCCCCGCATTGCCGCCGCTGATGACGAAGCTGGAGAGCACCTTGAGCAGCACGTGCCCGGCCATCATCGCCACGAACAGCCGCAGGGCCAGGCTGAAAGGGCGCACCATGAACGAGATCAGCTCGATCGGGGCGATGATCGGGATCATCGGCCAGGGCGTGCCGTGGGGCACGAACAGGCTGAAGAAATGCAAGCCGTGCCGGGCAAAGCCCACGATCAGCACGATGGAGAAGCTCATGATCGCCAGCACGCCGGTGACGGTGAAGTGGCTGGTGAAGGTGAACGGATGCACACCCACCAACCCCAGCGGCAGCAGCCCGAGCAGATTGGCGAACAGGATGAACATGAACAGCGAGAAAATATAGGGCACATACTTGCGCCCGGCTGGGCCCACATTGGCCGCCAGCATGTCGTCGATGAAGCCGGTGAAGCTCTCCACCGCCATCTGCCAGCGGCCGGGCACCAGTTCGCGCTTCATGCCGCCCAGCACGAACAGCCACAGCAGAACCGTGGTGATCACCATCCACAACGCGCTGTTGGTGAAGGCAATGTTGTAGCCCGCCAGCTCCCAGTTCGCAGAGCCGAACAGCGGCTCGATCGTGAACTGGTACATCGGGTCGACCTTGGCCGTGTCGGCTGCCACCTTGCCCCTAAACCTCTGCGCAATATGCGGGTTCGGCGCCCCTCCTGCCCCTAGCTTGGGTCAGGCGGGGGCCGGTTCGCGATCCGGAAGATGTTCCTGAAGGCAACGACGATCCCGAGGAACAGCATCACCAACAGGCCCCAGGGCTCGGTGCCGGCGAACAGGTCGATCACCCAGCCGATCACCGCACCGCCGAGTAGCCCGCCGAGCAATTCCGCAAGCACCCGGTTGCCGAGCCTGTAGGAGGCATCGGTTCCCTTGACCTGCGGCCGGTTGCGCTCGATCTCACGCTCATGAGCGGCGCGGAGCCGCTGTTCGAGCGCTTCGATCCGCGAATCCTCGCCGATGGGCTCCCGTGCGGGCTGATCGTCGCTCATGCCAGACTCCTTGTGAGGGGAGGTGCAGCACGGGCAACGGCACTGCCCGCCGAGGGCGCCGCCCCGTTAGACGGGGGTCATACCCGAGTCAACCGCAGCGCTCCGCGATCGGCCGCAGCCCCGCACCGATCTCCGAAACCGCAGCCTATACGCTTAAGGGCAGCGGGGATCACGCACCGGCAGGCCGCTTCCGCGCACCTGCCAGCTGCCGTCGGGCGCCTGGTAGCGCTCGCCCGGGGCGGTGCGGGCAATCGCGAGGCAGCCGGCGGTAAAGGCATATTCCTCCAGCGTGGCCCGGGCGGCCTGCGCCTTTTGTGCATAGAGCGCGCGACGCTTGATGTTGATGTCGTCCACCACCTTGCGCAGGCCCGCATCCGGGCTGCCGGTGAAGCCGAGATAGCCATCGGTCCGCTCGCCCACCTGGCCGCTCGCACGCGCCGCCTCGTAGCCCGGGTCGCGCTGGGCTTGCGCCGGGCCAGCCAGCGCAAGCGCAAGCACGGCCCCCGATGCGGCAAGGACGGAAAGGCGCAGGGTGCGAGTAATCATGGTGGTTCTCATCAGAATATGTCCGGGTTCTCTTCAATCGTGTTGCCCGCATCGGCGGCCAGACGATAGATGACTTCCTGCTTGATGTTGATGTTCAGCTCGATCACGATCGGCTCCTCGGGCGCATTCACCGTAATGCAGCCGCCAAGGGCCCCTCCGGCGGATAACACCATCAACCAGGTTGCCCGCTTTCTCATGCTTGGCTTGTGCGCATTCGGACGTGGGCCGGTCGATTTGGCAATGCTCATGGCTGTTGCTCGCTTTCGGGGGGCTGAATGAGTTTTTCGAGAAGGTCCTCGGCGGTGTCCGGCGGGGGCGGGTTCTCCACCTGTTGGCGAATCGCATTGCCCTCCCCATCGATCAGTCCCAGCTCGCGCGGGTCGCGGATCGCCTCGGGGTCGTACAGGCTGCGCATCGAGCCCAGCAGCGTGTAGAACGGCGCGCGGATGTTGACGAGGAAGCGGATCGGCAGCCGGGCCAGCCGCCGGGTGATGATGTTGCTGCGGGTGCCCTCGCCCTGGCTGACCCCTTCGAACTGCACACGGGTGACGATCTCGCCGGTCAGCGAGCCATCCATCTGGATGCGCATCTCGCGGTAATCGAGCGAGCGCAGCGAATCGAAGGCGAAATTGGCCATTGTCGAGAGGTCTTCGTAGGTCAGCTCGCCGACATATGCCAGATTGCCGCCCGGCGGACGGGAGACCAGCACGCCGCCCACGAGGCTGCCGTTGCCGTCGTTGTCGAACACGATCGGGATTGTGCCGTCGAAGGTGCCGCTGGCCGAGAGGTTGCTCACCTCCATGCGCTGCACGAACAGCGCCGCCTCCAGCCCGCGGATCTCGAACACATAGGCGCGCACCTCCTCGACGCCCAAATTGAGCTCGATCGGGCGGATGGTCAGCGTGCCACCCATGAACGGCCAGCTGCCGCTCTCCACCGCCAGCACCTCGCCGCCGCGCAATTGCAGGCGGATGACACCCTCGTCCACCGCAATGCCGGGGTTGACCGAGCGCACGCGGATCTCCTGCCCCGGCGCGGTGGTGAGGCCGATCAGGTCCGTGAAGCGGATCGTTCCGCTAGCGCCTTCAACTGGGCCGAACGCGGCCGCGAAATCCAGGTCGTTCGACGAAAAGCTGCCGGTGCTGGTGAGCGCTTCCGCGTTCCAGTCGATCCGCCCGCTGCCGTCGATCACCCCATCCACATTGGCCACCAGGCCCAATGCCAGCGGGCTGAGCGCGACGGGCTGAAGGTCGCGGTCGAACCTTAGGCCCTCCACCGCCAAATCCGCGCCGCCGGTACCGGTGGTCAGATCGTGAGCCAGCGCTACCTGCGCCACCACGCGGTCGCTCACCGGCTCGCGCAGCACGGCCTCACCGGTGATCCGATTGTCCTCCAGCACCAGCACGCCATCGCGCGCGATCATCGGGTTGAAGCGCGGCGCCTCCACCCGGCGGTCTTCCAGCCGGAACGATCCGCCTTCGATGGTGAAGCGCCCGCCCGCATAGCGCCACTCGCCGGTCGCATCGCGCAAATCCAGCGGGACGGAGTACAGCAGCACGTCGGTCCCGGCGAAGCTGCCGGCGATCTCGTCCCCGATGCGGGCGGTGAGGTCGGTCACGGCGAAGCGCGTGGCGGTATCGGCCGGGCCGAGCGCCACGTTGAGCCGTTGGGCGGTCAGCACGCCGGGCACCGCGAAGCCGACCGGGCCGCTATCGAGCACAATCGGCGTCCCGCCCAGCATCCCGCTCAGCCGCAGCGAGGGCGCTCCCGCGGCGATTTCCAGGCCCTGGGGACCGCTGCGCACCATCGGCCGTCCGCGCGGCGGGCACAAAGTCAGTCGCCGCCCATCGAGCGTGAGGTTGGCATAGCGCAGCTGCTCGAAGCGCAGCTCGGTGCATTCGCGCCACAGCACCAGCCCGGCATCGGACCAGCTGCCCGAAACCGGCAGCTCCAACCCCTGCGCCCGCCCACCGGGCAGCGGGCCGGTCGCGGCCACCTCGCCGGCGAAGGTGAGCGAGCCATCGGCAGCAAGCCGCCCCGTCAGCCGCGGAATGGCAAGGCGCGACGAGCCCGCCGCATAGGGCGCCATGCTGGCCGTCAGCGTCGTGCCGCCGCCCTCACGCTCCAGCCGCGCGGCGATGCGCGGCAGAGCGCCGCCGGTGGCGAAATTACCTGCAAAACTGGGCCGTTCTGCCCCTTCGCTGGCCAGCTGGAAGCGCGAGAGCGCCAGCAGCGTCTCGCCCCCCCCGGTCTGCAATCGCGCCCCCGGCACCACCAGCGAGAGCCGCTCGCCGGTTCGCCGCGCGATCAGTTCACCCGCCAGCGTGCTCCCCGGCAGGCGTTGTGCTAGCGTAGCGCGCACCTGCCGCAACAGCGGCGCAAGCAGCGTCTCCTCAGTCGCGCCGGCCGCGCTGGCCAGCGCCCGATCGAGCCCGTCGCCCAGCCGCAGGTCCTCCGCACGCACCCCGGCATCGAGTTCAATCCGCTCAAAATCCCGCATCGCCCGCAGCGATCCCTCCAGCGCCACGCGGCGGAACCCGGCCTGCGGGCTCACCAGCCCGGTTCCCGCCAGATCGTAGCGGGCGACCAGCCCAGTATCGCGCCAGGTGAAGACGAGATCGCCGGTGGTCCGCGCGAGGCTCGCTCCGCCCATCGCGGCCGCGCCCAGCTCAAGCGCCGCGCGCCCGTCGATCACCGCCAGCCGGCGATCCGCCCCCAGCTGCAACTGCAGGGTGCTGCCCGCCAGCGCCACGCCACTCTGGGGGCAGGCCAGCTGCGCCAGCCGCAGCGGGCCGGCGAAATCCGGCTGGGCATTGGTGATCGCCACCATCCCGTACAAAGTCGGCCGTTCCACCGCGCAGCCGCCCAACGCCAGCCGGGGCGCCGCCGCCGCCAGCTCGCCGCGAAAGCCCCCCCGCAGCCAGCCGCTGCCGGTGAGGCTCAGCCCCACGCGGCCGTAATCGGTCTCGATCAGCGCGCCGCCATCCTCAATGCCAAGGCTGAGATCGGGCAGCTCGAACGGCTCGTCGCCATCGGTGAAGATCAGCGGGTCAAGCGCGCCGAAGCTGAACCGCCCCTCGCGCCAGCTGCCGTACAGCCGCGGGCGGACCAGCAGCACCTCGTCCAGAACGGGAAAGCCGAAGCGGTGGCGGACGTTCACGGTGGCGCGCTCCACCGTGAGGTCGGGCCGGGCCGGGTCGCCGATCACGATGTCGCGCAGCACCGCGCTGTCCGGGCCGATGCTGACGATCTCGTAGCGCGCCTCGATTCCGCGCTCGGTCAGCGCCTCGGCGATCACGTCGCTGGCGATCCGCTCGCGGCTGAGCCAAATGCCCGCCAGCGCCGCCACTACCAGCAGCAGGAGCACGGCCGCGCCCCACCAGCCGGCCCTATGGCCCGTTCGCTGGCTCGTGTGCCGGGTCGGGGCGTCTTCTCCGGCATCCTCGGCCATTTCCGCCACTTGCGCTGCTGCCCGGGCAAAGGCAATGCGGTCTATCAAGGAGGTCCCGCCGTTGGACGAAGACCGGGAGCACGAAAATCCCGCTGCCTGGAGCGGCCGCCTGCCGCTGGAGACGTCCGGCGCCCTGGCTCCCGACCCGGCTCCGCACGCCGGGAAGGCGCCCCTGAAACGCGAGCCCGCAGCCGATTTCCACGGCACCGGCCACCGCGAACGGCTGCGCGATCGCCTGATCGAAGGCGGCGCGGAGGCGCTGGCCGATTACGAGGTGCTGGAATTCCTGCTGTTCGGCGCCCGCCGCACCGGCGACACCAAGCCGCTGGCCAAAGCGCTGATCAAGCGCTTCGGGTCCCTCCCGGCTGTGCTCAACGCAAGCCCGGATGCGCTGATGCAGGTCTCGGGCATCGGCCGGCAGAGTGTGGGGGTGATCATGATCGCCACCGCCGCCGCCCGGCGCATGGCCCGCGCGCAGGTGCGCGACCAGCCGCTGCTGAGCAGTTGGAATGCGCTGATCGACTATCTCGCAATCGATATGGCCCACCTCACCCGCGAGCGGGTGCGGGTGCTCTACCTCGACAGCAAGAACCGCCTCATCAAGGACGAGCACATCAGCGAAGGCACGATCGACGAAGCCTCGGTCCACCCGCGCGAGGTGATCCACCATGCGCTCGATTCCGGCGCCAGCGCGCTGATCCTGGTGCACAACCACCCCAGCGGCAATCCCGAGCCCAGCCGCGCCGATATCCAGCTCACCCACCGCATCGCGGAGGCCGGGCGGCTGGTGGGCATCACCGTCCACGATCATGTCATCGTGGGCAAGGAAGGCCATGTCTCGCTGCGCGCCCGAGGGTTGATGGGAGGGGCTTGATCTGACCGGCACCCCGCCCTAGCCGCGCGCCATCCCCAACACCGGAGTTGCCCATGGTCCCCCGCTACTCCCGCCCCGCCATGGTCGCCCTGTGGGAGCCGGAAGCCAAGTACCGCATCTGGTTCGAGATCGAGGCGCACGCCACGCAAAAGCTGGCCGAGCTGGGCGTGGTGCCGCCAGCTGGCGCCGAGGCGCTTTGGAACTGGTGGCGCACCGATCCCGCGATCGACGTTGCGGCGATCGACGCGATCGAGGCGGTGACGAAGCACGATGTCATCGCCTTCCTCACTTGGGTCGCCGAACAGGTGGGGGAGGAAGCGCGCTTCATGCACCAGGGCATGACCAGCTCGGACGTGCTCGATACCACGCTGGCGGTGCAGCTCGCCCGCTCGGCCGACCTGCTGCTCGAAGATCTCGACCAGCTGCTGGCCGCGCTCGAACGCCGCGCGCAGGAGCACAAATACACCCCCACCATAGGCCGCAGCCATGGCATCCATGCCGAGCCCGTCACCTTCGGTCTCAAGCTGGCGCAGGCCCATGCCGAATTCGCCCGCTGCCGCACCCGGCTGCAGGCCGCCCGGGCGGAGATCGCCACCTGCATGGTCAGCGGCGCGGTCGGGACCTTCGCCAATATCGATCCGCGGGTGGAGGAGCATGTCGCCACCCAGCTCGGCCTCGTGCCCGAGCCCATCTCTACCCAGGTGATCCCGCGCGATCGGCACGCGATGTTCTTCGCGACGCTGGGGGTGATCGCCAGCTCAGTCGAGCGGCTGGCGGTGGAGATCCGCCACCTCCAGCGCACCGAGGTGCTGGAGGCGGAGGAATATTTCGCCCCCGGCCAGAAGGGCTCCAGCGCCATGCCGCACAAGCGCAACCCGGTGCTGACCGAGAACCTCACCGGTCTCGCCCGCGTGGTCCGCGCCGCCGCGCTGCCCGCCATGGAGAACGTGGCGCTGTGGCACGAGCGCGATATCTCGCATTCCTCGGTGGAGCGCTTCATCGGCCCCGATGCCTGCATCACGCTCGATTTCGCCCTCGCCCGTCTCACCGGCGTGGTCGACAAGCTGCTGGTCTACCCCGAGCGGATGCAGTCTAACCTCGACCGGATGGGCGGCCTCGTCCACTCCCAGCGCGTGCTGCTGGCTCTGACGCAGGCGGGCGTCAGCCGCGAGGATGCCTATGCCATCGTCCAGCGCAACGCGATGCAGGTGTGGCAATCCGACGGGAAGCTGTCGCTGCTGGAGCTGCTGAAGGCAGACCCCGAAGTCACCGCCGCGCTCGGCGAAGCCGAACTGGAGGACAAGTTCGACCTCGGCTACCACTTCGCGCAGGTGGACCACATCTTCGCCCGCGTCTTTGGTTGAGGCGTCTTCGGCTGATCGCTTCCCTTGGGCGCCGGATAGTTATAGCATTTTCCGTTAATGGGCAAAGGAGCCGCCGGTGAACATCGTCCGCACGATCGTCTGGGTGCTGCTGCTGGCGGTGCTGCTGATCTTCGCCATCGCCAATTGGGACCAGGAGGTCGAGGTCCAGATCTGGGACAATCTGGTATGGGATACCAAGCTGCCCGCGGTGGTGGTGGTCTCCTTCCTGATCGGGCTGGTGCCGATGTGGCTGCTGCACCGGGCCTCCAAATGGCACCTGCACCGCCGGATCGGCTCGCTCGAATCCTCCGCCCGCGCCGCCGCCCTGGCGCATGAGCCCGCCGCCGAGCCGCTGCCCCATCAGACGCCCGGCTCCCGATCCGGACCCGCATCCACCGACATCCGGGTGGAGCCGCCGCTTGACCGTGATCGCTCCGGCACCAACCTCGAACCGCCGCATCCCGAACCCAATCCGGCCCCTGGCGCTCGGGTCGACGAATTCGGCCCGCGAGACCGGTGACCAGCCCGATCTACCTCGCGCTCGATCTGCCGCAGTTGGATGCGGCCGTGGCGCTGGCGAGCCGCGTGAAGGGCCATGTCGGCGGGATCAAGCTGGGGCTCGAATTCTTCTGCGCCCACGGCCACCACGGGGTGCACGAAATCGCCCGGCTCGGCCTGCCGCTGTTCCTCGATCTCAAGCTCCACGACATTCCCAACACCGTGGCCGGCGCGATGCAGGCGATCCGCGTGCTCGAACCCGCCATCGTCACCGTCCACGCCACCGGCGGGCGCGCGATGATGGAGGATGCCAGGGCCGCCGCCGGCGAGCATTGCAAGGTGGTCGCCGTGACCATGCTGACCAGCCTCGACGAGCGCGACCTGCAGCGCACCGGCATTGAGGGCACCGCGCATGATCAGGTGCTGCGGCTGGCCGAACTGGCGCACACATCGGGGCTGGATGGCGTGGTCTGCTCAGGGCAGGAGGTGGCCGCGGTGCATGCGCAGTGGAAGGACGGCTTCCTCGTCGTGCCCGGCCTGCGCCTGCCCGAAAACACCGCCGGCGATCAGCGACGCACCGTCACCCCGCGCCAGGCGCGCGATGCGGGTGCCAGCGTGCTGGTGATCGGCCGCCCGATCACCCGCGCGCCCAATCCGCTAGCCGCCGCGCGCGCCATCGAAGGCACTCTGTAGCACTCGATCGACGAACGCCTTGCCCGATTAACCCGCCGGAAAGGAGCAGCAAGTCACATGCTTGCCGCATTCCATCAGGAGCCCCGTCGATGAACCTTCGCCCGCTGCTCGCCACCACCCTCGCCTCGACCCTCGCGCTGGCCGCCACGCCCGCCTTGGCACAGGTCGCCCAGCCCGCAGTCGAGATCGCGCCCGGCAACACGCTGCTCTCGGTCAGCGCGGAAGGGCGCAGCCTGCGCGAGCCCGAACTGGCGGTGTTCACCGCTGGCGTCACCACCCAGGGCGATACCGCCGCCGCCGCGCTGGCCGAGAATTCCACCGCCATGACCCAGGTCATCGCCGCCCTGCGCCGCGCGGGCATTGCCGAACGCGACATCCAGACCAGCAACATCTCAATCCAGCCGATTTATGCCGATCTCGAGCGCGAAGCGATGCGGGCTGCCCTCTCCGGTCCGGAGCGCGGCACGCCGCTGCCGCCCGAGCAGATGGGCCCGCGCATCATCGGTTACCAGGCCAGCAACAACGTCTCGATCCGCCAGCGCGATCTCGACGATTTTGGCCGAGTGATCGACACACTGGCGCGGGCCGGCGCCAACCAGATCAACGGCCCTATGTTCCAGATGGACGATCCCGAGCCCGCGTTGGACGAGGCCCGGCTGGATGCGATGGCCAAGGCCCGCCAGCGCGCCGAACTCTACGCCGGGGCGGCGGGCCTGCGGATCACCCGCGTGCTCTCGATCACCGAGGGCGGGGGCTATTCCGGCCCACCCCCGATGTTCGCCCGCGCCGAACGGCTCCAATCCGCCGCCGCGCCCACTCCGGTCCAGCCCGGCGAGCTGCAGATGAACGCCACCATCACCGTGCTTTACGAGCTCGCCCCGCGCTAGCGACAGCCGACCGACAGGCGCTCGACAGCCGCGCGCCCGAGCCGCTAAGGGCGCGTGCATGGCCGATTTCGCCACCCCCAACCTGCCTTCGCGCTCGTTTGACGCCACGGCCGCGTTCTACGCCCCGCTGGGCTTCGCGCAGCACTTCCGCTCCGATCACTGGATGATCCTGCGGCGCGGCGCGATCTGGCTTGAATTCTTCCCCCACCCCGCGCTCGACCCCCGCGAAAGCCACTTTGGTTGCTGCCTTCGCCTCGACGATCTCGCCGCCACGGTCGCACAATGCCGCGCGGCCGGCGTCCCCGAGAACCCGCACGGCATCCCCCGCTTCGTCGCCCCTCGGCGCGAGCCCAGCGGGCTTGAGATCGCCTATCTGGTGGACGCGGACGGCACCCTCCTCCGCCTGGTCCAGACCCCGCCAGAAAGCGCCTGACATGCCCCCCGAGATCAAGATCTGCGGCCTCTCCAGCCCCGAGACGGTCGATGCGGCAGTCGAAGCCGGCGCCACCCACATCGGCCTCGTCCACCACGAGCCGAGCCCCCGCCACCTTTCGCTCGAACAAGCCGCCGCCCTGCGCGCCCGAGTGCCGGCCCGTGTCAAAATCGTGCTGCTGCTGGTCAACCAGCAACCCCAGCCCACCGTCGCCGCGTTGCAGGCAGTGAAGCCGGACATCGTGCAGTTCCACGGCAGCGAGACGCCCGAATGGCTGGCGCTCATCAAGCAGAACGTCGCAATCGGCATCTGGAAGGCTGTCGGGCTGAAGGATGCGGGCACGCTGGATCGCGCCCAGCGCTTTTCTGGCGTCGCCGATCTGCTGCTCTACGATGCGCCGGCCACGAAGCTGCTGCCCGGCGGCAATGGCATCGCGATGGATTGGTCGCTGCTCGCTGGCCACCGCCACACCCTCGCCTGGGGCCTCGCCGGCGGGTTAACGCCGGGCAATGTGGCCGAGGCTTTGCGCACCACCGGCGCGCCGCTGGTCGATGTATCTTCGGGGGTGGAAAGCGCGCCCGGAATCAAGGACGTCGACAAGATCCGTGCCTTCATCCGTGCCGCCGCGGCTTAAGGAGGCACGAGGACGGGCAACCCCCGGCAGGGCCGCCCTTCCTGCATGCTCAGAACTTCAAGCCGATGCCGCCGACGATCTGGTCGCCGCCGCTCACATCGCCGAAGAAGTGCCGGTACTCGGCTTTCCAATACAAATTGTTGCGCATCTGCTTTTCGTAGCCAGCCCCAAGGTGCCATGCATTGTCGCCCGGGGCGAAAGTGTAGCCGGCCGCGCCGAACACCTTGTCGCCGCCGGCCAGCCGCACGCCGCCGCGTCCTGTCACGCCCACATAGACGTCCGCACCCCGGGCCAGCGCCTTGTCGGCCGAAACCTCCGCCCCCACGAATGCCCCCGGACCCATGGCGGCGTCATAGCCACCCGCAATGCCCACCACCGCTTCGGTGTTGCCGTTGGCGATCAGGACGCCGCCGCGCGCTTCGGCGCGGATTTCATCTGCCGATGCGGGCGCAGCGATGGTAGCGGCAAGCGCGGTCGCCGCCGCCAGTGCGTAGAACTTCATACTCAATCTCCGTAACAATCTGGATACAGCACCCGGCATGCACCAAGCGTCCCGCCTCAATGCTGAACGGCGCTCGCTTGGCGAGTCCGGCGGCTGGCTGGACAAGCATCAGAGCCTCTGGCAGTCGCGTGCGCGATTATGACAGATCAGCCCAACTCCTTCCGCAACCAGCCGGACGAACGCGGCCATTTCGGCCCCTATGGCGGCCGCTATGTCGCCGAAACGCTGATGCCGCTGGTGCTGGAGCTGGACCGCGAATATCGCGCCGCCAAGGCGGACCCTGCCTTCACCACCCAGTTCGAAGACCTGCTCGAACATTACGTCGGCCGCCCCAGCCCGCTCTATTACGCCGAGCGCCTGACCGAGCGCCTCCGCGCCGATGCGCCAGATAACATGGGCGCGCAGATCTGGTTCAAGCGCGACGAGCTGAACCACACCGGCGCGCACAAGATCAACAATTGCATCGGCCAGATCTTGCTGGCGATCCGCATGGGCAAGACGCGCATCATCGCCGAAACCGGCGCCGGCCAGCACGGCGTCGCCACCGCCACCGTCTGCGCGCGCTTCGGCCTGCCCTGTGTCATCTACATGGGCGCCACCGATGTCGCCCGCCAGCAGCCCAACGTGTTCCGCATGAAGCTGCTCGGCGCCGAGGTGATCCCCGTCACCAGCGGCGCCGCCACGCTCAAGGACGCGATGAACGAGGGCCTGCGCGATTGGGTCGCCAACGTCCACGACACGTTCTACATCATCGGCACCGCCGCCGGCCCCCATCCCTACCCGGAAATGGTGCGCGATTTTCAGAGCGTCATCGGCAAGGAAGCACGCGAGCAGATGCTGGGGCGCACCGGCCGTCTGCCCGATCTGCTGGTGGCGGCGATCGGTGGCGGCTCCAACGCCATTGGCCTGTTCCACCCCTTCCTCGACGATTCCGAGGTTGCCATGCTGGGCGTGGAAGCGGCCGGTCACGGGCTCGACAAGCAGCACGCCGCCAGCCTCGCGGGCGGTTTCCCCGGCATCCTCCACGGCAACAAGACCTATTTGCTGCAGGACGATGACGGCCAGATCGCCGAGGCCCATTCGATCAGCGCGGGCCTCGATTACCCCGGCATCGGCCCCGAGCACGCCTGGCTGAAAGAAACCGGCCGCGTCGAATACACCGCGATCACCGATACCGAAGCGCTGGACGCCTTCCAGCTGCTCTGCCGCACCGAAGGCATCATCCCCGCCCTCGAACCCAGCCACGCCATCGCCGCGCTGGTAAAGTGCGCCCGCGACATGCCGCAGGAGGCGATCATCCTCGCCAACCTCTGCGGCCGCGGCGACAAGGACATCTTCACCGTCGCCGAGGCGCTGGGAGTGGAGATGTGACGGACACTCTCGATCGCCGCTCGGCCGTCATCTTTGCGAGCGCAGTCGCCATCCAGGCCGTCGGCTTTCCATTCGTCAGTTTGATCTTCGCGCTGGGGGATCGGTTTCAGGCCCCATCGTGGGTCGTGATCGTCCTGATCTCGATCATGGCCGTTGTCCTCGACAAGGGCGTCTCGCGGGACAAGGCGCGTTGACCCGCCTCGCCACCACCTTCGCTCAGCCCCGTCCGGCGCTCGTCGCCTTCCTCACCGCTGGCGACGGCGACACCTCGGCCAATCTCGACGCGCTGGTCGAAGGTGGCGCGGACGTCATCGAATTGGGCATGCCCTTCACCGATCCGATGGCCGACGGGCCCGCGATCCAGAACGCCAACATCCGCTCGCTGGCACGCGGCACGAAGACCGCCGAGGTGTTTGCCATCGCCCGCGCCTTCCGTGCCCGCCACCCCGGAACCCCGCTGGTGCTGATGGGCTATGCCAACCCGATGGTCCGCCGTGGCCCCGAATGGTTCGCCTCCGCCGCCCACGAAGCTGGCGTCGATGGCGTGATCTGCGTCGATCTCGCGCCTGAGGAGCACGAGGATCTCGGCCCCGCGCTGAACGACAAGGGCATCGCGCTCATCCGCCTCGCCACCCCCACCACCGACGAGGCCCGCCTGCCCGCCGTGCTCGATGGCGCGGGCGGGTTCCTCTATTACGTTTCGGTCGCGGGCATCACCGGCAAGCAGCAGGCGGTGCTTGCCTCCATCGAGCAGGCCATCGAGCGCCTGCGCCGCTTCACCGATCTGCCCCTTGCGGTCGGCTTCGGCGTGCGCACGCCCGAACAGGCCGCCGCGATCGCCCGCGTGGCTGATGGGGTGGTGGTCGGCTCCGCCTTCGTCGAGCTGGTCGAACAGCACGGCGCCGCCGCTCCCGAGCACCTGCGCCACCTCGCCGGCCAGCTCTCCCACGCCATCCACAACGCCCGAAAGCTTGCCGCATGAGCTGGATCAGCCGCGTCCGCAACTCGCTGCCCTTCGCCCCCAAGCGCGAATCGCGCGATAATCTCTGGGTCAAATGCCCGGGCTGCAGCGAGATGCTGTTCAGCCGCGAATATGAGGCCAACCTCTACGTCTGCCCCCGCTGCGAGCACCACGGCCGCATCGGCGCCGACGCCCGGCTCGCCCAGCTGCTCGATCCCGGCTTCGAGCTGCTGCCCGATCCGAAAGTGCCGGACGATCCGCTGCGCTTCCGCGACACCAAGCGCTACATCGATCGGCTGAAGCAGGCCCGCGCCACCAACGCCCATTGCGATGCCTTCACCGCCGCCTTCGGTGCCATCGAAGGCCAGCGCGCAGTGGTCGGCGTGCAGGATTTCACCTTCATGGCCGGCTCGATGGGGCAGGCGGTCGGCCAGGCCTTTTGCGACGGCGCTACACGGGCAATGCAAGAGCGTTGCGGCTACGTTGCGGTCACCGCGGCGGGCGGTGCACGGATGCAGGAGGGCATTTTGAGCCTCATGCAAATGCCCCGCGCCACGGTGATGACCCGCCGCTTGCGCGAAGCCGGCCTGCCCTACATCGTCGTTCTGGCCGATCCCACCACCGGCGGCGTCACCGCCAGCTACGCGATGCTGGGGGACATCCACATCGCCGAACCGCAGGCGCTAATCGGCTTTGCCGGCCAGCGGGTGATCGAGGAAACCATTCGGGAGAAGCTGCCCGAAGGGTTCCAGCGTGCCGAATATCTGCACGAGCACGGCATGGTGGACATGGTGGTGCACCGCAAGGACCTGCGCGCCACGCTGGGCAAGCTGCTGGGCTACCTCACCCCGGCGGCTGCTGCAGCCTAGGGGCCCACTCCTCTCGTGAAGGATTTCGCCGCCTCGGACGATCCGGCGGTGCAGGCCCAGCTTGATCGTCTGACGGCGCTGAGCCTGCCGCGCGGGCGGCTCGGGCTGGAGGTGATCCGCGAGCTGCTCACCCGGCTCGGCGATCCACAGAAGCGCCTGCCGCCGGTGTTCCACGTCGCCGGCACCAACGGCAAGGGCTCCACCTGCGCCTTCCTGCGCGCGATGCTAGAGGCGGAGGGTCTACGCGTCCACGCCGCCACCAAGCCGCATCTGGTGCGCTATAACGAGCGCATCCGCATCGCCGGCCAGCTGGTTGCCGATGCCGAACTGGCCGCGCTGCTGGCCGAGGTGCTTGACGCCGCCGAGGGCCTCGCTCCCAGCTTCTTCGAGGTGACCACCGCCGCCACCTTCCTCGCCTTCGCCCGCCACCCGGCCGATGCCTGCATCATCGAGGTGGGCCTCGGCGGCCGGTTCGATGCCACCAACGTGATGGAGTGCCCGGCCGCCTGCGGCATCGCCTCGCTGGGGATCGACCACGAGGCTTTCCTGCTCGCTCCCGAAGAGGGCGTGCCGCAGGTGCCGCTGGTGCGCATCGCCTTTGAGAAGGCCGGTATCGCCCGCCCCGGCTCGCCGCTGGTGACGCAGACCTACCCGCAAGCCATGGCGCTGGAGATCGAGCGCCGCGCCGCACTGGCGGGTGCGTCGCTGCACCAGCGCGGGAGCAACTGGTGGGCCGAGATCGGCGTAGACAGTATCGCCTATCGCGACCGCCATGGCGCGCTGACCCTGCCGCTACCCACCCTGCCCGGCCGCCACCAGGCCGACAATGCCGCGCTGGCGGTGGCGATGCTGCGGCACCAGGATGCTCTCGCCGTCTCCCCGGCTGCGATGGCCGAGGGGATCGGCGCGGCACGCTGGCCCGCGCGGCTGCAATTGCTCGAGGTTGGCCCGCTCACCGCACTCGCGCCGGGCCATGAGGTGTGGCTCGACGGTGGGCACAATGCCGATGCCGGGCAGGCGATCGGCCGCCACTTTGCCGGCCTTGCGGGCGAGAGCGGGCGCCTGCACCTGATCATCGGGATGCTCGCCAACCGCGATCCGCAGGCGATCATCGCCCCACTGGGCGAGCGCCTCGCCAGCCTCACCGCCGTGCCGATCCACGGCAGCGATGCCCACGGACCCGAAGGGTATTCCGCCCGAGCCGGATGGGCCGACAGCCTTGCCGAGGCATTGCAGGCGCTGCCCGATGACCGCCTGCCGGTCCTCATCGCCGGCTCGCTCTACCTCGCGGGCCAGGTGCTGAAAGCGAACGGCGAGGCGCCCGACTAGCAGCTCAACAATTGCAAGGCCACGCTACTGCGAACAGGTGCGAACACAATGCCACTCGTCGCCCGGTTCAAAGTCTTACTAGCGGAGCGGCGATGCATGCCTCACCAATCCCGCGGTTGACTTGGCGTTAGTTGATCCTAAACTATCATCTTGTCGACTCTGCCAAGTCAATCGGCGCACAGCATTCGATTGGCTGAGAACATGCGGAGCATTTCACTGTCGGTGAGGGGAAATGCCATGCCTGTCGTCAATCACGCCCACAAGATCGGCCTCGGCCTCTCCTGCCTGGCGCTCGCTTTCGCTGCAGCGCCGGCCACCGCGCAGACCTACCAGTCGAGCGTCTTTGCGACCAATCTCAACAATCCGCGCGCACTGGCCTTCGGGCCGGACGGCGGGCTGTACATCGCGGAAACAGGCTTCATCGATCCGGCGGTCGCGCCCAGCGGATCGTTCGATTTCTTCTCCACCGGCTCGATCACGCAGGTTCTCGGCGGTGTGCAATCGCGCGTCGTCACCGGCCTGCCGGTGATCTTCGACCCGGCCATGAACGATCTGAGCGGCCCACAGGGGATCGGCTTCGATGCGGGGGGCACGGGCTATGTGGTCATCGGGCTGGGCACCAACCCCGCCGTCCGGCCATCGGGCAGCCGGCTCGGCCACGTCCTCACCTTCACCACCGGCGGCGTGGTGACCACCTTTGCCGACGTGAGCGCGTTCGAAGCGGCCAACAACCCCGTCGGCGGCCCCGTCGACAGCAATCCCTTCCACCTGCGACCGAGCCCGGCGGGCCGTTCGTCACCGATGCCGGCGCGAACACGGTCTACAGCCTGTCGCCCACCGGAGATGTCTCGCTGCTGGCGGGCTTTGCGCCGCGCTTCATCGGCCCGCCCGTACCCATGAGCGACTCGGTCTCCACCGGCGTGACCGTCGGCCCGGACGGAACGATCTATGTCGCCGAACTCACCGGTTTCCCGTTCACACCGGGCGCGGCGCAGATCTACAGCATCGCGCCGGGCACCAACACGGTCAGCGTGTTCGCCACCGGCTTCACCAACCTGACCGATCTCGCCTTCGGACCGGACGGCAGCCTCTACGCCCTCTCGTACGACACAACCGGCATCCTGGGGCCCGACGTGGGTGGCGCGATCTTCCGCGTCTCGGGCAGCGGTGTTTCGGAGAACATCTTCAGCGCCGGCTTGATCAACCCCACGGGCCTGGCGATCGGCAGCGACGGCTCGTTCTACGTCACCACCAACAGCCGGGGGGCACCGGGCACCGGCCAGGTGCTGCGCATCTCGGCAGTGCCCGAGCCGGCGACCTGGGCCATGATGATCGTTGGCTTTGGCGCCATCGGGGTCGCGCTGCGCCGCTCGAAGCGGCCCGCCCGCCTCATCACACAGCAGGCCTGAGCGGGGCTCATCCGGCGGCTAACTGACCGCTCGCGCGTTGCTGCTGGGTGGCACACAAGAAACCCCACCTTGCGGAGAAGATCTGCGCTGCCTGCCATCGGCCCTTCGCCTGGCGCAAGAAGTGGCAGCGGGATTGGGACAACGTGAAGTACTGCTCGGATCGCTGCCGCTCGCTCGGCGCCAGGCCCGAGGCCTGAGGGAGTGTCAACCGTGGGGCAACAGAAGAGCAGTTGCCACTGATCGGCCAGTGTGGCCCATATAAAAGGGGCGGCCGCTGCCGACCGCCCCCATACTGCTTCCGTATCGCTCAGGCTTAGCGGCTCTGGTCGAGCATCTGCCGGTTTACAGCCTGCGCAAGAGCCCGCGAGCCAGTTGTGGCCTCACACGTTCCGCCTGCAGGGCCGCCGCGGGCAAGGACAGCAGCGCTGACATTGCACACGTTCGCCGCAACACCGATCGGCACCTGAACCGTAATGGGCACGTTAAGATTGTTCAGAGCGGCAATCTGCGTATCGTTCAGGAAATCATTAAGGATGGTCACGTCGCCAATCGTGACGTTTACGAGGCCAGCCTGCTCGGTGTTCTGGGCCGTTGCCGGAACCGCCACACCCACTGCCCCAAACGCGAGCGTCGCGGCCATGATCGTTGCTTTCAACATGCTATCTATCCAGTTTTCAACAACCTGCGTGCTCACAGGATGTCGGTGCAACGGCCGTCCGCTCATTTGGTTTGTTCAGGAACGACGAAACGGGTTTTAAAGAAGATGGCTCGAATGGGGCAGCTCACCTCGGTTTGCTGCTCAGCCGATCGCCGACAAGCCGATGGTCGTCGGTTCGGCACGATCGAACTTCTCGCCGCTCAGCCAGCAGCGCCGCCCCGCCGCTACTCCGCCGGCAGCGCAGCCACCTCTGGCGCCACAACGCCGCTCCGGCGGCCCAAGCGGCTCTCGCGCCACCATTCCGCCGCGCACAGCACCACCGCGATGATGCCGATCAGCGTCACGAAGATGAACACCTCGTAATAGCCACGCTCCTCGATCATCTGACCCAGCGCGCCGCGCCCCAGCGTGCCCACCAGCAGTGTCAGCGAGGCGAGCAGCGCATATTGGACCGCGCTGTAGCCCTTCGCCACGATCGATGAGAGCCACGCCACATAGGCCGCACCCGCGATCCCCACCGACAAGTTCTCGGCGAAGATGGTGATCATCAGCCGCGCCAGCCGCTCGCTGCCGCCGGGGAACTGCATCACCGCCCAGGTAAAGCCGGTGACATCGCTCACCGCCTGCATGTTGGCCCCGCCGATGGCGAGATCGGCGTAGAGCAGGTTGGTGGCCGCCGCCAGCACCGCGCCCAGCGTCAGCGTCGGCATCCGCCCCAGCACCGTCAGGAGCCAGCCGCCGATCGCCAGCCCCAGCACGATCGCCCCCACCCCGAAGAACTTGGAGGCCACCGCCACCTCGCCGTTGGTGTAGTTCAGCTCGCCCAGGTAAAACGGATAGGCGAAGGTGCCCCAGATCGCATCGGTGACCCGGTAGGTCAGCACCAGCGCCAGGATCAGCACCAGCGACCAGCCCATCCGGCCGACGAACTCCGCCAGCGGCAGGATCAGCGCGCGGTACAGATGGTCGGCGATCCGCGCAGACCGCACGTGGCTCACATCCTCCGGGCCGATCACGTGCCGCCCCTCGCGCTGCATCTTCACCAGCCAGGCGGCGATCAGCGCCGGCAGCACGATGGTGGCGATGATGATCAGCGGGCCATAGGTGGCGGTGAACAGCGTCGGATCGGGCCGGTCCTCCGGCAGATAGGTCATCGAGCGGACCATGAACACGCCCACCGTGCCGATCGCCCAGGCCCACAGCGCGCCCACAATCATCAGCGCAATGTTGCGCACCCGCGGGGTCAACGCGCCGGGCTGGCGCAGTTCGGCCAGTTCCTCCTCGCTGGCGATCAGATCCTGCGTGGTCGCCGCATCGGGCGCGAACAGCCCGGCAATGCCGATCGCCAGCAGGATCCCGCCCATGATTGCATAGGTCGTCGGCCAGCCGATATCGTCGGCGATGATCAGCGCCAGCGCCCCGCCCACCAGCGAGGAAAGGCGAAAGCCCATCTGGTAGACGGTGGAGAGGATATCCAGCGGTGCCTCCTCGTCGGCCACGTCGATCCGCCAGGCATTGATCACGATATCCTGCGTGGCGCTGGCAAAGGCGCCGATCCCCGCCAGCAGCGAGAACCACCCCAGCGAGGTTCGCGGATCCAGCGTCGAGAGGCTGACGAGGATGATCCCCAGCGCCACCTGCGCCACCACGATCCACTGCTTGCGCTTGCCCAGCTTGCGCACCAGCGGAATATCCAGCCGGTCCAGCAGCGGCGACCAGAGGAACTGGAACGCATAGGCAAGGCCGATCAGCGAGAACACACCCATCGTCTCCAGATCCACCTCGGCCTCGCTCAGCCAAGCATAGAGCGTGCCCAGGAACAGCGCGAAGGGCAGGCCGCTGGCAAAGCCGAACAGCGCCATGAACCCCGTCTTGCGGTGGCCCAGCGCGCGGATCAGCCGCATCCATCCCGGTTTCTGGCCGGGCTTCTGGCCGGGCTTCTGGCCTGGCTTCTGGCCCGGCTCCTGGGCGCTGGTGGCGGCCATTCTTGTTCCTTGATCCGTTGTGCGGCCGGCAAACTAGCGCCGACGGCGGCGATGGAAAGCCCTGCGGCGTTGCAGTCCCCTGAACAGCTGGTCCCTAACGGTTCGGCTGGACCGGCGCGCCGCCGCCGCTATGGCCACACAATGGCCGAGAATGACAAACCCACAGGCGCACCGGGGCCGGGCAACGAGGGCGAGCGGATCGCTAAGCTCCTCGCCCGCGCTGGCATCGCCAGCCGGCGCGAAGTCGAGCGGATGATCGCCGAGGGGCGCGTCGCGCTCGATGGCGTCAAGCTGGCCACACCCGCCACGGTGCTGCCCAGCCTGCGCGGCATCACGGTGGACGGCCAGCCCGTCGCCAGTGCCGAGCGCACGCGGCTGTTCCGCTTCCACAAGCCCACCGGCCTCATCACCGCCGAGGGCGATCCGGCCGGCCGCCCCACTATCTACGCCGCGCTGCGCAACGCGCTGCCCCCCGGCACGCCGCGGCTGATGCCGATCGGCCGGCTCGATCTCTCCACCGAGGGGCTGCTGCTGCTCACCAATGATGGCGAGTTCAAGCGCGCACTCGAACTGCCCGCCACCGGCGTGCCGCGCACCTATCGCGCGCGCACCTTCGGCGAGATCAGCCAGGCGCAGCTGGAGGATCTGATGGAGGGGATCACGGTGGAAGGCATGCGCTACAGCCGGATCGACGCCAATCTGGAACGCCGCACCGGGCGCAACCAGTGGATTGAGCTGACGCTGGCAGAGGGCAAGAACCGCGAGGTGCGCCGCGTGCTCGAGCACCTCGGGCTCAAGGTCAGCCGCCTGATCCGCACCGCCTACGGCCCCTTCGTACTCGGCGATCTGCGCCCGGGCGGCGCACACGAGGTGGAGCGCGAGGCACTCGAACGGTTCCGCTCCTCGCTCACCCGCTCCGCTCCTAACGCGAAGAGCGAGCCCCGCGAACCGGCCGCACAGGGCAGCGGCGAACGGGCGGCGTCGCGTCCATCCCGCGGGCCGCAAGGCGCACGCGCTCCCCGGCGCGGCCCCGATCCAGGCACGGGGCCACGCTCAAGCCCCGGCTTAGGTCCACGCTCAGGCCCACGGTCGGGCCCCCGCTCAGGCCCCGGCCGGCGCAATCCATGAGGATCATCGCCGGCGAATGGCGCCGGCGCCTGCTACGCGCTCCCGAAGGCGAGGCCACCCGCCCCAGTGCCGATCGCACGCGAGAGACGCTGTTCGCCATGCTGGAAAGCCGGCTCGGCGCTTTCGAGGGGCTGGCCGTGGCCGATCTGTTCGCCGGCTCGGGCGCACTCGGGCTGGAGGCGCTCTCGCGTGGTGCGGCCGAATGCCTGTTCGTGGAGAACGAGGCCGCCGCCATCCGCGCGCTGCGCACCAACATTGCCGCGCTGCAGGCACAGACGCGCTGCCATGTGCAGCCCGCCTCGGTGATGCAACTCGGCCCTGCGAAGGGACCGCCACGTGACCTGATCCTGCTCGATCCGCCCTATGGCAGCGGCGCCGGGCCAGTCGCGCTGGAGAAGCTGGCGCGGCTCGGCTGGATCGGCCCGGCCAGCTGGGTGGCGCTTGAAACCGCGCGCGACGAACCGGTGCAGGTGCGCGCACTGGACATCGAGAGCGAGCGCAAGGTCGGCTCAGCCCGTCTGACCCTTTTGCGCCCGGAAACGTCGGCGAACGCGGGCAACTAGACACAAGGGCCGCCCGGCTCCCGCTGGACGGCCCTTGTTATCAATTCAATCTACCGAGATCGACGGAGGGACGGCAATCGCCCTCACCTGATCTGAGAGCTGCCTATCGACGACCGGCCGCCTCCCGCGGGTTCATGCAGGAATCCTGTCGCTGGGCGGTGCACAAGGGATATTCCGACCTGGGCGTGCCGGGTGTCGCGCCCGCCGGCAGTGGCTGCACCATTTCGTTGCGCGTGTAACGAATGTTCGCTGCGCCCGCAGTTCCGGCACCCATCGTTGTGGAGGTGCCCATGTTTCCTGCGCCCATTGTCGGCGAGGACCCCATGGTGGAGGTACCCATCGTGGAGGAGCCGGTCGTCCCTGACTCCATCGCGCCGGCAGTGCTCCCGCTACCCATGCTTCCGGCCGTGGGAGCGCCTGTGGCACGCGCAGTCGTGCCCATGTTTCCGCCTGTCGCCATGTTCGAGTTCATGCCGGTCGATCCGGGCGCGGCGCTGGTGCCCGTTTCAGCTTGGCCTGCGCCCATGGTACCGGCACGCATTTGGTTGACCTGTTCGGTGATCGAGATCCACGCCTGCTGCTGCTGCTCGGGCGTCAGCGCACCCAATTGCGTGCGCTGCTCGGGCGTCAGATAGCCATAGGATTCGCGCTGTGTGGGGTTGAGCGACCAGAAATACTCCTGGTGGCTGGGCTCCATGCTGTCAAACGAGGTGCGGGTCTCGGCCGGCCAGCGGTCATACTCGCGCCGCTGCTGGGTGTTCATGGTGCCGCTGGAGCCCCGGTTGGCGGGCGTCTGGGCCGCGCCCATGGTCGTCGTGTCCTGCTGCATCTCCATACTGCCCTGCGCCGTGCTGCTGCCTTGCGGCTGGGGCATCGTCCCCTGCGGCATCGTGGTGCTGCCCTGCGGCCGGGGCGTCGTCCCCTGCGGCATCGTGGTGCTGCCCTGCGGCATGGGCGTGCTACCCTGCGGCGTCGGGTTGTTGGTCTGCGGCATGGTGCCGGTGCCCTGCGCACTTAGCGCGCCCGGCGTGATCGCCATGGCAAGCGCCGCAGCACTGGTGAGGAAAAGATTGCGCATGAAATGATCCTTGCGATTAAGTATACAGGTGTGATGTTACCCGAACCAGCGAGCGATACCGGCGGTTCCAACAAGGCGCCGGGTTGCAAGTCTTGCGCGGTGAAGTGTTGTTCCCTAGCTGTTCGCGGGTGACGCCGCCTTCCCTTCCCGCTGTCGACCCGCCTGCCGAACAGGCCCCTGCATGGCTTGCCCGGCTCAACCCCCCACAGCGCGAGGCGGTGCTGACCACAGAGGGCCCGGTGCTGATGCTCGCGGGCGCCGGCACGGGGAAAACCGCTGCCTTGACAGCCCGGCTCGCCTGGCTGGTGGGCACCCGGCGCGCCTGGCCCAGCGAAATCCTGTGCGTCACCTTCACCAACCGCGCCGCGCGCGAGATGCGCGAGCGGGTCGGCCGGCTGATCGGCGACGAGGTAGAGGGCATGCCGTGGCTCGGCACCTTCCATTCAATCTGCGCCAGGATGCTCCGCAAACACGCCGAACTGGTGGGGTTGCAGAGCAATTACACCATCATCGACACGGACGATCAGCTGCGGTTGATGAAGCAGCTGATCGTCGAAGCCGGGCTGGACGAGAAGCGCTGGCCCGCCCGCCAGCTTGCCGGGCTGGTGGACCGCTGGAAAAACCGCGGCCTCAACCCCTCCGAACTGGATGCCGGCGAGAACGAGAGCTTCGCCAATGGCAGCGGCCAGCGGCTGTACGAGCGCTACCAGCAGCGCCTGATCGCGCTGAACGCCTGCGATTTCGGTGACCTTCTGCTGCACATGCAGAACGTTCTGCGCCGCAATCGGGACGTTTTGGAAGCCTATCAACGCCGTTTCAAATACGTTCTGGTGGACGAATATCAGGACACCAACGCGGTCCAGTACCTGTGGCTGCGGCTGCTGGCGCAGGAGCGCAAGAACATCTGCGTGGTGGGCGATGACGACCAGTCCATCTACTCCTGGCGCGGGGCGGAAGTGGCGAATATCCTGCGGTTCGAAAAGGATTTCCCCGGCGCAGCGGTGATCCGGCTGGAGCAGAACTACCGCTCCACCCCGCAGATCCTCGCCGCCGCCTCCGGCCTCATCGCCGCCAATTCCGAGCGCCTCGGCAAGACCTTGTGGACCGAGGCGGGCGGCGGCGACAAGCTGCGCGTGATCGGAGTATGGGACGGGCCGGAGGAAGCCCGCCGCATCGGCGAGGACATCGAGCGTCTGGAGCGCGAAGGCGCGCCGCTCGATCGCATCGCCATCCTCGTGCGCGCTCAATATCAGACGCGAGAGATCGAGGATCGCTTCATCCAGATCGGCCTCAATTACCGCATCGTCGGCGGCTTCCGCTTCTACGAACGCGCCGAAATCCGCGACGCGCTGGCCTATCTCAGGGTTATCGCCAGCCCGGCCGACGATCTCGCCTTCGAGCGCATCCACAACCAGCCCAAGCGCGGGCTCGGCGCCAAAACCCTCTCGCGGATGCACGAACATGCCCGCGCCACCGGCCTGCCGCTCGCCGCTGCCTCGCTCCAGCTGGCCGATAGCGACGAGCTGCCCGCCCGCGCCGCCGCCACGATCGGCGCGCTGATGCGCCATTTTCTCGGCTGGCGCGAGTTGGCCGAACAGGTCACCCCGGCCGAGCTATTGCGCAACGTGCTAGCCGATTCCGGCTACGACGCGATGCTGAAGGCCGATCGCACCGCCGAAAGCACCGGCCGCGCGGAGAACCTCGCCGAACTAGCCCGCGCGATGGAGGAATATGCCACGCTGGGCGATTTCCTTGAACATGTGAGCCTGGTGATGGAGAACGACGCGGCCGACGAGGCGCAGAAGGTCACCATCATGACCATCCACGCGGCCAAGGGGCTGGAATTCGACCAGCTGTTCTTGCCCGGTTGGGAAGAGGGCGTGTTCCCCAGCCAGCGCGCTCTTGACGAGGGCGGGCTGGCAAGTCTGGAGGAAGAGCGACGGCTGGCCTATGTCGCGATCACCCGGGCGCGGCGGCGCTGCACCATCCTGCATGCTGCCAACCGCCGCATCTACGGCCAGTGGACCAGCTCCATTCCCAGCCGCTTTGTCGGCGAGCTGCCGGCCGAGCATGTCGAGAGGGAGACCACGCTCACAGGCGGTGCCTCGCTCTGGCGCGCCAATTGGACCGAGACCGAAGATCCCTTCGCTCACCTCTCCGCCGCTGCGCCGCAGCGCGCCCAGCAGCGCGGCCCCGGATGGCAGCGCGCGCTCGCCACCGGCTACGAAACCGCTCCTGCGCGCATCCGTGAGAACACCCGAAGCGCCGCCAGCTTCGCCGCCCAGGCGCGCAGCGACATCACGCCGGGCATGCGCGTGTTTCACGACAAGTTCGGCTATGGCGCGGTGATCGGGCAGGAGGGCAACAAGCTCGAAATCGAGTTTGAGAGCAGCGGCCTCAAGCGGGTGATCGACAGCTTTGTGAAACTTGCCGGCTAGGTGGGGCGACCATTCGGCCGGCGCGCCCGCAGAGCGCAGGACGCCGATCTCGCAACGATCCTGCCGCGCGGCGCACGGGCCGGAACTGCTTGAAACCGCAGTCCGACCCCCACTGGGTCAGCTGGGGGTCATTGCGTATCGGATCGCAACGCCACGCGTGGGTCAGCCCGGAGCGAGACCGAACGGGCGACTGCTGCGCTGCTTTTCAGGTTTACCAGATCGCTGGCGACCGCGCCTGCCCCGCGATCGAGCGAACTCGGAAGGGAGACGCGCCGAGAGCCCTCCTGCTTTGCCGCGTCGGCGAAACGAAAAGCGCCACGCAGTCCTGCCGTCGAGCGTCAGAGCGCCGATTTGCCTAGAAAACCGGGCACCGGCCCGTTCCACTCGCCAGGCGCGCCGCGGTCCTCCTCCCCATCTCCCTCGCGCCGCGGAGCCGGCGTGGGCACGAGAGGCGGCGCCGAGGCCAGCGGCCGCGCGGCGGGCGGAGTGGGCGCTGGCGCGGCAGCGCGCGGCTGCCGCTCGGGCTTGGGCTCGCTCTCGCGCATGGGTTCGGGAGCGGGCCTGCCCCTGGAGCCCCGCTCTGGCCGGGGCTCCTGCTCGAGCGCTGCCGGCTGCCGGCGCGGTTTCTCTTCCGAGCGTCGGCCGCCACGGCCACGGCTTGCGGGCTCGGCCCGCTCGACCGCCTCCGCCCGGCCGCCCGACCGGGGCGCCTCTGCCTCGCCGGTGGGGCTCATCGTGAACAGCGGAATGTCGATCCCGGTCAGCTTCTCGACGTTGGCGATCGCCTCGGCATCTTCCGGAGTGACGAAAGTGAAGGCTTGGCCCTTCGCGCCGGCGCGCCCGGTGCGGCCAATCCGGTGGATGTAATCGTCAGGGTGCCAGGGCGTGTCGAAATTGAACACGTGGCTCACGCCCTTGATGTCGAGCCCACGCGCGGCCACGTCGCTGGCGACGAGGATGTTGACCTCGCCCTTCTTGAAACGGTCGAGCTCGGCCATTCGGCTCGGCTGGTCCATGTCGCCGTGGATCTCGCTGCTGGCAAAGCCGCTGCGCTGGAGGCTCTTGTTGAGATCGCGCACCGTGGTCTTGCGGTTGGCGAACACCATTGCGGTGGTCACCTCCTCGCTGCGCAGGAAGTCCATGAGGAGGTCGCGTTTGCCCCGGGCGGACACGTGCACCTTGGCCTGTGCGATGTTGATGTTCGCCGTCGCGGGCCGCGCCATCTCGATATAGCGCGGGTTGCTCAGGAAGCGGTCGGCCAGCTTCTTGATTGGGCCCGGCATCGTGGCCGAGAACAACAGCGTCTGACGCGTGGTCGGCAGCTTCTCGCAGATGAACTCGATATCGGGGATGAAGCCCATATCGAGCATCCGGTCTGCCTCGTCGATCACCAGCAGCTCGCAGCCGTTCAGCATGATCTTGCCGCGCCCGAACAGGTCCATCAGCCGCCCGGGCGTGGCAATCAGCACGTCGACGCCCTCATCCAGCCGGCGCACCTGGTCGCCCATCTGCACGCCGCCGATCAGCAGCGCCATCGAGAGATCGTGGTTGACGCCGTATTTCTCGAAATTCTCGGCCACCTGCATCGCCAGTTCGCGCGTGGGTTCGAGGATCAGCGAGCGCGGCATGCGCGCCCGGCGTCGGCCCGATGCGAGCACGTCGATCATCGGCAGCACGAAGCTGGCGGTCTTGCCCGTCCCGGTCTGGGCGACCGCGATCAGATCCTTCATCATGTGGATGAGCGGGATCGCCTGTGCCTGGATGGGCGTCGGCTCGGTATAGCCGGCCGCTTCCACCGCCCGCAGCAACTCTTCAGACAGGCCCAGATCGGCGAAATTCATGCGGGCAAATTGTCCGGCTTGGCCGCGATGACACGCGGGATGGTGCAATGGGAACGGCGCGGCCCCTCGGGGCCACCGCCACCGGCGCCCTATGCACCGATGCAGCCGGAGTCAACGCCAAAGCTTCAATCGCGCCCTTCCACCAGCCGGTTGAACTGCGAGATCCGGCAGCTTGCGCCGGAGCGCGATTGCAGCCGATCGCGGAGCGGGCACAGCGCTCCATCGGCGCTGCGCTCGACATAGAAGCCGGAGTAGAAATCAGCTGCGTTGCAGCTGCGCTCCAGTGAGGCGCTGAGTACGCGCCGGTCGCGCATGAACAGCAGCAACCGGCCGGGCCGGCTCGGCTGGACCCCGGCGATCCCCTCCACCGCCAGACAACCGTCCATCGGCTCCTCCAAATATCCCTGGCGCGCAGCGCGACCGGAGAACTCGGCCATCATCCGCTCGCGCGATCGCGATGGGTTGGGCGAGATGCGGATGATCACCCGCTGTTCGATCCGCACCTGTCGGGCCGGCGGTGGGCGCAGTGCATCCGCCAGCGCGCGCCACGGCTCGGGCGCCGGCGCGCGGAAGCCAAGCGGGCCCAGCTTCCCCTCGGCGGGCAACGGAGCCGCCCGCGCCTCCTCCGACAGCTCGCGCGGAGCCTCGGCGCCCGCCGGGGCGAACAGGGCCAGCAGGGCGAGGAGAGCGGCGGAGGGAATCATCCGGGCAGCGATCGTTTTGGCGGTGCGGGCGGGCCGGGTGGGCCAGGGGCGACAGTGTTTGAAGCCGCGCGGTCTGCTGGCACCCGATTGAATAGCGGCTGAACCTTGGCGGCGCCCTCACTCGCTGGCAAGAACTGGCGGATGGATGATCGGGCGAGATTCCTGGAGCAGGCCGCCGCATTGCTGGGCGAGCGCGGCCTCACCGCCGATGCAGGGCTGATGGCGCCCTGGCTAACCGACTGGCGCGGGCGCTACACCGGCGCCGCGCTGGCGCTGGCCGCCCCCGCCTCGACCGCCGAACTGGCGCAGCTGGTGCGGCTGTGCGCGCAGCATCGCGTGCCGATCGTCCCCCAGGGCGGGAACAGCGGTATGTCCGGCGGCGCCACGCCCGATGCGAGCGGCAGCGCGCTGCTGCTCTCGCTGCGCCGGATGAACACGATCCGCCGGCTCGACTGCAATGCGCGCGAGGCAGTGTGCGAAGCCGGGGTGGTCCTGCAGGTGCTGCAAGAGGCAGCCGCGGCGCAGGGCTTGCGCTTTCCGCTCACGCTCGGCGGCAGGGGCTCGGCCACGATCGGCGGGTTGGTCGCCACCAATGCCGGCGGCACGCAGGTGCTGCGCCACGGCTCGATGCGCGCGCAGGTGCTTGGGCTGGAGGCAGTGCTGGCGGATGGCTCGGTGCTGGATCTGCTGACCGCGCTGAAGAAGGACAACCGCGGGCCTGATCTGAAGCAGCTGCTGATCGGCTCGGAGGGCACTCTAGGGATCGTCACCGCGGCCACCCTGCGCCTGCTCCCCGCTTTGGCGGAGCGCGCGGTGCTGTGGGTGGGACTTGGCACCATCCACGATGCACGCAGGCTGCTGCTCCACACCCAAGCGTTGGCGGGTGAGGCGCTCGAAGGGTTTGAGGTCCTGCCGCGCCACTGCCTCGATGCGGTGCTCGCCCATGTGCCCGGCGCGCGCGCTCCACTTGGCGGCACGCACGAATGGCACGCCCTGATCGAGCTGGCCGCCGACGCAGAGCAAGCGCAGGCGCTGCCCCCGCTCGCTCGACAGCTGCTCGAAAGCGCGTGGGAGGCAGGGCTGGTGGAGGATGCGACAATCGCCGCCAGCGAGGCGCAAGCGCAGGCATTCTGGACCCTGCGCGATGAGATCTCCGCCGCCGAGCGCGCGTTCGGACCGGCGATGCAACACGATATCGCGGTGCCGGTCGCCTGCATGGCCGAATTCATCGCCGAGACGGTGCCCGCCACCGAGCAACGCTTCCTTGGCACCACCGCCCTCGCCTTCGGCCATCTGGGTGATGGCAATGTCCACTTCCACGTGCTCGCCCCTCCGGGCGCCGAGCGCGGCGTCTGGGAGCGGAGCGAGGGCAAGGAGATCAGCGCCTTCGTCTACGATTGCGTCACCCGCTGGCAGGGCTCGATCAGCGCCGAGCACGGCATCGGCCAGATGAAGCTCGCTGAGCTCGCCCGACTTGGCGATCCGGTGCGGCTGGCCGTGCTGCGCGCGGTGAAGCAGGCGCTCGATCCCCACGGCCTGCTCAACCCGGGCAAGCTGGTCCCCCCGCCCCTTCCTTAGCCCGCGCCGTGAGAGCTCGCCCGGGCTCCCCGAGCGCCCCGGCTTGCGCGCGGGGCGCAGCGCTTCTATGCCGCGCGCTCGCAGCGGGCCACCGCCCTGCCCTCCCGAGGCTCACGAGGCCGGGCGAGGCGGAAAGGCCCCACCCGGACCAAGCGGAGAGAGATCCATGGCCAGCGTGCCGCAACCGACCCTGCCACTGTTCTACCAGGACCTGATGCCGCTCAACAGCCGCGACCATGCGGCCTGGCACGCCCGCTCGACCGACCGCGCACCGTGGGTCAGCAGCCAGCATGCCGTTCCGCTGACGGTGGACGAGTTCGCGCAGGCCCACCGCCATTTTCCGATCGTCTTCTCGGCCGGCGAGAAGCCCGTGCCGCTGGCGCTGATGGGCCTCAACGAGGGTATCAACGTGTTCTTCGATGACGAAGGGCGCGCAACGGAGGATTTCTACGTCCCCGCCTATGTTCGCCGGTACCCGTTCCTGCTCGCCAAGCTGCAATCCGGCAGCGACCAGATGTCGCTGTGCTTCGACCCGACGACCGACCTCGTCGGCGAGTTCGACGAAGGCCATGGCCTGTTCGATGCTGACCAGCCGAGCGGGCACACGAAGGCGCTGCTCGAATTCTGCGAAAAGTTCGAGGAAGCGGGCCTGCGCACCCAGGCCTTCGTCGAGGAGATCATGAAGGCCGAGCTGCTGATGGACGGCGAAGTGGCCATCCAGCGCAACGACAACCCCGACCAGCCGTACATCTATCGCGGCTTCCGCATGGTGAACCAGGAGAAGCTACGTGAGCTGCGGGGAGACCAGCTGCGCAAGTGGAACGAGAACGGCCTCCTGCCGCTGCTGTTCGCGCATCTGTTCTCGCTCGACCTGATGCGGGTGATCTTCGCCCGGCAGTCGGCACAGGGCAAGGGGCCCGGCGCGCCCAACATTGGCTCTCCAGCGGTCAACGGGGGCGGTTTCGAGCCCCAACCCGCAGGGTGACGCCAGACCCCGGGCAACCGCCTGGGGGCACCCTAAGCAAGCGGCGGTACCGGCCCGCTTCGCTCCCGCAGCGACAGGCCGCTCCGGGTTTGAGGCGTGCCGCAAGTGCGGTCTTGCAATGGCCCGCATATTTCCTAGCTATGGGGCGTTCGGCCGGTACTTCCCTCATGGTCCGGCCGGATAAGTGCGCTTAGGTGCACTTCCTCCCTGAACCTTGGCCACCTCGTGCTCAATGCAAGAGGTGGTTTTTTATGGCCGCTATTCCGCCGCCTGCGCCGGTGCACGCTGTGCGGCCAGCTCGCCCGCCAGCCGCCGCATCAGGCCGCCCAGCACCCGCGCCACCGCAGCAAAACCGGCCCCCGGCACGCTTAGCCGCGCATCGAGGTAGGTGCTGCGGCACACCTCCACCTGTAGCGCATGAAGGCCCCGCGTTGGATTTCCGTGGCGGTCGAGCACATAGCCGCCGGCATAGGGCCGGTTGTGCGCCACTGCCCGGCCGGTGCCCGCCAGCTGGTCGAGCGCCGCCGCCGAAAGATGCCCCGCACAAGATACTCCAAATCGGTCGCCGATCACGAAATCGGGCGCCGCATCGGCACCCCGCTTGGGCCCCAGCGGGGGCATCGAATGCAAGTCGACCAGCAAGGCCGCGCCCCACTGGTCGCGCAGCCGCTCGAGCGAGGCCGCCAGAGCCGTGTGGTAGGGCCGGTGCACGCCGGCGAGTCGCGCCTCAAGCTCGCCCCGCGCCATTCGCCCACGCCACAGCTCACCCATCCCGGGCAGCCGCCGCGGCACCACGCCCAGCCCGCTCCGCGCCCGGCTGCCCGCGGCGAGCCGCGTCACCCGATCGGGTGAACCGCCGGCAACCATGTCCCAGTCCATGTCTTCGGGCGTTCGATTGAGATCGATCAGCGCTCGCGGTGCCTGCGCCACCAGCAGCCCCGCGCCCGTAGCGCGGGCCACCTCGGTGGCCAGCAGATCGACGTAGCGGTCCTCCAGCTTCAGGCAGGCGAGTTCGGGCTGGCGCATCCGCGCGGACAGTGCGGGCGGGTATTCGCGCCCGGCATGCGGCACCGCCAGTAGCACCGGCACCGGCGCGGGTTCGCGCAGCAGCAGGATGAACGGCGCCCGCTTGGCGGCCGATCCGGCCGCGTCCGGCGAATCGCTCGCTTCGTCTGCCGATGCCGTCATGGAGCCAAACTGGCCTTTCGCCCTCTCTGTGTCAAAGCAGGGCAGCCGCTATTCGCCGGGCGCCATGTGCGTCGCCATGCATTAAAGGTCGGGGAGAAGCCGGACCACCAGCCCGGAAGAACCACCAGGACAAACGTTATGATCCGCATTCTGCTTGCCGAGGACGACGGCTCGATGCGCTTCTACCTTGCCCGTGCCTTGGAGCAGGCGGGTTATGAGGTGGATGCGGTCGATCGCGGCACCGCCGCCCTGCCGCTGTTGGAAGCGCATCGATACGATCTGCTGCTGTCCGATATCGTCATGCCTGAGATGGACGGCATCGAACTGGCCCAGCGCTGTTCCGAGATCAGCCCGTACACAAGGGTGATGTTCATCACCGGCTTTGCCGGGGTGGCACTCCAGGTGAGCGAATCGATGCGCGGGCGCGTTTTATCCAAGCCTTTTCACCTCAAGGATCTGGTGCTGGAGGTCGAGCGCATGTTCGAAGAGGATTGGGCAAGCGCCACGCTCTGAACCTCTTGCGCTTCTGAGGACACAACGCTAATCGCCCACCTAACGTAGGAGGCTGGCCATGCGGGCCTGCCCCGCACGCGGGCCGGGTCGGGCGTATAGCTCAGTGGTAGAGCACTGTGTTGACATCGCAGGGGTCGCAAGTTCAATCCTTGCTACGCCCACCAGCTAAAAGCCCGCCTACTCAATGAGTTGGGCGGGCTTTTCTTATGTATCGTGTCTGTGCCCAGCACCCGAAAAGGGGCGTAACCATAGAGCGCTAAGCGGCGTGCCCGCCCGGCGCCGCGTCGCGGTCCAAATAGAGCGCTTCGCCACCACTTTCTTTGAGCATGGCCGCGAGGGCGATATGCTGGAGCGCCGACTGGTCGAGAGGCTGCCTACGACGAAATCCCGTAGTAGGACACCGGCTCAAATGTTGGCTCCCGTCTTTTCTGTCCGGCGCGTCTGTTTGAGCGATGACCTTCTTCACAGAAAGTTTACGATCGACAGAAGTTGTCGGACAGGCTTGGTCAAGCAAATTTTCGGCAAATGATGGGACGTCTGGATTGGCCGTTCGGAGCCCGCTCTGCCCTGTGATCGTAAACGGCGGTTTCGCGCCTAGGCGGTGGGCGAGCCGAGAGGCCGAAATATTGCTGCCACTGCTCGCCGTATCGTATGCGGATTTCGCGCGTCCATCTACGGTACTTGAACGGCCCAGTGCGCTCAAAATCAGTGATGCACCTGAACAGAGTAGCGGTTGTAAAAAGGATTCTCGTCCGCTGCAGTTGACCGTCTAAGTCAAGAGAAAGGGGGTGGGTGCAAACGCTCCCACCCCCTTGCTTAGCCTCTCGAAAGGCCGCCGTAGTTAGATTGCTTGCAAGTTAACTGCGCTCTTTTTGCCGCGCTTGTCGTTCTCAAGATCGTAGGAGAGGCGCTGCTCCTTCTCTAGCGAACTCATTCCAGCGGCCTGGACCGCCGAGATGTGAACGAAGGCATCGTCGCCCCCGGCTTCATTGGTGATGAAGCCGTAGCCCTTGGTCTCGTCAAAAAACTTCACTGTACCGGTAGCCATATCTATTCCTTCAGATGAGGAGACCGGAAGCCGGCCCCTTGGGCGCTAAGAGCAGCGAGAGAAGGATTAGGAGCCGCAAAGCGCCGAAGACCGTCAATTTGCGACTGTAGCGGTTTTTAAATGGGGGCTCATTGCGGAATTGCTAGGGGCGCGTGACATCCAGCTCGATGTTGCCGTTGGTTTGCGGCTCCCGCATGACAAAGCGTCTGCTGAGCATGCAGGCGTAGCTCAGCGCATTGCCCGCAAAATGGAGCATCAGCGACACCCGCCTAGCCCGCGGGAGGAACCATCTTCGGACATTGCTCCGCACCAGCAGCTTTCGAGGGACGGACGCTCGTTCATGCTGCAAACTGCTTAGCCAGATGGTTGCCCGGCGCTCCGCCAATGGCTTCTCGAGTCCACGACCCGGAGCCGTTCTGGCGTGCTTATCGCGAACCCTATAAGAGATACTCGGCCCATGATCCTCTACACTCAGACTCCAGCTCCGAAGTTAGAGATCTGGAGATCGTCATCTCCTGTTTCCGGCTTTGCCAAGACGCGAGCGGCGAACCACCGCGGCGGCGCTGTTGACCGCATCCTCCTGGGCGAGCTTGCGCCACCGTTCGATGCGAGCGGGATCAAGTTCTCCTTCCGCTACCGCAGCGTGGATGGCGCATCCGGGCTCGTTGGCATGGGTGCAGTTCGCGAACCGGCACTCGAGCGTCACGTCGGTGACGTCGTCGAAGACCTCGGTAACGCCGGAGGCCACTTCGGACATCTGAAGCTCGCGCATGCCGGGCGTGTCCACGAGCCAGCCGCCCCCATCCGCACCACCGGCGAGGCGATGCATCTGGCGGACTGTCGTCGTGTGCCGGCCCTTGCCGTCGTCGTCGCGGACGGCCTGTGTCGCAATGCTGTCCGATCCCTTCAGCGTGTTTATAAGGGTCGACTTGCCAACGCCAGACGATCCCACCAACGCGACTGTCTCTCCGAAGCCGCAATATCTCGTGAGGCGGGCGGCGCTCGTCGGATCGCGCCCGTCGACCAGTTCCACCCTCAACCCCGACTGGAGCGCGCGCGCCGCGCCGACAAAGCGCTGAGGCGTAGGCGACAGGTCGGCTTTCGTGAGCACGAGGACCGGACAGACGCCCACCTCGCGCGTAAGCACCAGGTAGCGTTCGATACGTGCAAGGTTGAAGTCCTGGTCGCAGGAGGTGACGACGAAAAGGGTGTCGACGTTCGCGGCGATGAGTTGGACCCGGCGGTCGTCGCCGGGGGCGGGCCTCTTGAACAGGCTCGTCCGATCGAGAAGGCGCACGAGGCTGCGGGTGTTCAGGTCCATCAGCAACCAGTCGCCGACGGTAGGACGGTCCTCCGCTCCACCTCCCGCGGAGAAGCTGGACGAGATCGAGCCCTCGAACCCTTCGCCCGAGACGGTCACCCTTCCGCGATGAACCGACATAACGCGAACAGGCTGGCAAAAGTGGCTCTGCTCGGCGGAGACCTGCTCGCTGAAGAACGTCTTCCAGCCGAGCTGCGAGAGAGTGAGATCGGACGTTGCCATGATCGCGTCAGCGGACCTAGTGACCGTCTGACTGATCCGCATCCGTCTTTCCCTGCTCAGCCGCCCGCTTATCGGCCTTGGCTTGAGCCTTCTTCGCGGACTCGGCCGCCTTGGTCCTTTCGCGCTCGCGACGCTCGAAGTCGTAATTGGTTTTGCGTGGTATGGCAGTTGCTCCGGAATTCCGGGCTCTGGCTTGAGCAAACGCCTCGGCCTAAGGACCCTTACCTCCTTGTACACGAATCCGTCGTTCGCGACTAGGCTCGCCGCGAGGTGCGGGTTCGGGCAAGCTTGTCTCTCTACCAGAACCAATGATAAACCTAGTCCTTAGCAGACGTCCCAATTCCACATACTCAGCAGAGTCTAAACGCTTCACAGAACCGGACGCTCGCTCATCTCGGCCGCGACAGACTTTAAACATCGGAACTTGTCGCCCGAACTATGCCGCGTGGTAGGCTCCTGCCCGGCGGCTTTTAGGAAAAGCGAAACGCGATAGCTGCCGCTGATCAGGTAGGCACGAGGTGGCGGCTCGGAAGCCAACCCAGCTCGCAGAACACAGGTCCCTTGAAATGTCGGTTGCTCGGCATTCAGGTGCGACGATCGGCAGTGTGTGAGATCTGGGCGGAAGTGACGATATGCCTGCCGGGGCTGCCGGTCAGCGCGGCTTCGACCAGGAGTGCCGCGACGGTCGATGCGGGACTTGTGCGGGCGCTGGCAGGCAGGATCGGAGCAGCGATGCGAAGGAGCGCGCCGAGCCCCCGCTCCAGCGGGCGATGCTCATGGCGCTCCCCGCCGAGGAAGCCCGGGCGCACGATCGTCAGCGATGAGAAGCCCAGGCGATCGACGGCCTTTTCGAGCTCGCCCTTGGTGCGGGTATAGAGGAACCACGACCGCGCGTCCGCTCCCATGGACGTGACCAGAGCGAAGCGCCCGGCGCCACTCGCACGGAGCTGCGTAGCGATAGCGAGGGCGTAATCGTAGTCTATCGCTCGAAAAGCCGCCGCAGACTTGGACTTAGCGCGAGTCGTGCCCAGTGCGCAGATCGCGCCATCGGCCGCCCACCAGTCGGCATTTTGCGGTATGTACGCGCTGTCGATGATCGGGTTTAGCAGCTTTGGGTGCGACTGGAGCGGCCGGCGAGTCGGCGCGACGATCCGGTCCACGCGGTCATTGCGCAGCAGCAGGCCTAGCGCTACCGCGCCGACCATTCCTGTTGCACCCGCCACGAGGATCTTCGTCATCTTCTACCTAGGTGTTGCCGGCAAGTAGAACTCTACGCAGGTACCGACCCCGGGTCTGCTGCTCATCGCAAGCCCACTGCCGAGCTGCAGTATCAGCCGGTGAACCATGCATTGGTCAAGGCCCTGACCGCGCCCCACACTCGTGGTGGAAAAAACGGCTTGATCGCGCGTTTTAACGTCGCCTCATCCATTCCAATGCCAGGGTCAGCCACGGACACGCGGACAAAGCGCGGCAACATTGACCGCTTGCGTCTGAAGCGGTGGCGTCACGCGAACGCAAGTGGGTCGAGCCCGCCGACGTTCGGGGTGAGCAGGCTATTGAAGTCGTGCGCGTCCGTTCCTTAGTCGTTTTTTGCTGGCTGGTAAGCCGCTGTAATCAGCCCGGCAGTTCCGGGGAGGCCCTGATCCCGCGCTTACTTCCGCGCGCCTTCCGCGCGTAGCAATCGGAAGTCGAACGTGTCCCCGCATCCGCCCACTGCAAATCAATCAACTAGCTTTTATTGTACCGGTTACATACTGGTGTTGATGTAGATGTCGTGGTATCCTCAGTCTTCCTAAGGAGGAGACTCACATGAGTGATTCATTCCAGATCGGCCGGGAACAACTGTTCGCGCTAGCAAGTCCAGTTTTTGCGGGCGCAGGAGGCAGCCAACCCAATCCGGACGAACCGCGAAAGCCAGGTCCTTGGGATCCAATTATCCGTCTCGCTCTGAAGGATCTGGTACGTTCTGGACCCCGCCCCCAGCCATGGCATGGTGCTCCTGATCCAATTCCATGGCGCCAGGGCACGCCGCCCGAGCGTTTGGTCGCTTCGTTGGTGAGCGAAGGAATTCTTGGCCTTATCGCAAGTCGGTTTCCTGCAGTCTATGATGTGATCGTCGGTGGCCTGCGCGTTGGCGATTACGTCTCGCTTAATCCGCAACCGCTCCCACCGCGCGAGCGCTTCATTGCGGCCCTTGGGGAGGCGTTGGTAGCACGCGCGGAGCAACTTGCCGAAGTGGCCAACGCAGCAGGCGACCGTAGCGAGGAACGCGGGATCATTATCGTCAGCGGGTATGTGAACCGGCTCGTGGACGACTGGTGCGGCACAGGGTACCGGCCCCGCTGGCCGTTTCCCGGCCCCCCCCCTTGGTGGTTCGGAGCTCAAGTCAGTGCCCGAGACATCATCACTCTTGGCGCTGTTCTCAACCAAGCCGGCCGGGATGCGTTCGACCCAGTGGTTGGCCGCACGCTCCACGATGCGGCGGGTAAGCTCGCAGAGGTTGGGCTAGAGCGGATGGGCTAACGCCGAACAAGCTGGACTGCCGCCGCGACGGTGCGCTCAGTGGCGCGTGCAAGCAGTGCGCCGTCGGTCGAACGAGGCGTTTTCAGATGGCCTTAGTTCTCTAACCGGGGAGAACATTTGGTGGCATCGTGTTTTGCGCTTGAACCGCATCGATGAAGCTGGACTTCCACTTTGGTCGTGGCCTAACTCGACCCCGAACTGACACGAACGTTCGGCTGCCGTCCCATTGCTGCCCCAAAGCAGAGCAACAATTGCCGGTGCAAACGTGCCGTAAGTCGCTTCCACGAGCCGAAGCTTCCGGGTGTGTTCCCAAGCACCTTGAATGCCCGACGATGGGTCGACATCCGCCGGGGCCATTTCTAGCGATTTATGCGTTCACAATCGGCGGGAAGGGGGCACCCCATCCTCCCCATTTGAAGAGTTTAGTTGCTCGAACGCATCCGCTCGTAAAGCACCCGCAGGCTCGGCTTCTGCCCCTGCGCGAGCAGGCTGGCGCGGAAGAGACGGCCGAGCAGGACAAATTGCGCGACAATGAATGCAGCCAGCAGGGTCCCGGCGCCCACCAGTTCCCACGTGGCGATGCCGGATCCAAGCCGGGCGAGAACCGCGAACGGAGTCCACAGCGGCACCCACGTCAGGACCTGCACGATGATCCCGTCATTGCCCGCGATGATCGCCTGCAGCAGGATCGTGATCGGGAGGAGGATCGCGAGCAAGACTGGCATCAGAAAACCCTGCGCCTCGCTCATCGATTTGCTTATTGCGCCGATTGCAAGGAAGATGATCGAGACCGAGACATAGCCGGCAAGGAAAAAGTACACGATCGCCAGGACAATGCCGGGCGATGAAACGGGTGCCAGTGCGGGCCGGATGAACTGTTCGACCTCCCCTTGTGTCCAGAAGATCGCGGCGGCGGCGCACAGCAGCCAGACGAGCAGCATGGACAGCCCGACCGCCAGCGTGCCGATCAGCTTGCCGTACATCAGCTCCTCGGGCCGGATGCAGGCAAGAAGCGATTCGAGGAGCTTGTTGGAGCGTTCCTCAACCGAACTTTGCAGCATCCAGCTGCCTGACAATAGCAGCGCCATCATCAGAATATACGATAGTGCCAGCGGCACGATGGAGCGGACCAGAACCGCCTCCCGCGCGCCTCCACCGGGCGGCGGGGTGATGACAGCGATTGCCGGCACGATCGTCTGCACCGCCTCGGCGGTCTGCGGCGCAAGCCCCTCGCTGACCATGATCTGCGCGCGCAGGTCGCGGGTCAGAACGTCTTGGAGGTTGGTGAGGAAGCTGGGGCGCGGCTGATCGTTGGCGAACACCCGCACGACCGGCTGCTGCGGATAGGCACTGCCGACCAGCACCACCAGATCGGCGCCGCTCTCCTCGTCCTCGCTGCCGAGCACGGCCTGTGCCTGCTCATCGATCTCGCTGTCAGGTGCACCGTCGAGAGGGGACGGCGCATCGATGAAGGCGTAGGAGGGCGTCGGCAGGTCAAACTTAGGGGTGTCGGGCAACTGCTCCCGTTCGATCGCGGCGAGCGCCGCAGGCAAGCCTCCCGCCCGGCGGAACGCGGCGACATCCTCCTCTCCATACCAGCGGTCGTGCTGCGCCCAGAGGGCGGAGGGGTCGGCTGCCTCCAAACTATAGCGTCGGACATGGCGTGAGAGGTCTGCCAGCACCGCGCGGTCATCCTCTAGCTCGAAGCGGGCGCGGACCGCCTGCGCAGTGTCGCCTTGCGAGCGGTCGAGTATGATGACCCGCGTGGCCTCGTCGTCCTCGAACTGGGTCGCCAACAGGGGGCCAAGCGCAAAGGCCACCGGCAGCAGCAATAGCGTCAGCCAGAAGCTCTTCATGGCAACAATCTGCCGGAACTCGCGCCGGGCCACGAGAAGGATGCCGTTCATCGCTCAATCTCCTCATCGCCGACCAGCCGGACAAACACGTCGTGTAAGCTCGCCCGACTTTCCTCGAACCTGCGGAGCGGGACGCCATGGGTGGTGCAATGTTCGAGCAGCTGGGCAGAGGAGCGGCCCGCCTCCAGCTGCAGTTGGTACAGGCTCCAGCCTTCGGCCAACGGTTCGCACCTTGTTGCCCTGGAGATGCCGGGAACACCCGCGATGCTCTCCTTGGCCACCGCCTGGATTCTTGAAGGCAGCAACGCGCGTGCTTCGTCCAGCGTGCCCTCGAACCGCTTCTTGCCCCGGCGCAGAAGCAACAGGCGGTCACATAAGCGCTCCGCATGCTGCATGACGTGGGTGGAAAAAACCACTGCGGCCCCTTCGCGCGAGGCGCGCAGGATCTCCTCCTCCAGCAACCCCTGGTTGACCGGGTCGAGGCCAGAGAACGGCTCATCCAAGAGCAGCAGATGCGGCCGGTTGACGAGAGCGGTGGCGAGCTGGACCTTCTGCGCCATGCCCTTCGACATCTCGCCGATCTTCGCTTTCGCGCGATCGGCGAGGCCGAACCGTTCCAGCAGTTCAAGGCCGTAGGCTCTGGCCGCTGCCGGCTCCAATCCCTTGAGCCGGCCGAAATAGATAATCGTGTCGATAGCCGACATGTTACCGTAGAGGCCGCGCTCCTCTGGCAAAAAGCCGATCGCCTGCGCGTTGCGGCGGTTGGGAGTGCTTCCGGCGATCTCCAGCCGGCCGCTGGTCGGACGGATGATGTCGAGCACCATGCGCAAGGTGGTTGTCTTGCCGGCACCATTACCGCCCAGAAAGCCGAAGATTTCGCCCGGCGCGACCTTGAAACTGAGCCCGTCAACGGCGAGCACATCGCCGAACCGTTTCGTCAGATCCTCGATCGCCAGTATCGCCATGTATGAATCCTGCCCTATGCCGGTAGCGTAAAGAGTTCCGACACTCTGTGCACCCCCGAGCTACGCGTAGCACTTCCGCATGGATCAGGCCTACTCCGCCAAAACGGCAAAGCGGTTACGAGCGCCACGTCCGCAGGACGTTTGCGCCAGCTGATCTGCGCAGGACGAACTCAGTTCAACGTGACGCTCCTGCGCCAGATGCCATTCCGGATCGGCGAAGCAACACCTGCCCACTTCTCGGTCGGCTCTCGATCGGCTGCTTCGCTTGCTGGCTATGATCGGCAATATACGGACAGCTGGCCAATGAAAGCCGGTGAGCGGCGCCAGCTGGTTGGAGCGGCCTAGCGCTTCGCGAAAAGCGGAATTTAGTAAGCTGTTAGAGATTGACCGATTGGTTCTTCTGATGAGCCAAAGCACCACTAACGCGACGACACTGCCGATGGCTGCCATCGCCGGCACTGCTGCTTCGGCGCCCAAAAGCTTGAGAAAGTGTATCGCCCAAGGACCGAGCCGAGAGCCACGCTGAACCCGCCGATGCAAGCGGAGCGGTCAGCAGAAGCAAAAAGGACGCCACCAGCTTCGCCACTGCTCCCACCAGCAGCGTGCTCAGAAACGCACTTACAAACGGTAGCGCCAAGTCTACCGACCTGCTCCTAGCTTTAAGGGACGCTACTTATGCCTCACCCCGCGAATGTCTGCAAATTGGTCGGCTCCCGACCGGCAGCTTAGACGACCTTCGGAACCAACCATTCACGCGAACGGCTGCTTCACCCTATCCGATGTGGGTTGCAGCGCTCACCTCGTGATGCTGATGAGCGACGGGGCACCCGTCATTGGATCCCACCTACCACGAACTTCGTCTTTGGAACGAAATTCGAATAGTCGCCGCCAAGCGCGCGCTTAAAGCGCAGCAGGTTCAAGCCCTTCTCTCCTGGCTTGACCAAACCAGACGGTTAAGGGGCCGCGCGGCGGGGGCCGACCTTCGCCAGCCCGCCATCTAGGTGACGGCGGCGCTTTCCGCGACGCACGGCTTGGCGTAGCCTTACGGCAGGGGCGTGCGCGGGAAGCCAAGGTACGATGAAGCAACTGATCTATCGCTCCCGGCCATTCGGCTTCGACCATGCGATACTACCGGAATCCTGATGAGCGCGCGGCGCCACAACCCACGCGACCAGATCACCGGTGCGCTCATCTGCCGCCACGATCTTTACCTGCAGCTGATCGAAACGGTCGCCGCTTCGATCGATGCGCTTTAGGCGCGGATCGTGTCGGACGACCGCCACCTCGACGTGCAGCTGCTGCTCGTGAAGGAGGTCAAAACCCGGATTTTTCCGAACTGGGCCATGCTCGACGAGGCGATGACCTTGCTCTGGTCAACGGACGAAGTCGCCGCAGGTGCGCTCGATCCTGCCGATCTTGCCGAGCTGCGCGAGGCATTCGCAATCCTGAGCGACCGGGCGGCTCGAGTGATCCGGGCCATGCTGGGGAGAAGCCCCCCGGTGGCCGCGTCGAGCGTGGCACGAGCATTTTACGTTGCGTCGTTTATGCCAGCCGTGCAGCAGCATAGACTGGTGATGCTGCGAGCGAGGGGAACGTCATAATGCCGTTGCGGGCAATTCTTCTGGCGGGAGTGCTCGGGCTGGGAGCTTGCGGGGTGCAACCTTCCAGGCTTCCGCCTCCACCGAGCGACGCCACTTACGCCTGGGCGACGTTCGATGCCACACGCATGCGCGACAGTGGCGCGTCCGGCTTGGCCGAGCGCACCTCGGGCCGGCCGATGGGCATCGATGAGCCCGCGCGCGTGGCTTCGAGTTCGAAGCTGATCGTTGCGCTCGGCGTGATGCGGCTGGTGGAGCAGGGCCGGATCGACCTCGACGCCGACGTGTCGCAATGGCTCGGATATGCGCTTCGCAATCCGGCCCACCCCGATATGCCGATCACCATCCGCATGCTGCTCTCGCACACGTCGAGTCTGCAGGATGCGGGCGAAGCCTATGTGATCCCGCTCGGAAGCACCATGCAGGGCGCAGTCGCCGATCCCAAGGTGTTCGACGCGGCGCACGCGCCCGGCACCTATTTTAGCTATGCCAACCTCAATTTCCCCGTAGTTGCATCGGCGCTGGAGAAAGCGACGGGCCAGCGGTTCGACCGGCTGATCCACGGGCTGGTAATGGAGCCGCTGGGGCTCGACGCCTGCTTCAACTGGACAATGTGCAGCGACGCCAAGGTCGCGCGCGCTGTGACGCTCTACCGGCCCAACGGCAGCGTCGCGCTGGATGATCTCGCGGGCGGTCGCCCGGCCTGCCCAGTGTTTCGCCGCGAAACCGATTGCGATCTCGACAGCTACGCGCTTGGCTCCAACGGCGCCTTATTCTCACCCCAGGGCGGCTTCCGGGCATCGGTTACGGATCTGGCGGTGATCGGCCAATTGCTGCTCAACAGCGGGCGGCACCAAGACCGGCAGTTCCTGCGCGAGGAGAGTATCGAGACGATCCTGCGCCCCGTGTGGACCTTTGACGGATCGAATGGCGACACCAGCGATGGTTTCTATTGCTCCTACGGGCTCGCCGCGCAGAGGCTGCCGGTGGGGGGGAGCGGCTGCAACGACGATCTGTTCGGCAACGGCCGGCAAGTCACGGGTCACGCGGGCGAAGCTTATAATCTGAAGTCGGGCCTGTGGATCGACCGGCAGCGCAACGTGGGCATCGCCTATCTCGCGCCCAATAATCCGGAGCAGCCGCCGCCCGGCCGATCGGCCTATTTCGCAATCGAGGAATGGCTCGCGGCCAAGATCCCCGACTAGGCTCCGGCGGCCGCCAGCCAGGCGGGCACCCGTTCGTCGGCGAGCAGATCCTCGACGTTGCGCCAACCGCGGACCACCGCCCACTCGCCGCCATCGATCAGCACTTCGGGAGCTATCGGCCGCGAATTGTAGGTGCTGCTCATGGCGGCGGCATAGGCCCCGGCGGTGCGGATGATCATCAGATCGCCCGCCGCGATACGGTCCAGCGGGCGCGCCAGCGCGAATGTGTCCCCGGTTCGCACACCGGTCCGACCACGGCGGCGATCATATGCTCGCCCTTGGGACTACCGGGTCAATCGTGTCAGGCATCGTCGAGGCTCGGCCGCATCAGATCGTTCATCGCGGCATCCAGGATCACGAACGGATGCCTGGCACCGGATTTGACCCGGAATACTTCGGTCAGCAGCACGCCCGCCCCGCCGACGATCAGCCGGCCGGGCTCTGCAGGAGCGGGAGCGAGGGATCGTAGCGAACGCCAAGCCCGCCGCCCCGATCGGCGATGCGGATCGCATGCCTTTCCGAGCAGAGCCGCTCGATCATCACGCCGAGCCGGCCGAACGCCGTCCCCAGCGGCGCAGGGCTGGTGAGCTGGCTGCCGATGTGGATGGCCACGCCCTGGAGCTCCAACCCGGGCAGCTCGCCGACGGGCGCGCAAGCGGCGGGTGCGTCGCCGATCGGGATCCCGAACTTGTTGTGCGCAGCGCCGATCGAAATCTTCGCATGCGAGCCCGGTTCGACATCGGGGTTGAAGCGTAAGGCGACGGGCGCCGTGCGGCCCATGCGCACGGCCACCTGCAAGAACAATTCGGCCTCGGGAACCACATTCAAGGTCGCACTGTCAAAGCCCGCCTTCGAGCGCGGGCGCCATTTCATCGGCGGTCTTGCCGACGCCGGAGAAGAACCGCGCCAATGTGTGGCCTTTAACGCATAAGCAATGAGCGGATCGCGCAATGGAGCAAGGGCCGCGCGCAGGGCGCGTGCCTGACAGCGCATGGCGGCGCTCGAATGAACGAAGACGGGCGTGCCGACCGCGCGCGCGATCAGCGGCAGCGGCACCTCCTCGCAATGGACGATCTCCTCGCGGAGCCCGAAGCACTCCATGCAAGATCCTGAAGATCAGGCGTGGCCGCACGCCTGGCGCGGGCCATGCCGGCCCGGGAGCACCGCAGCGCAAGCCGGGCGCTCCCGGGCCGAGGATCGGCCTAGAACTTGACCTCGGCGGAGAGTGTGTAGGAACGGCCGCGGGGGTCCGCCACACGCGACTCCCAGCTGCTGCCCGCGCCGGTGTTGCTGTTGTAGCTGATCGCAAAGGGCGGATCGGTATCGAACAGGTTCTTCACGCCCACCGTGAGCCGCACTCCTTCGACCCCGCTGAAGCCGACCGACAGATTGTAGATGATGTAATCATCGACATCCTCGACGACATTGGGGCGCGTGACCGATCCGTTCTCGATGCCGGGCAGCTGCTGGTTCTCATACCCGCTGCGGAAGAGCTGGGTCAGCGTCACGAACAGGTCATCGTTAGTATAGCTGACGAAGGCGTTGTGCTTCCACTTGAGGCCGAGATCGCCGCTGAACGAGAAGACGCCGATCCGGTCGACGAACTCGGCGCCTTCGACCACGCGGTCCTGTCGCGTCAGCAAGTAGGTGCCGTCGAGTCCGGCGCTGAACAGGCCCACGGGGGTATCGAAGCCGCCACGCATGGCGATCTCGAGCCCCTCGGTCTTCGACTGGCCAGCGTTGATCACCGTCTGGTCGATCGCCACAAGATTGCCGCCTTGGCGGATGAACCGCTCGGGGAAAAGGTCGAAATTGTCGATGAGCTGTTCCAGCCCGAGCACGGTAATCGTATCATCGCGGCTGATCGAGTAATAATCGACCGAGGCGCTGAACAGCGGAGCCGGCTGGAACACGACGCCCAGGCTGTACATCTCCGCAGTCTCGGGACCGATATTTTGGTTGCCGCCGCTCAGCAGATCGACCTGCCGCTCGAGCGATGCGCAGCCGGGGACGTTCGAGTCCGCCCGGCCGCCGGGGCAGGTCCCGGGATCCGCAAAGTCCCGGCCGGTGTAGAGCGACTCCTGCACGCCGTTGTTGATTTGGTTGAAGTTCGGCGCGCGGAAGGCGGTGTTGTAATTGCCGCGGAACATGAGCGGCTCGAACGGGCGGAATTTGAACGCGACGAGCGGGTTTGTCGTGGTGCCGAAGCCTTCATAGTCGTCGACACGAAGCGCGGCGGTCACTTCGAGGCTGCGCAGCACGGGGATGAGAAACTCGACATAAGCCGCCTTGACGTCGCGCGACGCACCTTCGAGCGCATTGGCATCGTCGAACGGGGCGGCGATGATTACCGGCCGTGAGGCTGCCTCACGCTCGTCGCCGTTGAAGCGGTACTTCTCGCGGCGATAGTCCACGCCAAACGCAGCCTTGAGCGCGCCGGCGGGCAGATTGAACAGCGAGCCCGACACCGACGCATCGACCTGCGTGACCGAATATTTGCCGCCGTAGAGCACCACGCCTTCCGCGGAGACCGCATCGAGGCCGGCGAGCGCCGCTGCCGACTGGCTCTCGCCAGGGAAGGGGAAAACGTTGACGATCCCGCTGTTGAGCAGGCCGATTAGGCCCGGCCCGGGTGCTCCCGGCGCAATCGGCGCGTTCGGGTCCGGCGCACCATTGCCAAGCGTTCCGCGAAAGTAGAAGCCGCCGCCGAGCTCCGAGCTCGATTCGCTCGACGCGTAAGAGGCGCCGGTGCGGTAATCCCAGTCGGAGAACAGCGGACCGTCTGCACCCAACGCGACCCGGAATGTCTGCGTGTCGGTGACGATCTCGCGTCGCCCGCAGGGGGTGCAACGCCAGCGATAGCCCAGGCTCTGGCCTCGCCGCGCCTCGAGCTCGGGGAAGTAAGCGACCAGACGGTCGAAAACGCGACCGTAATTCACGCCCGTGCTGGGGTGCGAATAATTCTGCGAGCTGGTGTTGGGGATCAGCTGAACGTCGGAGAAGCGCTTGATCGCGGTGGCGTCCGATCCGGTAACTTCGGCCGCGATCTCGTGGTCGCCCAGACGGACCACGCCGCGGCCGATATAGGTCAAGGTTTCCAACGGCTGCTGGAGCACGGCGGCACGGCCCGTGTCCCACGCGCAGGCGAGCTGCGCCTGGGGGAAATCCCACAGCTCATCATCATAAGGGCCCTGGCCGTCGATGCTGGCGCAGCCCTCAGCGCCCGGAAGGTCGAGCACGTTGATGCCGCCGCTCGCCCGAATGTCGGTGCCAGGGATGATCGGTGCCGGGCGGACGCTGGTGTTGCCCGGGGTGATGAAGGTTCCGGCAAGCGGCAGGATGGTCGCATGCGGGGTGCCGCGTGTATCGGGCGACAGGCCGCGATCAGGCTGGAAGGTGTTCACGAAGTCGCGCCGGTCGCCGCGAAGCTCGGGAATGGTGCTGTAGCTGACCGCGCCCATGATGTTGAAGCCCTGATCGCTCAGGTCGCCGTAACCGGCGATCGCGGAGGTGCGGTAGATCGTGTGGTCACCCTCTTCGGCAACGTCCACAAAGCCCTGCACGCCCAGCCCTTGATAGTCCTTGCGCAGAATGAAGTTGATCACGCCGCCGATGGCATCGGTGCCGTAGATGGCCGAGGCGCCTTCCTTGAGCACTTCGACCCGCTCGACCGCTGCGAAGGGGATCTGGTTGACGTCGACCGCGGAGCCCTGCTGGCCGTGCGCAGCGACGCGGCGGCCGTTGAGCAGGACGAGCGTCGCGCCCGAGCCCTGGCTACGAAGATTGGCGAAGGACGCGCCGTTGTTGCCGCGCTGCCCGGCCTCCACCACGTCCGCATTGCTCGCGAGGTTGTCGGCGCCGGTGCCGTTGGTGGTGATGTACTGGAGCAGCTGCTCGGGATTGACGATGCCGTTGCGCTCGATCTCCTGCGTGGTGATGATCTGCAGCGGCAGCGCGCTGTCGTTCGGGTCGCGGCGGATGCGCGAGCCGGTCACCACGATGCCGTCGTTCTGGTTGGTACCGGTAAGAGCCGCACTCTCGTCCGGGGTCTCCGCGCCCGTGGGCGTGGCGGCCGGCTGCGTAGTCGTTTGGGTATCGACGACTTGCGCATGCGCAGGGCACGCCAGAGCCGCAAAAGCGGTGCCTGAAATTAGGATCGCTTTAAACGACGCAGAAGCTCGCATGACGGTGGTCCCCCCTGAGCGGCAGCAGCCGGCATTAAGTAACAAGAATGTCATGGCTCGCCATAGTTTCTGTTGGCGGAGGCATAACCCAGGTTCATTATGCGTGCCTTGGGCCCCCGAAACGTGACGTTATGGCAACAGTAGCGGCGTTGATACGTGGCGCGCGCCCGGTATGCCTTGGGATCGAACACGATGTGGGCAAAAGCGCCGGCCTTCCAGCGACCCCGATCGGCAATCCCGAACGTTTTCGCCGGCAGCCTCGTGCTCTTCGGGCGCGCTGGCACCTTGAGCAGCGACGCCCCGTAAAGCGTCGCGGCGGCTCTCCCCATCGCCTCGGGCGCATCGATTCCTACCGTCAGCGCGCTGGCGATCGGCTCGGACGAGGCGGCCAATCAGGTCGGCGACGGTGCGGCCGGAGAGCCGGGACTCCAAATCCCACAATGCACAATCGAGCGCATCGCGATCCGCACCAGCGGCGGGCGCGATTCAGGAGATCGTCCCGCCCGCAGCCGCGCTCGACCAGCGCGCGCACTTCGGCAATCGCATCGAGCGCTCTGGCGACAGTTTCGCCGTAACGGACATAACACACCACCTCGTCCCGCCCGACTGCGTCGCCATCGTTGATCAAGACCCTGACTACCTCGGCGACGGTCTTGACCCCACGCGCGATCGGAAACGGACGCTTCAGCCCGAAGCTGTCGTGCTGCGCGCGGAAGATGCGGGACAAAAAACTCCTCTACGATTGTCTCGACTTCGAGGGCGATCGGATCGGTGCAGGGAAGCCCCATCCGCTCCTCGGTCAGGGCGCACAAGCGCCGTGCCGCCTCGAGATCCAAGCTCGAAATGTTGAGGCAGATGCACGCGGCGCTCACCGTGAGGCTCGGTCTCCCGCTCGTAGAGCTTGCGCAGCAGATCGTCATGATGGTCGTCTAAAAGTCGAATTTTACATACTGGTGCGTCCGCAGGAAGCTCGAAACGGCGGTTCGGATTGTTTCGAGCGCGAGCGAGGGCAGCGCCGAGATGCGCAGGGTGCCGCCGCAGCCGCTGCCTAGGTAGCGCCCCGCTCCGCGCAGAGCATGGATCCGATCCTGGATTTCGCTCACATCCGCAAACAAGGTTTGCTTGGAATGCGTCGGCCCCAGCCCGCGTTGGTGCGCTGAAACAGCTGGAACCCGAGCAGGCTTTCGGCATGGCGCAGCAGCATCTGGAGACCAATGGCGACAAGACGTTGAGCGCCCGCGCGGCGACGCAGACTGAGCTGTTGACTCAGAGCGCGGTGAAAATCCCGATGTGGCGAAGGTTCATTCGGGAAAGAGCTTCGCCGGGTTGAAGAGCCCATGCGGATCGATCGCGTGCTTGATGCGGCGCATCAGAGCGACGGCCTCCGGGCCATGCTCGGCGACGAGCGCTTCGCGCTTGCCGATGCCGATACCGTGCTCGCCGGTGCAGGTGCCGCCGACCGAGAGCGCTTGCGCCACCATCGCCTCCTCGATCGCGCGCGCTTTCGCCCATGCTTCGCGATCGTCGGGCGGAAGCACGAAGAAGACGTGGAAGTTGCCGTCGCCGACATGGCCGAGGATCGGCGCGAACAGCCCCGCGCGCGCGACCGCCTCTTGCACGCGCGAGATGGCGTCGGCGAGATGCGAAATCGGTACGCACACGTCGGTGACCCAAGTGACCGCACCGGGGATCATCGCGCGCGCGGCGGGCAGCGCCTGATGCCGCGCCTTCCACAGCCGTGAGCGCGCCTCCGTTTCGACCGCGCGTGCAAGCTCGCCGCCGCCGAGCTCCGCCCCCACCGCATGGATGAAGTCGAGCTGCTCGTGGACCGAGCCTTGCGATCCGTGCAGCTCGATGAACAGGGTGGGCCGCTCGGGCAGGCCGAGCGCCGCATGGCGGTTGCACGCGATGATGGCCGCCGCGTCGAGCAGTTCGATCCGCGCGACCGGAATGCCGGCCTGGATGGTCGCGATCACGGTCCGCACCGCGCCGTCGAGCGTCTCGAAAGGCCAGCTGCCCGCCAGCACCGTCTCCGGCAGGCCGTGCAGGCGCACGCTCGCTTCGACGATGAGCCCCAGCGTGCCTTCCGATCCGACGAACAGATGGGTGAGATCATAGCCGGCCGCCGATTTACGCGCGCGGCTCCCCGTGCCGATGAGCGTTCCGTCCGCGAGCACAATCTTCAGCGCGAGCGTGTTCTCCCGCATCGTCCCGTAACGCACCGCATTGGTGCCGCTCGCGCGGGTCGCGATCATTCCGCCGAAGGTGGCGTCCGCGCCGGGATCGACCGGGAAGAAGAGGCCGCATCCGCGAAGCTCGGCGTTGAGCTGCTCGCGCGTGACCCCCGGCTCGACTACGCACAGCATGTCTTCGGCGCTGACCTCGATGATCCGGTTCATTGCGGTGAGGTCCACGCACAGCCCGCCAGTGACCGCCGCGGCATTGCCTTCGAGCGAGGTTCCGGCGCCATAGGGCACGATCGGAAAACCACAGTTCGCCGCGGTGCGGACGAGCGACTGGACCTCCTGCGCGCAGGTCGGGCGGGCGACCAGATCGGGCAGATGCTCGCCGTGGTGGCCTTCGCTGCTCGCATATTGGCGCCGCACCGCTTCGGTTGCGATCAGCCGGTCGCCAAGCCCGGCGGCAAGCATCGCCTTGAGCGAGGCCACCCGATCCACGGCCGGCCGGGCGCCGGTGATTTGCTGCATCTCGGGCACTTTCTTCCCCTATTTGCTCCCTAGTACGGGGTAACAACAGGTTACATCGCCGTGCGGGCGCAGCAAGTGACGTTGATGGAGCTTTGGCGGACTGATAGGCCGCAGCGATGGGTAACGAAGCGCAGCCGACGGCGATCAGCCCCGAACGGACGCTGATCCACCAGGAGGCGGCCGAAGCGGCGGAAGTTGCGGAACGCCAACTCGGCGGGTTGCGTGATACGATGCGCAACCTTGGGTTTAGGCTGCGCGCACTCGATCCCCTCATGGTCCTGACCTGCGCCAGGGGCAGCTCCGATCATGCCGCGACCTACGCCAAATATCTGATCGAGACGCGCGCGGGCGTGCCCGTCGCTTCGTTCGCGCCATCCACCTCCTCGGTCTACCGAACCGCCTGGCGGCCGCTCGATCGCGCCCTGTTCCTCGTCATTTCGCAATCAGGCCGAAGTCCCGATCTCATCCTTTCCGCGCAAGCGGCGCGGGCGGCTGGCGCGTTGGTGGTGGCGATCGTCAACGAGCCGGACACGCCGCTGGCGCAAGCGGCCGACGTGGCGATCCCAATGCTCGCCGGGCCCGAGCGCAGCGTTGCGGCCACCAAATCCTTCATCGCATCGCTGCTGATCATCGGTCAGGTCGTGGCCGCATGGCGCGAGGACGGAGAGCTTGGTGACGCGCTCGGCGCAACGCCTACGATCCTGCGGGGGGCATGGGCGCTCGACTGGTCGGCGGCGCTGCCGGTGCTTCGCGACGCGCGCAGCCTCTACGTGCTCGGACGGGGCCTCACGCTCGCCGCCGCGCAGGAGGCGGCGCTCAAGCTCAAGGAAACTTGTGGCATTCACGCGGAGGCCGCCAGCGCCGCCGAGGTGAAGCATGGGCCGATGGCGCTCGTCGGCCCGGACTTCCCGGTGCTGATGCTGGCGCCCAACGATGCCGGCGACGCGCTGCTTCCGGCGCTTGCCCGCGATTTCAGCGATCGGGGCGGCTGCGTCATGATGGCCGGCGCCGAGGAAGAGGGCGCGCTGCTGCTTCCGGTGCTTGCAGACCTGCACCCGGCGCTGGCGCCGATTGCGGCGATCCAGAGCTTCTACCGCCTTGCAGCCGAACTCAGCATAATGCGCGGGTTCGATCCGGATCGCCCGCCCCATCTGCAGAAGGTTACCCAGACAAGGTGAGCCGCCAGGCGCTCCTCGCATCTCGCACCCTGACTCCGGCCGGGTTCGAGCCTGGCCGATGCGTCGTGATCGACGCGGGGCGGATCGACGCAATTGTTCCCGCAGCCGACTGTCCGCGGGATGCCGAGCGGCACGAACTCGACGGCGATCTGCTGCCCGGTTTCATCGATCTTCAGGTCAATGGCGGCGGCGGAGTGCTGTTCAACGACGACCCGACCGTCGAGGGGATTGCAGCGATTGCCGCCGCGCATCGGGCGTTCGGCACCACCGCGCTGCTGCCGACCTTGATCAGCGACGATCTCGACGTGGTGGCCCGGGCGATCGACGCGGTGCGTGCCGCGATCGCGCGCAAGGTGCCCGGTGTGATCGGAATCCACCTCGAAGGTCCGTTCCTCAATGCGGCGCGCAAGGGGATTCACGATGCGTCCAAGTTCGGGAACCTCGACAAGGCGGCGGTAGCATTGCTTTCCTCGCTGGGAGCGGGCTGTACGCTCGTCACGCTTGCGCCGGAGCGCGCTCCGCCGGGCGCGACTCATGCGCTCGCCGGTCGCGGCGTCATCGTCGCCGCTGGCCATACTGACGGGAGCTACGAGGAAATCTCTGCCGCGCTCCAGGAAGGCGTGAGCGGCTTCACGCACCTCTTCAACGCGATGAGCCAATTCGGCAGCCGCGCGCCCGGAGCGGTTGGCGCCGCGCTCGATCATCGCGACGCGTGGTGCGGTATTATAGTCGATGGCCACCACGTCCATCCTGCGGCGCTGCGAGTCGCGCTCGCAGCCAAGGGCCCCGAGCGGCTCGCACTGGTGACCGATGCGATGCCGACCGTGGGCTCAGAGCGTAGAAGCTTCTCCCTCGGGGGCGTGACGATCGTTGCCGAAGATGGCCGCTGCACCGCGCCCGACGGGACTCTGGCTGGATCGGACCTCGACATGGCGCAGGCGGTCCGCAACGCCGAGCGCCTGATGCGCATCGATTATGCCACCGCTGCGCGGATGGCGAGCGCGGCTCCAGCGCGCGCGCTGGGGATCCATTGCGAGCGCGGCGAAATCCGCGCCGGGCTTGCCGCCGACTTGGTGCTGATGGATGCCCGCAAGCATGCGGTGCAAACCTGGAGCGCCGGGGAGCCACAGCTCGCCTCCGCAACGCGTTAGGCCGCTTCTTTGGCCGCCGCTTTGGTTCGCGCGAGCAGGATCGCTCCGTCTAGCGAATCGCCAATCGGATCGCGCAGCCGCTCGCGAATGCCCGCGGCAAGCCAATCGCGCATCCGCGCCGCCACACCGCCCATCAGGCAGCAATGCGGGGCTCCGCGATCGAGCAGCATGCGGATCAACCGGTCGATCAGAAGCGCCGCCTCCTGGACGATCGGTTCGGCGACCGGATCGCCCTCGGTCGCGCAATCCATCACCAGAGGCGCGAAGGCGGCATAGTCGGTAGGCGTGGCGCGCTCCGTCCAGGCGACGATCTGCCCGGCTGAGCCCTCAAAGATCGCCAGTACCTCTTCCGTCATCCGGCTATGAGCGATGCGACCGTCGCGCGCCCACAATGACCGGCGGATCGCGTGCAGCCCGAGATCGGCGCCGCTGCCCTCATCGGAAATCGGAAAACCATAGCCGCCGATGGTGTGAACCTCCTCACCAACCCGAGCGAACCCGATGCTGCCGGTGCCGACGATCACGATCGCGCCGTCTTCGCCCGCATGTGCGCCGAGGCAGGCGATTGCCGCATCGCTTGCAAAGGCGATGGAGCGGAACGGGAAATCATGTTCCTGAAGCCCCGGCAACACGCCGCGCCGATTGAGGCCGGCAATGCCGAGGCCGGCGCGCACATCGGCATAATGAGTGGCATCGAGCCCCGCCTGCGTCATTGCCTCGCGATAGGCCTGCGCGACGGCTTCGAGCGCGTCGGGCAGGCCGATGCGTGCATTGGCCGGGCCGCCCTCGCCAATGCCGACAACTTCTCCCTCTGCCGTCACCAGGCGCGCGCGGCTGTGCGTGCCGCCGGCGTCGATCCCAAGATAGAATTCCATTGCGCGCAGCTTAGCCCGTCAGACGAACGGCCGCACCAGAAACCCGTTCCACCGCTCGCAAGAAGGGCATAGCAAGCGCTGCAGCAACGGAGCAGCTTCACGTGTCCACCGAAGAGATCAGTTCGCGCTATGCCGACCTCGACGAATGGCCGACGCACGAGGCCGTCGCCGCGATCCTCGAGGATCAGAGCGTTGCGGCGGCCGCGGTCCAGGCCCAGACCGGGGCGATTGCTGCGGCGGCTGAAGCGTCGGCGGAGCGCCTGCGAGAGGGTGCGGGCCGGCTGATCTACGTCGGTGCAGGCACATCGGGACGCCTCGCGCTGCTCGACGGCGTCGAGCTCGGCCCGACATACGACTGGAGCGAGGATCGGCTCGTCTTCTGCCTGGCAGGCGGAAGCGGGGCGCTGCGCGCCAGCGTTGAGGGCGCGGAGGACGACATCGCGGCGGCGGAGGCAATCATTGCCAACACCGCAGCCGGCCCGGCCGACGTTGCAATCGGCGTCGCCGCCAGCGGGCGCACGCCCTACACTCTGGCCGCGATACGCGCCGCCGCCGCCGCGGGCGCACTCACGATCGGCATATCCAACAATGCCGGCACCCCGCTGCTCGCCGCCGCGCACCACCCGATCCACCTCGACACTGGCCTCGAGATCGTCGCCGGCTCGACCCGGATGAAGGCCGGCACCGCGCAGAAGATCGCACTCACCACGCTCTCGACCGCGATCATGCTGCGGCTCGGACGACTCTACGGCGGGCTGATGGTCGACATGCGCGCCTCTAACGCAAAACTGCGCCAGCGCGCGATCGCCATGGTCTGCCAGATCAGCGGCGCCGATCAGCCACTCGCGGGCGCAGCGCTCGAGCGGATGGGCGGGAGCATCAAGCTGGCCGCTCTGAGCGCGCTCGGCGCGGAGCCGGAAAATGCCATCGCGCTGCTCAAGCAAGCGCACGGCAATCTTCGCCACGCGATCGCGCGCCTGGAGCTTCCGGTGTGAGGAAGTCGCCATGGCGCCACCTAGTCAGGTGGCGTTCGGAGCTGAAGTGGTTGTGGACATTGGCGTTGACAGAGGCGAACTTCTGAGGCTCCTCATCTGCCTGACCCCTCAGTTTACCACCTTCGTCAGCACCTACTCCCGCCTGCTGGTCGAGCACCGCGAGGACGGCTCGATCCACTTCCAGTGCATGGACTGAAAGCACATGAGCCAGATGCTCTACTCTGTCCGAGTTGAAGTAGAACTGCGATCTGAACGGACCGGCTCGACGCAAGATCTAACCCTCATCGCTGCTATGCCCTTGCCCGCTACCAGACGTTCTCCATCTTCAATGCCGAGGGGCACACGGCTCCCTGCGGCAAGGACTCGAGATGTGAACTCTAAAAGGTCACGTCTGATCAGATAATCGCCGCCGCATCACTCGGCCGCTCAGCCTCGGCCTTGCCGAGCCAAGCCGATAGCGCACCCAGCATCTTCATGTAGGTTGGCACGAGGACGTCCTGCAGCGTCACAATGATCCGTCTTTCACAATTTGTTGCAAGTCGGCCTTGATGGCCCATCTACTAAAGCTCGGGCCTTATCGCTACGCCTCGGATCGCCGCAATCTACCTGCAACAAAACCCATACCCCAACGATTGGGCCTTCCTCGCGGCACCCCGATACCGGACGTTAGTTCAGGTGCTGCCTCTCGATCTAGATGGGCCGCTTGTTACTGTTTGGTCACGGCAACAGGGCTGGCAAAAGCGGCGGTCGACACTGCTCCCAATTCTGAGGCACCTAGGACGGGACACGAGGAGGTGACCGGCGTGTTCTGGGGCGACGACGGTCCGCCCGAGATCGGCACCCCGCCGCGCCTCTACATGCAAGTTGCGCTTGCAGTGCTTGACCAGCTCCACGCCAAGAACCCGGTGTTGAACACCGACGAGGCGATCGCTGGAGTGGGAATAGCCATGGCGGACGCCGGCATCGATTCGATGGGGTCACGTTCGCGTCCGGTCAGGCGGGGTTGCGGACGGCGAGTTCGGCGTGCCGCAAAGCCCGCAAGAACTCGGGCGACGCGGCGGCGGATGGCTCGGTATGCAGATCGCGAACCAACTAGCACCGGCGCTTGGCGTTACTAATTCGACAATTATGGCATCGCGGTCCCAAAAAATTGATTGCGGGCTGACGGACGACTGCTTTTGAGCAAGGCCGCCGGAGGGCTGCCGAGTGCCATCTTTGCGTTTACCTGTCGACCGAGACCCATTTCCGCACCCTTATGCTGCCCTCGCCCCGTTCTAGCATCGCACATCCATTCATATTTGATCGGAGCCTTTGAACCCGCGGTTGGGCGGCATCTTTTTGGGTCGGAGCGATCTCCGGGCAACGGCTTGGAATGGGTGGTAAGCGGAACTTTTTGGCGGCCAAGCTAACGCTGACGGTGCAGGGTTCAACATGGCCTGCAGAGTTCGGTGGGGGTAGGTCAGCCTGTCTCCACCAGTTCCAGCAATTCGCCCGCGGGGCCGGTCGTCGTCCCCGCGCGGCGTCCTTCGTATAGTGCGCCTTCGCGCTTCTGCGGCTGCGTGATCCACTCGACGCGGCAGGCATGCAGGTCCGGAACCCCGAGCGTCGCAAGCGCATTGCCGGGTGGCAGCATCCCCGAATGGCGCGGGCGCTGCGTAGCGGCCCCCGGATAATCGTCGATCTCGAGCACGGGCATTCGCCCGAACCTGGCCATGGTGATCGTCGTCTTCGTTTCCGAAGGCAGGCCAAAAGCGGAATTTATCATCGAATAGGGCAAGGTGTAATCCGCCCCGCGACGTAGGCCAAGACGGTCGGTATACCATAACACGCTGGCTTCTCGATCCGGCGTCGCCAGCACTACGATGAAGATGCGATCCACCGGTGCCTGCGCGCGCGGCAGGTCGGTGTCGGGCAAGTCTCCCAGCACCTCGTTCAGATAAATCATTTCCCGCCCAGGGCCGAGCGCCTGCATAGGGATAAAGGCTGGCTCGACAATCTCCAGTTTCTTCGGCGGGCCGACTATCGTGAACAGATCGGCGGGCAAGTGGTCGGTCCAGTGCCAAACATCCCGCACGGTCGTTTCAAAGGCAGCCCAGCCATAGCTCGTTGTCGGGTGGAATTCCGGATGGTCGGGTTGCTCCACCAGTCGGAACCAGCATGGCTCGCCGCTCGATGGGCGCAGCGCCGCGTAACGCGTGCCTGTGTTGCCGTGGCAGCCCCAAGCGGTCGCCAGATCCTCGTCGAGAGTGCCGGTTTCAACGAGTTCGAGCTGTAGCACATCACGATAGGCCGCTATGCCCCGGTCGAGATCTGGCAATGTCGAAAGCCCGCCGAGGATCGTGCCGTGGGTCACATTCATTGGCGGAACTCCGGCTGACGCTTCTCGATGAACGCAGCGGCACCTTCTTGAAAATCCTTGCCTTCGAAAGCCTTGGCGAAGATGCGGCTCGTCTCCGCATCGTCATCCACCTGCCCATCGAGCACGCGGCGGACGAACCGCTTTATCTCCCGGATCGAATGGGGGCTGCCGGCGAGTATCGCATCGACAAGGTTGCCCAGATCCTCGCGGACGACCTCGACGAGTCCGATCCGCTCGGCCTCCGGCGCATCGAGCAGTTCGCCCATGAACAGCATCCGGCGCGCTTGGCCTGGTCCGACGAGATCGACCAAAAGCTTAACGTCGTGGAGAGGATAGACGAGGCCGAGCTTGGCAGGTGTGATGCCGAAGCGTGCTGCACGCGTTGCCACGCGCATGTCGCAGGCCAGCGCGATGCCGCATCCGCCGCCGATGCAGTCGCCTTCAACAAAGGCGAGCGTCGGCAGGCCGCAGCGGGCGAGTTCGTGCTGCGCGTGATTGATCGCCGCTTGGTTTAGCGCTTGCCAATCCGGATCGTTCTTGTGGGCCAGCAGCTCGCGTATGTCCGCGCCTGCGCTGAAGGCCCCTGGCTCGGCGGCGCGGATCGTCAGCAGGCGGATGGCGGGATCGGCCTGAGCCTCTCGCAGCATTTCGGGCAATTGTCGCCACATGTCGAGGTGGAACGCGTTGCGCTTTTCTGCCCGGTCGATCAGCAGCCGAGCCTCGGCACCGATCCTTGCCAACCGGAGCGTCACGCCGGATGCGCTTCCGAGAAATGATCAGCGATGGCTTGGCGGCTCGTCACCCAGACATCGGAATGTTTGCGAACGTGGAGAAGGAACTGCTCCAGCGCCCAGATGCGACCCGGCCGTCCGATGATCCTCAGGTGCAGCCCGATGCTCATCATCTTGGGATTGCCTTCCTCCCCCTCACGATAGAGCTGGTCAAAATTGGCCTTTGCATAGTCAAGCCAATGCTGCGGGGTCAGCGCAGGATCGGTCCACATCTTCATGTCATTGTTATCCAGCTGGTAGGGCACGATCACCATAGGCCTGCCGGGCACGGTTCCGCGATCCCAGAAGGGAACGTCGCCCGAATAATCATCCATGTGATAGGTGAAGCCCTCTTCCGACAGCAAACGACGTGTATTGTCGGTCAGCAAGTACCGGCTGAGCCAGCCATGAGGGCGCGTACCAGTCGTTTTCTCGATACTGCGGACAGCCCTGCGGATGAAGGCGCGTTCCTCGTCTTCGTCCATCCTGAACTGGTGCACCCAGCGCCAGCCGTGGCTGACCGGCTCGTGCCCGAGATCGACGATCGCCTCAGCAATCTCGGGATGGTTTTCGAGGCTCATCGCCGCGACGGTCCAACTGGCCATGATGTCGTGGCGCTTGAGCAACTTGACGATACGCGGCGCCCCCGCCTTGATGCCATATAGATAATTGGATTCGTTGGAGTAATTGCGAATCTTTGACTTCACGAAGACGCCCAGTTCATCCACCGGCTCCATACCGCGGTCGCCACGGGCGATTGTCATCTCGCTGCCTTCCTCGACATTGACCACGACGCTCAGCGCCAGCTTGGCGCCGCCGGGCCAGTCCATCCGTTCTTCTTCCAGCACCCCTGCCTCCGTTGGGCCCGTCCTTGCGCTAGTGCATTTCCTCGCCACCGCTCACATTGATTGCCTCGCCGGTTATGTAAAAGGCTTCCTCGCTCGCCAGGAACAGGCAAAGGGCTGCCGTGTCCGAAGGCAGGCCGGGCCGGGCCATCGGGTTCTTCGCCGCCATGTTGGCCAGGTAGTCCTCGACCGTGTCGAAGCCGAGCAGCTTCGAAAAATACGCGTTCTGCCTGGCGCCGAGTCCTGTCGTAACATGATTGGGGCAGACCGCGTTCACCGTGATGCCATGCGCGCCCAGTTCTACCGCGCTGGCCCGTGTCAACCCCACCATGCCGTGCTTGGAACTGACATAGGCGGGCAGGTGCGGAAATCCGGTCTTGGCCGCTTGGCTGGCGATGTTGATGATGCGCCCGCCATTGCCGCGCTCAACCATGGCATGCGCGGCGGCCTGCGTGCAGTAGAAGGCGCCTGACAGGTTTACGGCGAGCACGGCGTCCCATTCGTCCTCCGTGTCGACTTCCAGGAGCGGTTTCATTTTGAAGCCGATCCCGGCATTGTTGACGAACACGTCCACGCCGCCGAACCGCGCGACGGCGGCAGCGACAAGCGCCCTGCACTGCGCCGCATTCGAAACGTCGCAGGCGACAATCTCCACGTCGGCTCCGCGAGCGCGCAGGTCCGCCGCAACGTCTTCTGCCTCGCCATCGATCGACAGGTCGGAGACGAGGCAGTTCGCTCCTTCTTCGGCGAAAGCACGGAGGATGCCCTGGCCGAGCCCCTTTTGCTTGCCCGATCCCGTGACGACCACCGTCTTTGCCGAAAAGCGGCCCATGCTAGAGGTCCTCGGTCAGCACGAATTGTGGCGCATCGGCAAATCCCTGGAACGGCGCCGCAGCAGCTTGGAATTCCTCGGTTGAGATGTCGGCAACGAAGGCATCCATGCCCGTGATGTCGATAATCTCGAAATATTGAAACGGCGGCGTGCCCTCCGGATTGCCAAACAACCCCGTGGCCTTGTGCACGGTGAAATTCTCTACCGAGCCGAGCGCGTTGACGCCGGGAATGTCGCGTGTCCTCGCCCAATCTTCATATTGGGCTACATTGGTGGCTGGCTTCAGATTGAACAAGACAATGATCCTCATGGCGATTCTCCTTGGGTCTCATGTGTTAAATCGATGAAATCGCTTGGCGGAAAATAGGCATGCAGCGTCTCATGGAGTTGTCGGCCCAAAGCGAATAGGCCTGCCTCGCATCCCGCTGGGCCAACCAGTTGCACTCCCAACGGCAGGGCGTCCTCGGTTCGGCCCATCGGAAGAGTCAATGCAGGCAGCCCGGCAATGTTGGCGAGGCAGGTAAAATCGGCCTGGGCCGCAGGTTCGTCCTCGGCATGGGCGAAAGGCGGATTGGGAACGGTCGGCATTATCAGGAAGCCGAACTCGTCCACGATGGCGGCCACTTCCTCGCGGGCCGCGCCGAGGATACGGCGATCCTCCTCCCATTTGCCCGCATCGCGTCGCGCACCGTAGCCGAGAAGGTGCCGGAGCCTCGTGGAGAAGGCTACACCCTCGAGACGCGCGCCCAGGGCTCTGGCAACCGAAATGAACCCGGCGTAGCGAATCCGCGAATTGGGATGGCTGAGCCTTGCGCGTCGGGGCGCTTGGTCCAAGGCTGAAAGAGCTCGGACAAAGGCGCGCTCGACGGCCGGATGGCATTCTACACCGTGCGCGTCCAGCGTCGCCCCGGAACCCATGATGGGCTCCTCGCCAACGTCTGACATTACTCGCGCAGCCCGTTCGAGCAGAGCGAGGTCGCGCGACAAAAGACCGATGGCGTCGAGCGAGAGGTCGGCCGGCTCGAGCCCGTCCTGGCTGATGCGGTCAGTCGCGGGTTTGAAGCCGTAGATGCCGCAATGCGCCGCAGGGATGCGGACCGATCCCATCGTATCGCTACCGAGCGCGAGATCGCACAACCCAGCCGCGACCGCTGCACCGCTGCCACCAGACGATCCGCCAGGCGAAAAGCCAAGCCTGTGCGGGTTCTGGGTCGCGCCGGACCATGGATTGTCGGTTTTCGATCCGAAGGCAGCCTCCTCCATGTTGAGTATGCCCAGGACCTCGGCACCCTCCCGACGCAACGCGGCAACAACGCTCGCGTCGCGCTCTGCTATTCGGTTCGAGAATGCCTCCAGCCCTGCGTGAAAGGGCATTCCACGAACCATGATGTTGGCCTTCACCCCCAAGGTGACGCCAGTCAGCACGCCTTCGCCAGCCGCTGCGCCCTCGTCGAATGCGAGGAAGGCATTGAGCGGAGCATTACAGGCCTCGAGGAGTGCGGTCGCGGTCACGTCAGGGCCCCCGTTTGTCGATTAGGCGCAACGGCTTCTGCCGCCTGTCGATCTGCGTGGCGGCCCCGGTTTCTCCCGGTGAAGCGAGGCGGACATCGATTTCCACGCCGAGGCCCTGACGCAAAATCGCCGCCAGCTCATCTTTGTCGGTGCCGCCGCGACTTTCGATCGTCACGACCATGCTGTCGCGCTGATTCCGGTCGCGGCGCAAATGGCAGACATATTCGCCGGTCAGGTCCTCCCGGTTCTCGATCAGTGCTCCGATGGCGTGTGGGAATACATTTATCCCACGCAGCTTTACCATGTTATCGCTGCGGCCCTTGAAACCAGCGATACGCTTGAAGACGATTTCGCCCCTGCCGGCGAGTTCATGACTGACGTCATGCGTGTTAAAGCGGATGCAGGGCGCGATGTCGTCCTTGTAGAGACAGGTCACGACCATGTCCCCGGTAGCGCCCGGAGCCACCGGTTGGCTGCTATCGAGGTCGAGCAGCTCGAGATAATGCGCATCCTCCCAGACATATAGCCCGTCGCGCTCCGGCCCCTCCCCGGCAATGGCGCCCGTGTCCCCAACCCCGTACCAATCATAGGCCTTAGCCCCGTGCCAGGCGTCCTCAGTCGCCTTGCGGTCCTCGGCGCCGAGATGACCAATGATCATGCGGATGGTGATGCGGTCAAACAAGCTCATCTCCTCGGCTGTGCCGGCCAGCTTGCGAATATAATCCACAAATCCGACCAAGCAGGTGACGCCGAAATCGGCCATCAACTGCACCTGACTGACGCTCCGCGTTTCGATCCCCGTTCCAGCGGACAGGAAAATCGAATTGGTGTAGTGCGTTACCGCTTCGCGGATGTAGTGGCCGCCATTGATCATGCCGTGACCGTAGACCGAGTGAACCACGTCGTCGGGAGTCAGCCCCATCCAGCGATACATGCGCCCGACCAAAAGATTGCCTACCTCACGCCCCCTGGGGCCGAACATCAGCACCTGTGGCTTGCCGGTAGTCCCACTGGTGGTGTGCAAGATGCTCGGCGGCCGGTCGGCACCTCCCAATCCGGCGAAGTCGCCAAAAGGCGGATGCTCGTCGATCGAGGCCATCAGGTCCGACTTGTCGTAAATCGGCAGCTTGCCGATGTCCTCAAGCCCGCTGATGTCCCCTGGCTCAATCCCATGCCTGCCCCAGAGGCGTTCATAAAAGGGAATCTGCCAACCACGATTCATCAGCCTGCGAAATTGCCCATCCTGCATGGCGAATAATTCATCGCGGCTCATCGCTTGATAGCGAGCGATGAATTCGTCGCCGACCGGGAAGTCCGTCAACATCGCATCGCCATCGAAAGACTCGAAATAGGTCGGGAAGGTCATTGCGGGTCCGTCGCGTAGCGCAGTGGGTCGGTGAAGATGACGGGGTCGCAGGCTTTGGCGAGTTCGCGGCAAAGGCTGTACTTGGCCGCCGCCTGCTCAGGTGACATCGGGGCGCCGGGGCTGCCGGGACTGGCTTTTATGACCCGCTCAATCCGCGTGCTGTCGCGAAGGTCGATTACCAATCGCTGTGGCGAAAGGGCATTATGATCCGGGCTCCCGACAAGCGACACGATGACGTTCGCCGCAGCCGCCTCCTCCGTTTCGTCAAGCCTTGGATCGATATGCCCATCGCGCAGCATCAGCGGTGCCAGAAACGCGAGGCAAAGGCGATTGTAGGAAGCTGGCGCGCCCTTCCTATAGACTCGTCCGACGAGCCGGTTCACGAGCGGAGGGGCGAAGAGCTCTATCCTCGCCCAATTGTCTGCCGAGACTGATCCCTCGGCGCGCAGTGCCTGAAGCGCGCCCAGAGCCCCATGGCTCGCCCTGCCCGAAGGAAAAGGCTTCACGCTGATCTCGGAGATCCGCCACGTCTCTCCCAGTGTGACCGTGTAATCTTCGAGCGCGAGCGGCTCGATCAGTTCGGAATAGCCGAAGGGTCCTTGGATCACATCATGCGGGCCGCCGAAACCTGCGCGCACTAGGCCAACGGCCTGCACTGCGCCCTGCGCCGCCCGGGCAATCTGCAATGGCAGTGCAACGGAAGCCTCCACATGCGCCTGCATCGTTCCGCCAGTGAAGGAATAGGCCATTCCCAATACATCTGCGAATTGCTCAGGGGCCAGGCTCTCCAGCCGCGCGACGGCGAGCGCCGCGCCGATAATACCGGCAGTGGCCGGGCGAAAGAATCGCATCGGCCCCATCGCCGCGATACCAAGCCCGCTGGCGATATCCACGCCCACGGCAAGCGCAGTGAGAAACTCATCGGAATCGCTTCCGCCCCTCTCATCGGATGCAGCAAGCAGTGCGGCGGTTACGACCGATAGGGCATGGACCACAGCGGTGTCGTGCACCGCGTCCCATTCGAGGCAATGTATCGCAAATCCGTTGAAAAAGGCAGCTTGCGAGGCCGGGAGGCGACCGTTGTTGCCCGACAGCAGGCGCGCGGCGCCCCCGCTGCCGCACCAGCGGTCGAGCGCCGAACGCAGCATCCTCGCCTCGAGCGAAGCTGCCCCGGCGGCTCCGGTTGCCAGCGTATCGGCAAGCAGCCGCGCGGCATCCTTGCGTACTGCGAGGGGCAGCTCGTGGCTCGCCCCTGCAAACTGAAGAATGTCCTGCGTGGCGGTCATGCCAGCCATTCCGCAATCATCGCATCGAGCGCCTCGGCGTCGTCACGATGCAGAGCCAGCTCGACCGCTCGAGGCACCTCGCCGATGCCGAGGCCGCCCCATTCCGCCAACACGCGCAGCTTGGCGACGATCCCACCTTCGGCCACCGGCCGTTCGGGATCACCCCGCGTGTCGACCAGTTCAAGGCCGTTGAGCCTTGCGCCGAAATGGGCCGGATAGCGGGCCGTGATGGCGGGATCCTCGGCGACTGATACCTGCGCCCGCAACCGGGAGAGGTCAGAAATGGCCTCGGACGTGAAATCGGCTGGCTCGGCATTGCGCCCCGCCGCGATAACCGCGACCGAATGCTGCAGCGAGAACTTGGCCTCGACCTCGTTGCGCGGATCGGGCCGGTCGCAAAAGGTCAACGCATCGCAAAAGGTTTCTAAAAAAAAGGGAGCTTCGAGCTTTCCCTGCGATCGCAATTCGAGCGCGGCGTCGATTGCCGGATGGGCGTGGCGGCAGGCAGCGAACGGCTTGAAGCTGACACCATGCACCAGCCAACCGGCAGCGTTTCCGCCCAGCTCGCCCGCCTGCCGGGTCATCGCTTCGTACAGACCCTGCAGCCCTTCAAGCAACCGCGCCGGCCCTGTCGCCCCTGCCCTTGCGAACAATGCCGCTTCGCGACCTGTGCGGACGACATGAGCGATATGCCATTGTTTGGTGAGGACGTCGTCATGGCGCATGTGCCACAGCCCGCCGGCCACCGACCCAGCATTGGCCAGCGCATTGACGTATTCCGCAGGCTCGGCGCCCAGAAGTGAACCGGCAGCAGCAGCAGCACCGAACATCCCCGCTGTGGTCGTTGGGTGCCAATGAGCGTAATGATAGCCGTCGAGCGCCGTGCCCACGGCAATCATTGCCTCATATCCGCGCACTGCGGCGTCGATTCGCTCGTCCATGCACGCATCGGCGAAGGACAGCGCTGCCGGCCACACGACCGGCCCCGGGTGGAGCAGCGCCGTGCGGTGAATGTCGTCCATCTCAAGAACATTGCCGAGCCAGGCCGCCCGCGTCCAACCCGCCCCACCGGCCCGCCGCGCTACTTCCGCGACCTTGCTGGTGCGCGCCCCTGCCACGCAAGCCAGCCAGTCGAGCAGGTGTAGGCGTGCCCGTTCGCGCTCGCATTCGCCAGGCGGGCGGACGAGGCGCCGCGCCAGTTGCAAGAGTAGCGCATCGCTCATACACGCGCGCCTTCCGGACAGCCTGGACCGCGGAGAGACACTTGCCTGGGAAAGTGAGTACCGGAAAGGCCCGTGAGGCCGCCGAGCCGCGCTACATGCAGCTTGCATCCGAGCTTCGCAAGGCGGTGATGGAGGGGCAGTTCTCCCTCGACAAATCCTTCCCGACCGAGAGCGAACTGTGTCGCAAGTACCAGGCCAGCAGGTTCACGATCCGGGAGGCGCTGCGCCGATTGCAGGCCGAGGGATTGATTGCCCGCAAACGTGGATCGGGCACCGTTGTGCAGCCCGCTGCCGCGCGGGGCGGGGCGTTGCACCAGCCGCTCTCCAACGTGGGCGAATTGCTGCAATATGCGCGGGACACTCAGGTAACGTATAAACCGCGCAAAAGCGGCCCCTTGCAGGAGGAGATCGCAGAGCAGGTGGCCGAAGACACTGGGGGCAACTGGCACAGCGTGCACGGCGCGCGCCGGCATCCGGACGATGCGCTGCCGATTGCGGTTACTGACGCTTTCTTCCACGAGCGGTTGGGCGATGTCATGGACCAGCTCGACCTCGGAGCGGGTCCGCTCTTCAGCCAGCTGGAAATTCATGCCGGGGTTAGGATCGCCAAGGTGACGCAGGACATCCAGGCGATCGCGGCGGGCGAGCAGATCGCGCGCGAGCTCGGTGTCGAGCCTAACAGCCCGATCCTGCGCATCCTGCGCTGCTACTTCGACAACAGGGGCAATTTGTTCGAAGTTTCGGTAAGCTACCACCCCGGCGACCGCTTTGCCTATTCCATGCACATCGACGTGGACGGTTGAGAGGCTCATCTGCAGTCCAGCCGCGGAATCGGAGCCGGCGACCAGTGTTCCGCGGCAAAGTGGATTGGAGGAGCGATGTGATGGGCGCCGTCGCCAGCCATCACCAACCGGCCCCGCCAAGCGGAGTGCTCCCGGTCCAAAGCCTCGCGAAAACAGAGGACGGGGGCGAAGGCAATGTCCCGCCCCTCGAACCATTTTTCCCACTCAGCGCGGGTCTTCGTCAAGAAGCTGCGTTGCAGAAACGCGACCAGCTCCCCTTGTTCTCCCGCCGGCCTTTCAGCAAGGGGCAGGAGATCCAGGCGGCCCAGAGCCTCGAGCAGGTTGCGCGCGAACTTCATCTCGCGCCCCCCGAGAACGACATGGCGGCCATCTCGCGTTTCATAAACCTGGTAGAAAGCCGCACCGCCCAACGAGCGCTGCGCCTTGCTGACCGGGCTTTCTCCTCCCGCGATCGCGCTTCCCGCAACGTGCACGCACCACGGAAGCAGGCTGTCGAACATGGCTATATCCAGGTAATCGCCCTGCCCTGTCCGCTCGCGCGCCAGCAGCGCCATGAGGATCGCCGATAGCGCGGTAAGCCCTGCGGCCATGTCGGCGCCGGGCACGCCCGGAACGACGGGCGTTCCCTCACTATCGTCGTTCACTGACAGGAAGCCGGTGAGCGCTTGAACCGCGAGATCGTGTGCGGCATGGCCAGCGAGCGGCCCATCTTGTCCAAAAGCGGAGATGGAGCAATAAACAATGCCAGGATTAATCTTGCGCACCGTCTCGTAATCAAAGCCCAGCCGCTTCATAACGCCCGGGCGAAAACCTTCCACGAAGACATCCGCCTGGACGCAGAGCTCGCGTAGACGCGCGCACCCATCGACAGACTTGAGGTCCAGCACCAAGCTGGATTTGCCCCGATTAAGATTGGCGAACCAGACCGAGTGGCCTGCTTCGAAGGGCGCCTGCATCCGGGCCGGGTCACCAGTGGGTGGCTCGATTTTTTGAACATCTGCCCCCTGATCGGCCATCATTCCCGTCATGGCAGGACCGGGCAGAAACTGCGTCAGATCCACGACCTTGATGCCGGAAAGCTTGCCCATGGCGATCAGACGATCCCTTGCCTGCGCAGGCTTTCGATCTCGTCGCCGTGGTGTCCGAGATCAGCGAGAATCGCCTCAGTGTCCGCACCCAGAAGCGGTCCCGGCCGATTGGGCGGTCGTTTGCCGTCGACCTTGATCGGGCTCGCCAGCACCTCCATGCCGGGGTGCAAGGGGTGATCGACCTTCACGCGCATACCGATTTCCCGAAGCCAGGGATTATCGAGCGCATCCGCCAGTCCATGGACCGGAGCAACCGGGACGTGGCCACCCAGAAAGTCCTGCCAGTATCCCATGTCGTGCTGCGAGAATTCCGCATCCAGCAAACCGGTAAGTTCCTCGCGATGGCGCAGGCGATCCTCGTTGGTGGCGAAGCGCGGGTCCTCAGCAAGGTCGGGCCGGCCGATACGCTTCACCAGGATGTCCCAGAATTTCGGAAGCTGGCACATGACGAACATCCAACCGTCGGCCGTTCGGAACATCTGGCTGGGTGTTGCCGTGGGATGGCCCGAGCGCGGCGTGCGCCCACCTTCATCGCCTTTGTTCATGTACCACAGGGCCGGATAGCTGGTCTGGTGAATGGCGGCCGAAAGGAGGTCCGTATCGATGTCGCGACCGCGCCCGCTGCGTTGCGCATCCACCAGCGCCGCCAGGAGACCTAAACCCATAAGCGTTCCGGTCATGAAATCGACCATGGATAGGCCCATGCGCTGCGGCTGGCTGCCAGGTTCGCCGGTCAGCGCGCAATAGCCCGCTTCAGCCTGCATCAGATAATCGTAGCCGGGCCAGCGTGCCCGTTCGTTGTCGCGGCCGTAGGCGGACAAATGGGCACAAACGATCGCTGGGTTGTACTCTCTCAGTGCAGGGTAGGTCAGGCCCAGCCTTTCCGGGAGGTCGCCTCGCAAATTGTTGGCGACCGCGTGACTTTTTTCCACCAGCTTGTGGAGGATGGCCTGCCCCTCCTGGGTGTTGAGGTCGAGCGAGAGGGAGCGCTTGTTGAGGTTGAAGGCTTGAAAATAGAGGCTTTCTTCTTCACTCAGGAAGTGCGGCCCCACTGCCCGCGCCGTATCGCCCCCAACCTTGCCGTGCTTCGCCGGCGGTTCGATCTTGATCACCTCGGCGCCCAATTGCGCGAGGTGCATCGTACCATAAGGCCCTGCACCGTACTGCTCGGCGCTCAGAACGCGAAATCCGGCCAAGGGAAGGGTTGCGGACATCGGGGGTGGTTTAGGCAGGATTGTTTTTGAGGTGCTGCTTGGCGATGATAATCCTCTGCATTTCGTTGGTTCCTTCCCCGATGCACATCAGCAGGCTGTCGCGGTAGTAGCGCTCAATGTCGTATTCCTTAGAGTAGGAGTAGCCGCCATAGATGCGCATCGCTTCCTGGCTGTTCTCAACGGCAGCTTCGGAAGCAAAATACTTCGCCATTCCCGCTTCCATGTCGCAGCGCTCGCCACGGTCGTAAGCCTGCGCGGCATCGAGCGTCAGCAGCCGGGCGGCGCGGGCGCGGGTCGCCATGTCACCCAGCTTAAGCTGGATCGCTTGGTGCTGCGCAATCGGCTTGCCCATGGTCTCGCGCTGCTGTGCGTATTCGGTGGCATGGCGCAGGCTGCCGTCTGCCAGGCCCACGCCCCGCGCGGCAATATTGATGCGGCCCAACTCCAGCCCTCCAGTCGCCTGAAAAAAGCCTCTGCCCTCCTCTTCGCCGATGAGGTGGTTGGCTGGGATGCGGTAATCCTCCAGCACCAGTTCGGCGGAATCGATGGCCTTGTAGCCGAGCTTGTCGAATTGCTTTCCGACGGACAGACCCTGACGCTTGTCGACGATGAACAGGCTCATGCCCTTGTATCGCGGCTGCGCGGCGGGATCGGTCTTGGCCAGCAGCGCGAAACACGAGCCGTTCACGGCATTGCTGATCCAGGTCTTCGTACCATTGAGGACATAATCGTCAGCATCTCGCCGCGCGACCATGCGGATAGCCTGCAGGTCGGTGCCGGCATTGGGCTCCGTCAGCGCAAGGCCGCCTCGTATTTCGCCCGAGGCGAATTTGGGCAGCCATGCCTCCTTTTGCGAAGGAGTGCCGAAGCGCTCTACTGCCGCTGCCATGATGAGGTGCGAGTTGAAGATCCCGGTGATTGCCATCCAGTGGCTGGAGATGCGCATCACGATTTTCGCATAGGTCGTCGCGGGCAAGCCGAGCCCGCCATATTCCTGCGCGATGGTCGCTCCGAAAAGGCCCATTTCCGCCATCTGTCCGACCAGTTCCTCCGGCCAGATATCGTTGTGGTCATGGTGCTTTATGACCGGGATCACCTCGCGCTCGAGCCAGCGATCGATCGCGTCCATGTAGGAGCGCTCCTCGTCCAGATCGATGGTGCGGCGCTCCTGAACGGCTGTTTCGGCGATAGCCATCGTCTGTTCCAGTCCCAAGGCTCGGCTCAATCGTCGGCGGGGCCGAAGCCGCGCTTCCAGATGAGCATCTTGCGGTTGAACGTGCACACGATGGCGCTGTGCTGGTTCCTCCCGATGGTCCTGATGCTCACGATGCCCTGTTCGGGCCGCGACTTGCTCTCCCGCATTTCCAAGACCTCGCTTTCGGCATAGAGCGTGTCGCCGGGGAACAGCGGATTGGTCAGGCGAATGTCGTCCCAGCCGAGATTGGCCACGGCCTTTTGGCTAACATCGGAAACACTCATGCCAACCATCAATGCGACCGTCAGGGGACTACAGACCAGCGGTTTACCGAATTCGGTCTTCTTGGCGTATTCGTAATCGAAATGCGCCGGATGCGTATTCATTGTTAGCAGCGTGAACCAGATGTTGTCGCTATCGGTGATCGTGCGGCCCGGCCGATGCTCGTAGATGTCGCCGATGACGAAATCCTCGTAATAGCGGCCGAAGCTTTCCCGATATCGACCAGGTTTAATTTCGACCACGCCATCACGCATCTGCCTGTCTCCTGCTTCGTGCGACGATTTCGCGATAATGGCCGATTAGCGGCGCTTCGAGCAGTCGGCCGTTGTGACGGAGCGCCTTCCCGCCCGCCTCGCTATAGGCCTGCAATGCATCCTCAGCCTCGGCGACCTCCGCGCCGGATGGCAGGAACGCCTCGCGGATGGCGGATAATTGTCCGGGGTGGATGGCCGCCTTGGCGGAAAAGCCGAGGGCGCGGGACCATGCGCATTCCTCGGCAAGGCCCGGGTCATCGTCGAGGCGGGTGAAAGGCACGTCGACCGCTGGAACTCCCGCTTCCGCGCAAGCAAGGATCAGCTGCTGGCGCGCTGCCTGCAACGGCTCCCACGCCATAGCTACCTTGAGTTCACCAGCAAAATCGCCGCCGCCGAACATCATCGCGGCGACGCCCGGAACCTGCGCAATTGCCAAGGCATGGCGCAGACCGCGTGGTGTCTCGATCAGTGGAACGAGGCGGGGACAGCGTTCGCCCAGCACCTCCGAGACGATTTCAAGATCGCGCGCTTCCTGCACCATGGAAATCAGCAAGTAAGCTGGCAAATCCTCCGATTCATGCAGGGCGAGAAGGTCAGCCATGCCGTGCCCAGTGGCAATACCATTGATGCGGAGCGCCCATGCCCCACCCTTCGCGACTTCGGCGAGGGCGGCTCTTCGCGCGCCCTGCTTATCCGCCTGCGCGACCGCATCCTCCAGATCGATCACCGTCACGTCAGCCCCGGCCGCCCGCGCCTTCGCGAAGCGGTCAGGACGCGATCCGGGGACGAATAGTAGGGTACTGGCGGCAAACACCGGGGCAAGGACTCCTTCGGAGCAGATCGGGCCTATCTGCTCTCTTCACAATTTGTCCGGACAAATCTAAAGTCAACCTTGAATCGCGCTTTCGTTCGGACAATGGTCTGCTTAGTAGAGAGGAAACCCATGACCTTGCGGAAATCTCTGACTGCTCTGGCCACCAGTATTGCAGCCGTCGCCACCCTTGGCACCCCGGCCGCCGCTCGCGTGCTGGACCCGGACGTGGCGGAGGACGCACTCGAAATTGCCAAGCGCATCCAATGCGGTGTCCAGGACGGCGAAACCGCGGTCTATCACTGGGCCGCGAACGTCTATTCGCGAGCCCCCGGCGAGAGGGATAGGCTGCTGTTCAGGGGCGAGGGCATGAACGTGCGACGCTGCGTGCAGGTGGAAGACCCGGAGCGCGGCACCGGCTGGCGCATGGTGAACCGGGAGGTCATGTTCTACCTCAGCCCAAAGACGGGCGAAGTGCTCGACACCTGGACCAATCCCTGGACCGGCGAGACCGTTGAAGTCATGCAGATCCACAACGATCCGGTGAATGGCCGCCCCAATTTCCCGCGCGCTGCCGCCGGAACGCCCTATTCAATTGACAGTCTAGGGTAGATGGGCCCTACGTCTTTATGCCCTTTAAAGTTCCGCTGTTCTATACCAATCCGCTGGCGGGCGATTATCAAGAATAGGGGTGTATCCCCTTGCCATACGTAATTCGATGCGCTATATGATGGTGCATGGACACGAAGCCCCTCACCACCACCGCCTTTTTCCGCAAGTTTCCGGACGACGAAACCTGCCTTCAACACCTGTTTGAAGCGCGGTTCGGTCAGGGCTTCACCTGCCCTTCATGCGAGCGCCCGTCCAAGTGGTTCCGCATCAAGGCGGAGCGGGCCTATTCCTGCCAGTGGTGCGGTCACCACCTGCACCCCACGGTCGGCACACCGTTCCAACAGACGCGCACCCCGCTTCAACTGTGGTTCTACGCGATCCACCTGTTCACCACCACGCGGCACGGTGTCAGCTCCAAGGAATTGCAGCGCCAGCTAGGCGTCACCTACAAAACGGCTTGGCGCATGACTGGCCTGATCCGCGAACACATGGCCGACGTTGACGGCGAGCGCCCAATCGGCGGGCCGGGAACGAATGTCGAGATCGACGAAACCCTCATGGGCGGCGTCAAGAAGGGCACGCACAATCGCGGCTCGCACGCCAAGACAGTCGTTGTCGGCGCGCTACAGCGCGGTGGCGACGTTGTTTGCGCCGTGGTCCCCAACCAGCGCCGCGCAACCCTAGAGCCGTTCGTGACCAGCAACGTCCAGACTGGCGGGATCGTCCACACTGACGAACTCAACAGCTACAAGAGCCTTGGCGCGGCGGGCTATCGCCATGCGACAGTGAACCACGGCGCGGAAGAGTATGCCTATTACGACTACCGCCTTGCCGAGGTCGTGTCAGTGAACGGGATCGAGAATTTCTGGCGGCATCTCAAGTGCTCGATCAACGGGACGCATACCAGCGTCAGCCCGAAATACCTTGGTCGCTACGTCAAGGAATTCGAGTATCGTTTCAATCGTCGCAATC